>NZ_JBBKZT010000013.1:0-252374 GCF_037889975.1 Variovorax rhizosphaerae | reverse complement strand
CCTGCCGCGTCCTCGGCGAGACCCTTCGCGTGAGCCGGGTGGGCTACGGGACGATCGACCCGGTGACCGAGACACTGCACGTGGATCGCGACTGGACCTCCGAAGGGGTCGAGACGCTTGCAGGCGTGACGCCACTGCGCGAGTACGGCTCGTTCATCGACAGCCTCAAGAAGAACGAGTTCATCAACATCGGGGATGTACGCCAGGATCCGAGAACGGCTCCCGCCGCGGCCGCGCTGGAGAGTCGGAGCGCTCGATCTTTCATGAACGTCCCGGTTGTCGAACAAGGTCGACTGGTCGCCGTACTGTTCGTCAACCATGCCGAGCCAAGGGCGTGGACGGGGGCCGAGACGGCTTTCATGCGGGACATCGCCCTGCGCACGCGACTTGCGGTGGAGCGGGCACGCGGCACCCTCGAACTCCAGGCCAGCGAATCGCGCCTGCGCACCATCAACGAGACGCTTGAGCAAAAGGTGAAGGAGCGCACGGACGCGTTGATGGAGATCGAGGAGCGCTATCGCCAGAGCCAGAAGATGGAGGCCATTGGTCAGTTGACGGGCGGCATCGCGCACGACTTCAACAATCTGCTGGCGGCCATGAGCACCAGCTTGCAGGTATTGGAGAAGCGGTTGCTGGAAGGGCGGTTCGACAACGTGCAGCGCTATGTCGGCATGACCCAGGATGCAGTCAAGCGCGCGGCGTCGCTGACGCAGCGTCTGCTGGCGTTTTCGCGTCGCCAAACGCTCGATCCGAAGCCGACGGATGTCAACCGTCTGGTGAGCAATCTCGAGGACCTCATTCGCAGGACGGTTGGGCCGTCGGTGAGTGTCGAGGTGGTCGGCGCTGGCGGGCTCTGGGTGACCAAGGTCGATGCGTCTCAGCTAGAGAACGCCTTGCTGAATCTGTGCATCAACGCGCGCGATGCGATGGCGCCGCAAGGCGGTCGCATCACCGTAGAGACGGCGAACAAGTGGTTGGACGACGCGACGGCCAGCGAGAGGGATTTGCCGTCCGGGCAGTATGTGTCCGTGTGCGTTTCCGACACTGGATGCGGCATGACGCCGCAGACGATCGCGCGGGCGTTCGATCCGTTTTTCACCACGAAGCCGATGGGGCAAGGCACAGGACTCGGGCTGTCCATGGTCTACGGCTTCGTGCGCCAGTCGGGCGGCCAAGTTCGTGTCTATTCGGAGGTCGGTCGCGGCACGACGATGTGCCTGTATTTTCCAAAGCTCATCGGGGCCGCAGGGAAAGAGCAGACTCGCGTGGCCGTGGAGAACATCGCCGCGCACTCCGACGGCGAGTGCGTGCTCGTGGTGGAAGACGAGGATGTCATTCGCACGATGGTCGCGGAGGTACTTTCGGGCCAGGGCTATGCGGTTTTGCAGGCGTCGAACGGCGCAGAGGCCCAGCGGATCCTGAATACTGAACGCAAGGTCGATCTGCTACTGACCGACGTCGGGCTGCCTGGTGGCATGAACGGTCGCCAACTGGCTGAGACGGCGCGACTGCGTCGCCCCGCTTTAAAGGTGCTTTTCGTCACTGGCTACGCGGAGAACGCCATCGTGGGCAACGGGTTTCTCGAACACGGAATGTCCGTGATCACGAAGCCTTTCGACTTGGAAGCGCTTTCTGGAAAGGTCAGGTCGATGATCGACAGCGGCACGAATCACTGACGGCAAGCACGCTTCTGATCCCATCGGATCGCTCTGGTGCTCTGGTTGCAAACGCGAGGGTGCTTCGCCCCAAGCCCGACGCCCCAAATTCCGGATCCGGAAGATAGCAATCGACCCGGATCAACGAAAGGCCGAGTTCAGGGGCGGAGTGTCAACCTTGCCACGATGGCAAGGTCAAGGGATTCCAATGACCGCAATTCACATGGCTTGGCCGGTCGCCCGCCACGCGTCGAATCAGGTCGAGCGATTTGTTGCGCATGCGGCTGGAACCAATTCTCGCCGGTGGCTACAAGAGCTTCCGGCATGACGTAATCGATCGGTTGGCCGCGTGTATTCCCCGGCTCAGGCTCAAGGTGATTTGCGGCGCCACCGGCAGCGCCAAGACGCGCGTGTTGCAGGCGCTCGCGGCGCGCGGTGAGCAGGTGCTGGACCTCGAAGGATTGGCGCGGCACAAGGGCTCATTGCTGGGCGCGCTACCGGGCGTGCCACAGCCCTCGCAGAAGGCTTTCGAAACGCAACTGGCAACGGTATTGAAGCCGTTTGATCTGGAGCGCACGGTGTATGTCGAAGGCGAAAGCGCGCGCATCGGGCGCATCTCGCTGCCGATCCCATTGGTGGAGCGGATGCGCGGAGGCAATTGCATTGAAGTGGTCGCCACGCCTGAGGCGCGGCTCGACTACCTGCTGCGCGACTACGCCTACCTTGGCGACAACGGCGAATCGCTTGCGACGCAGCTCGGGATGCTCAAGGAAATGCAGGGCAAGGAGACGGTTGCGCGCTGGCAAGGATGGGCGCGCACGCATGCGTTGTCACCTCTGTTCGAGGAACTGATGCGCCTGCACTACGACCCGCACTACGCACGCTCGCAGGCGCGTCATTTTGCGAAATGGGAGGCGCGCCGCCGCATCGCTGCGACTGATCTTTCCGACACGGGAATCGAGGCCATCGCCGACGCGGTTCTGACGCTTCCTCCAGCCTGATCGGTCAGCCTCATCCCTGATCCGTTTCTGTGCGCTGACGGGTGCTCTTCATTGAGGCTGACACTCTTCGGATGGGGGATGATCAATCGAAGAGACGAGCCAACTCTTGATGGAGAGCGCCGCTATCGAACATGTTCGACCCGCGTCAGCTTCGGCCTTCCATCAACGATCTCGGCATGAAAGCGCACCTTGTCTCCGACCTTCAAGCCGCTGAGCGTCTTCTTGTCCGCATCGAAGGCCATCGTCATCGGCGGCATCGCGAGATTCGGAATATCGCCGTGCTTGAGCACAACCTCGCCCGCAGCGGCTTCGATTCTCTGAACCACCGCATCGGTCAGCGCGTTCGAGGTATTCTGGCTTTGCGCGGGCTCCTTCATGGGCATCGGCATGTTCGGCTGTTTGGACTGGGCTTGGGCAACGAGACTGGCGGCGAGCAGTGGGATCGCAAGAACATGCAGGGGTTTCATTCAAGTGCTCCTGAAGTTGGGGGAATCGGATTGAAGGCAGGCGCGGCAACGTTCTTGCGACGATGCAGCAGATACCAGGCCGCAGGCACCACGAGCATGCTGAGCAGCGGCGCGGTGACCATTCCGCCCACCATGGGCGCGGCGATGCGCGTCATCACCTCCGAGCCCGTGCCGCTGCCCCAAAGGATGGGCAACAAGCCCGCCATCACCACGGCAACGGTCATGGCCTTCGGCCGCACACGCAGGACGGCCCCTTCCCGTATGGCGGCCAGCAGGGTCTCGTCGTTCATCGCTTCACCGGCCGCGAGGCGCCGAGCGAGCGCATTCTTCAGGTAGACCAGCATCACCACTCCGAATTCGGCGGCAACCCCGGCCAGCGCGATGAAGCCCACCGCCGTGGCCACGGAAACCGAGTGCCCCATCGCCCGCACAAGCCAGAAGCCTCCAATCAGCGAGAACGGAACCGCAGCCATGACAAGGGCCGCATCCGCGAACGATTTGAAGAGCAGATAGAGCAGCACAAAGATGACAGCCAGCGTGACGGGAATCACCAGCTTCAGGCGCTCGGTTGCACGTTCAAGGTATTCGAACTGGCCGGACCACGAGACGGCGTAACCGGCCGGCATCTTCACGGCCTGCGCCACCGCGGCTTGCATGTCCGTGACCGCCGAACGAAGATCCCGCCCGCGCACATCGACATACACCCAGCCTGAGGGCCGTGCGTTTTCGCTGCGCAGCATGGGTGGGCCGTCCTCGATGTGGATCCTGGCGACATCCTGCAGCAGCACGGTCGCCCCCCTGTCGGTCACGAAAGGCAGCTGCCGCAAACCTTCCAGCGAGTCCCGGATCTCGCGCGGGTAGCGCACGTTGATCGGATAGCGCTCCCGCCCCTGGATGACTTCGCCGACGTTGTCGCCGCCGATGGCGGTGGATACAACGGACTGAACATCCGTCATTGAGAGCCCGAAACGTGCCGCAGCCAGTCGATCGACATCGACATCGATGTAGCGCCCGCCGTTCAATCGTTCGGCGAGCGCGGACGAGACGCCCGGCACGTTCTTGACCGACGCTGCGATCTGTGTGGTCAGCGAATCGATAGTGGCCAGGTCGGCTCCTGCCACCTTCACACCCACGGGACTCTTGATTCCCGTGGCCAGCATGTCGATGCGGTTGCGGATGGGAGGCACCCACACATTCGACAATCCCGGCACCTTGACGGCGCGATCCAGTTCCTCGACCAGCTTGTCTGGCGTCATGCCGGCGCGCCATTGATCCTTGGGCTTGAACTGGATGGTGGTCTCGAACATCTCCAGCGGCGCCGGGTCGGTGGCCGAGTCCGCACGGCCGGCTTTTCCGAACACTCGTGCCACCTCGGGCACCGTCTTGATAAGGCGATCGGTCTGCTGCAACAGTTGCGCCGCCTTCGACACCGAAAGCGCCGGCAGGGCAGACGGCATGTAGAGCAGGTCGCCTTCATCCAGCGGCGGCATGAACTCGCCGCCCAGGCGCGCCATCGGCACCGCCGTCAACGCAAGCAGTACGCCCGCCAGCATCAGCGTCGACTTCGGAAAGCGCAACACCCATTCGAGCGCTGGCCGGTATGCCGCCATGAGCAAGCGATTGACCGGATTCGCCGCCTCATGCGGGATTCGACCGCGAATGAGGTAGCCCATCAGCACCGGAATCAGCGTCACCGAGAGGCCTGCCGCTGCCGCCATGGCGTAGGTCTTGGTGAATGCCAGGGGCGCAAACAGCCGGCCTTCCTGTGCCTCCAGCGAGAACACCGGCACGAAAGACAGCGTGATCACCAGCAGCGAGAAAAACAGGGCCGGCCCGACCTCCACCGACGCATCGGAAACGAGTTGCCATCGCTCGAAGCCATCGGGCTGCCGTCCATGCCGTGTCTCGAAGGCCTCGATGTGCTTGTGCACGTTCTCGACCATCACGACGGCGCCATCGACCATGGCACCGATGGCAATGGCAATGCCGCCCAGAGACATGATGTTGGCGTTGACACCCTGCCAGTGCATGACGATGAATGCGGCCAGCACGCCAATGGGCAGCGCGACCACCGCGACCAGCGCCGAGCGCAGATGGAACAGGAAAACGGCGCACACCAGCGCCACGACGATGAACTCCTCGACCAGCTTGGCGCGCAGGTTGTCCACCGCGCGATCGATGAGGAGCGACCGGTCATAGGTCGGCACGATTTCGACGCCCGCAGGCAGGCTCGTCCTCAGCGTTTCCAGCTTCGCTTTCACCGCCTCGATGGTGGTGCGTGCGTTCTTGCCGGAGCGCATGACGACCACACCGCCGGCCACCTCGCCTTCCCCATCCAGTTCGGCAATGCCGCGCCGCATCTCGGGCCCGATCTGAACCGTCGCCACGTCGCGCAACAGCGCCGGCGTGGCGCCTGAGATCGACACGGGAATGGAGCGAAAGTCTTCCAGCGATCGCAGGTAGCCGCGGGATCGGACCATGTATTCGGCTTCGCCAAGTTCGACGACGGAGCCTCCGCTGGACTGATTGGCTTTCTGCAAGGCCTGCACCACGCTCGCTTGCGTGATGCCGAGCGCACGCATGCGATCCGGGTCGATCACCACCTGGTACTGGCGCACCATGCCGCCGATGCTGGCCACCTCCGCCACGTCGGCCACGGTTTTCAACTCAAACTTGAGGAACCAGTCGTTGAGCGCGCGCAGTTGACCCAGGTCCCGGCTGCCGGTGCGGTCGACCAGCGCGTACTCGTAGACCCAGCCCACGCCCGTCGCGTCCGGGCCCAACGAGGCGCTGGCGCCGGCCGGAAGCCTGCCTTGCACCTGGTTGAGGTATTCAACGACCCGCGAGCGCGCCCAGTAGGGATCGGTCTTGTCGTCGAACAGCACATACACGAAGGAATCGCCGAAGAACGAGTAGCCGCGCACGGTCTTCGCGCCGGGCACGCTCAACATCGTTGTCGTCAGCGGATAGGTGACCAGGTCTTCAACCACCTGCGGCGCCTTGCCGGGAAAGGGTGTGCGGATGATCACCTGCGTATCCGACAGGTCCGGTAGCGCATCGAGCGGCGTCCGGGCCGCTGACCACAGGCCTGCCGCCACGACGAACAAGGTGGCGATCAATACGAGGAACCGGTTGCCGACCGACCACCGGATGAGGGCCGCGATCATTGCTTTGCCGCCGGTTGAAGGCGTTCGACCGAGAGCAGCTCGTAACCCAGTGGCCCGCCTTCGCTGAACTCAAAACGAACCGTGTCGCCTGGCTTGACGTCAGAAAAGGCGCCCGGCGTTGGCCTGGAAAAGCCCATGGTCATGGCGGGCCACTTCAGCGAGGCGACGGGGCCATGCGAAATGGTGATGCCGTCCGCTTCGACCCTTTCGACCTTGCCCTGCGCACGATGCGATGTTCCGGTGGTCGCCGGCGTCGACGAAGCAGGGGATCCCGACGCGGTCGGGGATGGAGCCGCACTTGCAGCCAGGTTCCCCAGCACCGATCGCAGCCTGGCTTCGGAGTCGATCAGGAATTGCCCGCTTGCTACGACTCGCTCGCCCTCGGCCAGCCCCTGGACCACCTCGATGTCGTCACCCAGGTCTGCGCCGAGCGACACCTCGCGCGGCTCGAAGGCTCCGCTTTCCTTTTGAACGATGACGACCGAGCGCTTGCCTGTGCGAATGACCGCCTCCGAGGCCACGAGCAGGCGTGAGCTCTTGGCACCCCCCACCTGGAGCCGCAACAGCATGCCGGGAGTGAGCCTTCCCTGCGCGTTGTCGACTTCGAAGCGCGCCTTGATCGTGCGTGTGGAACTGCTGATCTCCGGAAGGATTTCCTTCAGTTCGCCGGCAAAGGTCTGTGAAGAATCCGCCTGCAACGCGGCTTGCACTTTCTGGCCTGCCGCAAGCCGCAACGCTTGTGCTTCGGGGATCTCTGCGGTTGCCCAAACCTTCTCGAGCCCGGCGATCCGAAACAGGGTCACGCCGGACGCGACGGCCACGCCTTCGCGCACGCCCAGTTCCGCAATGACCCCGCTGACCGGCGCCGTCAGCACAAAGCGTGCTTGCGCCACGCCGGCCTTCTCGCTCTGGCGGATGAGTTCGCCCGGGATTCGACATGGCCCGCATTCGCTCGCGCGCAGCCACGACGAGGTCAGGGGAAACGCCGGCGCGCTGGAGTGCAATCAGCTCGTTCTGCGGTCCCAGCCACTCCGGCGCGAAGATGGTCGCCAGGGCCTGGCCCTTGCGCACCCGCTCCATCGGCGCGCGCACCGAAAGGCGCTCGACGTAGCCGGCAACGCGCGTCTGGACCGCCACATTCAAGCGCTCGTCGAACTGCACGGTGCCGATGGCGTCGAAGGACGACGAGACATCGGCCCGGCGCACGGTGGCATAGCGGATGCCCAGGTTTTGCTGCACGCCGGGGCTGATCGTCACGCCCGAACTGGTTGGTTGGCTGTCTGCATACATCGGCACCAGCTGCATGTCCATGAACGGAGACTTGCCGGGCTTGTCGAAGCGTGGGCCGGGCACCATCGGGTCGTGCCAGTAGAGGACCTTGCGGCCATCGTTGCCGGGCGTGGTCCCTGGCGTCATGGACGCGCCAGGTGCGGACTGCACCGTTGTGCGGCCAACATAGAAGGCGGCCCCAGCAACCAGCGCGAGGGCGACCAGGCCCAGCATCGTCACGTTTGCTCGTTTCATGGTGACACCTCGCCGGAAAGGGGACGGAACTTCATCTGGACCTGCGCCCTGGCCAGCTCACGCTGAAGCGCCAGGAGCTTGCGTTGCACGTCGACCTCGGCGTGCCGCGCCTCAAACAGCGTCACCAGACTCGTCTGGTTGGAACGGTAGCCCGCGGTGGCGACGGCCGTTCTCTGCGCCGCAGGCGTGACGACGCCCGCGCGAAGGCGCTCGATGCGTTGCCGCACGCGCTCGATGTCGCTCGAGAGCACCTGGTATTCGGCGGTGGCGGCGCGGGTCGCTTCGGCCAACTCGGCCTCGGACTTCTCGACCAACGCCAGCTTGGCGGCCGTTTCGCGATCCTGTCGATCGCCCCGTGCGATGGCTAGCGGAATGCTCACCCCGACCGTCACCATGTCCGAATAGCCCGTGCGCTGCCCATAAGCGACTTCCCACGTCCAGTTGGGGTCGCGGTTGGCGCTTGCCACGGACGCGGCCTGTTTTGCCACTTCGAGGTCTTGCCGCATGGCTGCCACCGAGGGGTGGCCAGCAACATAGACCTCTTCCGTGGGGACGGACTCGACTGGCATCGTCACCAGCTCGTCGGGCCTCAGGCCGATCCAGCGCTGCAAGGCCAATCGCGCAGCGCTTTGCTGCTGCCGGATTTCGGATGAATCGTCTTCTGCAATGCCTTTGCCGCCGCTGAGCTGGAGCAGTTCCTGGCTGCTGCCAGTCGCAGAAGACAGCCGGGCGCGCGCGGCTTCAAACTCCTCATGGGCGTGATGCTCCATCAGGGTTGTGAGCTTGAGGATCTCGTCGGCGTAGAAGGCATCGACGTAGGCGAGCGCTGTCTGCAGTCGCGTGTTGGCGATCGCAGCCTGGGCCTGAACGGCTTCACGGCTCGTTGACGCCTGCGCAGCGGCTTGTCGCGCAGAACGTTTGTCTTGCGACACCCATTCCTGGCTGATGCCGATGCGCTTCATGGTCATGGAGTCGTTGGTTGTGCTGAAGCGATCCGGCCCGGTGATGGGCAGGTTTTCGATACCTGCTCTCAAGACGGGGTCGGGAAGTTGCCCTGCGGCAACCGAGGCATCCCTGGCGCTTTGGACGCCAGCGCGGGCAGCACGCGCTGCCTCGGAGCGCTGGACGGCCAATTGCAGCGCCCCGTCAAAGGACAGCGGCCCAGCCGCTGCCAAGCCAGGCAGCAGTGCGGCGGCCCAAACGGCCGCGCGCGAAAACGGGGTGAACATGAAACTTCTCCAAAGACGAACGAGGTATTCGCCGGCAAGCGGACAAGCCGCGCCAGCACCGGTCGGTCGATGGAGATTTCAGACTCGGAGTCTGCGGGTCGCGAGAAAAACGGGATCGGGAGGAGGATGCAGCTCGGGAACGCTTTGGGGCGGCAAGTCGTGCCCGTGGGACGCAAGCACCAGTGGCATCACCAACACCTGAACGATGGCTGGCAGCGAAGGTGTTGCAACCTTGATCTGCTCGAATGACAGCGACGGGCCATTGGCGTGCTGATGGCACAGCACCGGCTGTTCGGTGTCCATGCCTTCGCAGGGTTGGCCCGCGGCCATCGTTTCTGCCATGCCTTGGCTGTCCGCCATGCCGGGGCAGACATAGGCAGCCAGCGCCATCTGTGAAAACAGTAGCGACAGCATCACCACGAACGCGGTGGCGCAACGATGCATGGAGCGACGGCGGGTCATGGTGGAGGGAGTTTAGCGCGCCAGTGCCGGCGCTTGAAGCAAGACGAATGGGGTCGAAACGCCGGAACTTCGGAAACGCAGCGCTTGGGCCTTGCCCATACTGACGCGGCTCACCGATACGGCTCGACCCGTGAAGGACACCACAGCGGCGGATTTCGCCATCTGTTCATTGGTGGAGCTTGGGCCTAAGATGCAACAATGAGTACGCGCTTGGCCATGCGGTTGGCATCGGGACGACGAGCAATCGTTTTCGCGATGTTGCTTGCTTTTGCATTCAGCCAACTCTCCATGGTCGTCCATCTCTCCAATTTCGTTGGAGCACGTTCAGGCGCGCAGCACGCGCTGCTGCATTGGCAAGGGACACCTCATCATCATCACGATGATGGCTCCATAGGAAGCGATCATTCGGTCGAGTCCCATCAGCACGTCAGCCTCGATGGATGCCTGAACGCCATCGCGATGCAATGCGACTTGCTGGTTGATTTTGGGCCGCACCCTCTCGTGCCGCCCGCGAGCCACGATGAGCTTGCGAAGCCGTGGCCATATCTGGACGGGCCGATGCGTCCGCCCTCCCTGCCAACCTGAAGATCGCATTCCCCGCTACGCACGGTCGGACTCACACGTCCGCCCGATGGCCGGGGGCAGTGATACGGACGGCTGGCTTCCTTGCTGGCCTGTGCCCTTTCCGTTTTACGGAAAGCGACTCGATAGCGCCGCGTATCCAGCAAATCGGCGCTCCATATCGGCACTGACGAAAGTTCCCCCTCACTGCGCGGAACCCAGTTCGGTGGCAGATCGAACAACACACGATCGAAGCGATGGGCTGTCATGCCGCATTGCCTTTGTCCATTTTCAGTTCGGAGCGTTGCAATGAGGTTTCAGAATGATGATCCAAGCTTCTGGCGGTCATCCGGCGCGGCCACCTTTCTTGTGGCGGCGCTTGTCGGCGCGTTCTTCCTGTACACGGAACACGGTGCCCACCTGTTCGGGATTCTTCCGTTCCTGCTCATCGTTGCCAGTCCGTTGATGCACGAGGTCATGCACCATGGGCGCTACCGTCGACGAGGCCGTCAGGGTCGCTATCCATCGGATGACGATCTGTGAACGATGTCGACAGCGGCCAAGCGCAATGGAGCCTGGCCTTCTTGAACACGGGCGTGTTCGTCGGATTCGCATACAGTTTCTTCAAGCCTTCTACGGCGACGGACTGGAAGGTCTTCGGCGCCTACTCCGCATTCGTCGCGGCTTTATTTGCCGAGGTCTACGGCTTTCCGCTCACGATTTTTCTTTTCCGCGCATGGCTGTCGGCCGCGTTTCCGGACGTCGACATGTTCGGCCACGAGGCGAGGCACCTTTGGTGGCTTCTGTGGGGTCCCTCCGACCCGCACATGGGCGCCTTGCGCTTCCTCAGCTTCGCGATTGTGTTCGCAGGCTTCCTGCTTCTGGCCATGGCATGGCACGCGTTGCAGCGCGCCCAGCGACGCGAAGAGATCGCGTCGACCGGCCCGTATCGCCGGATCAGGCATCCTCAATATGGCGCCCTCATCATCATCATGCTCGGCTTGCTGTTTTACTGGCCAACGCTGCCTTCAATGTTGCTGCTCCCTCTGTTGGTTGTGATGTACGTCCGGCTTGCAAGATCCGAAGAGCAGGAATTGATTCGTGAGCGAGGGGAGGCTTGGCGCAGCTATGCGGCCGCGACCCCCCGGTTTTTGCCTGCCCTTCATGGCGATTGCCGTTGAAATGCCTAGGACACGTAGGTCAACCTTGATTCATCCGGCGTCAGCATCGCGCATCGCATGCAAAGACAGCGATGACGCCGACCAACGCCTGCCTCTTCGAGTTGATGACTGATCTCCCGATCCTGCGTCAGATTCCGAGCGGTGTCTGGGTCCTCGGCTTCGTCAGCATGCTGATGGACATTTCCTCGGAAATGATCCACAGCCTGCTGCCGCTGTTCATGGTCTCCACCCTCGGGGCCAGCGCCTTCGCGGTCGGGCTGATCGAAGGGCTGGCCGAGGCCACGGCGCTGGTCGTCAAGGTGTTCTCGGGAACGCTGAGCGACTATCTCGGCAAGCGCAAGGGCCTGACTCTGTTTGGCTACGCCCTGGGTGCGCTGACCAAGCCGCTTTTCGCGCTCGCCCCCACCCTGGGCATCGTGCTGACGGCGCGGTTGCTGGACCGGGTCGGCAAAGGGATTCGCGGGGCCCCGCGCGATGCCCTGGTCGCCGACATCACGCCCTTGCATCTGCGCGGCGCAGCCTTCGGCCTGCGCCAGTCGATCGACACCCTCGGGGCCTTTCTCGGGCCGCTGCTGGCCGTCGGCTTGATGCTGCTCTGGGCCAATGATTTCAGGGCCGTGTTCTGGGTCGCGGTGATCCCCGGATTGATGGCCGTCGCGCTGCTCGCGTTCGGACTGCAGGAGCCGGCGCATCAACAAGTCGAGAAGCGCATCAACCCGATCCGCCGTGAGAACCTGAGGCGCCTCGGCGCCGCGTACTGGTGGGTGGTGCTTATCGGCGCGATGTTCACGCTGGCCCGATTCAGCGAGGCATTCCTGGTGCTGCGAGCCGAGCAAGGCGGCATTCCGATGGCACTGGTGCCGCTCGTGATGGTCGCGATGAACCTGGTCTATGCGTTGTCGGCCTATCCGTTCGGCAAACTGTCCGACCGCACGAGCCACACTCGGATGTTGGCCTTCGGCCTCGCCGTACTGATCGCGGCCGACCTGGTTCTGGCCGCCAGCAATCACTGGGGCGTGGTGCTGGCCGGCGTCGTGCTCTGGGGCGTCCACATGGGGATGACGCAAGGCCTGTTGTCCGCCATGGTGGCGAATGCCGCGCCAGCGGACCTGCGGGGCACGGCCTTCGGCTTCTTCAACCTGGTCAGCGGCCTTGCCATGCTGGTCGCCAGCATGATCGCCGGCTTGCTGTGGGACTGGCTCGGCGCATCCGCGACCTTCCATGCCGGCGCTGCCTTTTGCGCGCTGGCCCTGGTGGGCCTGGGGTGGCGGCCGTCAGCGGCCAAAGCTGTAGGACGAAATGGGTAGACACGCGTCCCGGCGGGATGCGACGCGGCGAGCGCGAGCCTTGTTCCGGTGCCTTGGCAGTCAGCTCTCTACCCGGCGCAGTCGCAGGGCATTGAAGATGACGGAAACAGAACTCAGGCTCATCGCCAGCGCGGCAATCATCGGCGACAGGAGCCAACCCGTCAGGGGGTAAAGCACTCCCGCCGCGAGCGGTACGCCAAGGGCGTTGTAGAAGAAGGCGAAGCCCAGGTTCTGCTTCATGTTGGCGATCGTCTGCTCCGAGATGACGCGCGCCTGCGCGATGCCTCGCAGATCGCCCTTGACCAGCGTCACCTGCGCACTGTTCATGGCGACGTCCGTACCGGTTCCCATGGCAACACCCACGTCGGCCTTGGCAAGCGCGGGCGCGTCGTTGATGCCGTCGCCGGCCATGGCGACGATGCAGCCTTCACCTTGGAGTCGTGTCACGAGCGCGAGCTTGTCCGCGGGCTTCACTTCGCCGTGCACTTCGTCGATGCCGAGCCTGGCGGCGACGGACTTCGCGGTGGTCAACCCGTCGCCGGTCGCCATGATGACCCGCATGCCGTGGGCCCTCAAGGCGCCGAGGGCTTCCGACGTCGTGCCTTTGATCGGATCGGACACGGCCAACAGCCCCGCCAGATGCCCGTCGATCGCAAGGAACATCACGCTCGCCCCTTCGGCGCGCAACACCTCGGCCTGGGGCTTGAGCGTCTCGACATCCACACCGAGCTGTGCCATCAAGGCGGAATTTCCAAGCGCCGCCTTCCTGCCGTTCACGCCGCCGGTGACACCGATGCCGCTGCTGGATTCAAAGCCATCCTGCGTGTCCAGTTCCAGCTTGCGCTCGCGTGCCGCCCGCACGATTGCATCCGCCAGCGGATGCTCGCTCCCCTGATCGAGGCTCGCGGCCGTGCGAAGCACTTCCTCCTCGCCGAAACCGCCGACGCCAATGGCGCGTTCGAACCGCGGCTTGCCCTCCGTCAGCGTGCCGGTCTTGTCGACGATGAGCGTATCGACCTTGCGCAAGTTCTCAATGGCCGCGGCGTCGCGAAACAAAATGCCCCGCGTCGCGGCCTTGCCGGTGGCCACCATGATCGACATCGGCGTGGCGAGTCCCAGCGCGCATGGACAGGCAATGATCAACACCGCCACGGCGTTGATCAAACCGTAGACCCAGCTTGGCTGTGGACCGAACAAGCCCCACGCCAGGAACGAGAGCGCGGCGACACCGATCACGGCCATGACGAAGTAGCCTGCCACGTGATCGGCCATGCGCTGCATCGGCGCCCGGGAGCGCTGGGCCTGAAGCACCATCTGGACGATGCTGGCAAGCACCGTCTGCGAGCCCACCCGTTCGGATTGCATGACCAGGGCACCGCTCGTGTTGAGGGTGGCGCCAATGAGCTTGTCGCCGGCCCGCTTGCTCACGGGCAAGGGCTCGCCGGTCAGCATGGATTCGTCGACCGCGCTTGCGCCTTCCACCACCACGCCATCGACCGGAATCTTTTCGCCGGGGCGCACGCGCAGCTTGTCGCCGACGTGAACATGGGTGAGCGGTATGTCCTCTTCGCCGCCGTCGGCATTGATCCTGCGCGCGGTCTTCGGGGCAAGACCCAAAAGAGACTTGATCGCCGCCGAAGTCTGCGAACGCGCCTTAAGTTCCAGGATTTGACCGAGCAGCGTGAGCGAAATGATCACGGCGGCCGCCTCGAAGTAGACCGCCACGCGCCCCATCGATTGGAAGGTGGCGGGGAACGCCTTGGGAGCCACCGTTGCGGCAACGCTGTAGACGAATGCCGCTGACGTGCCCAGCCCGATCAGCGTCCACATGTTCGGACTGCGATGCACCACCGATTGCACAGCGCGTTCAAAAAATGGCCAGCCGGCCCAGAGGACGATCGGCAAGCTGAGGGCCAGTTCGATCCAGCTTTGCGTCGCCATGTCGAACCACTGCAAGCGATGGCCCGCCATCGCGAGAAAAGTGACGACGACTGTCAATGGCAAAGTCCAGAGGAAGCGCAGCTTGAAGTTGCGCAGTTCCGGGTCCTCGCCTTCGTCGAGCGTTGGCGTCTCTGGCTCGAGGCTCATTCCGCATTTGGGGCAGTTGCCCGGATGGTCCTGGCGAATCTCCGGGTGCATCGGGCATGTGAAGACCGTGCCCGGCGCTGTCGAGACTTCGGTGGGTTGCACTTGCTCGCTCGCAGGCAATTCAGCGGGCTCGTAGCGGGCCGGGTCCGCAATGAACTTGGCCATGCAGCCTGCGCTGCAAAAGTAGACCGGGCGGTCCACGAGCTGGACCGCGTGCGGGGAGCGATCGGTGACAGCCATCCCGCAGACCGGATCCCTCAGTTCGACCGAATCGACGGCAGAGGGCGTCAACGACATGTGGTGCGCGGTGCTCGGTGGGGATGCCGTGGGCGCCCGACCGGGGTGTTCCGGGCGGTCCGGCAGAGCAGTATCTGAGTCCATCATCGGAAATTCCTTCAGCGAATGCGTCGGCCTTCGGGGGACGCGAGCGGACGTGCGTGCCGAGACGCGACCGCCCCTCGCGCGCTGGAGCCGTCCAGGTGGTCACTTTGACTTGGCAAGCCAGCGCTCAAACTCGGCGATCTCCTTCTTCTGCGCCGAGATGATCTTCCTCGCCATCGCCTTCATCTCTTGCGACTTACCCGCCTCCAACTCGGCTTGGGCCATCTGAACCGCTTGCTCGTGATGCATCTTCATCATCATTGCGAAGTCCTTGTCGGTGTCGCCCGACATGGGCATCTTTTGCATCATGTCCATGCCCGCCATCATTGACTGCTTCATGCCGCCCGAAACAGGGGGCGCCGCAGGCGCCTGCGCGTAGGCTGCTCCTGAAAAGATCGCGCTCGCCAAGGCGATCGCACCGATAGATTTGCTTCGTGAGGAGGTCATTGGTCTTCCTTGGTTGAGGTGGCGCAGAGGTCGGCGCACATAGTGCACATGGCCTTCACGTTTGGGCAGGCGGGCGAGCGCATGGGACGAAATTGCCTATTGAGCAAGCTCGACCTTGTTCACGGTCTGTGAGTTCTTCATGAGGCTTCCTTGGTTGGGGGGAGTGGGACCGGCTTGCCGACTTCGCCTGCGTCGCCAGTGGCGGGCGACGACGAACGGGAGAAGTAAAGCCCGGTGAAGGCCGCGATGGATCGCTCCTCATGGCCCGGGATGTGCAAGGAGCGTTCGAGAACTTTCCATGCGTCCACGCACGTGTAGCCCAGCGCCTCGATCTCCCTGATGAAACGCGCGCGGTTGTAGACGTGCGTTGGCGCGAAGCAACCGTCCCCGAGATTCTGCGTCGTGACGAAGTCCTCGCCGTCGTAGAGCGGGAGCTTGTTCAGCAGGATATGTCGTGGCCGGGCGGAGGACTTGAGGAGCAGTTGGTCGAACCGTACATCCAAGTAGTGGAACGCGCCTGCCGAGAGCCACACGGAGGCGTCTGTTCCGCCCTCGAGGTTCTCCGTGAATTGCAAGGCCGTGACCTGGTTCTTCTGCGCGAGATCGCGGCCGATCGCCACCATCGCCGGCACTTCGGCGACCACCCACAGGAGGTCGGCAGGCATCTTGAAATAGTGTCGGTAAGCGTAGTAGTGAACACCAACTGAGCCGCCGATGTCGAACAAGCTCGTGGCGCCATCATTGAAGGCGCGTTCGAGCCACCACATCACCGGGTAGTCATAGGCGAACACATGTTGAGTGCGGTCCTCGACGTATTCCTTTGCAAGCGACGAGTGGTCGAACTCCTCGTTCGGCGGAAGCCATGCACGCGCCGCGTCGAAGGAGTCGAACACCCCGAAGCAGTTGGCCGCGGCAACGGGTGTGAAGAATTCCTTTTGCTTCAGATAGATGAGCGCTGGACGAACCAGCGGGCCGTTCATCACTTCGCGCAGGTGTCGAGCAAAGCTGAGCAGGGTCATCGTTGCACCTGTCTGGTTGTCATCGAAGGAGCGATCACCGAGCCGCTTCGATACGGGTCACGGTGATCGCATCGTTGAGCTTCTCGGCCCTGAACCGGACCTTCTCTCCAACCTGAAGCTTGTCGAGCACGGCCTCGTCGCTCACGCTGAAAACCATGGTCATGCCAGGCATGTCGAGGTTCTTGAGCGGGCCGTGCTTGATCGTCAGCTTCTTGTTGTCCTTGTCGACCTTGCGGATCTCGCCCTCGGACAGATCCGCCGAGGCGCTTGCCTGCGTCGGTGCGACGGGAGTGGATTGGGCGTGGGCAGCGCCGACGAAGACGAATGCGGCGATGACCGAGGTAATTGCGATGCGGGTGTTGATCATGGAAGTGTCCTTGTGAGCTATCAAGAAGATGTTTGGAGGGAGCCGGCTTGCAGCGCTACTTGGCGACGGCCTTCGTGACGTTCACAGCGCCTTTCATCCCTGCGTCGTAGTGACCGGGTTGGAGGCATGCGAAGTCGACCTTGCCGGCCTTGGTGAACTGCCACACGATCTCGCCGCTCTTGCCTGGCGCAAGCGTCACCATGTTCGGATCGGCGTGTTTCATCTCGGGGTTCTTCTTCATGACCTCGTAGTGCTCCTTGAGCTCCTTCTCGGTGCCCAACACCAGTTCATGCGTCAGCGCGCCAGAGTTCCTGATGAGGAAGCGAACCGTCTCGTTCTGCTTGACGCTGATGTCGGCTGGTGTGAAGCGCATCGTGTCGCTCATGTCGACGTTGACGGTGCGCGTGGCCTTGGCGGCGACGCCCGGCTTGCCGATGTTGCCTTCGTCATCGTGGCCGTGGCCGCCTGCGTGGTTGCCGGTGGCGAAAACGTTGCTGCTCGCAAGGAGCGCCAGTGCGAGCATTGCGCTGGAACGAATGGTGTTCATGGATGTATTCCTTTGGTTGAGGTTGAAATAAATCAGTGGCCGGAATGGCCTGTGGGCTTTCGGACCTGCACTTCGATGTTTTGCGCAGGCATGTTTTCGGCGGGCAGTGCTGCCGCGCCCGCGCCCTGGACTCGCGGTGCGTCTGGCGCATCGCCCGCCAATTCGTACGCCACCGTGCCCTTGGGATGCTTGAACCATCCCGGGTTGCTGTAATCGCCGGTCTTCTGGCCCTTGCGGACCTTGACGACGCTGAACATGCCGCCCATCTCGACAGAACCGAAGGGGCCCCTGCCGGACATCATTCGCGCGGTGTTGTCGGGGATGGGCATCTCCATCTCGCCCATGTCGGCCATGCCGCGTTCGCCCATGACCATGTAGTCGGGGATGAGGCGCGTGATCTTCTTCGCGACGTCCTTGTGGTCGACGCCGATCATGGTGGGCACATCGTGGCCCATCGCGTTCATCGTGTGATGGCTCTTGTGACAATGGAAAGCCCAGTCACCCTCTTCGTCGGCGAGGAACTCGAACTGCCGCATCTGGCCGACAGCCACGTCGGTGGTGACCTCCGGCCAGCGCGCGCTGCGCGGCGTCGGGCCGCCATCGGTGCCTGTGACCTGGAATTCATGGCCGTGCAGGTGCATCGGATGATTGGTCATCGTCAGGTTTCCGACGCGGATACGTACCTTGTCGTTCTGCCGCACGTTGAGCGAGTCGATGCCGGGAAACACGCGGCTGTTCCACGACCACAGGTTGAAGTCCAGCATCGTCATGATCTTTGGCGTGGCGCTGCCGGGCTCGATGTCGTAGGAATTGAGCAGGAACACGAAGTCGCGGTCGACCTTGTCGATGAGCGGGTGCTCGCCCTTGGGGTGCGTCACCCAGGAACCCATCATTCCCATCGCCATTTGCGTCATTTCGTCGGCATGCGGGTGGTACATGAAGGTGCCCGGGCGCCGGGCCACGAATTCGTAGACGAAGGTCTTGCCGGGCTGGATCGCGGGTTGCGTGAGTCCCGTCACGCCGTCCATGCCATTGGGAAGGCGCTGTCCGTGCCAGTGGATGCTGGTGTGCTCGGGCAGCTTGTTGGTGACGAAGATTCGAACCCGGTCGCCTTCGACCACCTCGATGGTCGGGCCGGGCGACTGGCCGTTGTACCCCCAGAGATGGGCCTTGAATCCGGGTGCCATTTCGCGCACGACCGGCTCCGCCACAAGGTGGAATTCCTTCACCCCGCTGTTCATGCGCCAAGGCAGGGTCCAGCCATTGAGCGTGATGACCGGGTTGTAGGGGCGGCCGGTTAGCGGCATCAATGGGGCCATCGTGTCGGGCTTGTTCTGCAGCATCGGCTCGGGCAGCGCGGTCATGGCCACCTTGCTCACGGTTGCGGCTGCGAGGGCGCCGGTGATGGCCCCCGCGCCGCTCAGGAAGTTGCGTCTGTTGTTCATGTCGTTGTCTTGTGGAGATGCCTGTTCAATGCGCGGGGGCAGCCGCCGCGCTGGCGCCCGTTGCGGCCATCGAGGCAGGTGACATGGTCGGCTTGCCGATCACGGTCGCCGCCAGCGCCGCGTCCGCGAGCCAGAACTGCTGCTGGGCATTGATGGCGTTCATCACGCTGGTGACCTGGTCGCGTGCGTCGGCCAGGAGTTCGAAGACGCCGATGAGCATCCCGTTGTAACGAAGGACGTTTTCGTCGGCCATCGCCTGGCGCAGCGGCACAACTTCGTCGCGGTAGTGCCGCGCGATGTCGTAGGCCGTGCGGTATGCCGAGTAGCTCTCGCGCAATTGCGAAGACGCCCCTCGCGTCGTGGCGTCATAGCGGTTCGCCGCGGCTATCGCTTGGGCGTTCATCGCCTCGCGTTGCGCCGTGCCCCAGTCGAACAGCGGAAGCCGTATGTCGATTTCGTAGCCGCGCCGCGTGCTGCTGGTGCCGCCGGCGTTGTCGAACACGGTGTCCCTTCGGCCACCCACTTCGATGTCGGTGAAGGTCGTCAGCAGGTTGATGCCTTGCGACCTGGCCGCAACGTCGAGCTGGACCTTGGCGAGTTGGACGTCCAGTCGTTGTTCGGTCGCCGTGGCGGCGACCTGGGCGGCTTCGCGTGGCGCCTTGGGGAGATCCGGAAGGCGCTCGGGCAGCACGAGCTTTGCCGCCTGCGCGTCGTCCAGACCCAAGGCCCGTATCAGCTCTTCGCGCGTGGAGGTGGCCGCGTGTTGCGCCGAGGCAAGCTGCGTTGTCGCATCTGCATAGAAGACCTGCTGGCGGGCGCGCTGCAGCTTGCTGAAGTTGCCGATGAGTTGCATGCGCCGCGCCAGTTCCGCACTGGCCTGCGCGGATTCATCGACCTGCCGCGAATACTGCAAGGACTGCTGCGCTGCCACCGCACGGATCCAGCTTTGCCTGACCTGCGTCACCTGGTCAACGACCGTGCTGGTGAGCTGGACCTTGGCCAGATCCGCCTGGCTCTTCGAAATCGCAAGGCGGCGCGGCAACAGGATGACATCCACCAGGCCGACGGACAGCAGGCGTCCAATCTCCAGCTCGCTGTTGAGCTGCATGCGCTCGAACTTGAAGATCGGGTTCGGGAGGCGGCCGGTCTGGTTGGCCGACGCAATGTCCGCCCAGCTCTCGGCGAGCAGCGCTTGCACGGCGGGGCTGTTGGCAAGGGCTACCTGCACCGCGTCGTCTTGCGACAGCGGTTTCGATAACAGCTCCTGCGTCAGCTGGCGGCGGCGGTCGCGCTGCTCCTGGGTGCGACTGATCTCCAGCTTGCCCTGGGTGAACTGCTTCGCATTGCTGTTCGTCTCCTGCAGGGCATCGTCGATGCTGACCGTCGCGCATCCCGCCAGGAGCGCAACGCCCAATGCCGCACCAGTGAGACGCATGGCGCGCTTCATGGCCGCTCCTTGTTCGTCGGCATAGGCATCGCGTGGCCCATCCCGGCATGCGGGTCTTTCGGCTCGCCTTCCGGTGCCTTTGGTTCGGAAGCTTCTTTAGCGTAGGCACGCCACCCGCCACGTCGATAGACCGTCTCGTTGGCCTCGCGCCATGGAATCGGTTTTTCGTCAGTGAAAGGCTGGTAGCCCTCGAAGGCAGAGGCGTAGGGCAGAGGCGCGGGCAGGGGGGCGGAAGGCGGCGCGCCGGCCGGGTCAGGCGCGGGCTGCGCTGCCGTGCCCACCGCCAGGGCGGCAAGCGGTGCGGCCAGCCAAGCGGCCGGCAATGAATTGAACATCGAGTCCTCGCAAAATCATGAACGGAACGCGTCAAAGCCACCCGCGAGCGGGCGTGACGAAGATGGACATGAGGGGGCGTTCGCGGCTGTTCCCGTGACGAAGTCACGGGTGCACGAACGCTTCAGGCGCGAGGAGGTTTGTCGAGGACGCGTGGCGGCAGTTCGGCCACGGCAATGATGGGTTCCGCAAGATCCGCCGGCGGCAGGGCGTCGGGCGGTATCGCAGGGAGGGTGCTGGTCAGCGCCACCGAATGGCAAGCGCCGCAGGTGCCGCACTTGTGGGAACTGCCGTCATCGCTGGCGTCATGATCATGATGGCCATGACCCGGACCGGCCTCTGGCGCCGCCGACGAGTGATCGTGATGATCATGCGACGCCGCAGTCGCTGCCGCCAATGATTCGCTGAGCGGCGTTTCCGTCGTGGCGCAGTACAGCATGGACGCAGCCGCGAACCCTTGAAAGGGGACCGCGAGCATGACAGCCCAAACAAGTAACGCTCGAATCAGCGACATGTCGATATGGTATTCGTCGTAGCGGTGCTTGCAAGGGCACTCTGAACGCAATTCAGCGAAATGCTGAAGTGAGGGGGGAGTATCAACCTTGCCACTATGGCAAGGTCAAGCGATACCAATGACTGCAATGGTCGAGGGGGAAACGTGACCGGCAAGCAGGCCGCGAGCGGTGGCGTTGGCCTCACTCAGTGCATGAGGCAGTGGCAATACACGAACTGCTGGATCGCCCCGCCCGGTGTGTGGTGGAACTCGGTCATGTGCTCGAGCAGCTCGAAGGCACCGCCAAATTCGGCATGCAATGCGCCGGGCGCATACCGCATCACCGGCAAGCCACTGCATTGCGGCGGCCCATCGGGACCGAAGGCTGCAACGATCACGTGTCCGCCGGGACGCACGGCCCGTCGGACCTGAGAGACGTAGGCTTCGCGCTGAGCGGGGTCGATCAGGAAGTGGAACACGGCACGGTCATGCCAGATGTCGAAAGCTTTGGCCGGTAGCGTCGCCCGGGTGATATCGCCCACCAGCCAGTGCACCCGGCTGGCCGAGGCCCCGAGCCGTTGGCGCGCAACGTCGAGCGCGGCGGACGAAATGTCCAGCACGCTGACGTCAAAGCGATCGAGTTGCAGCAAGTCGTCCACCAGCGTGGAGGCACCGCCTCCAACGTCGATCACATGGCTTGGCCGGTCGCCCGAGACGCGTCGAATCAGGTCGAGCGATTGCTGCGCATGCGGCTGGAACCAACTCACTTCTTGCGAGGATCGCGTCGTGTAGACGCGGTCCCAGTGCGATTGATCGTTCATGCGTGAACTCCTCAAGAATGCGAAAACCATCGTACTCGTCAATGGCGAGGCGCGAACCGGCGTTGTACGCCGAGACGGCCTCGTCCCGGCGTCGCATCAGCCGCCCGTTGCCGCGTCCGCGGCGGGCATGCCGCGCGGCTGGATCGACGCACGCTGTGCCGATCGTCCATGCGCCAGCCGATACAGCAACGGAAGCACCAACAGCGTCAGGGCCGTGGAAGACATGATGCCGCCGATCACCACCGTCGCCAACGGCCGCTGCACTTCCGCACCCGTCCCCACGGCAATCGCCATCGGCACAAAGCCCAGCGATGCGACCAGCGCGGTCATGAGCACGGGCCGCAGCCGCGTCAATGCGCCTTCGCGGATCGACTCGTCGAGCGGCATGCCGTCCTCGCGCAGGCTGCGGATGTACGAAATCATCACCAGTCCGTTGAGCACCGCCACGCCCGACAGCGCGATGAATCCCACGCCGGCGGAGATCGACAACGGGATGTCCCGCAACCACAAGGCCACCACGCCACCCGTCAATGCGAACGGCACGCCGGTGAACACCAGCAGCCCGTCCTTCACGTTGCCGAACATCACGAACAGCAGCGTGAAGACCAGCAACAGCGCCACCGGCACGACCACTTGCAGCCGCTTGCTCGCCGACTGCAATTGCTCGAAGGTGCCGCCCCATTGCGTCCAGTAGCCGCTGGGCACCTTCACTTCCTCGTTGATCTTCTGCTGCGCCTCGTTCACGAAGCTGCCGATGTCGCGTCCCCGCACGTTGGCCGTGACCACTACGCGCCGCTTCCCGTCTTCACGGCTGATCTGGTTCGGACCCGGGGCCGACTCGATCGTGGCTACGTCGCCAAGCCGCACGAAGCTTCGCGCACCGCCGTTCTCGGGCGCGGGCAGACGCACGGGCAGGCGCTTGATCGCCTCGATGTCGCTGCGCATCGCATCGGGCAGGCGAACCAGGATGTCGAAACGCCGGTCGCCTTCGAACACTGCCCCCGCATCCTTGCCGCCGAGTGCGGCGGACACGCTCTCCTGGATGTCGGAGACGTTGAGCCCGAGCCGCGACACCTTGTCGCGGTCGATGTGCAGCGTCAGCATCGGCAGGCCGGTGGTCTGCTCCACCTTCACATCCGCCGCCCCGGGAATGCCCTCGAGCACCTTGGAGATGCGTTCGGCGCTCTCGTTCATCTCATCCATGCCGTCGCCGAACACCTTCACCGCCACGTCGCTGCGCACGCCGGAGATCAGTTCGTTGAAGCGCATCTGGATCGGCTGCGTGAACTCGTAGTTGTTGCCCGGCACCTTGCTCACGGCCTCCTGCATGGCCGAGACCAGGTCTTCCTTGCTGCGACCCGGGTCGGGCCATTGGTCGCGGGGCTTGAGCATCACGAAGTTGTCGGCCACGTTCGGCGGCATCGGGTCGGTCGCGATCTCCGCCGTGCCGAGCTTGGCAAAGGTGGTGTCGACCTCGGGGAACTCCTTGATGACTTTCTCGAGCTGCGTCTGCATGCCGATGGCTTGCGTGAGGCTCGTGCCCGGAATACGCAAGGCATGCAGTGCAATGTCTCCTTCGTCCAGGCTGGGGATGAACTCGCTGCCCATGCGGGTGGCCAGCAAGCCAGACAGCAGCACGCAGGCAGCGGCCGCGGTCAGTACGAGCGGTTTGCGCGTCATCACCCAGTCGAACGCCGGCGCATAGCCGCGCTTGGCCCACGCCATCAGCCGACCATCCTTCTCGCTGACCTTGCCCGTCACGAACAAGGCCACGGCGGCGGGCACGAAGGTGATCGACAGGATCATGGCCCCCACCAGCGCGATCACCACGGTGAACGCCATCGGATGGAACATCTTCCCTTCGACGCCGGTGAGCGCGAAGATCGGCAGGTAGACCACCATGATGATGAGCTGCCCGAACATCAGCGCACGCCGCGATTCCTTCGACGCCGCGAAGACCTCGTGGAAGCGCTCGTTGCGCGTCAGGGTCCGGCCCAGCGTCGCCTGCGCATGCGAGAGCCGCCGGATGCAGTTCTCGACGATGACCACCGCCCCGTCGATGATGATGCCGAAGTCCAGCGCCCCCAGGCTCATGAGGTTGGCGCTGACCTTGTTGCTGACCATGCCCGTGAAGGTGAAGAGCATCGCCAGCGGAATCACCGTCGCGGTGATGATGGCCGCGCGGATGTTGCCCAGGAAGAAGAACAGGATGGCGATGACCAGCAGCGCGCCTTCCACCAGGTTCTTCTGCACCGTCTTGATCGCCTTTTCCACGAGCACGGTCCGGTCGTAGACGGTCTTGGCGACGATGCCCTTGGGCAGGCTCTTGTTGATGTCCTTCAGCCGCTTGTCCACCGCGGTGGACACGTCGCGGCTATTCTCGCCCAGCAGCATGAAGACGGTGCCGAGCACCACTTCGCTTCCATTCTCCGTGGCCGCGCCCGTGCGCAGTTCCTTGCCCAGCCCGACCTCGGCCACATCGCGGATGCGCACCGGCACGCCCTTGACCGTGGCGACCACGACGTTGGCAATGTCCTCCAGTCCGCTGACTTGGCCCGGCGCTCGGATCAGGTATTGCTCGCCGCGGCGTTCGATGTAGCCCGCGCCGACGTTGGCGTTGTTGCGTTCCAGCGCATCGATCAGGTCGGGGATGGCCAGGCCATGCGCCACGAGCCGGTCCGGCAGCGGCGCCACTTGAAACTCCTTGGCGTAGCCGCCGATGGTGTTGATCTCCGTCACCCCCGGCACGGTGCGCAACTGCGGCTTGATGACCCAGTCTTGGATCTCGCGCAGGTCCATGGGCGTCCACGCGCTGCCATCGGGCTTGCGCGCGCCCGGCTCGGCCTCCACGGTCCACATGTAGATCTCGCCAAGGCCGGTGGCGATGGGGCCCATGGCGGGCGACAGCCCACCGGGCAGCTTGCTGCGCGCCTCCTGCAGGCGCTCGCCGACCAACTGGCGCGCGAAGTAGATGTCCGTGCCCTCCTTGAAGACGACGGTGACTTGCGACAGTCCGTAGCGCGAGATGGAACGCGTGTGTTCCAGCCGGGGCAGGCCCGCCATGGCCGTCTCGATCGGGAAGGTCACGCGCTGCTCGGCCTCGAGCGGCGAGTAGCCCGGTGCCTCGGTGTTGATCTGCACCTGCACGTTGGTGATGTCGGGCACCGCGTCGATCGGCAGCCGCTGGTAGTTGAAGATGCCCAGGCCGACCATGCCGAGCACGGCGAGCATGACCAGCCATCGCTGGTCGATGGCAAAACGGATGATTCGTTCAAACATGTTGGGTCGTGCCTCAGAGCGCTTCGTCGGCGCGTTCACCCGTGCGGATGCGCACGACATCGACAAGCTCGGTCACGCCGACGATGCCGTCGCCCGGTTGGCCGGTGCGGGCAACGGTTGCGATGGCGTCGACGACGCCCTGTGCATCCGCATCGGCGCACATCACGAGCAGGACGAGTTGCTGATGCCCATCGGGCTTCCACTCGTCGTCTGCGTAGCGATGCTGGTGGCCATGCCCTCGTGGATGGCCGAACGCCGGGAATACCGTGAAGCCGGGCAGATGTGCAAGCCCGTGCAGGGCGGCCTCGACGGCGTCGAGGCGGTGGGGGCGAATGACCGCGGTGATTTGTTTCATGTGATTGCCCCCTTCAGTGGTCGTGGCTTGCGCCAGCCTTGCCCAGTTCGGCCTTGACCACGAAGCTGTTGGTCCGGGCATAGTTCTCCCCGGCGCGCAAGCCGGCGCGCACTTCGACGTGCTTGCCATCGCTGATGCCAAGCTCCAGCGGCCGCGCCTCCAGCGCCGTGCCGTAACGGCCGAACACCACCTTCCAGTCGCGCAGGTCCTGTACCGCATCGGCCGCCACCGCGACCGCGACCTGCTTCTCCTCGATGAGCACGTCGACCGTGACGGGCAAGCCGGGCCGCCAGATGCCCTTGGGATTGGCGAGCACGATGCGCGCCACGGCATTGCGCGTCTGTTCGCCGACGAGCGCGCTCATGTAGTTGATCTTCGCGTTGGCTTGCGCCTCGAAGGCGTTGGCCTTGACCACCACCGGCAGGCCGGTGACGACGCTGCCGAGATCACGCACACCCACGGCGGCCTCGACCCAAACGGTCGACAGGTCGGAGACGGTGAAGACAGCACTGTCTTCCTTCACCGACTCACCAAGCGACAGCCGCTTTTCAGTGACGATGCCATCGATCGGCGAGCGCAGTTCGTAGCGGGTGAGGCTGCCGCTTGCGGCGACGCCACCCAGCGACGCGAGCTTGTTCTGCGCGCTCTGCACGGCAATGGAGGCTTCCTCCATCGCTGCGCGGGCTTGCAGCATGTCCTGCTCGGCGGAGATCCTTTCTTCCCAGAGCTTGCGCTCGCGTTCGTAGGTCGTGCGTGCGAGCGAGAGGCGGCGTTGCGCGGCCAGCAGTTCGGCGCGTTGATCGGACAGGCCCTGGCTGCTGAGGACGGCCAGCACCTGGCCCTTGCGAACGGCATCGCCTGCGCTGGCCTTGACCTCCTCGACCAGCGCAGCCAGTCGCGGCACCACCTGCACCGTGCGGTCGCTGTTGTATTTCACCTCGCCGGTCAGTCGCAGTGTGCTGCCGATCAGCGCCGGGCCGGCGGTGCCCAGGTCCACGCCCGCCGCTTTCATCTGCGCGTCCGTCATGGTCACGCGGGCCTCGACCTGCTCGTAGCCCATCTGATGCGTCTTGCCCGCATGGGTGGCGGTCACGTTCACCTTGAACGAATGAGGTTCGTCGACGGTCGCGTTCCCCGCCAGGTAGTCGCCCTCCTTGGCCAGAGCAAAGGCCTGGGGCGGCTGGCCGAGACGTTCGATCGTCAACTGGACCTGGCTTTGCGCGGGGTCGACGGGCTTGCCGTCGACATAGGTGTAGAGCCTGAACTGGGGTTCCCGACCGGTTTCGAAGATGGTGACCTCGACCGCGTAGTTGCCGTCCTTCAGCAGCTTGCCGCCATGCGGGCCCTTGGTGGGTGCCGGTGCTGCCTCTTGAGCGTGCTCTTCCTTTTCAGAATGCCCGTCTTTTTCAACATGGCCGTCCTTTTCAGAATGCCCGTCCTTTTCTCCGTGCTCGTCCTTGTGCTCTTCGCCGTGACTCGCCTCCGCATGGCCGTGTCCGTCGCCGCCGTTTGCGGGCTTCTTGTCGCGCAGGATCAATGCGCCCAGAACGGCGGTGATCACGAGCACCGCGACGATCGCGATCCATTGCTTTTTGGGTGGGGTGTTGTTCATGGAAGCTGCTCCGCGATTCAGGGGGTGGCCGGCATCGCATCGACGCCGAGGATTCGGTTCAGGTCGGCCGCCGCGCGATGCGCTTCGGCCAGTGCGCGCAGGTACTGCGTGCGCGCCTGCAAGAGCGTGCGCTGGGCATCGAGCACTTCCAGGAAGCTGAACTTGCCTAGTTCGAACCCGCGAGTGGAAGCGTCGAACGCGCTCTGCGCGCCAGGCAGCACATCGGCGCCGAGGGCGATGGCCTCGGTACGAGCCGCCAGCAAACGCTCGCGGACCTGAGTGGCCTCGCTGCGCACGATGGCGCGGGTCGCGTTGGCTTCTTCGCGGGCCTTGTCCTCGCGGCGCAAGGCCTCGAGGATGTTGCCCTGGTTGCGATCGAACAGCGGAAGCGGCACCGACACGCCGATGACGGCCTGGTTCAGGCCGAGTTCGTTGTTGCGCTTGCCGCCCAGGCTGACCGTGACATCCGAAAACTTGCGCGAGTTCTCGACCGCCGTCAGCGCCGTGCGGCGCGCCACCTCGAGTTCGGCACGGTTCACGGCCGGGGCGTTCTCCATCTTGCTGCGAAACGTCTCGTCGGAGGGCATCGGCGGCAGTGCGACGAGCGAGCCATCAAGCGCATAGCCGTCGATGGGCTGGCCGATCGCGGTCGCCAGCCGCGAACGCGCACCGATTTCCTCGCTGCGCACCTGCGTGAGTTCGATGCGCACGCCGGCCTCGGCCACGCGCGCTTTCGTCTCTTCCACCGGCGAGACCTTGCCGGCCGCCACCCGCTGCGTCGCCGCAAGGGACGAGCGTTGCACGACGGCGAGCGCGGCCTCGGCCACGCGCACCCGCTCCTGCACTGCGAGCAGGTCGAAGTACGCCGTGGCCACCGCCGCACGCACCCCTCGCCGACGCGTTTGCAGTTCAAGTCGCGCCACATCGCTGCCGCGGTCGGCCGCGGCAATGCGCGCATCGCGCTTGCCGCCAAGCTCGATCGGCTGGTTGATCTGCAAGGTGGTGGTGCGCGTGGCCTGGCGCGTGTCCTCCAGCAGGAAGGCAAGTTCCGGATTGGGCCGCGCCTCGGCTTGCAGTCGCGCGCCGGCGACCGCGTCCACTTCCAGGCTGGCGGCGGCCAGCTCCGGATTGAGGGCCATCGCCAGATTGACAGCGGCAGCCAGCGTCAGCGGCGGACGGGCCTGCGCGTTGCCGGCCTTGGCCGCCTCAGGCGGTGGCGAAAAAGAGGGGGAAGGTGTCCCTTGGGCAAAGGCCCCGGGCACCACGAGAAACGCCGCCGCGAACGGCAACACAAACCTGCGCATCGAATTCTCCGTTGGTCACTGGACGAGGGAATTCGGCAAGGCGAGGCGGGTGTGCGTCTTTCGTGAATGGTTGTCGAGATCGCGCGCCGCCTCAGAAGCCCTGCCGAAGGGAGTCTTCGGAGGCTTTGGGAGGACGCTCAAGGGAGGCAATCAAGGCACTGTGGAATGAATCGACAGGGCTTGGGGGATCGCGCTGGGCGCCAACAAGCGGGGGCACCAGCAAGGGAATGTGGGGCACCGGGTTCACGCTCAGCGCGTGGTGATGATCGGTGTCCATGGCCTTGATCACGCCCTGCTCGCCGGCTTGCTCGTCGCCTGTGGCATCGGGCGATGCCTTGGCTGTCGCGACGTCGCCGTGATGCGGATCGTGATGACCGAAATGGCGTGTAGCCGCATTGACCTGCTCGTGCGCGCAGACGGACGCCGCCGCACTCCAGACGGACTGGAGCGGCATCAGCAGCATCAGAAAGACGAGCAGCAGGCGGCGCATGGGTGGGAAGTCTAGCAATGACCGAAGGACGGCCCGCCGCGAAGGCTTACGCAGCGCGGGGCCATGCGGACAGCTTCAGTGCGGATGGTCATGGCGATGATGGATGTCGGGATGGTGCGCATGAGCATGTTCCAGCGGTTCATGCCGGTGCCAGTGGGAGTGCCGGACGTTGGCATGCACGCCATCGGCGTGGTGGCGGTGATGCTCGTCGTGCGTGTGTGCGTGTTCGTGCTCCATCGGCTCATGCACATGAGGATGGACGTGGCGTTCCCGAATGTGCAACCAGACGCCAAAGGCCATCAAGGCGCTCGCAACGATCAGCTCCAGGGTCACCGGCTCTCCCAGCAGCATGATCGAGAGCACCGCACCAAAAAATGGCGCCACCGAGAAATACGCGCCCGTGCGAGCCGTGCCCAGGTGGCGCAACGCAATGACGAAGAGCACCAGGCTCGTGCCGTAGCTCAGCAGTCCCAGCACGGCGGCACCGGAGAGCACCGCCACGGAGGGCAGCTTCGCCCCGAAGGCGAGCGCGACAGCCAGGTTCGTGGCGCCGGCGGCCAGGCCCTTCGTCATCGCGATGAACGACGCATCCATGCCCGACACCTTGCGCGTCAGGTTGTTGTCCAGCGCCCAGGCCGCGCACGCGCCGAGCACGGCCAGCGACGGCCAGAGGGCACCCACGCGCGCCTCGCCAGGCCGACTCAGCACGACGGCGCCGGCCACGATGGCCAGCATGCCGAGGGCGATCTGCCTGTCGAAGTTTTCCCTGAATGCGAACCAGGCCAGCAACGCGGTGAACACGCCTTCTGCATTGAGGAGAAGAGAAGCATCGGTGGCCGCCATGCCGGACAAGCCTGTCATCAACAGCAGCGGGCCGACCAGCCCACCCGCCACCACGGCGCCGCCGAGCCATTTCGCTTCGCCGGGCTGGATCACGACCCTGGGCGACCGCGACACCGAACGCCACAGCCACAGCCCGAGTCCCGATCCGAGATAGAGCAGTCCGGCCAGCATCCATGGACTGGCATGCGAAAGCAGCAGCTTGGCAAGCGGCGTGCCCGCGCCAAAGAGCACCGCCGCGCCCAATGCGGCGATGACTCCCCGATGCAGGCCGGTTTCTGTCATGCCTTTGCCTTGACCTTCATCAGGCGAAGCCCGTTCGCCACAACGAGCAAGGTCGCGCCCATGTCGGCGAACACGGCCATCCACATGGTCGCCGTGCCGAAGATCGCCAGCACCATGAACACGGCCTTGATGCCCAACGCGAGCGAGATGTTCTGCATCAGCACGCTGTGCGTCCTGCGGGAAAGGCGAATCGTCTCGGGGATGCGGCGCAGGTCGTCGTTCATCACCACGACGTCGGCGGCTTCCATCGCAATGTCGGTGCCCATGCCGCCCATGGCGAAGCCGATGTCGGATTGGGCCAGCGCCGGCGCATCGTTGATGCCGTCGCCGGTCATGCCGGTCATGCCGTGCCGGTCCTTGAGGCTCTTGATCTCGGCGAGCTTGTCTTCCGGCAGCAGGTTGCCGCGTACTTCATCGATGCCGGCTTGTGCCGCGATGGTTCTCGCAGTAGCGACGTTGTCGCCCGTCAGCATCACTGGCGCCACGCCCAGCGCCTTCAGTTCGGCAATGGCCTCGCGCGACGAGTCCTTGATGGTGTCGGCCACCGCGAAGATGGCCAGCACGCCGTCGGCGTCGGCCAGCAAGGTCACTGTGCGGCCTTGTTCCTCATGCGCCTTCAGGACGGCCTCGATGTCGGGCGAGCATTGCTTGCGCTCCTCGATCAGGCGATGGTTGCCCAGCACGTAGGTGCGACCGCCGACCTCGCCTTGCGTGCCACGACCGGCCAGGGCGGCGAAGGAAGACACGGCGCTCACCGGCAACGACAGCCCCTGCGCAATCGCCTTCGAGACGGGATGGTCCGATCGGTCCGCCAGGCTCATGGCGATGCGGGAGATCGGGCCGGCATCCTCGCCTTCACGCAGCGACTTCCACTCGACGAGCCTGGGCTTTCCCTCGGTGATCGTGCCGGTCTTGTCGAGCGCGATCGCCTTCAGCTTGCGGGCCTCTTCCAGGTAGGTGCCACCCTTGATGAGGATGCCGCGCCGCGCGGCGGCGGCCAGGGCGCTCACCACCGTCACCGGCGTCGAGATGACCAGCGCGCAGGGGCAGGCCACGACGAGCAGCACCAGGGCCTTGTAGATCGCGTCGAGCCATTCCAGGCCCGCCAGCCACGGGCTCAACAAGGCGACGGCCAGCGCTAGAACGAAGACAGCAGGCGTGTAGATCGCAGCGAACCGGTCGACGAAACGTTGTGTCGGTGCGCGCGTGCCTTGCGCTTCCTCGACGGCATGGATGATCCGCGCGAGGGTGGTGTTGGATGCGGCTGCCGTCACGCGGAACTGGAGTTCGCCCGTTTCGTTAATAGTGCCCGCAAAGACCGGGTCACCGATAGTGCGGTCGACTGGCAGGCTTTCCCCGGTGACGGGCGCCTGGTTGACGGCGCTGCGGCCTTCGGTGATCACGCCGTCCAGCGGCACGCGCTCGCCGGGCCGGATGCGCACGATGGCTTCGAGCGAGACGCTGTTCGAGGGGACTGCCTTCCAGCTCTTGTCGGCTTGCAGCACGTCGGCTTCTTCCGGCGCGAGCGCCACCAGGCCCTTGATCGCGTTGCGCGCCCGGTCGGCGGCTCTCGCCTCGATCAATTCAGCGATGGCGTACAGGGCCATCACCATCGCGGCTTCGGGCCACTGGCCGATGATGAAGGCGCCGGTCACAGCCACGCTCATCAGCGCATTGATATTGAGCCGGCCGCGCATCAGGGCCTTGATGCCCTTGGTATAGGTCTCGACGCCGGACAACCAGATCGCCAGTGCCGCGAGGGCCAGGCCCAGATATTTCATGGCCGGGACATCGCCGGCGATGTAATGCAGGCCTTCGGCGCCGATCGCGAGCACGAGGGCCGCCGCCAGGCGCTTCACGCCGGTGCCATGGCCATGGTCGTCGTGCGCGTCGTGATCGTCCCCGGCATGGGCGCCCGCAGGCGCATCGGCGGCGGGGCCGCCGGCAGGTAGCGGCGCGGAGTCATACCCGGCGCTCTTGATGGCCTTGACCGCAAGGGCAACGACATCGTCCGGCGCACTGATGGCAACTGTGCGTGCACCGAGCTGGAAGTTGAGACTCCGGATGCCGGGCACCTTGTCGAGCGCGCGACGGATGTCGCTTTCCTCCACCGCGCAATCCATGGCCGGAATGCGCAAAACGGTGGCACCGGCGGGCGCGGCGCGCGCCGGGCCGGGGGCGGCGGCGGGCGACGCGCAGCATGCGTCGCCTTCGCGAGCCTCGACGGGCGGGGCAAGCGCAATGGCAGGGGCGCAACACGCGTCTGCCGCGCAACTGTCGGGAGCGGGGTTGAGCGGGAGGATGTCTGTCGGGGTCTTTGTCATTAGGTCTATTGGAAACCCTGTAGCCGGTATAGAGTCAAGCCTTTTCTGGAAGAGGTCCACATGAAGATCGGTGAACTGGCCCAAGCCACTGACACGCCCGTGGAAACCATCCGGTTCTACGAGCGGGAAAAGCTCCTTCCGGCGCCCGAGCGCAAGGAGAACAACTACCGCTCCTATGGCCCGGAACACGTCGAGCGCTTGACCTTCATCCGCCATTGCCGCTCGCTGGACATGGCGCTCGACGAGATCCGCTCCCTGTTGCGCTTCAAGGATTCGCCGGAGGACAACTGCGTGGGCGTCAACGAACTGCTGGACGACCACATCGGCCACGTGGCGCAGCGCATCCGTGAACTGCGGGTCCTGGAAAAGCTGCTGAAGTCGCTCCGCGAGCAGTGCAGCGACGCGAATGCCGCTTCCAGCTGCGGCATCCTCAAGGAGCTGTCCAGCGATTCACCGGCCGTGTTGGCGAGAGCAACCGGCCGACGGCACGTTCACGGGACGCATTGATGGGCGTGTGAGCGCGAAGGCGATGCCACGCCCTCGCGCCGCTGCTTTGCGCATCGCTCAGATGGAGTGCTGGTTCACCCGTTTCGACAGTTCCTCGGCGCTTTCGCGGCGCTCGCTGTAGCGATCGACCAGGTACGAAGAGACGTCCCGCGTGAGCAGCGTGAATTTGAAGAGCTCTTCCATCACGTCGACCACGCGCTCGTAGTAGGAAGAAGGTTTCATCCGGCCGGCCTCATCGAATTCGAGGAAGGCCTTCGCGACCGAGGACTGGTTCGGGATCGTGATCATGCGCATCCAGCGGCCGAGCACCCTCAACTGGTTGACCGCGTTGAAAGACTGCGATCCCCCGGAAACCTGCATGACCGCCAGCGTCTTGCCCTGCGTGGGACGAACCGCACCCATGCTCAGCGGAATCCAGTCGATCTGCGCTTTCATGATGCCGGTCATCGAGCCGTGCCGTTCGGGCGAGCACCAGACCATGCCTTCGGCTCATTGCGCGAGATCACGCAATTCGCGGACCTTCGGGTGATCATCGGGCGCGCTGTCGGGAAGGGGAAGACCCGTCGGGTCGAAGATTCGCACCTCGCCACCCATCGATTCCAGCAGCCTTGCCGCTTCTTCGGTCAGCAACCTGGAGTACGAGCGCTCGCGCAGCGAGCCATACAGCATCAGGAAGCGCGGCGCGTGCTGGGCTGGCGTCGGGTTGACAAGGCGATTCGCTGTCGGCCGGTCGAACAGGGCCGCGTCGATGTTGGGCAGGCCAAGCGTCGTGGGGGACATGGCACTGCAATCCGGGTTGTGGATGGCACTGATGGTCGGCGTTTTTGATTGCATGTATTCCATTATCCAACTATTATTGAAATATGGAAGAGAACGAAGTCGTCAGATCCCTCGCCGCCTTGGCTCAGCCGGTGCGCTTGCAGGTATTCCGTGCCTTGGTCGTCGCCGGGCCCGGCGGAATGACGCCTGGCGCGCTCGTTGAGAGCCTGGGCGTCGCGGCAACCACCTTGTCGTTCCACCTCAAGGAATTGGTGCATTCCGCGCTCGTGACCCAAGAGCGCGACGGTCGCTACCTGATCTATCGCGCGAGCTTCGACCGCATGAATGGCCTGATCGGCTACCTCACCGAGAACTGTTGCCAAGGCCAAGCCTGTGCCGTCGACCCTGCGACCTCTTGTGCATGTTGAAGGAGAACCTATGAAGCGTTTCCACGTCCATGTCCACGTCGACGATCTGCCCCAGAGCGTCGCCTTCTATTCGAAACTGTTCGCGAGCGCGCCCACGCGCATCGAGGCCGACTATGCCAAGTGGATGCTGGAAGATCCACGCGTCAACTTTGCAATCTCCACGCGCGGCGAGGGTCACGGTGTGGATCACCTGGGCATCCAGGCAGACGACGAGGTCGAGCTTGCCGAGCTCAAGTCGCGTGCGCTATCGGCCGATCGAACGCTGCTCGACGATGGCGAGACCGTCTGCTGCTACTCGAAGAGCGAGAAGCATTGGGTGACCGATCCCCAAGGCATCGCCTGGGAGCAGTTCAGGACGCTGGAGCGCGCCGAGGTCTATGGTGAAAGCCGCTCACTCGCCGTCGAACAAGGCGTCGCTGCCGGCGCATGCTGCGCTGGCGCCGCGCCTCGCACGACTGCAGGACCGGTGAAGTCTGCTTCGTCCTGCTGCTGACCCATGAACTTCAGGGTGGCCAGCGCCGACGATCTGGGCGCAGTGCAAGCGTTGCTCCGTGGCTGCGAGCTACCCGAGGCTGACCTGACGGTCGCCAGCATGTGCGATTTCCTGACGGCACGCACGGATACCGGCGAACTCATCGGCTGCGTTGGCCTCGAACGAGCCGGCGACGCGGGCTTGCTCAGGTCATTGGCAGTGAGCCCTGCCGCGCGCATGAAAGGCTTGGGCACCGGGTTGCTGCAAGAAATGGAATCGCACGCTTTGGCAACGGGCGTGCGCCGCTTGTTCCTTCTGACAACCAGCGCCTCGGCGTTCTTCGCCAGCAAAGGCTACACAGCTTGCGCAAGGAGCGAGGCGCCGGCCGGAATCCGCTCCAGCACCCAGTTCACGGGCATCTGCCCTCAATCCGCGACATGCATGTCGCGCAACCTTGCCGTGCTTCAAGTTTCAACTGTCGCCCCATGACCATCAACGTCCTCATCCTCTGTACGCACAACTCGGCGCGCAGCGTGCTGGCCGAAGGCATGTTGAATCACCTTGCAGCCACGGCCGGCAAGGATGTTCGCGCCTTCAGCGCCGGAAGTGCGCCCAGTGGAAAGCTCAACCCTTTCGCGCTGGAAGCGTTGACCAACGCTGGCGTTGACGTGTCTTCCTATCGCAGTAAGAGCTGGGATGAATTCGTCGGCGATGACAAGCCCGTGATGCGCGTGGTCATCACGGTGTGCGACAGCGCAGCGCGCGAGACCTGCCCCTATTGGCCTGGCAGCCCCGTGAAGATGCACTGGGGCTATGCCGACCCGTCCAACGCGGCCGGAGGCGACGAGGGCAAGCGCATCGCCTTCGAACTGACCCGGCAAGCCATCGCCTACCGAATGCTTCAACTCCTCGCATTGCCGATGGAGTCGATGACGGATGCCGAACTGCAGGCCGCACTGACAACCATTTCCAGGACTTGATCAAGTCAATGGCCACCGCTCAAACCGTCGACCGTGTTCCTTCGCCCGCGCCCCCGGCGATCGGCTTCTTCGAGCGCTACCTCACGGTGTGGGTTGCGCTGTGCATCGTCACCGGCATCGCACTCGGCCAGTGGTTTCCGTCCGTTTTCAAGGGCATTGCCGCGCTTGAGATTGCGAAAGTCAACGTGCCGGTTGGCGTGTTGATCTGGGTGATGATCATCCCGATGCTGCTGAAGATCGACTTCGCGGCGTTGGGACAAGTCAAGGCGCATTGGCGCGGCATCGGTGTGACGCTCTTCATCAACTGGGCCGTCAAGCCGTTTTCGATGGCGCTGCTGGGGTGGATCTTCATCCGCCACGTCTTTGCACCCATGCTTCCGCCAACGCAACTCGACAGCTATATCGCAGGGCTGATCCTGCTGGCAGCCGCACCTTGCACGGCGATGGTGTTTGTCTGGAGCCAACTCTGCAAAGGCGATCCGTACTTCACGCTCTCTCAAGTGGCGTTGAACGACGCGATCATGGTGGTGGCGTTCGCGCCGATCGTTGCGCTCCTGCTGGGGCTGTCATCGATCACCGTTCCTTGGGACACGCTGCTGACGTCGGTGGGTCTGTACATCGTGGTGCCTGTGATCATCGCGCAGCTGTGGCGCTCGCACCTCCTCAAGAAGGGGACGGCGCATTTCCAGGCGGTGGCCTCGAGGCTGGGGCCGTGGTCCATCTCTGCGCTGCTCCTGACGCTGGTGCTGCTGTTCGCGTTCCAGGGCGAGGCCATCATCCGGCAACCCGTGGTGATCGCGCTGCTCGCCGTGCCCATCTTGGTCCAGGTGCTTGTGAATTCGGGACTGGCCTATTGGCTCAATCGCAAGATGGGCGTCGCGCACTGCGTCGCCGGGCCATCGGCGTTGATCGGCGCAAGCAACTTCTTCGAGCTGGCCGTCGCCACCGCCATCAGCCTGTTCGGGTTCCAGTCGGGCGCGGCACTCGCCACGGTGGTCGGGGTGCTCATCGAGGTCCCTGTGATGCTGCTGGTGGTCGCCGTTGTCAATCGCTCGCAGGGGTGGTACGAGCGCGGCATTTCTAGCGTGCGGGCTGAAACATGATCAGGCCCATGCCGACAAGCGCGACACCCGCACCAGCCAGATCCCAGGCTGTCGGTCGAATCTGATCAACGCCCCATAGCCACATCAAGGCGACGCCGATGTAGACGCCGCCGTACGCGGCATAAACTCGACCAGCGGCGGTTTCATGCAAGGTGAGAAGCCAGGCAAAAAGTGCGAGGCTCAACGCCGCGGGCACGAGCCAGAGCACCGATCGACCTTGCTTGAGCCAGAGATACGGCAGATAGCAGCCGACGATTTCGGCGATGGCCGTGACCACGAACAAAAAGAAGGTCTTCATCGCGCTCATTGTGCTGGCCTCAGTTCGCGAACAGCCAACCCGCCGCCGCTGCAAGCGCCACGACCCATACCGGCGACAGCCGCCCGTACACCAGCAAGCCGAACGCACCCAAGGCAAGGCCGAAATCGGCCCGGGAATGGATCGCGCTCGTCCATACCGGGTCGTACAGCGCGGCGGCCAGGACACCCACCACGGCAGCGTTGACCCCGGCCAGGGCACGTTGCACGCCCCTGCGCTGGCGCAGAAGCTCCCAGAACGGCAACGCACCGACGATGATCAGAAAGCCGGGAACAAAGATCGCGACGAGAAGGGACAAACCGCCGATCCACCCACCCAGCGGGCCTGTCATCACCGCCCCGAGGTACGCCGCGAACGTGAACAATGGACCGGGCACGGCTTGGGCCGCGCCGTAGCCGGCAAGGAATGCGTCATTGGTGACCAGGCCGCTGGGCACGACACTCGCCTGCAGCAGCGGCAGCACCACGTGGCCCCCTCCGAATACAAGTGCGCCTGATTGGTAGAAGGAGGCGATGACCGACAGCGCCGGCACATGGACCGTTGCCGCGACAGTCGGAAGCAGCAGCAGCAACAAGGCAAACAACAGCAGCATCGCCGCACCCGTCTTCTTGCTCACGCCATAGTCGCGGTGCTGCGCAACCGGAAGGGCTCCGAGCTGGACAGCCCATCGCCCAACCATGGCGCCTGCGATGATGGCGCCGATTTGCCCCATCGTCGATGGAATCGCAAGCACCAGCAAGGCGGCAACGATCGCGATGCCTGCCCTCAGGCGGTCCGGGCAGAGCGTCTTTGCCATCCCCCAGACGGCCTGTGCGACGACGGCGACCGAGACCACCTTCAAGCCATGCACCACGCCGGACCGCGCAAGCGCCGCCCATTGGGTGACGCCCATCGCAAACAGGATGAGGGCAATGGCCGACGGGAGTGTGAAGCCGGCCCATGCGCATAGCGCGCCCAACCATCCTGCGCGCCCTAGTCCCAATGCAATGCCAACTTTGCTGCTCGCTGGCCCCGGTAGAAACTGGCAAAGCGCAACCAGGTCAGAGTAGCTCTTGTCGTCCAGCCATGCCCGGCGTTCGACGAACTCGGTGCGAAAGTAACCCAGGTGCGCGACGGGGCCGCCGAAGGAGGTCAGCCCGAGCTTCAGAAAGGCCAGGAACACCTCGACGACCGAGCCCGGGCGCGTGGCGCTGCTTGCTGAAACGGCGACGGTTCGGGCATCACTTTTGGTGTCTTGTTTCTGGCGGAGGCTCATCAAGCGAAAGCTTACCGCTTGGCCTCAGAAAAAAAATAAATCAATATGACTTGCCGCGCCACACATGCGATGTCGCCTGATGCAAAGCCCGGCCGATCAATCCTGACCTCGTCGAGCGCGGACATGAACCGCCTTTGGAAGTCAAGTTTCCAATGCAATGTCTACTTCGGGCCCCAACGTCATTTCGCAATCTGTCGAAGCGGTCATCCAATGCGATTCCGTCGGCCGCTGCATGTGCCGCCGAGTTCCAGGGACACCGGTCATGCGCTGGCAAGGTCGTCAAATTCAGCTTTCAGACCTCCCCGTCGCTCTGTTCGAAAATTCGAAAGACCGCAACCAGTCAGTCTTCAGCGTAAGTGTGGCTGCGCGGCTGTTCGTGAGGGCCAAACGCGAAGTTCGACTGGTTGCACGTTGAAGCCGCATCAGATAGTCTCACAGCGCTTCCAGCGCCCGGGCTCGCCGCAGGCCCGCCAATCCGGAGACCCTGCATGAGCCTTGCCACTGACCATCCGGTGTCCGACTGGAAGCACAACGCCTGCATCCTGTGCGAATGCAATTGCGGCATCGAGGTTCAACTGGGCGGACCCCAAGGGCGCAACCTGGTCCGGGTACGCGGTGACGATGCGCACCCCGCGTCCAGGGGCTATGCGTGCGAGAAGGCGTCGCGCGTGGACTACTACCAGAACGGCCCGCACCGCTTGACACGGCCATTGCGCCGTCGCGCCGACGGCGGCTTCGACGAGATCGACTGGGACACGGCGATCCGCGAGGTGGCCGGCAAGCTCGCCGCGCTGCGTGACACCCACGGCGGGTCCAGCATCCTGTACTACGGTGGCGGCGGGCAGGGCAATCACCTGCCCGGCCTCTACAGCCGCGCCACGCGCGCAGTGCTTGGCATGCGCTACCAGAGCAGCGCGCTGGCCCAGGAGAAGACCGGTGAATTCTTCGTCGCCGGCTGCATGCTGGGCGGCATCACGCGTTCGGACTTCGAGCATTGCGAGGTGGGCCTGCTGATCGGCAAGAACCCCTGGCTTTCGCACGGCATACCGCGTGCCCGGGTCACGCTGCGCGAGATCGCGCGCGACCCGGCGCGAACGTTGATCGTGATCGATCCTCGCCTCACCGAGACCGCCGAGATCGCCGACCTCCACCTGCGCGTGCAACCGGGCGGCGACGCGCACCTGCTGACGGCCATGGTGGCCGTGGTGGTGCAGGAAGACTTGGTCGCGCGCGATTGGCTCGCCGCGCATGCCGACGGCGTGGCCGAGGTGCTGCCGCACTTCAGCGCTGTTTCGGTCGCCGAATGCTGCGCCAAGGCGGGCGTCGATGAAGCCCTCGTCCGCCAGGCCGCCCGATGCATCGCTAGGGCCGGCAGCGTCGCGAGCTTCGAGGACCTGGGCGTGCAGATGAACCGGCATTCGACGCTGGTGTCGTACCTGCACAAGCTGCTGGTGTTGCTGACGGGCCACTTCGGCAAGAAGGGCGCGGCCTATCGGCCCAGCAGCTTGGTGCCACTGTTCGGCGGCGTCAACGGCGGTGCGGCGGGTCTCAAGCGCACGCCGGTGACCGGCGCGCCGATCATCGGCGGCCTGATGCCTTGCAACAGCATTCCCGACGAGATCCTCTCCGACCATGCGCAACGCTTCCGAGGTCTGATTGTTGAGAGTGGCAACCCGGCCCACTCCCTGGCCGATGGCCCCCGCATGCGTCAGGCGTTGGCGGCGCTGGACCTGCTGGTCGTGATCGACGTGGCGATGACCGAGAGCGCGCGCCTGGCGCACTACGTACTGCCGGTGGCGAGCCAGTTCGAGAAGGCCGAAGCCACCTTCTTCAACTTCGAGTTCCCGAACAACTACTTTCACGTTCGCCGCGCGCTGCTGCCGCAGCTGGACGGCCTGTTCAGTGAGGCGGAACTGCACGCTCGGCTGGTCGAGGCGTTGGGCGCGCTGCCGCAAGAGGCCGTGGCAGCGCTGCGTGCCGCATGGGAGGCGGGTCGCGCCGATTTCCGCCGCGCATTCGTGGGACTGATGCGTGCCGATCCCCAGCTCGAGGTGCTTGCGCCGGTGTTGCTGTATCGCGCCATCGGCCCGCTGCTGCCGGAGGGCAGCGCCGAAGCGGCAGCGTTGTGGGGTGTTTGCCAGACGGCGTCGCAGAAGCAGATGGCGTCGATTGCGCGCGCCGGCTTCGATGGCCCGGCGCCCGAGGCCGCCGACGCCTTGTTCGATGCACTGCTGGCCAGCCCCAGCGCGGTGGTGTTCTCCATTGACGATTGGGCCGAGAGTTTCCAGCGCGTGGCCACTGCCAATGGCCGCATCCAGTTGGCCATTCCCGAACTGTTCGAAGAACTCGATGCCTTGGCCGCGGAGCCCGCGCCCACCGGCTCGGCCGAATTTCCGCTGGTGCTGTCGGCGGGCGAGCGCCGTTCGTTCACGGCCAACACCATCATTCGCAATCCAGCTTGGCGCAACAAGGACCGCAACGGTGCCCTGCGCATGCACCCCGACGATGCCGCCCGCGCCGGCGTGGTCAACGGCGGTGCGGCCTTGCTGAGCACCGGGCGCGGATCGGCGAAGGTGCTGGTCGAGTTGTCCGACCGCATGCGGCCAGGCCACGTGTCGCTGCCCAACGGGCAAGGCCTCGACTACGGCGAGGAGGGTGGCCCACCCCAGGTCACCGGCGTGTCAACGAATGAGTTGACCTCGAACGAGGATCGGGATTGGTTCGCAGGTACGCCCTGGCACAAGCACGTTCCGGCGCGGGTCATGGCGCTGGAATAGCGGTAAGAAACTGCATCGGATCGCGCTGCAGGATTCGTCGAATCGAAGGAGTTCTCATGGCTACGCGGCGTCTGGTAACCGGGCATAGGATTCGATCGGCAACTGTCAGCCTCGCCCGTCACAGCTTCAGTGCCGCGCCCATCGTCCTGGCGCGTTCACCGTAGACCTTGCGCACGTTCGTCAGCGTGGCCGGCATGCGGCCGCTCTTGAAGTATTGGCCCGCCGTGGCTTGCGCGAAGGTGATGGTGTGCGCGTCGCTGAACTGCTTGCACATCGTCGCTTTGGCGAGCAACTCGGCCGGTGCGATCATCCAGCCGATGCGCAGGCCCGCCCTGACTGAGCGACAGGATCGAAGGCGGTGGCGCATCGTTGAAGTACAGGTCGCCGTAGGGGTCGTCCTCGACCACCAGCATCTGGTGCTTGACGACGAGTTCCAGCGCTTTGCGGCGCTGCAGTGACAGCATCGCGCCGCTCGGATTGCCGAAGGTCGGGTCGGATAGACGAACTTTGGCCTGTGCTCGGCGATCCGTGCTTCAACTCCTCGGTCTTGACACCGTTGGCGTCGATCGGCGCGCTGATGAGCTGCGCTCCGTACAACGAAAGCACTTGATGGTCGCCAGGAAGGTCGGCCCTTCGACGATTACGTTGTCGCCGGGCGAGATCAGCGTCTTGCCCGGCAGGCCAGGCCCGGTGCGCGACCCGGAGGAGCATAGACTCGCGGTTCGGCAGGGTTGGGTGAAACCCGGCCGTAACTCGGCCGTGCTCTTCTTGCGCAACCGGCCTCGAGGTTGCTCTCGACAGCCATTGCGGCAAGGTGAAGAGACGGCCCGGGCCGCAGCGCTCCGTTTCTTGTCAATTCGCTGTCATCGGCTCGATGACTTGGCGCACTTCGGATACCTTGCTTGCGGGGAAGCCGCTGAGCGTGGCGTGCTCGTGTACCAGTGATTCGTCGTCGGCCAAGTAGACGCAGAAGGTCTTGTCGTCGACCACGTAGGAGTGCACCCATTGCACCTTGCCCGACAGCGTGGCCAGCGCTGCATTGGAGACCGTCGAGGCGGCCTTGAGTTGCTGGCTGTCGAAATTTCCCACGCCAGGGATGTTGCGTTCAATGAGGTAGCGCTTCATGAATTTCTCCTTGAGGAAGGCCCGCAGCAATGGAGGGAACCTGCGGCCACGCTGCGAGCGAGGCGACCGGTCGGCACGGCTGGGTGGAAAGACTCTGCATTCAGATGAGTCTCGCTCAGCTCGCCGTCGCGTCAATATTGCTCACTCCGGCTTTGATGCTCAAACGCTTTCTTTCGCCTTCACATGAGTACAGCTCAAGCGTAGGATGGTCCGTCATGCGCTTGTCCTCCACTTTGATCAATCAACTGCGCGCCTTCGAGGCCGTTGCGCGGCAGGGAAGCTTCAAGCGCGCGGCGAACGAATTGAGCGTGACGGAGTCGGCCCTGAGCCATCATGTCCGCCACCTGGAACAGCATCTCGGGATCGCCTTGCTGCGGCGGCTTCATCGCCGCATCGAAGTGACAGAAGAGGGCCAACGCCTTTGCGCAGAATGCACGGCCGGCTTGCAGACGCTCGAGCGTGCCGTGAGCCAACTGGCGCTCTCCGAAGCGGAACACACGCTGACCATCAGCGTGGCGCCTTACTTTTCTGCCCGATGGCTCACGCCGCGGCTGGGGCGCTGGTGGGAGCGGCATCCCGACATCGACCTTCAGTTGCGTCATGCCTATCAGCCTGCGGACTTCCTGCACGACAGGGTGGATGCCGGTATCAGTTGGGGCCACGGAAACTGGGAAGAAGCAGAAGTGCGAAAGGTGCTCACTGGCGAACTCGTTGCCGTCTGCAGCCCCGCCCTGGCCAACGCACTGGCACGGGGTTCGGCATTGCAGGCGCTGCAGCGCCAACGGCTGCTCTGTGAATTCGACAGGCAGCATTGGGATGCCTGGTTTCGCAATGCAGGCCATGCGGTCTCACGCAAGCTCGATGTGATCGTGATCGATGACTCGCACGCGCTGCGTCGGGCCGCGCTGGATGGTCACGGCGTGGCGCTCTTCTTCCGCGGTCTGCTACAGGAGGATCTGGCGTCGGGACAACTCGTGCAGCTACAAGAAGCGAAGGTGAATCCGGATGCTGCCTACTACTTCGTCCGCCCCAAGGGCAAGCCGGTCGGCGCCAGGCTGGCCGCATTCCAGCGCTGGTTGCTGGACGAGGTGCGTCGCGCGCCGTTCGCCTAATGGTGAGTGGACCATGCGGTGCTTACTTGACCAGCATCACCGGCGCGGCTGAAAGTTCGACCGTGCTGCGCGCCACCGAGCCGAGCAGCGCACCGGTGTGCGTTCCAACGCCGCGTGCGCCCATCAGGATCAAGTCGCAGTCTTCGGCTCGCGCCAACTCGGCGATGACGGTTCCGGGGTCGCCGACGCGGCGATGATCCGCGTACTTGATGCCTGCGGCATCGAGCATCGCACGTGCCGGCACGAGCGCTTGTTCGCTGCGCTCCCGGTGATAGTCCTCGAGCGTGCCGCTGGCGACGAAGCGTGACACGTCGCCCGAGACCGGGCGCTGCACGTTGAGCAGGTGCACGTTCAGTGCAACGCCATCGCGCAGGTCGTCGCGCAATGCAACGAGCCGTTGCACGGCATTCAGCGCGCCTTCCGAGCCGTCCGTTGCGAGAAGCACGTTCTGCAGCGCCGGGGCACCGGTAGCTCTCGCGACCGGCGCATGCGCAGCCTCCACTGCGGTAGGGGCCTTGCGCGCCGCGAGCCACTTGCCCACCAGCACCACCCCGATCGCACATGCAGCCGGCGCACCCCAATGCAGGAAGGCCGCGTTCAGGTCGACCCAGGGCTTGTCGATCGGGTCGGTGACCGCCATGTCGCCAGCCACCCAGCCGAGCAGTGCGGCGCCGAGCGTGATGATGATCGGAAAACGATCCATCAAGGTCAGCAGCAGGCGGCTTGCGAACACCACCAGGGGAATCGAGATGGCCAGGCCGAGGACCAGCAGCACCGTATTGCCCTTTGCAGCCGCCGCCACCGCGATGACGTTGTCCAGGCTCATTACCAAGTCGGCGAGCAGGATGGTCTTGATCGCTGCGGCCAGGCTGGTGCCGCCGCCGCCATGGCCGTCACCCTCTTCCTCGGGGACTAGCAACTGGACCGCGATCCAGAGCAGGAGCGCCGCGCCGACCAGTTTGAGGTAGGGCAGCCGCAGCAGTTCGACGGCGACGATCGTCAGGCCGATCCGCATCACCACCGCCGCGGCACTGCCCCACAGGATGGCGCGCTTCTGCTGATCGACCGGCAATCCGCGCGCGGCCAGCGCGATGACCACCGCGTTGTCGCCCGACAGCACGATGTTCACACCGATGATCTGCAGCAGCGCGATCCAGAACTCAGGACTTGCGTAGTTCATTTGCTTTCCAAGTTGCTGGTGCGAAAAGCCATCCACCGTTATTTGCTGGCCGCTGTCCAGGTGGACGTCGATGTGGGGGCGCATGCGAGCATACGCGGGTAGAGGAAGATGGTGAAGGCCGCTGCCTCCTGGGCAGGCGATCGTTGTCTTGCTGCTCGCAGCGTGCGTCAGAGCCCGGAGCGTGATTCGTCGTCCAGTAGAGGTCGCGTCACCGGATTGGAGCGACTAGCCTCCAAGGACGTAATGGCAATCGGCACTATCACCGAGGCGTTGATCGCGGGAACGGCGACCAAGCAGGAGGTCCGAAAGATCCGCGGAAGCAACCGGCGCACCGAAGCGGTCTGGGCCGAGTGCGCCAGGCGCGTAACCCCACCACCTCTAAGTAGGGGTGCGCTCAGTTTCGTTGCTTACGGTAAGCAGCGGCCGGATCGCCCAGCCCGTAAGCGGCGTTCTGATCGTCGATCAAACGGCCGACCGCATACTCGGCAACACGGTTCGCCCCCGCTGTCGCATGGCCGTCGTAACGTTGTCGAATAGTTGGTTTCGGCGGGCCAGCCAGCTCGCTTGCATGCAAACATGCCGTGCCGCCATAATCTTTCGATAACAACCTACACAACGGATTCGGCCATGGCAGACCGCGACCCGTATCGAGGCGTCCTGACAGGTCCGACGCGTGCGGCCGGATTGATTCGATCTCTTGCGGTCGGGGTCCTCGCATCGGCGCTGACGCTTATCACAGCCGAAGCGCAGGCTCCTGCGAACGTCCGTGTGGCACTGGTCATTGGTAATGCGGCCTATCACGCGGCGCCGTTGGTCAACTCAATCAATGACGCGCGTGCAATGGGCAGCGCGCTTCGCGACCTCGGCTTCCAAGTCATCGAGGTTAACGACGCTTCGCACGGCCAGATGGCTTCGGCTATCGAAACGACGCGGCGCGCTCTCGCCGGAAAGCAGGGCGTCGCGATGTTTTATTACGCCGGCCACGCGATGCAACTCGACTGGCGAAACTATATGGTTCCCATCGACGCCAAACTCGCCAGCGCGCAGGATGTGCCGGGTCAGACAGTCGATGTCGAGAGCGTCATGACTGCTTTCAAGTCGGCCCGGACCCGCATGAACATTGTGATTCTAGACGCATGCAGGGACAATCCATTTTCCGCCACGGCCAGCGGAAAGGGCTTAGCGCCTCTGGATGCGCCGACCGGGACTTTCTTGGCTTACGCAACAGCCCCAGGCAACGTGGCGCGGGATGGCTCCGAAGCCACAGGTCACGGACTCTACACGCAGTACCTGATCGAGGAACTCAGGAAGCCGCAAGCCAAAATCGAAGATGTCTTCAAGCGCGTACGAACGAATGTGCGCCAACAAAGCAAGGGCCGGCAGATCCCTTGGGAGTCGACCAGCCTGGAAGAGGATTTCTACTTTGGAGGAGCGCCGAAGGCGGTGGTCGTGGCTGCGCTGGAGCCGGGTAGCTTGGAAGCGCTAGAAAATCAACAGGCTGAGTTTGAAGGCGAGCGGTCAGATTGGGACCGCATCCGCGAATCCGCCAAACCTGATGACTTCTTCGCTTACCTTAAGGCGCATCCTAATGGCTACATGAGTGAGCAGGCGCAGTTCAGGCTTGACCAATTGGAGAAGCCGGCAATAGAGGCTCAACCGAAGAAGAACGAACCCCCTGCTCTGCAAAGTGGAAGGCGCCGGTTCGAGGTGGGCGATGCGTTCGAATACGAGCGGGAAGATCGCATGACACGCAATAAGTTTGTCTACAAGGTTAGGGTGACTGCGGCGGATGACAAGCAGGTCGTTTTTGATTCGGGTCGTTCGGTCAGGGACCAGATGGGATCGCTGATCACGGACCGGTTTGGCACCAGAGATCCTGGGCTGCTGCTAGTCCCCGCCGATCTCGAAGTAGGCAAGAGATGGCGCTCCGCATTTACTCTGAAGCACCCTGACGGTAGGACAACGCACAACTTCTGGGACTTTCATGTCACCCGCATTGAAGAGGTGATGATTCCGGCCGGCCGCTACATGGCATTTCGAATCGAGCGGAAAGGGGCAGCGACCGGCCGAAGGAGGACAAACACAATGGTGGGAACTTACTGGATCGACCCGCAGACTATGTATAGCCTCAAGACCGAACTAACTATTTTTTCCGACGGTGGGCGCATTCTTGATGAAACCGACTCGCTGGTGTCTCTGCAGCGGTCGCCTCGTTAGCGATTTCATCTGGGGGAGGTTGGTGATATCTGCCGCGGTGTTGCCATCTCTGTATCTCGGGTCCCACAAATCGGGGCGACACAACGCGACATTTCGATGCGGGAGAAAACGGACATTACTACTCGGGGCCTACAGACAGCGAGGTGTTAAATCCGATTTATGTTAAGTGCCGCCGGATACGCCGCAACTGCCGCGCGAGGCGGACGGGGCGCGATCTCATGATAGCGAAATGAGCGCCGGCTCGGCAACGGTACCGTCAGTCGATCCACGCGGTCGTGCAACCGGTAATGCGCGAGTCGCAGACGTACGAACGCCTAGCTTAGCGAGCGCAGGATAGCCGGCCGATTTTGACGCGCGCAGTGGGCGCCTGTCACGTGCAAGGGCGTCAGCCCAAACGCCCTGTTCACTGGCGACCCGTTGCAGTCCTAGAATGCTTGGGAGTCGGCGCCTGAAGCGGTCGTTCAGCGATGGAGCCAGCGACGGTGCGTCCCCTTAGAGCGCGTCTGCCCATTATGCGAAGCGAAATAACGATGCACGGCAACACCGCGTCACGTTGGCTCGAAAGCGCGCGAATTGACAACCTTCCAGCGTACATAGGAAGTGGCAATTCTCAGTGCCCCAGAAACTCGGCCTGAGCGCGGCAAAAATCTCGATCCTTCCTTTGCCTGCCATTCGTAGTCGGCCCTCCGCCCTTTATACCTCCTTGCTGTCCGGGCCTCGCGAGTCCTGTTGCTCCAGCTCGAATTCGTTGCGGTCCCAAATGTTCATAGCCTCCGCGCGCCTACCAATGAACTCCTCCAACCGACCGGCGCGCAGAGCGAGCAGCGATTCCGTGTCCACGAAGTGAGAGGCGAGAGCCATGTCGCTCAAATCGGGCCCGACCTTCAATCTATCTCGCAGGAACCAATCTGAGTTCGGGTCCACGAGGAAACGATTCCCGGCGCCTTGAAGTTTTTGCTTAAGAGACGGTGAGGCCCCGCGGGGAACCGGGAAGAGGCGAACCATCGCCTCACGACCATGCTTGCTTAACAGCGCGGTCCCGCTTGCAATTTGGCCTTGGGCATTGGTCAATTCCGGCCGTCTAGCCAGTCGCAGCACGAAGAGGCGAACACGGGCCGAGCGGAAATCGAACCTTGCCGGCAGATCTTGCTCTCGTGCCCAGGCGGCTTGATCGCCCCCTCCAACAGAGCGCGCGAGGATTTCCTGCTCCTCCTTCACGGTTCTGTAAGCCGAGGTCGCGAACACCTCCGACCAACCAGTCCGCCAAAACCATGAGGCAAGCGGCGGCGCCGGAAGCCGAATCTCCGGCCTACGAGCGAGTTCCACCGCCAAAAGAACCACTTGAAACGCATAGGGCAACAGCTCCTCCCGCACCACGCCAAGCTCACCGCTGAGCCAAGCGAGAGCCCGAGACAGCGCCGTTCCCGCTCGCTCCAAAATGCTGGAGTCGTCCGTCAGTCGCTTGACCAATTCGGTCTGCCCGGATTTGGTCATATCGAGACCAGCGAGCCCCTTGCAGACTTGCAGAAACAGGCCGTCTTCCGCCTCCCTCCATCCAGCCGGCAATTCCTGACGCAACTGATCCAGCCGTTCCCGTAGATCGAAGTCAGAGCGCCAAGTAAGCGCCGCGACGAGATGCGCCTCGCCCATTGGAGTCCCGAGACTGTTGATGCGTTGGAAAGTCCGAGCCGCCAATTCCAAATCGTCTGAAACCATGACAACGATGGGAATGCGACACTGCTGGAACCGATACGAAAGTTGGTCCGCGCGCTCCTCCCAACCGTCAAGCTGCTCCTCGGTCCATCCTTCGGATGCGCCCTGCCGACGCAAATCCCGCATGTGCCGGTTCACCAGACGCCCGTCCAGCAGCGTCCACAGCGGCAGCATGGGTCGGTGAGATTCCTTCTTCTGGATCTTGCTCAGGAAGGTGAAATCGAGATCGATCAAGTCATATTGGATGTCCCAGTCGATCGAGTCCTCCGGCACAGAGCTCACGGGCTCTGTCAAGGTAGGTTGAAGCAGCAGACCGAGCAACGTCGACACGCGCTGATGCCCGTCCAGCAAGTACTGCCACCCCGTAGGCGGCGCATTGGGCGCAATGGGCGGGATGACCTGCGGCCCAACTGTTGCGAAAGACGCGAGCTTGAATTTGATCGTTCTCCAGACAAGCAGTGAGCCGATCGGCATGTTGTCGCGCACAGACCGCAGAAGCTCTAATCTCTGGGAGTCTGTCCAAACAAAGGGCCGCTGGAATCTGGGCACTCGGATGTGGCCTCGCTGGACATCCTCCAGCAGGCTGCGCAAGCTAGGGTTCAGGTTCTCGGAGGCCAGGGCCGTCAAAGTATCAGACATGTGCTCTCACAGAAGGCGTATCAAGTTCGGAATCGCAGACTCCGATTCGCTGCGAGCATCGGCATCCCAATCGAAATCAGACGTAGTCGCATGCTCATAGCGATCCGCGAGCTTGCGACCAAGCCCTGCCTTGAGCATCTGCCAATCCTCGGGGCTCAAGGCGGCGTACAAATCCTGACTTCGTCCCAGATTCTCCGCCGTGGCGTCTGCGTCGAAACCCCGTTTCATATTGAAGTGCCAACGCGCGTCTCTGCCCATTCGGAAAAACGCGTCGGCAGTTTCCTTCACCACGCCGGATGCCAAAACTTGCGCTCTTGGCATGTAGGATTCGATAAATCGTCGTTGCAACATCCAGAATCTGTCGGGCATCTTGGGGCGAACGATTTTTTCCGCGTTAAAACCCTCGCATGACTGAGGCGGGACAGGCGCCCATGTCAAGTCCAGCTCGGAAGGATGCCGGCGATCGCTGTCAAAGAGCACAAACGTCCGCAGACCTTCGGCTGCCTTCGACAGCCGGATCTCCAACTGCGCCGGCAAAGTGCTTCCGCCTCCGTGCAAGGCAGTGATCCACGAGCGCTCTAACGCGCGATCCACGATCTCGCGCTCAGAGGTTCGCATCATTCCCCGACAGAAATGCCAATCGTTCTCGCTATTCTCGACAAGCACGCCGAGCGGCTGGTTGAGGAGGGCGAGAGCGTCATCGAGCGAGAGCTTGGCAACCGGATCACCCCAGTCGCCATCGGCTCGCTCCTCGATGAAAACGGTTGCCGCATTCTCCGGCTGCCTGATCGCGGCCCTTGAGGACAGTCGCAAAGCTTCGACATAAGCGGCGCGGCTTCCTTCATCAACTTGTTGGAGCCAAGCGTCTAGACCGGTCGGCTCGTCGAAGAGAACAGCATGCCGGCCATCGCACGCATAGGCTAGGAGTTGATGGAGCTTGCGGGCGTCGGCTGTACCGGTGATCGCGGTCACCACTTTGGCCGAAACAACTACTTTCATGGACGCAATTTCGCGAGCTGCTTGCCTATCAACTCTTGCCCCAGGTCCGCGGCCTCTCGAAATGCTCCAACCAGAGCGGTGGTCGTCGGCTTGCCTTCCGCCGTGAAATCAACGGGCACAACATCGCTTGTTCCATCGTTGCGCGATTCAACCCAATAAACCCGCACCATTTCCGCAGGGATCTCGCCGTTCGCGATCGCCAGTTGAACGCTGGTTAGCAGGACCTCTGAATGCGTTTCAACGAGCAACCTTGGCTTCGTCTCAGCGATGGCTGTTCGGACCAGCGTCTTTGCCAGTTCGCTTTGGGCCCGTGTGTGCAGATGAAGCTCTGGTTGCTCCAAGCAAACAATGCGCGGGCCGTTGGAGGACGCTCGCGCCAGGGCGACGAGGATAGGTAGCACTTGCGAGTAGCCCTCGCCTGTGTCGCAGATGTTCACACCAACTTTCGGGGACCCGAGGGGCTGCAGGAGGACGCGCCACACGCCATCCGACAACTCATCAAGCGCCAGCCGCTCGCCCAACGCACCGAAGAAGGTCTGGAGCGCGGCTAGAAGCGGGTGGTCAGGGCTCTGCAAATGCGCCGCGATCAACTGGTCCATGGCGTCGCCACCATTGAAGCTCAGATGGCGCATCGCGCCTCCGCCGTATGAGAAAACTCGCAGTGGCTTCGTGCGAATTCCGCTCAGCCATTGCACTTCGTCGCGCAGTCGGCCAAGCAGTAGAACGAGCGCGGCTAAAACGGCCCCCGGCGCGGCGCCCTCCGAATTTCGGGGATAGAGGCCTAGCCAATCTTTCTCAGTTTCTTTTTTGCTACCGCAAGAGAACGCAGCTTCGCCAAGCTGCACCTTTAGGTCGCGCACCTCCTGCCACTTCCCCTGAATATCGCCCGCCACATCCCATGTAGCCTGAAGAGCTAGGCTTTTATCCCATACGAGGCCGAATCGCAGCCGTGTCGACTCGCTGACTTTGCAAACGAGATCCGACCAACTGGCCCCACGGCCGACATTCCCTCCAAGCCAGATTGGCGGTCCGTGGGCGGCGATGGATTCTGAAAGAAGCGGCAGGAAGCGAAGCAACGCACTCTTTCCGCCGCTGTTCCAACCGAAAAGCAACGTGAGCGGGCGCAACTCGATCGTCTGCAGACGCGAGAACGCGCGGTAATTCTCTACAGAGAAGGATGAGATCACCCAGAGGTCCTTGGAGTGCGCAGCTTTGACAGCTTCGCGGAGATTGACTGACCCCCAAACTTTACAGGTTTCTGCGCCTGACTCTGGTAGGGGCTTGGTGCGCATCCGGCAAGATGGACTGGACCTAGTCCAGTCGCGCCTCGCCCAAGTTTCGGGAAGGTCGGTCCACGAGCTTGCAAGCACAGCGGTTGGGTATTGCCAAACGGGGGACTTCTAGAGCTGCGCCCGAGCTTCTTCGCTTGCCTCCCGTCGTCCACGGAGGAGGCCAGGAAGCCACCTTCCCTCAAATTTTCAGCTGTCTGCAAATTCCGCGGGCCCAGGCAATCAAGGAAGCTCGAGACGCATCGACTCCTGCTCGATGGCGTGGCGCGAGCGGCTGAGCCAAGCGCCTTCCTCGGCCCATCCGAAACGCTCACAGATCCGAACGATTGCGTTGACTTCTGCATCCTTGAGCGCCTTGCGTACCACCGCGGGCCTGTCGTGAGTGCAGAGTTTTCCGTCCATTCCATAAAGGTGCAGTCTGCGCCCGTGCTGCGCCGCAGCTTTTGCGATGTAAGCGGCAATGCGAAAGCCGCCCGAATCCACATCGCCCCAGTGCAGCACCTTGGCCGAGTCGGGGAGGGCCCTGTGCAGCAGGTCGTAGATGCGCAGCCATGATGGACTCGGCATGCCGGCGGAGTAGATAAGCAACCGACCGTCCCCAGGGCGCAGCAACCCACACAGCTCATGGAAGGTGGTGAGGTTCTCCACGCTGATGAGCTGCCGGGTCTGCTCTAGTCCCCTGAAGCCGTTGACCGCCCGTGGCGCAAAGCCCACATAGGGTCTGAGTAGTGGCGTTTCGATCTGGCCACAATGCAGTTGCGCATCACCCGCTAGCAGCAATGTCGGAGGAAACTTGACCAGTCCCAGTTCACCGTAGACCTCTTCGTCCATACGCGGCGGCGCGAGTGCGTCGGCTTGCAGAAGTACATCCATCGCCGGCCAGAGCGCCTCGATGCGCTTGCTGTCCGAAAACAGGGTCGTGCTCAGGCGCCGGATCGGCTGGTCGGCGCTTCCTGAATCACGGCAGTGGCGCACCACGCGCGCTGCGTCTTCCCAAATCTGCCAATCGGTAGGCAAGGTGCCGCGGCATTGCGTCCCGCGTCGCCAAGCAGAGAATACTTGGGCGAGCACCGGAAAGAGACTAACTTGCGGCTCAAGCCGCACGGACGCGGTCTCCATCTGCTTCCACAAAGGATCCTCACCAAGAATACTTGCCAGCTTGTCACGATCGACGAGCTGAATGCGCACGATCTGGCGTTGCTCCCCTGCGCGCTGATCCCATTCAATGGAGACGGCACCGCGCTGCTGGGCCAGCTGCAGATCAGCGTGGCAAGCGTGCCGTTCGGAATGGCTCCCGATTGCAAGGTAAGCAGGAAGCGAAGCCTGCGAAAAACGCAAACTGATGTGAACCGGTTCGTCCGGGCTGCGTCCCCACGCATTCTCGGCAAGCCCTAACAGCTTATGGAGCGCCGCTCGCGCGCTGGCATTCATCTGGCCTCCAGCGCAAGCTGCTCAACTCGCTTTGCAAAGAGGCCTGGGTTGCGCTCTGGCATGTCGCTTTGCATCAGCGCACGCGCCTTGTCTTTGATGCGGACCAGTTCGACGAAGACGTCGGGACCAAAGCGCGTCAGGTCGTAGTAGGAGTCGAGTACCGCAGTCAATTTGCTGGTGTCGGAGTCAGGGCCCGCCATGATCAGCTGAAGGCCCAGGGACTTGAGAAACTCCGCCGTCACCACGGTGTTCTGTGCATCGATGCCGTAGAAGGCCTCGTCCAGGATCATCACCCCCGCGCCACGGTGTTGTTCGCCCGGCTTGATGCGGTACGCCGTGGCTAGCGCGGCGCCGGCGATCACGTAGAAGGGTACGCGATGCTCGCCGTTGGAGGCGACGCCCATGCGCTTGCTCAGAAGGTCGACAACTTTGCCGTCCACTCGGATTTCGAGGTCGAACTGGTAGAACAGGCGATAGTCTTCCAGCGGATTGTTGCCTTTGTCCGTCCCGTGTTCGGCCGACTCCATCAACTGCACCAGCTTGCTGCGCACATCGCCGTCCGAGAACAGCGAAGAGCTCTCACCGTCGGCGGCCTGATGCATCACCAGGTTGTACAGCGCGCGATGCTGTTCATCCGTGCGGGCCGAAAAGTGGTACCGCTCCCCATTTGTGAAAGGAGGGCAGCGGTCCAGGATCGCATTGAGGTCACGGATTTCCCGTTCTACGCGACGCAGCGCCTCGCGCAAGCTGTACTTCACATCCGATTCAAAGGCGCGTTCCGCCGCTTCGCGCGCCGTCTTGGCCTGAGCGTCATACTCGCCCAAGGTCGAATGGCGCAACAGGTGAATGTGGCCCTTGACCCAGACAGCGGCCTTGCGCCAGTCACTGCGTTCCTCGACAAGCGCGATCGAATGACGATTGATGAATTCGGTGAACTCTGAGGCAATTTCGCCAACGTGCTTCTCGATGGTGGCACCAGTCTTGGTGGCATGTGCCTGAAGTTCCTCGACAGCTTCGGCGCGAAGGGCTGCACCGCGCTGGTACGCGATCGCCAATCGTACTGTCGCCATTTCCGGGTCAAAGTCTTGATCGGACTTGGCGTCTGCCGCTTGCCCTTGCAACTGTTCGAGCTTGGCAGTCGCATCGTTTAGATCTCGCTGAACGTAGTCTTGATCGGCCTGAAGTTTCGTGATGCGCTGGCCAACTTCGTGGTGCTCCGCCTGAGCCTGGACGCTGCGTGCGCGCGCCGCATCGACCTGCAATTGCAGTTCCTGAAGATGCTCAGGCAGGTCCTCCCCCGCGGACTCTTTGGCTGCAGCCTCTTTGCTCAGCGCAGCCTCGTGCGCAGTCATCGCTGCGGAGAACCCATCCAGCGTTACCTCCAGGCGCGTTCTTGCATTACTGTCGCGCGCATTGCGGGATAAGTTCAGCAGCAGGTTGGCTGCCGTGAGTGTTTCATGTGCCTGCCGAGCCTCTGCCCTGAGTTCGGCCAAGTCCGCGCTTGACACCTGGACGCCGAGCACGAAGTGCCCCACCGGCACGGGGCGCATCCGCCGGGTGCCGCCGTTCGCGCTGAGCATGCCATCTTTGGTCAGCGCACGGTCGTGGCGCTCCAGTTCCGCCTCTGTCTCGACGCAACGCATGCGGCCCAGGAGGCGCGTCAGAAAGGCGAGTGCCACTTTGTCCTTGCTTACGAGCAAGTTCGCCACTGAACCGGAATCTGCTTGCCGCCCGAGCACATCGGTCAGGTGGCTGGGCTGAACAATCGTCACGTCGTTGATTCGCTCGCGTCGTATGAGGGCGACTGCGTCGCGCTCGCGCCCATGCTCGACGACCACTGCCAAGCGGTTGCGGCCCAGGAAGGTTTCGATCGCACACTGCCAGTCCAGATCTCGAACCGACACGACGCTGGCCACGGTGTGACAGCCGATGCCTGCCTGCGAAAATAGCCGCATCGCAGAGGCAACATCGTCGTCGCGCACGCGTACGCCCCTGCTGGCGGCGCCGAGTTTCTCCTCGGCCGCCTCTTTGCGTTGTTGCGCCTGCTCCGCCCCCTTCCGGTCGCTCTCGGCAAGCGCCTCGATGGCCGGCCGCGCCTGCTCCAGCGAACGCAACGTTTCACGGACCTGGTCAATCGAAGGAAGCATCAGACGCCCACGACGGCCGTCCCATGCACGCGATGCCCGCGCGGCACCTTGCACCCCGGCGACGTAGCGACCTTCAAACGCGACGGCGAGCGACTGCAAGGCTTGGCCCAGGCTGAGGTCAAGGCGATCGACGTCCTGCCGTAGGGTCTTGCGCGCATCCTGGAGGGCGGCGCGCAGCGCCCGTGCCTGCTCAGGCGCCGCTGCGCCGGGGTCCTTGTTGAACCGGTCCCGAAGCGCCTCGTAGGCGTCAAAGGTGCTCCGCACGGCCTGTTGCCGCAGGGCTTCGCTCTCGACGGCTTCCAGGCGCTGAGCTTCCAGACCCTCCAGGCGCACGCGCAGGTCGACCACCTGAGCGTCGGCCGACTCCACCTGAAGTTGCGCGGCCACCGCCCGCACGGTGGCCCTCACACGGTGCAGGCGATGCAGGTTGTCATGCCGCCCGTTCAGGGTATCTAGCTGTGCGAGCTGCAGCTTGACCTCTTCGATTTGCGCAGCCAGCTGTCGCAGTGTCTGGATGTGACGCAGCGTGCCTTTCCTGTCGATCCTGCTTGCATCCACCAGGTTGTCGCGGAGGAAGTCGCTCACGCTGTTGACATCCTTAAGCTTGATGCTCTGCTTCAGCGCCTTGAGGAACTTGCGAGGGTCGATGCTTGCCTTGGAATCGGCCAAGTTGTGTAGCAGTTCGTCCAGATAACTCTCCGGCTTGGAGGTGAACGTCGGGGTGCGGCCGGCCGCTGCACAAAGGCTACGCGCTTGCGCCTCGAACACGCTCCAGTCCTGCGGCGCTTTGCCCTCATCGCCCTCGTCGACCAAGTGGTGGTCCATCAGGAGCCGTACACCCGGCAGAACATACAGCCCCATGACCCGAGCCTGCGGTTCCCTCTCTGTGGACCACATGCACAACCCGGCGCTGAACTGGTCGCCGCTGTCTCCATCCGCGAAGACCATGGTGATGTATGACAAGGCCTCGTCGCGCTTGCGCGTCAGAGCTCCCTTTTCTCCCTCGCCAGAGCGCATGGTGCCCAGCGCGTAGTCGCGCAACGAGCGAGCATCCTTGTGCACGGACTGGGCATTGAACTGCAGGTAATTGCGGTTCGCCCCGACCAAGGCAATCTGGATAGCGTCCACCAGGCTGGTCTTGCCCGCGCCATTGGGGCCGATGAAGGCCGTTCCGTCGCCCGCCAGATCAAACGTCTCGTATTCCCAGAAACTGAACTGCACCAAGTGAAGCGCAACGAGCGTTTTCATGCGCCAGTCTCCTCGCCCTCAGCATCAGTGTTCTCGCTCGGAATGCTCACCTTCAGCGCAGCGCCGAAACGACTGATGGCGTATTCACTCAGCACCTCGGCGATGCCGGGCAGGATCTCGATGACATAGGGCTGACCATCGTCCTTGTCCGCGTCAGACTGACGTGCCAAGCCTTGGCGGCGCGCAGTTTTGAGCAGCGCGTCCATGGCGCCGCGTGACGTCTCCAAGTCGCGTTTGGTCAGCAGTTTGTAGCTCTCCTGCAATTCGGGCAGCCCCACGGTCGTCACCCCGTCAACACCCAGATCACCGGCATTCGCGTGAAGGTGATAAATTTGGCGCAGGGTCAACAGGAACAACGACTCCTTCAGATCCATCGCCTGAGCCTTGGCCACATCCTGAACCACGAAGCAAAAGCTCAAGCGATCGGAAAAGCCGAGCTTCAAGCCCATCAAGTCGGCGGCATCCGTGAATTCGCTCCGGTATCGAGAGATGAGACGGTAGGCGACTGCCTGTGACGGATGACGCAGATAGAGGCACTGCTGCGTGACCAATTGATACAGCGCCTGCTGAAAGTCCTGCACCTGGTAGATCCCTTCGCTGGACTGCGCCAGCGACTCCCAATTACGCGGCATCGTGTTCGCTCCTCTTCACCGTGAAGTTGCTCGTCTCAAAGAGTTCGGTTTCTATGCGCTCGTCGGGATCGCCAAGGCGAACTTCGAATCCCAAGCGGCGCAAGAGAGGATTGGTGGCATATCCTTTGGGGTTGTTCTTGGCCATCGCGCCGAGCCGAACCAAAGCAAGATGGGCGACTGCGTCCTCGACATTGGCGGTTGGAAGGTCCTGTGCCGCCAGTTCGCCACCACCGGGCATCAAGGCCTGGACGTAGCGTTGCATTGCGCGGGGCGAGCCGTCGCGGTGCGCTGTCATTTCTTTCCGCAACATCAACAGCGCACGTTCCTGAACGGTCATTTCGCGCTTTCGCATCGCTCGGCGTCGCGGTTTCGATGGGGGAGGGGCGGGCAGTCGCAGCCGCGCATCGCACACCAGCAGTGCGGGGGGCAGCAGGTTTCCACTGACTGCAACTCCTTGCGCCTCGACCCGATCGACGCTGCGGACGCAGTCCGCAATGACGGCTTCGATGCGGTCGGTCGCCTTCAGCCGGTAACCAAGGTAGGCGAGAGCGCGCTGCGTGGCTTGCTCCATGACGTTGTCCAGGCGCGTCAGAAAGTCCTCGACATCCAGCAGCCGCTCGAAGCGCGAAACGTCGCGCTCCAACATCCGTGCGGGATCCTCCCCCGCCTTGGCAAGATCGGCGTACCCGGCCAGTAGCTGCGTTCGCGCCGGTTCCGTGGTCGTGATTTTCCGCACCAGTTCGATGATGTCCCAGCGCAGGCGCAATGGGTGGTTTTCGGTACGCAAGTCCTGGAAGTCGCGGACATAGAGCTCGGCAATGTGCTCACCGAAAAAGCGCCGAACGAACACGGGCGTATCGTGCTCCTGCGTGAGATCCTTCATCAGGTCCCTCGCACGCAATGTGGTTGCATTCAGCGCGTTGATGGAGCGCAGGCACATCGTCGCCGCACTGATGAAGCCCTGCACCTGCTGCCGCGGGTTCTGGGCCGCGCCAAGCAGCTGGTTGTGCACCATCTGGACGTTGCCCCCAATGAGTTGCGGGCCTTCGTCGGCAAACTGCCGCAGCGTTTCGAAGAAGCGTGAGACAACTGGCCGCATGCTCACGAACATTCTGGCGCCCACCCGATCCTCCACAAGCCAGCCGCATTCGACCAGCCGCCGCAGCAGCATGTTTGCTTGCGCGTTCAGCGTGGCCACCTCCTGTTGCCCCTCGTCGTTCTCCCAGCGCTGATCCAGCAGGAATCGCTCGATCTCCTTGACCACCTGTTCATGCAGGTAGCCATCCGGATACGGCGGCAGCGCTTCGGGTCCGAAGTAATCGGTGCCGAGGCGGCAGATCAGTTCCCACGCGCGCCGGCTGTTGCGCCCGGCCAGCGGTGCGAAGAGACCTGAGGGAAGCCTGTCGAAGAGGTTCATGAAACTAGAGTTAGCGTTCTATATAAGTTATACATTACAATAACATGATCGTCCACCCACTCTACGCAGGATGACTGACACATCTTTCCAATCTGGTGCCACCCGGTCGGGCGAGCTCGAAACCATCCTCGAATGGGAAGGGCGCTTGGACAATGCGCGCATCAGGGAGGTGCTGGGGGTCAAAAGCGTATGGGCGTCGCGGCTCATCGCGGAGCTGGTCGAGCGGCTGGGTACGCGCGTGCGCAGACCACAGAAGCACGGGCCGCTGATCGCGGCCGGCGCATCCTCGCGAAAGAAGGGGTCCCCAGACGAGTACCTGCGACTTCTCGCAACTTCTCCAGAAGGGCTGGCCGGGCAATCACTGGTTCACGATGCGCGCGTAGACATGACGTCCGTCGCACCGCCCGTATTCGCTGCGGTGCGCTACGCTGCGCAGAGCGGCACGGGCCTGCAAATCGTCTACCGATCCATGTCGACGCCCGAAGGCCAAACTCGCCTGGTATTTCCTCATGCCCTGGTCAGGGCGCCGCGTCGATGGCACATGCGGGCCTGGTGCAACAGCCGTGAAGCCTTCCGGGACTTTGTGTTGGCGCGCATCGATGGAGTCCAGGCTGCACCTGTGGCGGCCCCACGCCACCCGAAAGACGACAAGGCCTGGCATCATCTGGTGGACTTGACCGTGGTGCCTCATCCGTCACTTACTTCCGCACAACAGGCGCTCATCGCGGCCGAGTATTTTCCGGGGGCTCGTGCACGGCGGTTGCGAGTACGGGAGGCGCTGGCGCCGTACATACTCCAGGATCTGAGGGTGGCAATCGACCCTGTACGGGAGCAGCCGCCGGCGTATCAACTTCTATTGGCGCCCGCCTCAAGTGCGGCGCATTTCAAAGCGGGGGGACGTGTCTGATGAGATCTTGTACGCACCCTCATCGCGAAACGGCCTCACTAATGCTGCAGCCAAGGTCGATGGCGCACGTATGCTCCAAAAAAGGTGGTTAGTGCGTTTTTATACAGTAGTATTTGACGAGCGTGCGAGTCGGTTGCGTCTGCGAGTCATGACGCCTCGACGAGGCCTGCCGTCCTACGCTGTAGCAAAACAGAAGAGTGGGACCGCTTCCAGCCCCGCCATAACGGAAACGAATCAAGATGCAGGCTCTGAGCCAAAAGGAATCAGGGGCGTATTACACGCCCGACCATGTTGCTAGCAGTTTGCTGCTTTGGGCGATCCGGTCCTTAGATGACCGGCTGCTGGACCCTTCGTGCGGCGACGGCCGCTTCATCTCCAGTCATCGCAACTCCGTCGGAATCGAACAAGATGCAACCGCGGCGCAAGCGGCGATCAGCCGCGCGCCTTGGGCTCTCGTGCATGAAGGCGACTTCTTCGCTTGGGCCGCCAACACCACCGAGCGCTTCGAATGCGCCGCGGGCAACCCTCCGTTCATCCGCTATCAGACTTTCAAGGGGGACGTACGCGCGCTGGCGTTGCAGCTGTGCGCGCACCAAGGCGCGCAATTTAGCGGCTTGGCTTCGTCCTGGGCGCCCTTTCTCGTAGCGACCGCTAGCCTTCTAAAAAGGGGCGGCCGTATGGCCTTCGTCGTGCCGGCGGAAATCGGGCACGCGCCGTATGCGACGCCGCTGCTCGAATACCTGGTGTCACACTTCAAGGTCGTTCATGTGGTTGCGGTGCGTGACAAGCTTTTTGCAGATTTGTCCGAGGACTGCTGGCTGCTGTACACCGAAGGCTTTGGCGAGAGTACGAACGAGATTCGCTTCACCGCTTTGGACTCGTTCAAGCCGCTGCGCGCGCCGCCTCGGCGCTTTCAACGCATCGCCCTAGACGACTGGCGGAGCTGGGGCAATCGGCTCAGACCCTTTCTGATGAGCCGCGAGGTGCGGCAGATTTATCAAGGGGCTCTGGCCGAATCCACGACTCGACGTTTCGGCGACATTGCGTCGATTGGCATCGGCTACGTGACTGGAGCGAACGATTTTTTCCATCTGCGGCCTTCAGAGGTTCGGAGCTGGGGCATTGACGACCAATGGCTCCATCCCACCGTCAGAAAAGGCAGCGCGCTGCCGTCCAAGCGACTTACGCAATCTATGGTGGACCAGTGGCGCCGCGGAGATGAACAGATCTTGCTGTTGCGAATTCCCAAGGGAGCCAAATTGCCTTCAACAGTTGGGCGCTACCTTGATTCAGCGGCAGGGCACCAAGCCCGAGAGGCCTACAAGTGTCGCGTACGAGATCCTTGGTACTCGGTGCCTGATGTTCAGGTGCCCGACTTTTTTCTTTCGTACATGTCTGGACTGGAGCCCAGCCTAGTTCGCAATGAGGCATCTTGCACTTGCACCAATTCTGTTCACAGCGTCCGGTTGAAGGCGAAGATGTCGTCGTCAGCGCTTCTAAAAGGATGGGAGTCAGATTTCATGAGGCTCAGCGCTGAGATCGAAGGGCACCCCCTTGGGGGAGGAATGCTGAAGCTTGAGCCAAGGGAGGCGACTCGTATCGTCGTTCCTGCGACTTCGGAAATTGGACGACTCTCATCGCCAGCGGTTTCGGCGGCACTGTCGACGATGCGTGAATGGAGGCACTATGCCCCGGCGCAGTAACGCTGTCGGCGAGAACTTTGAATCCTGTCGCTACGTCAGCCTTCGCGAAGCTCTCGAATACTTTGGCGCGTTCATCGGCAAGACCGAGAGCGCCAACCACATAAAGCCACTGCATTGGTACGTCGCATGCCGCCTTGTGATCGAAGGCGGCTTTCATCCGGATGACGTATGGCCGCGCCCGCCTTTCAAAGTTACAAAGAAGCGCGGCGAGCTTCAGTTGGAATTCGCGCCCGAACTTGCGCACGGCAAGGAACGCACTGTCCTCGGAGGGATGAAGACCAAAGATGTCGACGTGGTGGTTTCGATGGACGGCATTGGTCCGGTCATCGCAGTGTCATGCAAAGGCGTGACTGGGGCGTTCCGCAATCTCACCAATCGGATGGAAGAAACGATCGGCGAATGCACCAACCTTCACAGCTTCTATCCAGCACTGGTACTCGGCTATTTCTGCGTGATCCGAGCAAACCGCGAGATCAATGTTGGAGCTCTTGAAGGTGTGGCGATGGATGCCGAGGGTCCGGCAGCTGAACTCAAGAAAAACGACATTGCGATCGATGCTGGCGGCAAAGTCGTCGAATCGTTGATTCGTTTTCACGAAGCATTGCGCGAGCTTCAAGGGCGCCGCGGCATTAGAAATGACGTCAGCCGCTATGAAACGATCGCGCTGGGGCTGGTCCAGCCAACTGGTACAGATGTCGGCGAGGTCCTAGCGGACTTTCCTCAGGCAGATAGTCCGATTCGGATCGAGCGCTTTTTTCAGACAATCTACGCGCGATATGAAGAACGGTACGTGCTCGCGGCGCCGGCGCTGAAATCCACAACGCGGAGGAACGAGTGGTCAACGGCTTCGCCCCTGTTCGCGCAGAACCTGCAAGGCCTCGATGAATTTCCTGAACTCAACTACGAACCTCGGCTCACAGACGATTAGTCGAAGACTCATCGCGGCAGAGCGTTGATCGCAAGCCGTCCGCACGCAGCTGGCGATGGCGGTGACCATCTATTCGACCAAAGTTCGCTCGGCCGTGCCACTCCATCGGCGCACGACGGGCGCACGCCGGACATGGTCTACTTCGTCACGATACCGGCGTTGAATTAGGGTGCCTGATGGATTCAACCTGAGATGTGGGTAGCTTTCTTGGCTAGTTCAAACTGGGCAGGCCGGAGCGGCAACTTGGACCAAGTCGGCATTCCTTAAAATGGCTTGAAATCAATCATTTGTTCCAACCGAACCGCACGCCGAAAAACAATGCGCAGTCTTTTTGAAGCCCAGCAGGCCGTTCTCGCAGGGATGACATCCGACTCAGATAGGTTCAGCTATGTCGGTTCGATCCTTCGTTCCCTGTTCCAGACGGCTGCAGTTACAGCTTTGGAGATCGTGCGCGAGCTGACGCCCGATCCCCTTGAAAACACCGACTTGGCCGCGTTGGCAAAGCGATTTGACAAGCCGAGTGACGGACTGCCGGTTGAGGTCCTAGAACTGGTCACGCCGATTATTCGCGGCCATGTCCAGAGAACTTATCACCTTGGTTGGTTCGAACGTGATCCCCACCACGGCGACACCCTGGCTTCGGCGGCCACAGCGTGGATTAGTTTCCGGAACAGAAAGCCAGGTCATGGCGTGGTGAGCAAGGCCGATATCGACGAATGGACGCCCAAGCTGTCCCGGCTTCTGCAACGGAGCTTGGCATGCTTCTCTATGACGCTGCCGCGCGTAGAGCCCGAGGGTCTTAAGGTCCGGATCGGAAACCAAGATCTCGAACTGCGCACCCCTATCGTACGGGAAGGGTGTCCCATCGTAGTGTCGGGCGTTGCGGCGCGTAAAGGCATCTGGAAACTGCACGGACAGACTTTGGCCTGGGCGGCCTCAGATAGTTTCTCTATCGATCTGGCGCAAGGCTCCGTCTTTGCGGAATTCGAAGCCAGTACTGCCGACAAGTTCGGCGTCGTCGCTGTGGACTTCGAGGGCCAGCAACGTATGGTCTTCAGCAATGTCCCGGTCCGGCAGACCAGCACATTCGAAGGGCGGGCCCAAGAACTCGGGAAGCTGATGGCGTGGATCAACGATCCAGAAGAGCGCATGCTGTTAATTTATGGCGATGGAGGCTTCGGGAAGACCACGCTTGCACTTGAATTTCTTAATCGCATCTTTGACGGGGAGACAACGCTGGCTTACAAGCCTCCCAGCGTTGTCAGCTACTATTCCGCCAAGATGACGCGCTGGACGGACCAGGGCCTGGTGCACCTCCAGGGCATTTCAGGCGCAATGGAGGATTGCGTCCGAGAGTTGATGTTTTGCCTGGGTCCTGTGCTCGACAAGAGCTACTACCAGTTGAACGGCACGGCGCTGATTGACAAGGTAGCGACGGAGTTCAAGAAGCAAGGTTTTGACCATGACGATGTACTGATCGTTCTGGACAACACCGAAACCCTGGCCACTTCGCCAGAAAGCGTCGAGGCTCTCGGCGTATTTCTCAAGCAGGTGGGCCGAAAGCTCGGTCGTGTGCTCCTAACATCGAGGCGGCGCGAACAGACGGCGTTCGAGCCGCTGCAGGTGAGTGCGCTTTCAGACTCGGAGTGCATCTCGTTGATGCGGCGCCTTGCCGGAGACCATCATACGGTCGCCATCTTGCAAGCGGGTGACGCGACGCTTCGCAAGTATTCAAACAAGCTTGGCAACAAGCCGCTGCTTATCGACATCTTGGTGAAGTATCTGGCGCGATCGACCATTGGCATTGAGGACGCTGTCGACCAGGTGTTTAGAAAATCGAGTGACGAACTACAAGAGTTCCTGTATGAAGACGCTTGGCTGCGCATCAATGAACTGCAACGCGATGTCTTCTTGGTACTCGTGAGTACCGCGGTTCCTCTCGATGGAAAATGCGTCGGCGATGCGTGTGCGCTCGTCGAGATCCAGCATATCGAGTTTCAGAAAGCCCTCGACGAGACGTATTTCGGAATGGTCACCGACTATGGCGACCGCTACGACCTGCAACTAGTTGACATGGCAGAACAGTTCTTCCGCGGCAAGCTAAAGAGGCGTGGCGAAGTTGGTCGCGAGCGTATCGAGCAGTTTGCCCGGCAAGTGGATACTTTGGCGACCGACCGGCAGCGTGCCCAGCAGGAGTATCGTTCTGACCGTGTGGCGGAGGGCTTCCGAAGCTCCTACGCCAAGGCCGCAAAGATCGCGGCAGAGCGAGGTGATTTCGGTGGTGCGGAAGAAAACTTCCAACTGGCGCTGCTTGAGGAACCGATGAACGCCGCGCTGCATGACAGATTTGCATGGTTCCTGCTCAATCGGCGGCAGCGTCCCGAACTGGCCCGCCCGCAGGCAGAGCGCGCTGTGAAGCTCGACCCAGACAGTGCTGATGCCTCCCTGACGCTGGCACTGTGCTGGTACCGACTTAACGAGCTAGACAAAGGCGATGCGGAGATCAAGGCCGCACAGAGAAAAGGCAAAGCCGTTGAACTATGCCAACTCCGCATGGGCATCGCGCGCTATTACGCCGCCAAAGAGGTCGGCGGCACCGGTCGAGGGTATGAATTGCTGAAGGAAGGAAAGCGCTACATCGAGGAAGCCCTCAGGGCACTTGATCCCGCGTCTCCCTACCTTGCGAAAAATCTGCGCGAGGCGTATAGGTACGAAAGGAGTCTGCTGGCTTTGGAATACCAGTTCAATCGAAGCAGCCTTCGGTCGGAAGATCACTAATCCGCTCGAGGGTTGGAAGCCAATATCTTCAGATCCATTAGCCCATGCAGGTGCGTACCGTTTGCTCTTCCAATATTTGGCTTCTGGCAGTCATTATGCCGATCGCGCCAACGTCAGTTTCCGGTCTCTCCGCATAATACGTAGAAGAGGTGCGCCGACACTTCGCCGGTAGCGAACTCGACGATGCGCTCCGACCTGAGAGCTGTAGACCCTCAGCCGATGGCTTTGACACGGGTATGAGGGATGCTGGAGGTCTCGCAGCTTACTACTCGCGCTTCCGACTTTGCGTCTACGGCAGACGACATTCCCGGGCCTGCGCGAGCTGCCTCACGGCCTCAGAGCCTTCGAACTGCAGGCGTTCTTTACCTTCAGCCGCGCCGAGCATCAGCTGGTTCAGGCGCGCCGCGGCGACGCACGCAAACTAGGGCTCGCACTGCACATCGGTTTCCTGCGCATGAGTGGTCGGCTCCTGGACGCCGTGCGGGTTGTGCCACCGGGACTCTAGCGGCACCTGGGCAACGAACTGGGGATCGACGCCCCCGAGATCGCGTCGCTTCGCGCCATGTATGGTCGTGGCTGAACTCATCGCCTCCAGTAGCACCAGCCTGGCCCAGAATGACGAACTGGTTGGCCCAACCCTAACGACCCAACGATGTCCACAAAATACATCAACAGCCGCCTCAACACGGCGCTCACCTTCGAAGCGATGGTCGAGGGCACGGCAAACCGTATGGCGCGCGCCGCCGCCATGTACGTGGCCGGCTCGCCGGGCCAGCTGTATAACCCATTGTTCATCTACGGTGGCGTCGGCCTTGGCAAGACGCATCTGATGCATGCGGTCGGCAACCGGCTGCTGAACGATCGCCCGGCCGCCAAGGTTCTCTACGTCCATGCCGAGCAGTTCGTCTCGGATGTAGTCAAGGCCTACCAGCGCAAGACCTTCGACGAGTTCAAGGAGCGCTACCAAAGCCTGGATCTGCTGTTGATCGACGACGTGCAGTTCTTCGCCAACAAGGACCGAACGCAGGAGGAATTCTTCAACGCCTTTGAGGCGCTGCTGGCCAAAAAGTCGCACATTGTGATGACCTCGGACACCTACCCCAAGGGCTTGACCGACATTCACGAGCGCCTAGTGTCGCGCTTCGACTGCGGTCTGACGGTGGCGCTCGAACCGCCCGAGCTGGAGATGCGCGTCGACATCCTGATCAACAAGGCGCGCGCCGAGGGTGCTGAGATTACGGAGGAGGTCGCCTTCTTCGTCGCCAAGAACGTGCGCTCCAACGTGCGTGAGCTCGAGGGCGCGCTGCGGAAAATTCTGGCGTATTCGCGCTTTAACCAGAAGGACATCTCCATCGCCCTAGCACGCGAAGCGCTGCGCGATCTGCTCTCGATCCAGAACAGGCATGTCAGCGTGGAGAACATCCAGAAGACCGTGTCCGACTACTACAAGATCAAGGTCGCCGACATGTACAGCAAGAAGCGTCCCGCTTCCATCGCGCGGCCGCGCCAGATTGCGATGTACTTGGCTAAGGAACTCACACAGAAGAGCCTGCCGGAGATCGGCGAGTTGTTCGGCGGGCGCACGAGTTCCACGGTATTCCATGGAATTCGGGCTGTAGCACGCGAGCGCCTACGAGATACCGAGTTAAATCAGCAGCTTCACGTTCTCGTACAGACTCTCAGTAGTGATGCGGCGCCTTATACCTCTGCAATTGCGTTGGTACGCGAGGTCGCATTGCAAGACCATAAAGAAGAAATAGTCGAGATGCTTCGGGAAGCGGGGCTGAGAGTCGATCGGATTGACGCATGGCGCTTTGCTCTGACCACTTCTATTCGTGGCCTCCAGATTTTTGAGCCAATGAACATTGTGATAACTAAAGGCGCGGCAACTGAGCAGGACGTTGAGACATTAATCGAGAACACCAGCTATTCGACACGACCAGCAGCCGATCGTGCGGGTATTCTTCTCTATCATGAAACCGCTGATACGCTTGCTCGTCTGAGGATTGCTCAAGCGCGAATCCGCGATCGATTTATAGTAATTCCAGTGCCGATCACGGCAATTGAGCAAGGCGCGCGCGAAGGTTCGGTGGAGGCGGTGCTACGGGAGTATTCAACTCGCTATTTAGTTGGAGCTGATCTCTTCGACGACCGAAATGCGATATCTGACTCATTGTCTTTTTTCGGGCGCTCGGACATGCTGGATCGCGCTAAGAAAGATCTGCTCGGCCAACAATCAATCGGTCTGTTCGGTCTACGAAAGGCCGGGAAGACATCGGTACTTCTGCAGCTTGGGGCTTTGCTGCGCGGAAACCCTGTTGTGCACGTGGACCTTCAATTATTCTCAGGGCGATCACAATATGGAGTTCAGTTGTTCAACGCCATCCTGTCAAAGTTAGCGAACTATGCTGATCATCGAGCAACGGCTAAATATCAACCGTTCAACGAGAATCAGCCTGCGTCAAGGGTGTCGTCGAATTTTGCCAGCAGGTATCTTGGCCTAGTCGAGCATCTTGTTCAACAGGGACTAAAAATGCCGGTGGTTTGTATGCTGGACGAGATGGAAAGAATTGTGCCGAGTGAATCATCGACAACTCGACATGTCGAAGAATTCAATACCGTATTTGGTGTTCTCCGCGCGCTGAGTCAGGAAACTCGAACACTGACCATGATCGTCGCTGACATCTTCCCAGAATGCAATCGCATAAATAATTGGCGTCAACTTGGCAGTAAGAGTAATCCCGTGTTTAGCTATTTCAAAGAAATGTTTCTCCCCCCGTTTCGAAAAGAGGAGACAGAGACGATGCTGGCCGATATCGGTCGTTTAATGGGGAGGAGCTTCGATGGTCAAACGATCTCAACAATTCAGGAAGCAAGCGGTGGCCACCCGTTTTTAGCTCGACAGCTGGCTAGCATGCTGTGCGCAAAAATTCCTATTGAGCATTCTGGCGGCGCGGTTCGCTACATCGACGCCGATCCAATTCTGCGAGATCCGTTCTCTGCATCCGCATTGCTTAACAATTACTTTCGACACAATGTGTGGAGCGACATTGCGAAGCGCGTTTCGAACGCAGCCGCCCGCGTCTTAATGAACTTGCAGGTGGAAAAGAGCGATGAGACACTCCGGACGGAGATGAGGAACGGTTCCTCAATCGAAGGTCTTGTCGATGCGCTACTTTGGTTAGAATCCGCAGGCCTGATTGAGCGTGAGTCGATTCTTTCAGACCAGAGGTGGCACATTCGCGTCGGTCTACTGACACGGTGGTTGGCTTTACAACGAACTCCCGATGGAGAATGTTCGTGAGACGGGACTCAAAGATCAGACCGTTTGATAACTATAAGACGGCGATAACCGATCCTGAGCACTTCGTTGGCCGCACCTTTCTGCTCGACGCTGTGCTGGCTCGAGCTTCCGCTGTGAACGTTCTGCTCGGAGGACGCAGAATTGGTAAAACTAGCGCGCTCCGTGCTCTCGAATGGACCATGCTAGGGTCAAGACCACGCGCGGTGCGTCGTCCGTTCCCTGTCTACATCAGTTTGGACGTCGAACAACCTACTGGGCTCGACAACTTTCGCTTCATTCTCATCCGCCGACTTCGCGACTCCATGGAGCGCTGGGCAAAGTCAACTGGGCTCGACTGGCGAGAACGATATCGGTCCTTTCTCCGCCAGATATCTGGCGCGGAAGTAGCAATTGGGTCTTTGATCAAACTAAAACTTGAGAATCCGGAACAGACGAGACGGTTGGTACACGAGGACTTCCGGCACGCCTTAGTTAACAGTCTATCTCACACGCGGGCCTTGGGATTCGAGGGCGTAGTCTTCATCCTTGACGAGGCCGAGTACATTGTCCGGAAGGAGTGGGCAAATGACGCCTGGAGCTATATCCGCGGCCTCAAGGACACCGACACTGCACTCAAGCCGCTCGTGGGGCTAGTGATTGCCGGATACCGCGATATCGCCGAGTACACGCAACGCGTTGGATCCCCGCTTTTAAACATTGCAGAGGTATTGTGGATGTCGACCTTTTCGAAAGCAGAGCACCGGCAACTAGTTACACTTCGTACAAACAGCGAAGGCATTGCGATCGGCCAGGAAGAGGCTACCGCGATTGAACTTCTAAGTGGAGGTCATCCTTTTATCGCTCAGCAAGTTGTGAACAACGTGTCGGATGGAAGCAGGATCGGACTGGCAGGGCGAAGGGCGGAGGCGATAGAGACGCTTTTGACACAAAGTGTGTTAAATCGTACGTTCGCCCTCTGGTGGAATCTTAACGACAAGTCAGACGGATTTAAAGAGGCAGAGCGGCAAATCTATATTGCATTGGCAGCGCGCCAAGAGGCGATTTCCGCATCGATTGCGAGAGACACTTCCCGCAGCGTGGCAGAGGTGGCCACTGCCCTGGAGGTTCTAGCGGGCACTGGCGTAATTAACTACCTGGGCGACGCTCGTTACTCGATTGGCTCTCGTCTTTTCGAGGAGTGGGTGCGCCTGCACTAGCCACATCAAGCGCGGTGCGCGGAGAAGACAATCGTGAGCGATTGGGGCAGACCCGAGACACTTAGGTGCAGGTTGCGGAACGCGATGATCAATACGTTGCAGACAGGCCATTGCCGAATCTTGACGCAACGGATCGATAGCCAAGTTCTCCAGCGAAGACCAAGTTGCCGCCACAGCTAGCCGCCACAAAATGCACCGAAACCGAAATCGCCCCAAGCAGCGCGCGCGCGAGTGCGATGCGCAGTTACTGGCTTTCGGGCGCTCCGTGTGGGCGTACGACTTGTCGCAAGACTGGCTGCTCGGACCTAAGGCGCTTGGCGCTGCAAGCCCACCATGACGCGAGCCCTTCCGGCATCCGGAACGAACGTCGACGGCGCGTCCATGAAGGGGTGATCGTCGTCCTTTCGGTGCGGATTGTCACGGAGGAGAGTGAAAACGCCATTGAAATCAGCAACTTGCATCGCGGATGTCTTACGGGAGAAGCCCTTCACCAAGTCGTTGATCCGTAATGGTTGTTTTGCCCTAACCGTGACAGTCCGCACCCAAAGGACGATCACCTCATACATGCATGAAAAGAACGATTACTCATACTCGGAATCATCCAGCACGCCTCGCGACTCAGGAGGAATCACGGATCGCAATGCGGCCTCAAACTCATGTGCTCGTCCCGCCATGAGCCGATTCAGCCAACTTGTTCGGCCTACTAGCTTCGTGAAAGTCGAATCATTGGCTGCCGCGTGCAAGAAGCCTACAATTGACGCACGGGTCGACGGCTCCCTCGAAGCCATTTCCGCCTGCGCCAATAATTCGCCGGGAATGTTTGGCATTACATCGCGTAAATAGTCAGCGCCACTCCACCTGCGAGGCACTGCAAGAATAAGTGTGCGTGCACCGGTTTGGCCCGCGGCAGTTTCCAGTTCCCATCTAATACCAGGGGTCACCTTTAAAGGAAGGCGGAGCACGGTCAATCTCGATCGACTGACAAGGTCGATTACAACTTCTTTCCACTCGTCATCTGAAGCCTTTATCCTGAGTGCACCAAGAGTAGGAGTGTCTTCGCCAGGGGGTGAAATCGCCCAAACAGGTCCGTACCATTGGAGCGCTCGAACCAACTCCTCTTCCTCGAACCGGAACGGGAGTAGTTTGGGGTTGAACGGCGTGCCCCCGGGGTGCTCATCTGCCGAGAAAGCGCGGAGGTACACAACCGGCGCTCTGGTATCCATTTCCCTAGCGCGCGCTGCCAAGAGCAAGGTCTCCAACGATCGCCCTCGGTAGTAAGCACCACCGCCCAGAAGAAAGCCGTAAATCACCGTCCCGCCGTGGCCGTCTCTCCCGCCTCCTAAGAGAATTTGCATTAATGCGAAGGCAGCAGTGAACCATAGCAATATACCAAGAAATTTCCAGCTTCGAACAGACAGTTGCGTTGCGGCAACTCCCCAATTGCCTATCTGTACTACAGAGTACAACCCTCGCCGAACATCCTTGCTTAAGAGGCGAACAGTAAGGTACCACGCCACGAGAATGTCCCACGACCAAGCTGACGAGAGCGCACAAATGACTGTAAGTATCGGCGCGAAAGTGAGCAGTCCGAGATAAGCCCAGCGCCGAGTCTCAGATGCCTTTGATAATAAGAAGCCGAGCAAGCATGCGATCTGCAGAATTAATATCGAGCCTGAAGCCAACGTACTTCGTACGACTATGTAGTACCCGGCTTGAACTGCTGAGATGGCAAGATACATCCACCAAAGGTCGTAAGTTCTACAAGCCCTTTCCTCAGCAGTCTGCGTAGAATGCGAGCTCGATTCCATATTGATCGACCAAGTTAGTCAGCGACCCTCGCTAGCGCGTGAGCCGGGAGTTCATATCCGGGCACTGAACTGACTAGTCCAGTCACCGCGCGCCCAGTGCTGGCACCATCTGGCGCAGGACGTCGCCGTCAGCTCTCTTTTCGGCGAGATCGGCTCGTGCCATAGTGGCGGTGGTCATTGTGATTTCTTTCAAAACCGCTAGCAAGCTCCGCGAAATGCGCTCGGGAGCGGCCAAAAACGGCGGTGAATTTTTTGAGGTGGTGCCGTGCGACGATTTGTTAAGCCGTATTCCGCGGTCCGCCGCCGCAACTCCTAAACGACCCCGTTAAGCGGCTACTCATAGGATCTAACCCCTAGTTCGCCTGAGTCTCAATCAAGCGCCGGACCGCGCGTGAGCCTTGCTCACTCCGCCCCATGCGCCGGCCAAGAGCGTCATGCCGCCGGCAATACTAACCGCTGAAAATCCCGGAGGGTCCGAGTCGAGCCTCTACGCGGACTACTCCGATGGCACTTTTACCTTTGCCAACTGCTCAGCGAGCCAGAGCGGCTTGCGCCCGCGCGAGCCACCGACCCAGGTCTCGCCATTTGGTCCCGTATATGTGGGGCCTTTGGCAGTCGCTCCCGCTGTGCCGGTGCGACGGCGCGGCAGCACAGACTTGCCGGTCAAACCGAGTTCTTTCGCGGATATTCCGTATTCAGCGATCCGCCGCCGCAATTCCTGAACGACGCCGCCGATTTCTTCCTTGCGTTGTTTCGCGGCGGTGGCTCGCAGCTGCGCGATTCGCCCTTCATGCTCCTTGATCTGGGCATCGATTTCGGCGAGAGAAAGAGTTGCCATTACAAATCCTGATTTTTGCAATGAGAAATGATAAGGCGCTTGCGCCGCTATTGATAGGATCTAACCCCTGGGCCGCTTGGCTTTCAATCGAACGCCGGAGCCACGCGGGGCAGTTTTGCGCCCGGCGTCGAGAGTACGTGCCAACAGCGTCCGGGTGCCCTCATGCGATGTCTTTTCTTCGCTGAGTTGCAGAAGGGAATCGTCGAGTCGCTGCTGGAGCGCCCAGCCTTCCGACTGGGCCTGCGCCAGCAGGCTCGCCTGCAAGGTGAGTTGATCGCGCAGCTCCCGCTCGACCTGCTGGGCGGCCTGCTGCGTTTCTCGCAACATCCGGCGGCCGGCCTCCAGCGTCTGCGCCGCGGCTTCTTCACTTCGCATGCGCTGTTGCTGCTCCCTGGCCAGCCCGGCTTCCAGCTGCTTCGAGGCTTGGCGCGCCCGGTCGACCTCCTCATGCGAGTGGCGTTCCAGGGCGGTGTGGGGTAATCGTCCTTTTCATGCAGATTGATACGGTTGGCTTTGAAAAGCGTAACCCTGACAACAACTTAGTGATCTCTGTTTCTGCGCGGCAACGTCCTTTCCGTGCCAATTGATACGCTTCGACCTTTCGTGCGAGCGGATCAGATCGACTGGCTCACGCCGGGGACCTCAAGCGTCAGCGCTGACCCTTGGCGCGGCGCCCGGTTGGAGTAGCGCCGAGGCGTAAATCTCGATCCGGAATCTGAAGGTCCCCCGGAAGTTGATGTGCGCAAAGTGCACTGGCGCGATACGGCGCAGCCATGCATCGTCAATGTCGATTCCGTCCCTGCGCAGGCGCTCGACCGCATCGTCCATCCGGCTGGTGTTCCAAGCGAGCACGATGTTTGTCAGCAAGGCATGCGCGCCTGAGATCGCCCTCATCTCGTCGCGCCGTCGCCCCCGCTCGGGCGCCACCTTGCCCGTGTAGACCGCGCGCTGCAACTGATGCACCGATTCGCCGCGGCTCAACAACGTGTGGATCTCGCGCCGGAAGTCGGGGATCGCGATGTAGTCGCACAGGAAGATGCTGCGCAGCAGGCGACCCAGGTGGTCAGCCGCCCGATATGCCGGGTCACCCTGCGCGGCGGTGCCGAGCAGACGCAGCGCAACGTCGGCTCCGATCTTGCCGACCCGGATCGATGCGACAACGCGCATCAAATCGTCCCAGCCCTCGCGAATCGCCCTGCGCGACACCCGCTTGACCGTCGCGCGCTCAATACCTTCCGGCACGGCGAAGCCCGCGGGCAGGAAGAGCTTTCGCTCTGACAGATCCTGAAGGCGAGGGCACAGGTCGAAGCCAAGCAGCTTGGCGACTGACATGGCGCTGCTCGAATACCCATGGGTATCTACGGCGAGCAAAGACAGCCGGATGCGATCGTCACTGCGGTTGTGTCGCTCAACGCCTTCGATGGCCACGCCGGCCTGGCGCTCATTGAGCACGATGGGCTGGTCATAGACGATGCCCCAGCGGTCGAGCACGTGGGTATAGATGCCGGCTGCGTAGGTGCGCCGCCGCGGATCGGTGCGCGCGCTCCAGAGGTGGCGCGACGCTTCCAGCGACATCATGTCGGCTGAACCCTTGGCGCCGTCGCCCCAGTGTGCAGCGATCGGCACGCGGCCCTGGAATTCGACCACGCGCTCGTTCGCGCGGCGCAGGCGCCCGGGCGTCTCCAGCGCCCGCATCGCAACGGACACCCGTGCCGTGTCCAAGCCCGGGATCATTGCCGCCACGCTCTTGGCGTCGATGTCGGTTCCGTGCGCGAGCAGGGCGGCATACAGCGCGAGAAGCTCGTCAACGGCTTCCGCGCGGTGGCCCAAGAGCGCTTCGCTGTAGTTGCACTGAGCATCGATCTCCAGCAGAAGATCGGGGAACTGTACGCGGCTTGAGATAGATGAGATCACGCAGTCGACGTGGCTCGCCTTCGTCGGGCAGCGCGGTGACAGCGGGCAGATGGAGCATGCCGCGGGCATCGATGTTGAGCAAACCTTGCTCACACACCTCGGCTACCGCCGCGACGCCGGCTGTGAGATTGTCGAGGAGGGGAACAACCAATGGATCGGCGCATGCCGGCAATCCAACAAGGACAGGTATGCATTCCGATCACGCGCCCATTCGAAAGGGGAGATGAGCAGCTGCTCGCGCGACCGGTAGCTCAGCGAGTGGTTGATCCAGACGCGGCCGTTTCTCAGGCTCTTGCGCAACGACATCATGGTCCACGCCGCAAAGGCGTGGAGGCCGGAGCGGGGATCGACATCGCGCACAAGGTCGTGCCAGGCGGCGCCAACATCCGGCACGACGAAGTCGCCGGGAAGTTCTGACGCCTTCATCCCTTGCAACTCACGCCATGCGACGAGTTGATCAAACGCTGGATCCTTGGCCCGCCCGCCGAATTCCAGCGACTGCAGGCCTCCCAGGAACGCCTTGACACGTTGGTGGTCGGTAGACAGCACCTTCCGCACTTCGGACGCAAAGCTCTTGTGAGGCACGTCCAGTATCTCGGTCAGCAGTCGATCGGCTTCGATGCACCGCGCCTGAACCGACATGGCGCCATCTCGCAGCACGTCCCGAGCGAGGCGCACCTGCGTGCGTGCAGCGCTGTCCGAATACTCGCGCGTCGTCCTTACTCTCTGCGTCGCCTCTCGAAACAGTTGCTGGCTGCGGCGCAGGCTCTGCTGCACGGCGATGTCGGTGAGTTCAAGCAGGCTCACGCGCAGGAAGCACAGCAGTTCGATCGCCTGGCGGGACTCCTTGAGTTCGCGATTCTTGGCAGGCCGGCGCGCCTGCACCTGCTGCGCATAAGCGTGCTGCTTGGGCAGGCTGATGCCGGCCATCAGCCACTCGTGAACGCCGAGCGACTTGAGGTAGGCGATCTTCTCCAAGATGATAGCGAGCGTCGAGGAGCCGTGGCGGCCGGAAGGCGTCTTGAGCCACTCGAGGTGGGAGCAGCCGGCGTCAGCACGCTGGCTATGGGCCGATTTGAGGCAGTGGCGCACGACGGCGGGCGAGACCTCGCTCCCAATCGCCTTGCGAATGACAGCTTCCGTCGCGGCAAATGCGTTGCGCGCCCAGTCCTGCACGCGGCGCTCGCCGGGGATCAGGATGCGGTGGTCGTAGAGCCAGTGGCGTGCCGACGTGGCCAAGTCGTCCGGGTGCGGAGCGTCGGCGGCATGAAGGGCGAGCATGGCCACGAGGGCAGCTTCTGCGTCCGAGTCAAGTTCGCGCAGGCCCAAGTAGTCCCTGGCCCACTGCTGATGTTCGTAGAGGGTAGGGCGGCGCTGGTAAAGACTCCGAAGGCTGGCGATTGTGAGAGGAGGGACCGCGAGCGTCTCGGCCACGTACTGCAGCAGATTGCGCGGCAGCACTGAGAAGCGGTCCATGGGGCGGCCGCACGCACGCAGGAAAAGCAGTTGAAGTGCGCCTGCAACTCGACGGTCGGATCGGAATCGCTGACGGATCGCTTCGACGTCGCCATCTCCGAGCCGGAAAAAGTACTGAAGATCGAAGTCCGTCAGGCGGGAGGGCAGGGCTTCCAGGCCGACGAAGCGATACATGTAGGTGGACATGACCGGCGGGCAGATTCAGCGGGCTGGAGACTGTACAACGCCGGCCGGCGCGCCCCGTCGAGCAGGCCGCTATCGACGTGGAATCCGCGCCAAAAAATGCCCTCGTATATTTCAAGCCATGTTGGGAACAGCAACAACTACTGCTAACGAAACTCATGCGATTCAAGATCGTTGGGGTGACGGTCTTGGTGGTGGTTTTGTTGTGATTCCTTCCGTACTGCTGCAGCACCAGGGGGAACTCGGGCTGGACTGCGAGGAAGTGGTGGTGTTGGCCAATCTGCTGGCGCACTGGTGGACCGACGCACGTCGGCCGTACCCGCGCACTGAGAGCCTGGCCAAACGCACCGGCATTTCGCAACGCACGGTCCAGAGGCGGCTCAAGCAGCTCGAAGTAAAGGGGTTTGTGAAACGACACGTCATGCCGGGCAACGATGACGAGCGCAGCCTGACGGCCTACGACCTGCACGGCACGGTAGAGCGGTTGAAGCCGCTGGGCATGCTGGCAAAGGAGGCGAGGGAGACGAATCAGCGACGCATCGAGCAACCGGGATCGCCGGGGCGCGTCATGACGGCGGAGGAGTCTTAACGACGAATCCAGAAAAGGAAGAAAAAAGCCGCCGAGGAGGGTTCAGCTCCTTGGCGGCTTAGACAGACCACCTTACCGGCGAAGTCTGTCTGCTCACGGATGTGTGCAAAGACATTGTCGCCCGCGGCGTTGGTCTTGGCCAATTGGGTTTTTCGATGGCCGGGTTGCTGCTTTTTCCAAGGAGGAAGTTATGGCAGCAGGTAAGAAGCCCGGTGAAAGCACCGGCGACAAGGGCGGGATCTACCAAGAGGTGGGTCCCCGTGGTGGTCGGCAACCCAACTACACGACCGTTCCTGACGGTCGCCAGTTGCCGCCGACGACGAAGCCGGGTCACACCTGGGTTCCCACGAAGGTGACGCCGAACAGCAAGCGCTGACCGGTGGTGTAAGGGAGGGTGGCCGGTGGTTGCCCTCCCTTTTTTGCGTCCGACGCCGAAGGCGAAAATTTTTCGCGCGGCGGCCCGACCGCTGTTTTCACCCTATTCTGGTCATGAGAAGCGAGGAAAAACGGCTCTCGATAGCTGGGCGCAGGGGAGGGATCACCGAAAGACCCCCTACCCCAGGGGGCACCCTGGAGTGAGAGGAGATCACCCCGCTCGCGCGGATTCCCGATGCCACGACGGTGGTGAGCCGCGTGCGCCCTGGGCTTCGAGATTCGACCAGCCCGCCGGATTATTCGGGAACTGCCCCCTAGCCTTGCGGCATACCGGCTCAACGCTACTTCTATCCGTGCGGCCGCGTCTGCATGGCCCTGTCTTATCGCGCGGAGTGCGAGCTTGCCAAGGAACCTGGCAGGCAGCACACAGTATAAATCATCAGGCTGTGTTCATATCCAGTCTTTACTGGGTCCATGTCCAGTGCATGCTTGCGTGCATGCATGGCTGCATGAAAAGCGCGCTTTTTGACATTGAGAAGTGCAGGCCCATGCTGAACGCAATCCCCCCAGCCGCTTCGGCGAATGGGCGCAAGGCCACTGCAAGGTGGCTTTCGCATTTCAGGGCCAGCGGATGCAGCACGAAGAGTGACGCATACTGTGGCTAAGGCGTGGCGGCGCTAAGAGCGCAGCCAAAAAAAAACCTGCTTCACAGCAGGTTTTTCAAACTATCGTCTGTCCTCGGGGGGAGGCTTGCGCCCGCTAGACCCGTGGCTAGTGAGACAAGTGTAAGGCTATGGGTGTTGGATGTCAAACAAAACCTTGAACGATGCGGTTACTGCGGCCCTCTCGCCGGCACGTATGGGGACCTACTTGGCAGCGGCCGGAAAAGCCAATGATGACGATCTTTCTGCCCTGGCGCTGTACGCCTGGAATGCGGAGGTCTCGGCCTCCTTGCTCTCGCCGCTGCACATCTGTGAGGTGGTCATTCGCAACGCGGTTTCGGACGCGCTGGAGGCGATTTACGGGCCGCGCTGGCCTTGGAATGCGACCTTTGAACGCAGCCTGCCCACGGCAGCGCATGGCTACTACGATCCACGCCACGACCTTCAAAGCATTCGTAAGCGTGAGCACACCACAGGCAAGGTGATCCCGGAACTCAAATTCGTGTTCTGGCAAAAGATGTTCACGGGGCGCTATGACACTCGGATTTGGAACCCGCATCTGCGCCGCGTGCTGCCGAACCTCGACCCGACCAAGACGGTCGCAGATCTGCGGAAGCAGACCTATGCGCAGCTGGAGCAGGTCCGGCAGCTGCGCAATCGCATCGCGCATCACGAGCCGATTTTTAATCGCTCGTTGGCGGACGATCACCAAACGATTCATGACTTGGTGGCGACACGCTGTTCCGTCACTGCCGGCTGGCTCAAAAGTTATGAGCGCGCCACGTCGGTGATCGCCAGCAAGCCATGAGCGTCTATTCGCGACGTTGAAACGGCTGCATCACGCGATCCAGCAGGTCCTCTGCTGGCTCTGCCTCTTTGTGGATGACGGACGACAGCGTTCTCGGGTAAAGCACAAGAGAGATCGAAAAATCGTACTGATCGGAGCCGATCTTCATTTCCTTGGTTTCTTCCGCGGGATGCCACACGCCGGCAGGCATGGACACACCTGTGCGATCGTCAAAGTCGAATGCGTGACCATCGGCGGCCAGTGATTTCGCAGGCAGGGCAAAGCCATGCCTGCGAAACAGTCGAAGCTGCATGGCCGCCTTACTGGATCGCGACCACAACACATAACCGTCGCGACCGACGACCAGCGTCGCGATCTCATCGGTGAACTCAAGCCACTTGAGGATGGCGGCGGTCAGCGACACGCCATAGCGTTCAGCGCAGTGCCCCAGCAGCTCTAAAGAGATTTGCTGCCCATCGACCTGCCGCCGAAAGTCGTCCATGGGCATCAAGAGATACGAAGCGAACAGGTTGGCTTCGTCTTCGAGCGCACGCGCGTTCTGGGCACCAATGATGTCGCGTTGGCCGCAGCGAAACTCTTCCTGGCTCTGGCGATGCAAGAGGTAATGCCCAAGTTCATGCGCGATAGTGAACTTGATGCGGCCTGGTACGACGATGCCCTCGTTGTAGAGGATGTACCAGGCCTTCGACTCGCGCTGGATCAGCATTCCCTCGATGCCATCGACCGGATGGGCTTTGACCTTAGAGATTGGGTCGGGACGCTTGGCGCTGTACTCAAGCGCAATGATCTGCGGATCGACAGGGAAGCGAGGCCCCCACATCTTGGCCAGCGTGATGCCCCATCCCCTTGGTCCGACGGGATCAGTCATCGTCGTCGAGCATCTTGAGGAACTGCTGCATCTTGTTTTTTTTCTTCTCGTCGAGCGTCGCGTAGTTCCGGAAAAATTTCTGGTCTCGGTCCGAGAACGTCGCCTCTGTGCGATCGGCATCAAGGAAGAACTCTGGGATCGTGTCGAGGACCGAGGCGATCCGTGCCAGCTTCTCGGCCGACGGGCGTGCCACATCGCTGTTTTCCAGCTCCCAGATGTAGCTCTTGCTGGATTCGGTCGCATCCGCCAGGGATTCCAAGGTGAATCCCTTGGCCTTCCGCAGCTTTCTTAGTTTCTCGCCCAGTGGGGTCGGCATATAGATCTCCTAGAAGTTCAGAGTAGCAGTACTTTGGGTACTTGACAAAGCGTATTCTCTAGCGCAATATAAAAAGTGCGTCGATACCGAACTTCGGCGCTTGGAGCTTGAAAGGAGCCCGCCATGGAAAGTCAGGTCAGGATTCACTCAGATCAGAAGCCGTATCAGTCGCCCAACCCGACGACTGGCGCGGATCTGTACGAGCTGCTCAGCGTCAAGGAGGGCCGCGTGATGTACCGCGAAGTCGACGGCAACGCCGAAGACAAGCTGGTCCGCATCGACGATCCGCACATCCACCTGGCCGAAGATGCGCACTTCCACACCGGGTCGGTGCCGGAGAACTACTACCTGATCTACGTGAACACCGAGCCGTTCGTCGTGAAGCACGCCGAGGTCCGGTTCGAGCAGGTTGTGAAGCTGGCATATCCCACGCCGCCGGGTGGTACAGACCCCGAATTCACGGTGAGCTTCGAGCACGCCAAGAGCAAGCCCCATCACGGCGACCTCGCGAAGCACGGGAAAGTCGAAGTCAAAAAACACGGGACCATCTTCGATGTCGGCCATACCAATCGCTCGTAGCCCGGACCTGTTCCGGCTGCGTGAAGCCGGCTTCAACATCGTCGTCACCAATGCGGGCTTCCTGGTCGTGCGTGACGTTCCCTACGTGACCAGTCAACGGCAGATTGCTCTTGGGGCTGTCGCCTGCCAGCTCGACCTGGCGGGCGATGTGACGGTGCAGCCGTCCGATCACACCGCCAAGTTCATGGGCGAGTACCCCTGCGACAAGGAGGGCGCACCGATGGAACCGCTGCGGCACAGCAGCGAAGCCATTGCGCTGGGCAATGGGCTGACGGCGCAGCACTCGTTTTCGCGCAAGCCTCAGCGTGGCCATTACTTGGACTACTTCGAGAAGATGACCACATATGTGTCGCTCATCATGCAACCGGCGTTGGAGCTGGACCCGTCGGTGACGGCGAAAACTCGGCAGGTTGTTGAGCCTGAGCCTGGCGAGTCACCGTTCAACTACCTCGACATGGCGTCATCGCGCTCGGAGATTCACGAGATCAATGCGCGGCTTTCCGGGATCAAGATCGCGATCATCGGGCTCGGCGGCACCGGCTCATACATCTTGGACGCGGTCGCCAAGAGCCCGGTTGACGAGATTCATCTGTTCGATGCAGATGTGCTGTTGACGCACAACGCGTTCCGCGCGCCGGGTGCCCCTTCACTGGACGAGCTGCGCGGGCAACCGTTGAAGGTCGACTACTTCCAGGGGATCTACTCGAAGATGCGCAAGGGCATCATCACGCACCCGGTCAAGGTCGATGGATCGAATATCGGCCTGCTGACCGGCATGACGTTCGTCTTTCTGGCAATGGATGGCGGCTCCGCCAAGCGCGCCATCATTGAACAGCTGGAAGCATGGGAGACGCCGTTCGTCGATGTCGGCATGGGTTTGTACGTGAAGCGCAAGAAAATCGGCGGCTTGCTGCGCGTGGTTCTCAGCTTGCCGGATGCCCGTGAAGAAGCTCGGGCGCGGATCTCGTTCACCGAGGACGATGCGCTCAACGAGTACGACAGGAACATTCAGATCGCCGAGCTGAACGGGCTGAACGCTTTCTTCGCGGTGATTGCCTGGAAGAAGCATTTCGGCTACTACAGCGACATGGGGCACGAGCGTTTCCTTTCCTACTCGGTCGCCAACAGCCTCTTGACCAAAGATGATCTGCATGGGGGATCGGTTGAGGACTAGCAGCATCACCCCGCAGTTCGTCGATCGAATCCCGAAAGTGATGGACGACGGGGTGCTCTATATCTCGGAGAAGTTTTCCACTTCGGCGCACAACTGCTGTTGCGGCTGCGGCGGAAAGGTCGTCCTGCCGCTCAAGGCCGGGCGCTGGACCTTGAAGAATCGCAAGGGGAAGATCAGCCTGTCGCCGTCGGTCGGCAACTGGAGCCTGGAATGCCAGTCACATTACTGGATCGACGACAACGCGATTCGGTGGTCAGTGCAGTTCACCACGGCAGAGATTGCAGCGAATCGCGCCCATGACGCGAAGGTGCTCGAAGCGGCCAACCAAGCGCGGCGCGCGCAGGAACGTAACTTCTGGCAGCGTCTGCTCGATCGCGTCAAGAGCTGGTTCTAGATCAGTAGCTCACCTTGAAGGTGGGCGAGTCTTCCGACCGAGTGCGGCGCCGGTCATAGAGCCGAGTGGTCGCAATGTTGGCATGGCCCAGCCATTCCTGGACCTTTGCGATGTCGGCATCGTGGTCAAGGGCGTTCGCGGTGGCAGTGGCGCGAAGCGCGTGCGCGCCGATCTCAAAGCCCAACCCGGGGTCATCGTCCTTTCCGTGCAGATTGTCACTGGTCGGTCTAAAAAGGCTAACGCTGACAACAACTTAGCAATCCCGGTTTCTGCGCAAGGTTGGCCTTTTCGTTCAGATTGACACGCTTTGGCTTGCCAGGCCGATGGGTTACGCTCTGTTCGGTGCCCTCACGCTGCATCGCGTGAAGTAGGTTCAAACCTTGGCGGCCGCCTTGATGCCCTCGTGGCCGTCGCTGATGACGACCTTTACACCGCGCAGGCCCCGACGGTTCAGGCTTCGCAGGAACTCGGTCCAGAAGGGCTCGGCTTCAGAGGCGCCAACTAAAGGCTTAGCACTTCACGCTGACCGTCGGCATTCACCCCGACGGCCACTATCACCGCCACGCTGACGATACGCCCGGCCTCGCGCGTCTTCACGTAGGTGGCGTCCACCCAGAGATAGGGCCAGTCGCCCTCGATCTGGCGTCTAAGGAAGGCGTTGACCCGCTCGTCGAGTTCGCCGCAGAGGCAGCTGACTTGGCTCTTGGAGACGCCGCTCATGCCTAGCGACTTGACCAGGTCGTCTACCGAACGGGTGGAGATGCCTTGCACGTAGGCCTCCTGGATGACGGCGGTGAGCGCCTTCTCGCTTACACGAACAACGACAAGAACGCACGTCATGGGCACCGGCGCCGCCGGTGGAAGTCGGGCCACGCTGCGCTTCGAGCATTTCGGCACCTCGCCTTGGGCGACAACTACGTGATGCTCGATGCGTAGCTGGGGGAGGGCAACAGCAACCGCCAGAAGTTCTTCGTATGTTCGCACCTGAGCCTGTCGATGGTCGTGAAGGAAAGTGTGCAAAAGTGTGGGAGGCTGAGAGGGGCGGGGACCTCGCTTCGAATTGCTAATAAGCGACCATCTGTGCCATCTTCGCTACGCTCGCGATCATCGTACGGTCCGGAGACAAACCATACGCTTGATCATTGAAGCTCGAATCGCGGACGCTGCGGACATCGGCGACGCAGTAGACGGTTTGGTCACATTGGCCGTGCTCGAGCGGCGCGACCGCAGTCTTTCCAAGCTGGGCCTCACCCTTGCTGAGGACCGTGCTCTGCTGGCCCGGGCCCAAGACGCATTGGTCTCGCAGCAGGTCGACGCTTGGATGTCGGGCGAGACGAACTGCCGCCGGTGCGGCAGGGCGCTCAGCCACAAGGACAGTCGCGACGTTGTGGTGCGGAACCGTGTATGGAAACGTGGCCGTCAGGAGCCCGAGAGTGGTCGTGCCGCTGCCGCGCGGCGCCGGGGACAGCACGCAGCTCCATGAGTCCGCTTTGCAAGGCGCTGCCCAGGCGTGTGACGCCGGAACTGGAATACCTGCAGGTGGAATGGGCTGCCCATTTGCCTTACCGGCAGGCCACGGCGCTGCTCAAGGAGGTCCTTCCTTCGGACAAGCAGATCTCGTTCAGCGGCACACGGCAAAGGATTCATGCGGTCGCGAGGCTACTCGATGCCGAGGTGGACCGCGATATTGCCAACCAGCCGAAAGCCGCCGCAATCGCCGACACCATCGCCCCACCGCGCGAATCCCCCAACGTCGCGTGCGTCAGCGTCGATTCGGCATGGTTGACGCACCACAGCACCGCAAAGGGTCGCGAGGCTGCGCGCGCCGAAGCCAAGCTTCGGTCGCCTTGGTCGCAGCCACCGACCTTGCAACGCCACGTGAACATCGTTGCCGGACGAGCTGCGTTTGCCGACCGCGCCCCTCGCGTGTACGCGTACGTGCACAAGCAGGTGCCCTCGGCGGCCGCGCGATTGGATCAGTTCCTCGCCCGAAGCGGTGTCGGGCCCGACGAGCGAGTGACCGTGATCAGCGATGACGCGGGCGAGTTCGCCAAGGCGGTCGAGGGTAGCCAGCTTGCACGCGGCAGGATACTGGACTGGTTTCACATTGCAATGAAATTCAAGGCGGCTGAGAACTCGGTGTTCCGCAGCGCGATGATCGAACCACCGGAGCGAGCTTGGGTGCAGAGCGAAATCCGCAGCGCCAAATGGTTCGTCTGGCACGGCAAGGGCGGCAAGTCCGTGGCGCGCATTAAGGCGCTCGATGAAGCGTTGATGGCCAGGACAGGCTTTGAATACTCGAACGCTCTGGTGGAATCTCCAGCGCGCGTCTGGCTACATCAACAACAACGCCGCCACGCTGGTGGATTGCGGGGCGCGTCACAGAAGGGGCTTGGCTATCAGCAGCAGCATCGCAGAGTCGGCAGTGACCTGGTGGTGAGCCATCGGATGGCGAAGAAGCAGCAAATGCAATGGACCGACGAAGGGGCTCATTGCCTGGCGCAGGTCCCTGTCGCTGCTCTCAACCGCGAGCTGTCGCCAGGTCGACTGGCGAAGTTGGCCAAGGCGTCGAGGACGGGCATTCGACAGTCGTGCCATCCGCCGTAACGGCGGCGGGTTCCAGGGGAGTTCAGTGCTTGTCCCTCGAAATCAGCCTCCCACACTTTTGCACACTCTCCTTCACGCCAGGCGACGCCGTTCGTGATCACGCCAGACGGCCTCGTCATTCTGCACCATCGTCAGGCCGGTTCGCCAGTCCACGCGCACACGCTGCGACACGCCGGTCTCGACCGATCCTGCTTCATCCGTCATTGAAATAGGGAGAGCTGACCTTCGCCGATCAGGCCGCCTCAGGCAATGACGGGGAAGCTCGGACACTCACGCACGAAAGTCTCATCACTTTCGATGTTGACGCAAGCCATGGGTAGCTTCAGACTTGCCGTACCGGTCTCTCGTCGACCCGCTGGAGGTCGTCATGGCCGGGGGCGACGAGGAGGCGACCATGACACCGATCCTTGAACGGGCGCTGATGATTCTTGTGCTGGCCTTTGTCCCGGCGGTAGCCGGTGCTCAGCTCACGTTTTGCAATCAAACAGGATCCGCGGTTCGGATCGCCCTCGACGCCGTGTCCATCGTAGACGGCTGGCACCATCTGGATCCAAGTCAATGCCGTGTACTGCGGAGCGAGCTCGATGATGGCTTAGGTTTCTACTACCACCAAGAAAACAGCGGTACAGAAGCATGGGATCCCCAATCGACAGCCACCATATGCGTTTCAAGAGACAGTGATTTTCGCCATTCGAGGGGCGGCAGGTGTGAAGGCGTGCGTGTCTCGGCCCGGATCGTCTATTCAGTGGGCTACCGTACCCTTACTGTGAACCTGACTGGAGTCAGCAGCGTGGCTCTTCAGGGGATTCGCGACAGATTTACCCCTCCACCGAAACCAAAATACTTCAATGCACAGGACTTCGACTACGTGCAGGCCGATCCAACCGAGGAACAGAAGAAGAAAAACGCCGAGCTCCATAGGGCAATCGCGGCGAGAGATAGGCAAGCCGCGGAGCAACTCGCCACCGCGAAAACTGGCGTGGTGCAGACACTTTGCCTCGCACGCTGGGACGACTCGCATCAGGTGCACTCAACTCAAATGGTTATCCAATGGAACAACCAGAAGTTGGTAACCACCATGAAGAAGCTCGAGCACTGCATTCGCCTGGATCTCACCGGAGTCACGTCGATCGATGGCATCGCGGAAGAGTATGTAAAGCAGTGCATAGATCATGGTCTGAACGATCAAAAGACCCGACACATGTTGGAGCTTGTGCTCGCTATCTACGTCGACAAGAACAGCGATCAAAAGACATCGTTCACGCCCTTGAAAATTGCCGACTACGCTCGGTCCGCTGCCAACGCGACCGTTGATTGCCTTCTAGACACTCAGCGAATCACAGCCTACCTTGGCGAAAAGCTGAAAGACAAATTCAAGGCCACGGTTCGGGAAGATATGCAATGGGTGTACTGGGATCTTTGAAGGAGGTGGGATCGGAGCAATTGTGCAAACGCTGCCAGTGAAATAACGAAATGGACGCCCCCACCTAACAGCCGAGCGGGGACATGGGATGTGCCACAGTTGAAGCGTTACTCAACCGCCTGAACCATTGAAGGAGCATCCATCATGAAGATCGCAACAGTTAATATCGATTTTGGCAAAGAACGTGCTGCTAGTCCACGGGGTGAACGAGAGCGGGAAGGCCGTGCTCAAGAGGCAGCTAAAGCCCTAGCGAGGACTCACCAATGACATACCGTCTCAGTATTGAGACTACCCAGAGAATTCACAATTTTCTGCGGCAACGTCCCGTCGCGCACATTCGTGGTCAAGCAAGTAAAGAAGGCCGTCTTAAATGACGGGTAACACGCGGCGGGGTTGGTAATCGCCGAACTCAACCCACATGCCGCAATGCCAATTTTCATGCAGTCCGCGATGGTTGCTTTAACGGCGGCAATTGCTGGGTCGGTTCCATTGAAAGTGGCATACAAGATTGTCTCTTGACGCGCCGTCCGCCAGACAGCGTTGTACCCCTGATTCGCTTCTAACCTAGAGCAATCAGTCAACTCAATCCGACCGAGATTGACTCTTTCCGAACTCGCTTCAGGCGCTCCTATCACGGCAAGTCGTCTAGGCGTCTCCGGACCAGGCAAGGGCGCCAACGTTGACGGCTGAGGCTCTGAAACCCTTGCCCTCGCACCTCGATTTCGCGCATCAGCCTGTTCTCGTGTCAAAGGCCGAAGAGCAGATTCAGGCTCATCCGACTCATCGGCGATTTGGGATTTGTTTGACGGCGCCTGCACGATAATGGTCACGTTCGGTGCCGGTTTACCAAAAATCTCCTCGATCATTTGGTTGTAGCCTGGATCAGCGGCCACCTTCGCTTTGACCGCCGCTTCAACTTGAGGCCTTATGGCGAGATGAACACCGCAGACCTTCATGGTCCACGATGAGATGGGCATTAAATAGCGCTCTACGTCCCCCTCTGTCTTGCTGCGTCGAAACGTGATCCAGAGGCGGTCGCCGTCCTTGGCCAATTCGCATTTGTCGACACGACCACCCCCGTTTTCGATCGCCAGTCGGTGGGCGGAATAGTCGCAACCCGCTTGAGCCTCATTTCCCTCATATTTGGTTTCAGCCCCTTCTGTGACGCGAAAAAGAGGCAACGTTTTGGGCTCGCCGGTTAGAGTGCATTTGCTAGCTTGAGCAGCACAACTACCGGCAGCAAATGCGGCAATGCAGAACGTGATGCATCGCGCTTCGGTTCTCCTCGCGAACGAACAATAAGGTTCAGCACCACCAGTTTGCAAAACACCCGCTTGGGCGAAGTGAATGCCGAGGCGATTGACACTGAACATTGGCATGGCTTGTCTCCTTGCAGAAAACCAGCAGCGCTACAAGTCGATCAATTTGCATTCACCTCCCTGCGTGGGGCTCAGATCATCACTTGCATAGACGGGCTAATGTAATGATTTGGTCTTCAACGTGCAATGAGCTATCTGCCATAGGCAAAAAGTCCGCCCTTCAAGCCGTCCGTCACCATCAAAACCGTTAACGCTCTCCAACGTCACCGATGTTGATCGACCGAGATTGCGCTGGGCGGAGACCACAAGCGCCGCGCCGAGGACCGTGACCGGCGGCACGAACCCTATAAGGAGAGCATCCATTTCCTGGGGGTGTGCAGTGCAGCATCCTTCCACGAAGGCTACGCTGCAAGCGGCTCCTGCGCCTGGGCGTCGAAGCGCGGATACCACCTCTCGAATGACGCTCGCAACTCGTCGTTCAGGACCTGGGTACGAACCTGGAGCAGTAGATGCGCTCCGCGCGGCGTCCAATGCATCTGCTGCTTTTTCACGAACCGCCTGGCGATCATCTGGTTGACCGCGGATTCGACGGAGCCGGTAGAGATCCGTTCCCCGCATCGGTACCGCTTCCCGTAGTTGACGATGGCGCCGGTGTTGTTGTCGACATAGGCTGCGAATTCATCTACCGCCTTCGCAAGCTTCTTGAACACGACCGAAGTTGGTAGACCCGCTTTCCTCTGGTTCTCGCGCACGTCAGCGATGTCCTCGAGCAGCCTGTTCAATGTCTCGTCGGCGCGGAACACGTTTCCATGCCACAAGAACCATTTGACGCGCTCGATGTTCTTGAGGAGCTCTTCCCTCTCTGGGCCTTGCAGCCCTCGTGTTGTCTGCAAGAGTTGCTCGATGCGCATCGCAACATCAAACTAGTCCAGGATGTGCTCGGATCGCGAGTGCAAGAACGCGCCGAGCTCGCGCACCGTATCGCCACCATCACACAGGGAGGTAATGTGCTGACGAGGAAGAATGCCTTGCGACTCGAGCACCGCACGTAAACGGCGCTTGGGTTTGCGGTCCACTCGATGAACGAAGGCAAAGACTTTGGCCTCGCCTTCCTCGGGAACGCTCTTTCCGGCGCTGACCTCGAAACAACCATTGGCGCCGGGCAAACGCTCGCGACCGCGGACGTAGCCCCCATCCAGTCCCACGTTGATCGGCGCTGGCGACTCCGGAGAAGCTTCGATCTCGCGCTGGGAGCCGCCGTCGTAGGCGAATTGTTCCGGGCCAAGTTGCGCCTCGAGTCGATCGGCCGTGGCCATGACGTGCTGGCGGATGGTCTCCTGATGCAACCCTTGTTCGATCGGCAGCATCTCTTGCAGGTAAGCGAGGCCTCAACACCCTCTTGAGTTGACAGAGAGACCGCGTCACCCTTGCGTCCACTGACATGAGTAGTGGACGCAGCATGGAATCCCTGAACGAGAGAGAACAACCGAGCCAACTGCCGCGTGGCGTCTTGCGCGTTCGCAGCAATGGCAAGCGCCTGTACGCCGATGAATTCAAGGCGGAGTTGGTTCGGCAATGCCTGGTGCCGGGAACATCAGTGGCTGCTACCGGGCTGGCGCACGGGATCAACGCCAACCTGTTGCGACGCTGGATTGGTCTGCACGGCGGTGGCGAGCGCGCCGCTGCGCCGTCGCCAACGCTGTTGCCGGTGACGCTGCAGGCGCCACCCCCTGCAAGTAACCCGCCGCCGGCGCGCGGGCGCGTGGAGCCGCAAATCATCGAGATCGAAATCCACGGTGCACGCGTTCGCCTGCAGGGCCCTATCGACGCGCAACGGCTGGGCGTCGTACTAGACGTCCTGGCGCAGCGCTCATGATCGGCCTTCCTTCAAACACCCGCGTGTGGATCGTGGCTGGCCACACCGACATGCGGAAGGGCTTTGACGGCCTGGCCGCGATGGTGCAGAACGCGCTTGCGGCCAATCCGTTCTGTGGTCACGTCTTCGTCTTCCGCGGCAGGCGTGGCGACATCTGAAGGTGCTGTGGTTCGATGGCCAGGGACTGATGCTCCTGGCCACGCCGCCATCCTGATTGATTCCGTACTCGCGACCGCGAATCTCGAAGAGGTGAAGGTGCATGTCCTGCCAAGCGAACGCGACCTGAAGAATCTGGTGAGGCCGGACGACGCTGGCATCGCTACGTACCAGCAGGCGCCGCCAAATCAGAGGGCTAATGTCGCGCAGCACGGCGCGCAGCTGCAGCACCTCTTGGCCAGGACATGCCCCGATTTCCATATCCAAAGCATACTTTGCTGCACTGCCCACCCCCAGGAAATGGATGCTCTCCCGCATCAAGGCGCGATCTCGGTTTCGGGTGCAATTTATGGCGGTTGGCGATGGCGACAGCATGCTGTCGCTGGAGAGTCGCCCGATTCGAGCCTCGCTCTAGAAACCGCCCAGACGACTTGGATGATCAGTCCAGCGTTCGCTCTAGCCCTTTTCGACAGTCCACAGCCTAACCTTACCTCCGAATTGCTTGAAAGCAATGTCCTGCACCGGCTTCCAAGACAATTCTGCAGTATAGGAGCCCGGATCGTCGGGCAAATCTTCTGAGCACGAGTTCCTGGTCAGGTCCTTGACCTTGACAGCACTGTTAAGTATCAGAAGCCTCTCGTTTGAATTTGGCGGACCGTCTTTGCCCAAAATAGTAAAGATGTGCCCGTCGCCATAGGGGTAAGGTCCGATCCGCGTCGCAGAAGCCAGCACAACGTCCCTAACTATCACCCCGAGGAGGAAAGCCGGAGGCACGGCGGCGCCTGACGTCACGCCGGAACGCTTGCCAGCTTCGGCCCCAACTTGTGCCTCTGCCACATCCTTGAAGACCAGCTTATACCGGCCACCGGTATAGGTCTCGAACCCCTTTTGAACATGCGCGTGGTTGACGTTGGCCGTTCCAGAGGCCTTCTTGATCTGAGCGCGGATAGCGAGCTCGATATTTCTGAGTTGCGCGGCGGTGTCGACCTTGAAGTCTGGATCTCGCTTGAACGCGAGAGCAAGGCCAAGTGCGTATGACTGACAGGTGTCACTGAGCGCTTGGCCGGTTGGCTTGACAGCGAACCCGGGGTCGGCTGAGGCCGGTCCGGCCACACAAGCGAGCAGCGTCGTGAGACATGCGAGGCAGATTCTGGTCATGTGCGTTTTCTTTCTTTTGGTGTGGGACTGGCTACGAAGACACATGAAATTTGCAGATGACGGCCGGCAATGCGAACACTGCGGGGATCGAGGACTGCTCGCTTTGGCGGAGAGCGAATCGGGGAGCAGTTCGCGCGGATCATTCTTGCGACGGCAGAGGACGTCGGGGCGGCGCAACCAATGCCGAGCGACTGAGGAGCTTGGGGTCCGCACGCATCTCCGCACTCAGGCACGTCGAGGCGTAGCCGGCCAGTCGACTCGTCAACAATTCTTGGGTCTCGCGCAACGGGCCTTCGGTGATGGGGTAGTAGACGTGGCCGCTGGCCAGCAGCGACGCGTCGGGCAGCCGCCAGTACCAATGCTCGCCTGTGTGCTTGCGCAAGTGCAGGAACCAGCCGGGCCGCCGCCCCTCCAGGTACTCTAACGGCAGCTTTCGCGCGAACGTCTGCGCCACCAGTGGCGACTGTCCGTCGGTGGTGCCGAGTACTGCGTTGTACAGCTGCATCGACATGGCGCGCGGCTTCAGTTGCGCAAGGCGCGGGTTGGTCTCCGCGGCCCAGTCAGGTACCGGCACTAATTCATGCATGGCGCGCAACAGTAGGTACTGCAGCACGTTGTTCGCAAACGTGGGATTCACCTCAAGGGTGCAGGCAAGCGTCTGGTAGGGCCGCGCGCCCATGTTCTTTGCGACCGAACAGCTTTCCGCGAAGCGGTTGGTCGGGTCCGGGGCCAATGCCTTCCTGCGCGCAGATATCCAGTCCTCTTGCAGCGCTGCGTAATCGGCCACGGCAGGCTGCCTGCCGCCGGCTGTCACGCTGGCGTCCCTGTGGCTTAAGTCACCTGTGGCGAGCCCCGCAGCAATGGGCTGGAGCTTCTCCCACCGAGCGTCGTTAAATTTCTCCTCCTCGCGCTCCCTGGCCGAGCCGAATGCGTCCAGGCTGGCTCCGTAGGCATACTTCTCTAGTATATCGGTGGCCTGCTTGGCCAACGCCGCGCCGCTCAGGACGTATTGCTGACCGAGAGCGATGTTGGTGTAGGTGAGCGCTCCGGAGTACAACCGCTCGCTTTCCGACAACGTGGCGGCACCGAAGCTCGGCTTGACGCGACAAACGGGGGCAGCCCCCGCAAATGTCGAGAACGCCAATGCAGGCTCCCTGACTAGCTTTTCCCAATTTGGGTTTCGTCCTGCGAGCGCCATGCTCATGTCGACTAACGGTGCATAGAAGTCCACGAGCAACGCGTAGTCGCGCACACTGTTTTCATGCATCAACCGGTGCAGCACGAAGTTGGGCCGCTGCAGGTCCTTTTCGAGGACGGCTTGTGCCGTCAAGTCCACGCCGGCGGTGCACGCCTCGTCCAGGGCAAACACCTCGGCGAAAGTGCGCGGTGCCGCCAACGCCTGCGGCAAAAGCAAGTTCTTGAAGCAGGCCGAGTCCATGTAGGGGTCGTCTCCGAACTTCTGCGTGAGGTCGCGCATCGGCGCGTAGCGCGCGGCTTCCGGCTGACGAGCCAAGATGGGAGGCAATTCGGTCTGACCGAAGACCCGGTCGGCTCTGAACGTGCGTGCGTCGTCTGTGAGATAAGGATGCAGGATGCTGCGGTTTTCTGCGACCCTTTCGAGGAAGATTCGACAGTCGGCAAGATATTCCTTTCGTGAGGCCGAGTTGACCTCCAATGCGGCGCGCAGGAACGCGATGCGACCGCCAGCCGGAAAGGTGCCGGTGTCGGTATCGTAGGAATAGTTCCGCCGCGCCATCAGGTACAACGACCGGCACGGGAAGCGCTCGGACTCGATCGACTGGACGAACTGGTCGAACTCCAGGCGCGTTACCTGCTGCGACACGCCGTCGACCTCACGCAGGATTTCGTTCGTGGCTGCTTGCAGCTGTTCGCTGATGGCCACGAGCGCCTCGAGCGTCTTGCGTTGGTTTTCCAGCACCAAGTCGAGCTTGCGGTTCACCTCGGCAAGCTTGCGCATCAGCGCCGCATCGCTTTTGTTCTTCCTGCCGCCGAACAGGCCACCCAGGCCCCCCATGCCGCTCATGAGCGACAGGACCGTACCAACGCCGCCGGTGGAAAAGAAAGTGGCCGCAAATGACCCTGCCTGACCGGCAATGCCCAGCAGCGATCCCACTTTGCCGGCCGACTCAAAAATGCTCTGGCCTACGGCGATGAAGCTCGACGCAGTGGCGACCAAGGAAGTGACCTTGGTGGCGGCCTCCTGCAGCTTCGGGTCCAGGGCACCGACAGAGCTGATCACCGCGGCGATGCCGTCGAGCGACCTGCCAGTTTGTGCCCAGCCGCCGAAGTCGAGCTTCAAGTCCCTCGTGGCGTTGGCCACTCCGTTCAATTCGGCGAGTGCCTTAGTAGGAAGTTGCCCAAGCAGCCGAGTCGTCGCCGCCTGCGCCATCGCTTGAGGATTGGCGGTCAGTTGCGAAATGAACAGTGGCGCGCGCACCGCATCCATTGGCGGAAGATGTGCTCCCTTAACGAACGCGGAGAGCGATGACGCTGCCTGGGTCGCAAGTCTCTGGGTCTGCTCCAGCGGATTGAGCACGGCTTCGACCCGAAACGCCTCGAACTGCAGCCCGACATTCACCTTCGCCAAGTTCTGGACCGCTTGCTTCACGTGTTGTGCCGTGGGCATCACCTTCGGTATCTGGTCGGCGGCGAACTGCTTCAGAACCTGCTCCGGCACCGTAAACACGGCGCCTGCTTGGCTCTCGAGTTCTACCTTGATCTTGGCGACGTCCCATTTGGCCACAGCAGTTTGCGCCCCGGCCGCGGTGCGCGCCATCACATCAGCCTGGCGTTCAGCCTTAGCCGCCACGTCCTGAACCTGAGTGGCGGCACGGGAGAACTCCTGCGCCGCACGTTCGGCCTCTTGCAGCAAGGCCGCCTTGTGGCGAACGAGCTGCTGCGCGATCTCGGCCTTCGCAAGCTGCGCTGCAGTCGCCCCTTTGTTGAGAGCGTCCCTCAAATCCTTCACCCTAGCATCCGACTGACGAGCCATCGCCTCTTGAAGCAGCGTTCGGACCTGATCCGCCTGGATATCGGCCAGAGCACGTTCAGCCGTCTGACTGGCGGCCTGCTGCGTGATGGCCACCGACGCCTGCACGAACTGGAACACCGCGGTTATGTTCTCCTTTTCAGGTGCGACAACCCGTGAAATCTCGAACTGGCGCATATGGGCCTCGAGCTGCGCGTTTGCCATATGCAGCGCAAAACGCTGGGCATCAGTGATGGGGGCGTCGAGTGCCTTGTCCTCGGCGCTCAGCCGAGCTTCCTGCAGCAGCAGCTGCTGTATGCTCCAAGAACCCTTCTGCCCCTTAGACACTTCGGCCAGCAGAGCCTCGCGCGTTGGCATGGACAGGCCGGACGGGGGAGCGAGTTGCGCCATGACGAGGGACGGCACCAGGCACAGCGCGCAGGCGCGCTGCGCCACGGTGCGGCGAATTCGAAGCCGTGCGTCGCGTCGCATGGGCAGGGGCATCAATTGAGTTTGGAAAGCGGGAAGTTCATCGTCAGTTGCCCCTCCCGCATCATTGTGGCGGGCAGTTGCAGCGGCGTGCAGTTGTCGGACGAAAACTTTGCCTCGGCGCTGGGCGCGATGCAGAACTTGTCCCGCAGAGAATCAAGGAACACCGTCTCTGTCCTGCCCTTACGCACGACGTACTGCTGCGCGGCGTATTGCCCAGTGCCATCCAAGTCGCGCAGGATTAGCAGATTGCACACCTCGGCGCCCGTCGGGTTGCAGACAAGTGCAGTGCGTTGCTCCAGTCGGCGCAATTTAAGAACTGGCGATGTCGCGCTTGCCGACTTGTCTTCGGGGAGGCACTTTTCCGGAATCTTCGCTTGAGCGGGGGGTGCACAGGTCGCACCTGACGCGACAGTGACGAGCGCGGCAGTATCCGTCCTCATTTGCTCGATTTCACCGGGAGTGACTGCTTTCGTGGTGCAGTCCTGTGCCACCAGTGCCTTGCGCAGGCACAAGAACAGCTTCTCGTAGGCCTGATGCATCAGGTCCGGCGAAGGTCCGTCGACTTGGTTCTGAGGCTGAATGCAGGAGGCAACGGCTTGCATGCAACTTGCTGGCACGACGTTGCTGGTTTGGATGTCGCGGGCTTTAACGCGGGCTGGCGCTGAAGCGGGCGGTGCAGCCGCTGTCTGGGCAAGAACCGTAGATGCAAAGCCGAAGAGGCACACCGCGCTGTTGAACCAGAGCCTGCCCCGCAATCGAATGACACAGAATCCCATTTGTGGTCTCCTCGTTTGCGCACCCTCGTACACGGATGGTGCACGAAGACTCTTCAGTTGGGAAGTAGTGCGCCATCGAGCGAATCGCGACGTATTGGAAGCAGCGCTTAGGTCTCGGGCATTCAGAACGGCCTCGCAAATCCTTTAGGCGCGGTCCTGCGAAAGAACCTGAATGAGCTCGTCCCCCTTGCCCTCTTCGTTGGCCAGGACACTCGCAAGCCGGCGCGCGACGCCGGCGAAAAACTCCGAGCCCAGCGCGCGAAGTTGCTCGGTCATGCGCCGGTACTCGCGCATTCGGGGGGGGGGTGAGCACCAGCTGGTTGTGCGCAGTATCGCGGACCAATACGTGCCCGCCCCTGCCATTGAACAACTGCAGCGTCTGCGCACGCAGGGCCGCAGTCTCCACGAACCCGGCAAAGGCCTCGCGGTCCGCACTGCTCAGCAGGCCCAGCGGCGCCAGTCGCGCAATCCGTTCCCAGTCCTGGCGCTGCGGATCTGTGAAGTCGTCGGGCGGCTCGCCCGGAGCGTCGAGTACCTGCGCTTTGTGCTTCGCACGCCGGCGTGCGACCGTGCCTTTGCCGCCTGAGTTGATCAGACTGAGCGCTGTCGGCTTCGGCGCCGCCCCGCTCACCGCCCACCCCCGGCCGCACAAATCGCCAGCATGGCAAGTGCTCCACTTCAGGCCACCGGCCAGGCTCGCCCAAGCGCCCCACACGCTGCCATTCCCGCCCCGTCCACACAACCCTACGCCATAGCCCGCCAGAGCCCCCAAAGCCGTTTAAAGCCGCTGACCGCCCCCAGATTCCCCGGGTTTCCCCGGCCGCGCACCTCGGTGGAAGTCAAGTCCTCGAGGTAGACACTGTTGGGGGCGGCCCAGGCCGCGCCGCAAAAGGAGATCGCCCAGAACATGAGCAGGCGAGGGTAGATGAGCATCTGCGGTCCGTGACTGTTATGCGTTGGGATCTTTTCCTGCAAACTTCTTGAGCCTCTCCAAGACGCTGGCTGCACGCGTTTTAAAGTGCCGGAACCGTGCGGCCGCTACGCCTTTGGCCGCCTGATTTTGGGTGCAATCCCGCCCTTGCGCGAGTCCTCCTTGCGCGCGGTTGTGAGGGCGCTGGCCAGCAGCGCACGCGTGCCCTCGTGAGCCTTCTTTTCTTCGCCCAGCTGACGCCCCAGGTCGTCCAGCCGGTGTGCCAGCGCCGTGCCTTCCGTCTGCGCTTGCGCGAGCACGCTTGCCTGCTGGGTGAGTTGATCGCGAAGCTCCCGCTCGACCTGCTGGGCGGCGTGCTGCGTCTCGCGCAGCATCCGGCGCCCGGCCTCGAGTGTCTGGGCCGCGGCCTCTTCACTACGGATACGCTGTTGCTGCTCCCTCGCCAGACCTGCCTCCAGTTGTTTTGAGGCCTGGCGCGCCCGGTCGACTTCCTCATGAGAGTGGCGCTCCTGGGCTGCGTGACGCTCCCGCTCTGCCTTCACGTCGTTATCGCGGGCAGCCAGCGCCTCGGCCTGCTCCTGCCGCAGCAATTCTTTGCTGGCGTGAGACGCCTGGAGGAGGGCGTTGAGCCGGGCGATCTCCTGCTCTGACGCGGCCCGCAAGCGCGCTAACTCGGCCGCCTGTTCGGCCAGTTGTCGCTCCAGCGTCTCGCGCGCCTGCTGCGAGGAGACGAACGCGGCGTCCAGGCTCGCCCGGGCTTGCTCAAAGGCGGCTTCCCGCTGCGCCAGGCCGGCTTGGCCCACCGCCAGCACATTGCCCGCTTCCTCGAGCGCCGCCCGGGCGCCCTCAAGTTCCAGTCGCTGGACATCGTCCGCCTCACGCCGCGCCGTCTCCCACAGGAGCCGCGTGGCGTTGCGCACGCTCACCGGCACGCCGTCCGCGTCATTCCCGGCCGCCAGATTGGCAGACGGATTCATCCCACCGGCGATCCTTTGGCTGAGCGTCCCGAACCATTTCTCCAGCATCGGGCTCACGGTGTTCGGCGACCCCCGCCCGATTTTCAGCCGCACGCGCTCGATGGTGGGCCGCAGCCCCTCGGACAGTAGCGCGTCCGCGGCCCTGAACACGTCTTCTTCCTGAACACCACGTCGAAACTGTTGAATCTCAGCCATTTGAACCTCGCAACTTTCAGGCGAACGACCGCCCTTCCCCTCAAATATTTACCATCGATAAGTGGTTGTTATCGTGACCTATTGGTGTATGATGTAGCAAATCATATGTCATATGTATGAATATTTCTAGCGCCATGTCAAATCCGCACCCGCTTGTGAACGCCGCCGAATGGACGCCAGTCCTGGAGCCCGCCCGGCTCACGCAAACCGCCGAGGCGGCGGCGCGCGCCCTGCTGCGCGAAGGCGAATCCGCCAACACTCGCGCCTCCTATGCCTCGGCGATGCGCTACTGGTGCGCCTGGTTCGCCGCGCGCTACGGCCACGCGCTTCAATTGCCGGTGCCCGTGCCCGTCGTGATCCAGTTCATCGTCGACCACGCCGCGCGCAAGGCCGACACCATCGACGACGAGTCAGTGGATGACTCGGACGACGTCACCAACGCGGCCCCTGCGAAGCCCGCGGCAAAGTCAGCGGCGAAATCCAAATCAACGGCGAATCTGAAAAGCGCCCTGGTGAACGAACTGCCGCCGGAGATCGATCAGGCGCTGGTGGACAACGGGTACAAGGGGAAACTGGGGGTGCCGGCGCTCAATACGTTGGTGCATCGCGTGGCGGTGCTTTCGAAAGCGCATCAGCTGGCCAAGGAAAGCAATCCGTGCGCCGACGCGCTCGTTCGCGAGCTCCTCGGTCGCACACGGCGCGCCTATGCCCAGCGCGGCGCCCGACCGCACAAGCAGCGCGCGCTCACGAAAGATCCGTTGCAGCTCGTGCTGGCCACGTGCGACGAAACGCTGCGCGGCAAGCGCGACCGCGCCCTGCTCCTGTTTGCCTGGGCCTCCGGGGGCAGGCGGCGTTCCGAGGTGGCTGGGGCGACGCTAGAGAACCTGCGGCGCGTGGATGCGAAGTCCTATGTCTACACCCTCACGCACTCCAAGACCAACCAGACCGGGCAGGACCGTCCCGAGGACATCAAGCCCTTGATCGGCACCGCGGCGCTGGCGATGCAAGCGTGGCTTGCCGCCAGCGGCATCAAGGAAGGCGCCCTCTTCCGTCGCATCCGCAAAGGCGGGCATCTGGGCGAGCCGCTGGCACCGGCAGCCGTGCGCGACATCGTGAAGGAGCGGTGTGCACTCGCAGGGGTGGAAGGAGAGTTTTCTGCGCACTCGCTCAGGGCGGGGTTTGTGACGGAGGCGGGCAAGCAGGCCATGTCGCTGCCCGAGACCATGGCGATGACCGGGCACCACAGCGTGGCGACCGTGATGGGCTACTTCCGCGCTGAAAGCTCGCTCAACAGCAAGGCCAGCCGGATGCTCGATCCGGACTAACTGCGATACGTGGAGGCGGGTCGTAGTCGCGCCAGGTTAGGAATCCTGGCCACGAACGCTGCTATGGTGATAGGAAGACTTATCACGATAGGTTTATTTCGCCATCCGTTGCATGCTCAAAGTCGAAGGTGAGCCGAGGCCGAGATGTAATCGCCCGTGCTTTGCTGCATATCAAACCGGCGGGTAGACACCTGTTCCGCCCGGCCAAGCTGTCAACACCTCGTATCCCTGCGGCGTGACGGCCACCATGTGTTCCCACTGGGCCGACAGGGATCTATCCTTTGTCACAACTGTCCAGCCGTCGGTCAACTCCTTGGTTTCGCGCCCACCTGCATTGAGCATTGGCTCAATGGTGAACACCATGCCAAGCTCCAGCTTCAGTCCCTCTCCGCGTCGCCCGTAGTGCAGCACTTGCGGCTCGTCGTGGTAGACCTGACCAATGCCGTGCCCGCAGTATTCGCGCACCACGCTGAAACGCTCCCGCTGCGCAACCGACTGTATCGCATGTCCAATATCGCCCAGAGTCGCCCCGGGCTTGACCTGTTGGATTCCGGCCAGCATCGCTTTGTATGTCGTCTCCACCAAGCGTCGAGCCAACACACTCGGTGCTCCGACGAAGTACATGCGACTGGTGTCGCCAAACCAGCCTTCCTTGTTCACGGCGACATCGATGTTGACGATGTCGCCCTTCTTCAGAATCTTGTCAGCTGACGGAATGCCATGACAAACCACATGGTTGACGGAAGTAAGGATCGTCTTCGGATAGCCGCTGTATCCGACATTGGCCGGAATTGCGCCTTGAACGTTTACGATGTAGTCATGACAGATTCGGTCGAGCGCCTCAGTGCTCACCCCGGGAACGACGTAGGGCTCGATCATTGCGAGCACCTGCGCGGCCAGCGTGGCCGCTCGCCTTGCCATCTGCATGTCATCAGCAGATTTGATTTGAACGCCGTGTGGCATCAGTGTTTGCCGGTCAACGGCGCACGCGACCGAGAGGGAGATGGCGGTGTGACGGCCGCGACAATGTCCAGCCCACCGGCCAGTTCAGCCCGGATCAGAAGTTGACAGATTTCCCGGTGGTCCAGTTCGGGGTGCATTTCTGTCAGCATGCCAACGCGCATCCAGTGCTCCGCCTGCGCATTAATAGACCGGCTCAGCGCGCCGCCTGCCAAGCGCAGGTTTTCGTGCATCAGATCCGAAATCTTGACGATACCCATCACCACACCTTGATATGAACCATGCATCAATTATAAACGTTTCATATATGGTCTGCGGCCAGTAGGCGGTCCTCACCAAGTCGGTGTACGGCTTGAGGCTTAGTGGGCGGGATTGCCAGAGGTGCGGATTTGCAGAAGCAGCTCGTTGATGCGGATGTTGCAGATTCGTCGGCAGTCGCGTGAGCACGTCTCAGCAAGCCCACGGATCGAGGCCGAGGTGAAGCGGCAGCCAAGCCGATCTCGCCAGGAAACCCACCACCTGCTCGAGCGACGGCGGCTCGGCGACGCGATCCATGCCTGCAAGACGCAATGGGTGCACGAACGATGCAGCGCCCCATTCCTCCGCCGCTGCAAAGAACGGCTTGAAGTGAGGGTCACCGATGGCGGGCGGTGCCGTTGACGTTGCGACGTTTTTTTGCTGCCAATATCCACGTGTTGCTGCGCGGACATCGCGACTTCGAGGCAAGCCAACACGCCCGACGAGGACTCAGCGAATGGCGCAGAGAACGGCGCCACTGCAGCAAACGCAAAAATCGGAGGGCAATCAAGCCGCCCCACGCAGATCCCTACACGGGCGCGGCGCCCTCTGACGTCGACATCGCACGGGTTGCGCTGTTGCTTGGCATCTCCCGGTGCAACGTGCGCGAGGGCGTGAATTGCGTCTCGAACGACACAAGCCCTTTCTTCCGGTTCTGTCCAAGCTGCATCAGTGTGGCTTATCACGGTCGTATATTCCAGCTCGAGCGGCATGCGCGGCGTCCGATTCACGGTGACCCCCTGCGTGATGTTTGCCGAAGATGCGGTCGCCAATCGGCGTACAAACTCGACGCGCAGTTGATGGACGCGCCTTTTCGCTGCAAGCACTGATCGCAGTTGCTATTCCACTCTCGGCTACGAACCTCCGACGGACGGGATACAGGAATCTCGGGCAAAAGGCTCGCGCGACTGTGACGCGCGCCGCCATCGGTTGAAATCCGATCGCCCGCGAAGACAACGCGTCGACTTTTGGAACGATGCGGCGCAGCGGTTCACATTTGCTTTCCGAACTGGCGATCTGCCTGTGCGACGGGGATCCGGAAGACGCGGAGTCATACTTTTACCGGCACGTTTGGAACGGACTCATTTCCTTCTAAGCGTGTTAAGGGTGGATCCGATCGTCATGCGGCAGTCTGGTGGATGGACCAGACTGCATTCCAGAAGACCACGGTACTGGTGGCATCCAATGTGCCGTTTGTGAGATAGACCACGATCACGCTGACAGTCCAATACTCAATAGACGTCCCGACAGCGGCGCGCTCGCCAGCGAATCGATCGGTACGCTGTGGCGCGACGTGGTAATCGCCATGCGCTCGCCGCCCGCCACCCCTGCCCCCGTGATCGCAAGGTCGGTGGCGCAAGGCACCGGCAGGCCAACGACGCGGTCGAGCTGCCCATCTTGGGTGAAGCGCACCACGGACCATCCGTCGCACAGCGCCGTCCAGATGCCGCCCTGCGCGTCGAAGGCCAGGCCGCTGAGCCGGCCCGAGCCCTTGGGCACCGTGACAAGCCGCCGCACCGATGCCTGCCCCGGTTGCAGCAACAGGATGGCCCCAGAGCTTGGTGCGGTCGCATAGAGCTGCCGCTCGGCCGCATGCCAGCCCACGCATTGCACGGGCTCGCCGATGCGCCAGCGAACGTCGAGCGTGCCGTCGCCGCGCAAGAGCCCGATCGCGGTGCCAGACTCCGGCAGCGTGATCGCGGCCCACACCTCGTCGTCCGCGCCGCTGCAGACTGCGAGCACCTGGGCGGAAAGCCACTTCTCGACGGGCGTGGCCGTACCTTCGGCATTGATGCGCACTGCCGCGCGCTCGTGCACAGCAATGACGTCGTCGCCATCGCGCAGCAGTCCCACCAGCGGCGACTCCAGCGTGGCGACCTCGCGGTCCTGGCCGTTCTCGTACAGGCGCACCGAGGGCGCGAGCGCGTCGGCCCACCAGAGTCGCGCACCGTCCGCCGACCAGAGCGGATGCGCCCCATGGAAGGCCCATTGCCCCGGAAGGGCCGTGACGGCCGCTTCGGTACTCACGGCCACATCACTGCCCACGGGAGACAACTGGGCGCCGACGCGGCGTGCGGCCTCGGCCACTTCAGGGCCCAGCAGTTCCAGCCGCGCGCGGGTCAGCCGATACGCCGGGCCTGCCACGCTGATCGCCCCCCTCACCTGCCCCGCCGCGTCGATCACCGGCGCGCCGACGCAGCGCACACCCAGCACGATCTCCTCGTCGTCGATGGCATAGCCGCGCGAGCGCGTGATGCGCAGTTCGGCCTGAAGCCTGCGGCGGTCCGTGATCGTCAGCGGCGTCAGCGGCTTGAGCACGGCATCGCGCACGATCGCATCGCGGGCCTCGTCGGACATGGCCGAGAGGATCGCCTTGCCCTGACTGGTGCAGTGCACGGGCTTGCGCTCGCCGAGCGCAGCAGCCGAGCGCTGGCTGTGCGCACCGTCGCAGCGTTCGAGCGAGATCACCTCGCGGCCATCCAGCGTGGCGAGGTAGCAGGTCTCGCCTGTCAGGTCGCGCAGGGCGCGCAGTTCGAAGGCGGCGGCCGCGACCAGGTCGGGCATCGCGTAGGCCTGCCGCGCCATCTCGAAGCATCGAAAGCCCAGGCAATAGACCTTGCGCAGCGGATCGCGCCGCACCAGGCCGCGCGCCGTCAAGGTCGCGAGCAGGCGGTAGACCGTGGTGCGCGGCAAGGACAACTGCTCCGCAAGCTCGGTCTGCCCGAGTCCCTGCGGCGCGGCGCCGATGGCGTCCAGCACGTCGAGCGCTTTTTCAAGGGCACCTGTGCCCTCACCGGAAGAAGTGGCCATGTCGTTCGGTTTGTCTCAAATGGTGGTACGCGGGGGCAGGTTGCATGTCGCCGCCCGATGGCAATCGATTTTCTTTGCACGCCAGTCTCCCTACGATCGGATCACCCGCTGCAATCTGTCTTCCGACCCATTGTGTTCCCACCACTTGAGACAAACACCATGACCACCACGCCGCCTCCCCTCTCCGCGATTCCGCAACGCGCTCCGGCGCCCTACGTGTCCGACGCCGTGCTCGACCGCCTGGCCAAGGCCACCAGCGGCTCGCTGACCACGCAGCTCTACATCAAGGGCTTCCGCCAGCCCGTGCTGCATGGCCTCACGCCGCTCAACAAGAAGATCAAGCCCTTCGCGGGCCGCGCCTACACCATGCGCTTCATCCCCGCACGCGAGGATGTCGATGTCTACGGCAACCTCACCACCTCGCCCAGCGCCGACAATCTGCAATGGGTGGGCGTCGAGCAGATCGAGCCCGGTCACGTGCTGGTCATCGACAGCAACAAGGACGGCCGCGCCGCCTCGATGGGCAACATGCTCATCACCCGCATGATGATGCGCGGCGCCCGCGGCGTGATCACCGACGGCACCTTCCGCGACGGCACGGAGCTGAGCCAGATGGACTTCCCGATCTGGTGCACCGGCGTCACGGCCACGACCCGGCTGAGCTACCACCACGTCGCCGACCTGCAGGTGCCGATCGGCTGCGCGGGCGTGGCGGTGTACCCGGGCGACGTGATCCACGGTGACGGCGACAACATCACCGTGATCCCCGCGCACCTCGCCGAGGAGATGGCCGACTTGTGCGAGAAGCGCGACGACATCGAGGCTTACCTCGCCCTGCGCGTGCAGGCCGGCGAGGCGCTGTGGGGCCTGTACCCGCCGAGCGATGCCACGCGTGCGCAGCACAAGCAATGGGTGGCCGATGGCCGCCCCGCCATTCCCGCGGCCAAGCCTGCCGGCAGCCGCTGATTCACGGAGACCAACGACATGGCCAAGTTCACCCCCGAAGACCACGCCGCCCTGATCCGCCGCTACTTCGACGCCTGCAACGCCGCCGACTACGACGCGCTGGTCGATTGCTTCACGCCGGATGCCGTGCATTACTTTCCCGCCGGGCTGCCGGAGATTCCCTGGCGCACGGCCGACACCATCGCGAAGAAATGGCAATGGTGCGTCGAGACACTCGGCTCGCAATGGACCATCGACAAGCTCATCGTGAGCCACAACACGCCCGAGGCGATGATCGAGTGGACCCACTGGAAGAACAAGAGCGGAACCGCCCTGCGCGGCGCCGAGTGGTACGACTTCGACACCGAGACCGGCAAGATCAAGGAGATCCGCGCGTACTACGCTGCGCCGGCCGACAAGGAAGTGAAGATCAACGAACTCGTCGCCTTCGACTACGTCGGTCGCGGCTATCCGCTCAAGAGCAAGTAGGGGCGTCGATGCCGCAATCCGTTGAAGCGCGAACTGGCGTCGCTGTGGGCACGCGCTGGGCCGAGTCCAGCGCTTTGGAAATCGATGCTGCCGTCAAGACTGCCGCGGATGCGAGCGATGCCTTCGCAGCGAGTACCGCAAGCCAACGCGCCACGCTGCTGCGTGCACTGGCCGATGCACTTGAGGCGGATCGCGAAGCGCTCGTCGCAGTTGCCGATCGCGAGAGCGCCCTCGGGCTCCCGCGCCTGAACGGCGAATTGGACCGCACGAGTTTCCAGCTTCGCGGATTTGCCGAGGTGCTGGAGCGTGGGGCGGCCCATGCGCTCATCGACGACCCCGCGATCGATGGCGCGCCGCCAGTTGGCCGCCCTCGCCTCACACGTGTTCGCGTACCCGTGGGCCCGGTCGCGATGTTCTCGGCCAGCAACTTTCCGTTCGCTTTTTCCGTGCTCGGCGGCGATTCCGCGTCGGCGCTTGCCGCGGGCTGCCCCGTGGTGGTCAAGGGCCATCCCGCGCATCCGGAGCTATCGCGCCGCGTGGCGTCGATGGCGCAAGCAGTGATCCGCGCGCAAGGCCTGCCGGCGGGCGTGTTCCAGTTCGTGCAAGGCGGCTCCATCGAGGTCGGCGTGGCGCTCGTGCAGGCACCGGCGATTTCGGCTGTCGCGTTCACCGGATCGTTCAAGGGCGGGACCGCGCTGGCCAAGGTTGCAGCCGAACGCCCGCGTCCGATTCCCTTCTACGGCGAACTCGGTTCGGTCAATCCGCTGGTCGTGCTGCCCGCAGCCCTCGGGCGCAACGGCACGGAACTCGCCAGCGCACTGGCCGCCTCGGTCTGCCTTGGCGCAGGCCAGTTCTGCACCAGTCCGGGCGTGATCCTGGTGCCGACCGATGCGGCTGGCGACAGCTTCGTCAAGTCATTGGCCGAAGCGCTGCGACCGATGCAGCCGCACGCCATGCTGTCGGCCGGCATCCGCGCCACTTTCGAACGCGGCGTTGCACAGTGGCGCAATGCGCCGCAACTCAGGCCGCTGGTCGACGATGCGTCCGATGCGACATCGCCCGCGCCCCGGCCCTTCCTGGCCGAAGTGTCGGCGGCCGACTTCATCGCCAGCCACACCTTGCATGAAGAAGTGTTCGGTTCCGCAGCGTTGGTCGTGCGCGTGGCGTCGATCGACGAAGCCATCGAGGTGCTGAGAGCCATCGGCGGCTCGTTGACCGTCACGCTGTGGGGCGCAGAAGCAGAGACCGACGAGACACGCCGGCTGGTGCGCGCGGCCACGCAGGTGGCCGGACGCGTGCTGTTCAAGGGCGTGCCCACCGGCGTTGCCGTGACCGCCGCGCAGCACCACGGCGGCCCCTACCCCGCGTCGACGCAGCCCTTCACGACCTCGGTTGGCTACGCCGCGCTCGACCGCTTCCTGCGCCCCGTGGCCTTGCAGGATGCGCCCGATTGGCTCATCGAAAGAAAGGGCGTGCCATGCTGATGCGCCACATCGTCCTGTTCCGCCGCAAGTCCGACGTCACGAAAGATGCGGTCCTGGAGAAGGCCCTGACGGAACGCATGGCCTCGCTGGGCGCGGAGATCCCGGTGATCCAGGGCTGGAAGTTCGCCGCCAATGAACTCAGCCGACCGATCTGCTGGGACTATGTGCTCGAGACCGAAGTGGCCGATGCCGAGGCACTGGATCAGTACCTGTTCCATCCCTTGCACCAGGCGCTGGTCGCGGATCTCAAGCCCTACTTCGAATGGGCGGCGGTGGACTACACCACTTAAGTCTCGGAAGTGAAGCCAGGCTTGGCATCGATCCGCGCGGGGACGTTCTGCCATGTCAGGTGAAGACTGCACAAAAAGCCCGCGGTCGCGCCCGCGGCGGTGAGTTCAGATGCACGCTCATGAGGATTCTCGGATGCGGTGCGCCCGCCTCAAGGAATAACGCAATTGATCATAGGAAGAGCAACCCGTTCGTCAGTTGATTCCGAACCACTTCAAACGCGTCTTCTGCCGAGCAAGCAGGGCGATGGCCAGCACCCACGCACTATGCGGCCGACTTGAGCACTTCCCAACCCGACTCGATGTGCTTGCGCATTGCGAGCATCGCTGCGGAAGCGTCGCCGGTCGTGAGCGCCTGCAGGATCTCGTCATGTTCCTTGACCGCATCCTTGCCGCGGCCTTCGGCGGCGTTGATCAGGTCGAAGGGATAGCGGGCCCACAGAATCTGCACGAAGTGCAGCGTCTGCGGCATGTCGGCGATGTCGGACATGCGCCGGTGGAAGCGATAGTTGACGCCGCGCGCGGTCGCACGGTCGCCGTCAGCGAACGCCTTCTCGAACTCGTCGGCGAGGGCCCGCAGTTCGGTGATGTCCTGCGCGGTGGCTTTTTCGACGGCGCTGCGAACCAGCTGCGTCTCGAGCAGAAGCCGCAACTGCAAGATCTCGCCGGAAATCCCGGGATCGAACGGAGCGACGCGGGCACCGCGGTACGAGTCGCCGTTGACATAGCCCTCGGCGGCCAGTAGCTTCAGGGCCTCGCGCACCGGCGTGATGCTCAGGTGCAACTGCTCGGCGATCTCTGCCTGCTTCAAGCGGGAGCCGCGCGGATACACCCCGGAGATGATCCGCTCGCGCAAATAGTCCGCGACCTGCTCTTCTTTTGTTCGGTAATCCATCTGCTGCGCCTGGCCGGCCGTCCCCTGGCCGAGCTGCAAGTCCTGTGTTGGTTCGAGATCACGCGGCTGCACCGTGATGTGCCCCGCCTCCGCGATCGGAGCCACACGGCGCGCCAGCCATCCCGCGGAATTCTAAGCGGCGACCGGCGGCTGCGAACCCGCCACGATGCGTCTTGCCCGCTCGACCACCGGCTTGTCGATCATCTTGCCGTCCACCGCAGTCGCCGCGCCCTGGCTGGCCTCGAACGCGGCGAGGACGCGCGTCGCCCATTGCAGTTCCGCGGCGGTCGGCAAGAAGGCTGCATTGACCGCAGAGACCTGGCGCGGATGGATGCACAGCTTGCCGCCAAAGCCGAGCTGCCGTGAACGCAGGGCATCCGCGCGCATTCGTGCCTCGTCGGTGAACTCCAGGCTGACACCGTCGATGGGCGCCGCCAGGCGCGCGTGGCAGGACTCGAGCGCGATCTGCGTGCGGATCGCGGTCATCGCATCGCCCTCGTCGGCGATGCCGCTCTCGACGGCAAAGTCGACGCTGCCGAAGGCGAGGCGCTGCAAACCTGGCGTCGCACAGAGCTGGCGCAAGCCCAGGTAGCCGGCCACGGTCTCGACCAGGGCGATGACCGGTCTGCCGCGGAGGGCGTTCGCCACACCTGCCATCGACGCCGCGTCCGCCTTGGGCAGCATCACGCCGGCTCCCGGCATCGCCTGCACGAGCCGCAGGTCGTCCGCATGCCATTCGGTGTCGATGGCGTTGATGCGCACGATGGCTTGCCCGCCCGCCGCAAGCCAGGCGCCCACGGCCTCGCGCGCCTGCACCTTGGCGGAGGGCGCGACTGCGTCCTCGAGGTCGAGGATCACCGCGTGCGTGCCGCTCGCGAGGGCCTTGTCGAAGCGCTCGGGGCGATCGCCCGGCACGAAGAGCAGGCTGCGTGCGATGCCGTGCAACGGCGACTCACTCGAAGACGACATCTTGTGAATTCGTGATGCGGCAGAAGCGCTTCAGGCCACCGATGGCATGCTCGTGCTCCTCGGTCGATGCGCCGCAGCAGGCGTCTTCGAGCACGACCATCTCGTAGTCGCGGTCGTGGCCTTCGCGCACCGTGGCCTGTACGACAGCGTTGGTGGAGATGCCGGAGCAATAGATACGCCGGATTCCGTGCGCGCGCAGGATCGCTTCGAGGGAGGTGCTGTAGAACGGGCTCACGCGGTGCTTGACGATGTCGAAGTCACCGGGCTGCCGGCCCAGGTCTGGGTGGACCTCGGTGCCCCATTCGCCGAGCTTGAAGATGCCGGCCTTGCGCGCACCGGCGAAGATCGGCGAGTTGGGCGGGCATTCGCGATAGTCCGGCGAGAAGCCGACGCGCACGAAGCCGATCGGCACGCCGGCCGCACGGGCCTTGTCGATGGCGGTGCGCGTGTTCTCGATGATGCGGCGTCCGCGCACCTGCTCGCCATAGGCGGCCTTGCCGTTCGGCCCGTCGGCGTGGATCAGGTCGTTCTCCATGTCCAGCACGAGGTAGATGGCGTCCTTCACGGGGAAATCCTTTCGTTGAACGAGGGGTTGCGCGATGGTGACGCATTCACAGGATCACCTCGCGTGCCTCGAGCTCCTTGCGTTGCGCGGTGTCCAGGCCGAGCAGTTCGCCGAACACATAGTCCTCGTCCTGGCCCAGCGTGGGTGTGAGGCGCCGGATGCCGATGTCGTTGCTGCGGGCGAAGCGCGCGGGTGCGCCGACCGCGAGCCGCGGCGCAATGCCGGCCGCGCTCACCTCGACCAGTGCCTTGCGCTCGCGCAGGTGCGGGTCGTCCGCGATGTCCTGCATGTTCCAGGACACATGGGCGCTGACGCCGGCCTGTTGCAGGCGGGCGGCGGTTTCATCCGCATCGCAGGTCGACAGCCATTGCGTCAGCAGGCCGTCCACCTCTTCGCGCAGGCGCAGTCGGCCTTGCACGGTGCCCAGGCGCGGGTCGGCGTTGGGCTGGCCCAATACGCGAAGCAGCTTCCGCCATTGCGCGTCGTCGCGCACGGCCAGCGTGAGCCACCGGTCGGGCTGGCGGGTCGGGTACACGCCATGTGGCGCCATCCCGAGATCGCCATTGCCGGGGCGCGCCGGCGCAACGCCGACGCTCGCTTGCAGCAGCGCATCGCCGATCATGGCCGAGGCCACCTCGCGCGCTGCCAGGTCCACGTGCTGCGCCCGGCCGGTGCGCCGGCGCTGGTGCAGCGCGGCCACGGTGGCCAGTGCCGCGTGCACGCCGGCGGAATGGTCCATGACATGACGCATCTCCATCGGCGGTCCGTCGCTGTAGCCGCTCATCCAGCCCAGGCCGCCCCATGCGCCAAACAGCGGCGCGTAGCCGGCGAAGTGCGAGTCGGGGCCGCTCTGGCCGCATGACGAGAGCGAGAGCATCACGATGTCCTGCTTGACCTTGTGCAGTTCGTCGAAGCCCAGGCCGAGGCGCTTGATGACGCCAGGTCGGAAGCTCTCCGCCGCAATGTCCGACTGGGCCACGAGCCGTTTGGCCAGCGCCACCGCTTCCGGTTGCTTGAGATTGAGCCGTATCGACAGCTTGTTGGCAGAGACCTGGTCGAAGGTCGCCGCCTGCATCCGCCCGTAAACCGCGTGTGGCTTGCGGAAAGCGTCGGGCCGGGTGCGGCTTTCGATCTTGATGCACTCCGCGCCGAGTTGCGCCAGCAGGTGTGTGCAGAACGGACCGGCCGCGTGGATGGTGAAGTCGGCGATGCGCACGCCGGCCAGTGGCGCCTTGCCATGGTTCATTGCAGTACCTCCTGCGCCAGTTCCTGCGGCGCCTCGTGCGACATCTCGCCCAGTGCGGGCACACGCCCGCCGCCTGGCAGATGCGTGCAGCGGAACTGGAAAGGTGCGACCAGGATCTCGGCCGGCGCGCCGCTCTCCAGCATCGCGGGTGCGAACAGGCCGCGCGCGCGCTCCTGTTCTCCATGGAAGACTTCGTCAGGCGATCGGTACTTCGCGGCCGGCACGCCGAGCTCCTGCGCACGCCGCACGATGTCTTCCACGGCATGCCTGGCCATCCATTCGCGGACGTGGCCGTTGATCTCGTCGCCGCGGCGGCTGCGTTCCAGCGGGTCGCGAAGCGCGTCTTCCATCGCCCACGCCGGCTGGCCGAGCAGCTCAACCAGCGAGTGCCACTGCCGGTCTTCCAAGGTCAGCAGCTCGACGAAGCCGCCCTGTGCCTCGAACACGCCTCCGTAGCGAAAACGCCGGGTCGTGCGGTGTTCCAGCGACCCATCGCCCAGGCGCTGCAGCGCGAACGCACCGACCGAGAGCACCGCATCCTGCAGCGATACGTCGACATACTGGCCGCCGGATTCGGGTTGCGCCCACCAGGCGCTGAGAGCGCACATGGCGGCCATGCATCCGCCTTGGTACGCACCGAAGTGGCCGTAAATCTTCAGCGGCGCGCGATCCGGAAAGAGTTCGTGCGACAAGCCGTTGGGCAGCAGGAAGCCCTCGCCGCCGGCATGCAGGAGGTTGACTTCCTCTGCATCCCAGCCGGCCTTGGGGCCAGTGGCGCCGAAGGGCAGCACGCTCACATGCACAAGGTGCGGAAAGCCTGCGCCGATCGACTCCGCATCGAGCCCGTGTGCGGCCCGCTCGCGCACCGGCGTGTCGTCGATGAGGATGTGCGCATCGGCGAGTTCGCGCGCCAGCAGCTCGCGTCCGGCGTGCAAGGTGGTGTCGCACAACAGGCTGCGCTTGCCCACCGCGAGGTAAGCGAAGAGGGCACTGTCGCCAGTGTCCTCCAGCAGCGGCACCGCCCGGCGCAAAGGCGATCCGCCCGGAGGCTCGAGCATCACCACCTGCGCCCCCATGGCGGCAAGCATACGCCCGGCATAGGCGGCCGCGGCGGAGCGCGAGCGCTCCAGCACCCGGCAGCCGGACAGGGGCAGCGCGGCGGCTGGCGGAAGGTCGTGAGGATCCATGAGAACTCTCTTTTGCTGGGTTGCGGGCGGGCGGCGCCGGGCTGTGATGGCTCAGCGGACGATCGGCAGCTCGAGGTCGATGCCCGAGCCGTCGATGAACGCCGGCAGGCGCACGTCGCGCGAGGGCAGCGCGACGGTGGCGATGCCTGGCGTTGTCACCTCGCCGCGCTGGTTCTCGGCCGCGATCTCGATGTCCACCAGCGCCGTCTTGTCCTTGAGGTACTTGCGCACGACCTTGCCCTTGCAGAACGTCGTGTCGCCGACGATGTTGAAGCGGCGCATCTCGGTGCGCACGCGCTTGATCACACCCGCGTCGCCCATCCAGTTGGTGACGAGCGAGCACATCCATGCCGAGCGTTGCGGGCCGTAGTCGTAGGTGCCGGGCACGCCGACTTCCTTGGCAACGGACTCGCGGTGGTGGCCGATGCCGGTGTATTCCACGCCGCCGCCGGCTTCGGGGTTGCGGAAGTAGTGGCCCGGGTGCTTGACGGCCGACTGCAGCACCACGCCGTGCGTGTGACCGCGGCCACAGCCGACCAGGAAGCCCATGGTGTCCATCAGCGACAACGGGCCGCGCGCGATGGTCGGCAGCTGCTCGCCCACCTTCACTTCTTCCCAGAAACGCACGTTGGCGCCGCGCACGTTCTTCGGCTCGTCGAGCACCATCTGGTCGATGCGGTCCTGCTCCTCGCTCGTGTACTCGTGCTGGAGGATCTCCTTGTACTTGCCGGTGTCGCGTGCCGCCTTGCGCTCGTGCCGGGTGCAGGTGCCGAGGGCTCGCGCCACCAGCTCGCTGCGCTGGTTGTAGTAGCAGGCCTCGACATACTGCAGCACCAGGCGGCCGGAGAACTTGCTTTCCTTCTCCTCCACGCCGACCACGCGCTCGATGGCCGTGATGCGGTCTCCAGGGCGAACGTGGCGGAACAGTTCCCAGTCGTTGCCGGCATAGAAGCCGTGCACGCCGGGCAGGCCCCAGCGCGTGCGACCGAGCCAGCCAAAGGCCATCGGGAACATCGGATGGCCGATCATCGAGCCGTAGCGCGTGGCATTGCCGTAGCCGATGTCGCGATACAGCGGGTTCAGGTCGCCGATGCCGTTGCACCAGTTGCGCAGCGTGTCGGCGGTGGCGTCCTGCAGGTACGGGCCTTCAGGCCGCAGGTGCAGGCCGATCATGGCGCGGGCATCGGCCACCGCGGCATCGGTGATCAGGCCTTCGGCGGGCGCATTGCCGACTTCGGGCTGGGGGGCTTCGAGGACTGTGGTGTTCATGGATTCAAACTCCTGGTTTCAAAGTTAAAGAATGCAGAATGCATTCTTGTGGGAAAGGCAATGGCGCTTCCGTGGCATGCGAAGCGCCCAACCTCTAGTCGACGCTGATTTCGGCGGCCTTGATGACCCCGCCCCACTTGGGGCGTTCTTCCTTGACGAACTTGTCGAGCTGGGCAGGACTCATGTAGAGCGGCTCGACGCCGCTGTCCATCATCCGTTGCCGGGTCTCGGGCTGTTGCAGGACGCGCTGGATGTGTTCGCTCATCTTCTGCACGATGTCCGCCGGCGTGCCGCGCGGCGCGAACACTGCATCCCATGCCACGACGTCGAAGCCCGGCACGCCTTGCTCGGACACGGGCTTGATGCCCGGCAGCATCTCGCTGGCCTTGAGCGAGGTGATGCCCAGCACGCGCAGCTTGCCGCCCGCGAGTTGCGGGCGCGCGGCGGTAACGGTGTCGATGGTCAGCGGAATCTGGCCGCCCAACGTGTCCGTCATGGACTGGCCGGAGGACTTGTACTTCACGCCGAAGAGCGGCGCCTGCGCCTGCTTGGCGAACTGTGCGAACACGACGGCGGCCGTGGTGCTCGGCAAGCCCACGTTGAGGCTGTTCGGCTTGCTGCGGGCGCGGGCCACCAGCTCGGCAATGCCGTTGGTGGGCAGGTCGGTCGCGGCGGTGCAGATCACCATCGGCAGCAGGCCGAGCATGGCCACTGCTTCGAAATCCGTGGCGGGATTGAAGCCGAGCGTGGGATAGAGAAACTCGTTGGCGGCATGGGTCGCGTTGGTGCCGAGCAGAAAGGTGTAGCCATCCGGCGTCGACTTGGCCGCGAGCGCCGCACCGATGTTGCCGCCAGCGCCGGCGCGGTTCTCCACGACGATGCTCTGATTCAGCGTCTTCGACAGCTCCTGCCCGACCAGCCGCATCAGCGCGTCCGCGCCTTGGCCGGCCGCGTAGGGCACGATGATCCGGATCGGTCGGTCGGGCCAAGCCTGTTGCGCCGACGCCGGGGCCGACCACACGCCCATGGCCGCGGCGACCAGCACAGCGCTGGCTTGCAGGATGTCGCGCAGGCCGCGCTGGCTTGAAGTGGTGTTCATGGGGGCTTTCATGCGCAAAGGGCCAGGCCGGCGCGCGGCCAGCGGGCCGCAAACAGCTGGCCATAGCCGGACAGGGTGATGAAGGCAGTGCGCCGGTCGGCCCCGCCGAAGCAGATGTTGGTACAGTAGCCCTCGGGCGCGGCGTGGAACTCGATGAGCTCGCCAGCGGGGGAAAACACGCTGATGCCGCCACGCACCAGCGTCGCCACGCAGATGTTGCCGTTCTCTTCGACGGCCAGCGAATCGAAGCGCTGGAAGCCGGGCAGGCCGTGCACCAGTCGCCCGCCATTGGGCGAGGGCCAGGCCTCGTGGCCGAGCTCGCCCGGCCCCTTGACCGGATAGGACCACAGTCGGGCGGTCTCGGTTTCGCTGACGTAGAGCGTGCTGCCATCGGGCGACAGGCCGACGCCGTTCGGGGTCAGGAAAGGATGCGCCGCGCGGCGGATGAAGCTGCCATCGGCGCGCGCGTAGTACACAGCGCCGCGCAGGATGCGGTCTTCGAAGGTCTTGCCGAAGTCGGTGAACCAGAAGCCACCGTGCGCGTCGAAGACGATGTCATTTGGCCCATGCAACGGGATGCCGTCGCATTCGGTGTAGAGCGTCTCCACCGCGCCGCTGGACAGGTCGACGCGCTGGATCGCGCCGCCCTTGTAGCCGGCCGCTGCGCCGGTCGGGCGCGAGAATCCGTCGTCGGTGCGCCAGCTGAAGCCGCCGTTGTTGCAGAGGTAGCAGTGGCCGTCGGGTCCGAGGGCCGCGCCGTTCGGGCCGCCGCCCACGTCGGCCACCACTTCGATGGCGCCATCAGGCTGCACGCGCATCAGCCGGCCCGATGCAATCTCGACCACCAGCACGCTGCCGTCCGGCATCGCGATCGGGCCTTCGGGGAACTTCAGGCCGGTGGCGACCACGCGGCCCTGCAACTTCAGATCTTTGGAGCTCATGTCGTCGTTCCTCATGCGGGCACGGCGGTGTTGGTGTCCTGCCGCGCGCCCAGGTAGGCATCGATCGCCTGCTGGCGGCCTTCGCGGCTGCGCAGCGCGAGCGCATCGAGCCAGCCCACGATGTGACCGTGGCGCATGACCCAGGCCTGCGTTGCGAGCTTGGCCGCGGCATGGAAGCTCTGCTCCACCAGCAGCGCCGACAGCTTCTGCTGCTGTTGGATCAGCGCCAGTCGTTCGTACACGCGCGCCACCAGCAGCGGCGCCAGGCCGAGGGACGGCTCGTCCAGCAACAGCAGGCGCGGCCCCGACATGAGCCCGCGGCCGATCGCCAGCATCTGCTGCTCGCCGCCGCTCAGCAGCCCCGCTGGCGCGTTGAGCCGGTTCGCGATCTCGGGGAAGAAGTCCAGGACCATGCGGCGGCGACTGGCGCGCGTGCCGGCATCGACGAAGTACGAACCCAGCGTCAGGTTTTCGGAAACGGACAGGTCCGCGACGATCGCCCGGCCTTCGGGCACGTAGACGATGCCGGCCTTGAAACGCGCGGCCGTCGAGAGTCTCGAGACGTCCTGCCCTTCGAAGACCACGCGGCCTTGCGACGGCTCCAGTCCTGCGATTGCGCGCAGCGTGCTGGACTTGCCGGCGCCATTCGCGCCCAGCAACGCCGCCACGGTGCCGGCCGCCATGCCGAGGCTGACACCATGCACCACCGGCCCGGCGCCGTAACGGACGCTGAGGCCTTCGACCTGGAGCAGGCTGTCACTCATCGTCGTCCCCCAGGTAGACGGCCACCACCTCGCGGTTCGCGCGGATCTGCGCCGGGTTGCCCGAGGCCAGCAGGCGGCCCACGTTGAGCACGTGGATCGTGTCGCAGACTTCCATGATCAGGTCCATGTCGTGCTCCACGACCACCAGCACCAGTTGCGGCGAGCGCAACTTCAGGAGGGCGTTCGAAAGGTCGCGCGTCTCGACCGAGTTGAGACCGGCGGCGGGCTCGTCGAGCAGCAGCACGCGCGGGGATCCGGCGATGGCGCGAGCGATCTCGGCCAGCCGCAGCACGCCCGGCGGCAGCTGCGAAGGCTCCTCGTCCGCAACGTGGGCGATGCCCAGGCGCGCCAGTGCAGTGAGCGCCAAGTCACGATGGCGTGCACGCTCCTGGCGGCCGCGCGCGAGCGGCAGGAAGGCGTCGAGCCAGCCGGCGCCCGAGAGGCGGTCCAGGCCGATCATCACGTTCTCGACAATGCTCAGTTCCGGGCACAGCGCCACATGCTGGAAGCTGCGCGAGAAGCCGAGTGCGGCGCGGTGGGTCGGCGGCAGGCCTTCGAGGCGCACGTCACCGAGCCGGATGCTGCCCTTGCGCGGTGAATAGAGGCCGGTGAGGCAGTTGAAGAAGCTCGTCTTGCCGGCCCCGTTCGGGCCGATCAGGCCGGTGATTTCACCGGGCCGAAGCTGCAGGGCAATGTCCTGCAGCACATGGTTGCCGCCGAAGGAAAGCCCCAGCCCGTCGACGACCAGTGGCACCGCCTGCGACACTGCAACGCCGCTCATGACTGGCCTCCCGAAAGGCGCGCGCGCAACGCTGCCGGCAATGCGTTGAAGCCCAGCACGACGGCCAGCAACGCGCCGCCGTAGAGGATCGGCACCCAGTCGCCAGCGCCGGCCAGCAGCAGCGGAATCAGCGTCAGGAACAGGCCGCCGATCACGCTGCCCACCAGGGACAGCGAATAGAGGCTCACCACCGAACCCACCAGCAGGAAGATCGAAGTCCACAGCGTGAAGCTGTTCGGCGACACCGTCGACGAACTGAAGGAGAGCAGCGCGCCGCCCACCGCGGCGATGGCCGCGCTCAAGGCCATGCACGACAGGCGCGCCCAGCTGCGGCGCACGCCGAAGGATTCCGCCGCATGCGCCGACGTGCGGATCAGCAGCAGCGCCATGGCCTGGCGCGACCGGCGGAAGTGCCGCAGCAGCAGCACGACCGCGATCGCGCCCAGCAGCGGCAGGTAGTAGCGCTGCAGCGACTTCGGCATGCCCGGTAGCGCGTCGAGCTTCACGTAGAGGCCTTCGTAGCCGCCGGAGATGCTGGAGTAGTGCAACAGCAGTTCGGGCAGCGCCAGGGCCAGCGCCATCGTGGCAACCGCCAGGTAGATGCCCGACAGGTTTCGCGACGGAAATGCGAACGCCAACCCGAGCGCGCCGCCCACCACCGCGGCCAACGGCATGCTCGCCAGCACCGACAGGCCCAGGTACTTCTCGACCAACGCCACGGTGTAGGCGCCGGCCGCGACGAATACGCCATGTCCGATCGAGACCTCTCCGCCGTAGCGCACGAGGAAGCTCACCGACATGATCGCGATCGCATTTGCGAAGCACAGGCCGAGCGTGAAGGTCCAGTAGCCGCCCGCCACCAGCGGCAGCAAGAGCAACACGGCGAGGCCGAGCGCGCTGCCGACGTTCAAGGTCCAGCGCTGTGTGCGCTCTGCGCCGCTGACATCCGGCGAGACGTCGGGGGTGATCGGCATGCTAGACACGGGCACCTCCGCGCACGGCGAGGACGCCCTTCGGGAACGCGTTGAGCACGAGCAGGATGGTCAGCAGCACGTAGGTGTTGTTGAATTCCGCCGCGACATAGAACGACAGCAGGTTCATCAGCACGCCGATGAAGATGCCGCCGAGCACCGCGCCCGGCAGGCTGCTGAAGCCGCCGACCACCGCGGCCGCGAAGGCCTGCAGCATGAACGACGCCACGCTGGTCGACGACAGGAAGGTGGTGGGCACGATCAAGAGCGACGCGACCAGCCCCAGCAAGCCCGCCACCACCCACGAAAACATGTGCGCGCGCCGCAGGTTCAGCCCGCAGACCCGGCTGGCAAAGGGATTGGCCGACACCGCGCGGAAGGCGATCCCGATGCGGGTCCGCTCGATCAGCAGGTACAGCAGCCCGATGACCAGGGCGGTGACGCCGATCACTGCGAGGTCGTAAGCAGACACGCGCAGCAGGCCGAGGTCCATGCGCCAACGCGGCAGCGGGAGATCCATCGACACCACGTTGGAGCCGAACAGCAACTGTGTCGCACCCTGCGCGACCAGGCCCACGCCCAGTGTGGCAATGGTGCTGGTCAGGTCCGACTTGAACACCAGCGGTGCGATCAGCAGGCAGGTCGCGGCCATCACCGCCGCCATGATCGCCAGCGTCAGCAACACCGCAGGTGCCCAGGCCATCTGCGCGAAGACGCCGGCGGTGAAGCCATACACCAGGAAGGCCGCGAGCCCGGCCAGGTTGCCGTGCGCGAAGTTCACGACATTGGAGCTCTTGTAGATCAACACGATGCCGATCGCGCCCATCGCATAGAGGCAGCCGCTCACCATGCCCGCCCAGACCAGCCCGATGAAGTCGGTCATGGCCTCAGGCCTTTGCGTCAGTGGCGCACTGCGCCGGACCGATGTTGCGGTCGATCACTTCGATCACCGCGGGAAAGTAGCGTCCGCCCCAGCCCTTGCTTGCCGTCGCCGTGTAGTAGCGCTGTGCCAGTTCGGTGACGTGCGCCGAGACACCCGTCTGCGTGGCAAGTTCGAGCACGTAGCCGATGTCCTTCAGCGCGTATTCGGGCGGAAAGGATTTCTCCGGGAACTGGCGCGGCAGCATCGCCTTGCGGCCGTGGTTGCGCAGCACGAAGCTGTCGCCCGAGCCCTTCGACACGGCGTCCAGCAGCACCGCCGATTGCACGCCGGCACGTTCGCCCAGCACCATCATCTCGGCCAGCGCCACGGTGTTCTCGAACACCAGTGCGTTGTTGATGAGCTTCACGACCTGGCCGCAGCCCACGTCACCGCAATGCGTCACGTCGGTGGCGATGTAGCGCAGCAGGGGCTCGATGCGCCCATACAGCGATGCATCGGCGCCGACCATGATGCTCAGCTCGCCGCGCTGCGCCGCCTCCCGCGTGCGGGCCACCGGCGCATCCGCAAAGGCGATGCCTCGCGTCGCGAGCTTCGCGCCCACCTGGCGGGCCGACGCGACGGTGGTGGTGCTCAGGTCGACGATCACCGAAGGCTTGTGCGCGCCGCCGGAGAGGCCTTCCGGACCGAGGCATACCGCCTCCACCTGCGGGCCGCCGGGCAGCGAGAGGAACACCACGTCGGCCCGCGCGGCCACTTCGGCCACGGTGCCCACGCGTTGCGCCTGGGTGCCGTCCAGCACCTCGAAGGCCTTCGGGTTCGTATCGAAGGCGATGACTTCGCCGGCATGCTTGAGCGCCATGTTGCGGCACATCGCGCCGCCCATGACGCCGAGGCCCACGAAGCCGATCACCGGCACTGCGTTGGTTGCCATGCTGTTCTTCCCGGTCAGTTCATCCACATGCCGCCGCTGATGTCCAGCGAGGTGCCCGTGATCCAGTTCGAGGCCGGCGAGCAGAGGAACAGCGCGGCCTGCGCAATGTCGTCGGCATTGCCATAGCGACCGAGCGGCACCGTGGTGTTGGCCGAGGGCGCCGAGGTGCCGCCGGTCACGTTGGCCCACATCGCGGTCTCCACGGGGCCGGGGGCGAGGGTGTTGGCATAGACGCCGTGCGCGGCGCCCGCCTTGGCAATCCAGCGCATCATCCCGTGCACTGCGGCCTTGGACGCGACATAGGCCGGCCCGGAAGCGACACCACCGTTCTTCGCGGCAATCGAGCCGGCCGCGAGGATCTTGCCGAAGCCGCGCTCGCACATCAGCGGAAAGAGCTTGCGCGCAGGATTGACCACGCCGCGCACGTTGACGGACATGATCGCGTCCCACTCGTCGTCGGAGCTGTCGCCGAGCGGCGTGCGGGCGATGATGCCGGCGCACATGACGAGGATGTCGACCTTGCCGTGCTCGGCGATCACCGCGTCGATGACCTTGTCGGTCTCGGCGCGCGAGGTGACGTCATACGGGCGGTACTGGATGCCGGGGCCGATGTCCTCGTGCTCGGCGCGATCGGTGGCGATCACATGAGCGCCGGCCGACTGGAATGCATTGGCGATGGCGCGGCCCATGCCGCCCGCGCCGCCCGTGATCAGGGCGACCTGGCCCTCCAGGCTCGCCGGGCCGCTCAGATGTTGTGCCATGTCTCTTGTCTCCTTGCGATGTGAATTCATTGCGCGCTTCCTGGGGACCGGATCAGCGGAAGGCCGCGGTGGCGGACATCGCGAGTTCGCCGTCCGGCCCGCGCGCCCACAGCGCAAGCGAGCCGTCGTCGGCTGCGCGGCCTTCGATGCGGAAGGCGCGCCCCGCGAACAGTGGGCTGACGCCCCGGAAGTCGAATCGTGCGAGCGGCCGGCCACTGCCTTGTTCGAGCGCGAGTTGCTGCAGCAGGGTGGCTGTCAGCGGACCATGCACCACGAGACCGGCGTAGCCCTCCTCGTCATGTGCATAGGCCAGGTCGTAGTGGATGCGATGGCCGTTGAAGGTCAGCGCCGAATAGCGGAACAGCAGCGTCGTATCGGGCGAGACATCTCGCCCCCACTGTGCCTCGCCCTCGTAGCGCTGCGGGGCGGCGGCCGGCGCGGCGCCCGAGGGGGTCGCTTCGCGGTACACGATGTCCTGCTCTTCGACGATGCAGGTCGTGCCATCGCAGGTGGTGGTGTGCTCGACGGTGACGAACCACAGCGCGCCGCGCTTGCCAGTCTTGTTCTCGACCTTCAGGATGCGGCTGCGCCGCGTGGCCTCGGCCTCCACCGGAAGGTCGGCCAGGTAGCGCAGCCGGCTGCCGGCCCACATGCGACGCGGTAGTTCGATGGGCGGCAGGAAGCCGCCGCGCTGGGGATGGCCATCGGTGCCCAGGCCGCTGCGGCGCACGGCCGGGTTGAAGAAGAGCCACTGCCAGCCAGGCGGCAATGCTTCGCCCGCCGCGGGCGCGGTCGAGAGGTCGAGGGTGGCGGCCATGGCTGCCACGGGCCGGGCCAGGATGCGCTCGGTGCGTTCTTCCTCGCGCCCGACCCAGGCGTCGTAGCTTATGCTCACGCTCTGCTCCTTCATGCCAGCTTCGCGTCGAAGACTTCGGCTGGGTAGGGCCGGAACTCGCGCACCAGCTTGAAGGTGCCATCGGCCGCGGCCTGCAGGATGCCTTCCTGCCGCGCGCCGCGATGGTCACCCGCCTTGAAGCTGACGTTGCGCGCACCGCCGACGTTCTGGTTGGTCATCGTTTCCATCACGTCGACCAAGTTGGCGCGTGTCAGCGGCTTGCCGCTGGCCAGCAGCATCTGGAATCCCTTGACGAACAGCGCACCGTTGCTCCAGCCGTTGAGGCCGAACACGCCGATCGGGTCGTTCGGGTAGTACTTGCCGACGTTGTCGCGGTAGGCCTTCACATCGGAATCGTCGGAGGTCACCGGCAGCAGCCAGGAGGAGAAGTACACGCCGTCGAGCAGCGAGCCGGCCAGCTTGCGCGTGGTCGGGTCGGCCGTGAAGAAGGGCGCCATCCATTTGGCCTCGTAGCCGATGCGCTCGGCGGCCTTCAGCGCCGCAGCCAGGTTGGCGTTGGAGCCGAACAGCACGACCACTTCGGCCTTTGCATTGGCGAGGCGGCGCACGTGCGGCGTGAAATCGGTGTTGCGCACTTCGAAGGGGATCGACTCGGCCGGCGTCTTCTTGTTGGTCGACATGTGCAGGTCGAAGCCACGCTGGGCCGAACGGCCGAGTTCGTCGTTCTCCCAGAGCAGGGCGACGCGGCTGGCGTTCAGGCCGTTGAAGGCGTAGTCGAGGTTGGCCGCGGCCGACCAGCCGTAGTCCGGCAGCAGCGGATAGACCAGCCGCTCGGAGAACAGCGCCGTGGCGCCGCCGATCGGACCGATCATCGGCAGTCCCACTTCCTTGGCATAGGGAATGACGGCCACCGACTGCGCGGTGCCGGTGGCGGCGGCCAGCGCGAAGATCTTGTTTTCCTCGACCAGGCGACGCGTCACGGCCACGCTGCGTGCGGGCTCGTAGCCGTCGTCGTAGGTGACGTAGTTGATCTTCCAGCCGTTCAGGGCATTGGTCTCGTTGGCCCACTTGAAGCAGGACTCCGCGGCGTGGGTGAGGATCGTGTAGAACGGCACCGGCCCGGAAATGGGGGTGAAGGCGCCCACGGTGACGGTCTTGGTGGCCGTGTCGATGCCGGGCGACGCCTGCTGCGCCTGCGCCCAGCCTGGCAGGGCGGCCGAGGCCGCGACGGCGCCGCCGGTGGAGAGGAAAGACCTTCTGCGCATGTGTTTGTCTCCTGGGAAAGTGGGAGGTTGATCGACGCTTCGCCGCAATAGAATGCATTGTATAAGAAGCATTTTGACGTTCAACATTCGGGTTTCCCCGTGAAAATGGTGATAACACAGGTTTTGTGGTGAACATAGAATGCATTCTTTTTGAAAATGAGGCACTCCGATGCATCAAGCTCCCCTCGCCGGTCGCCGCGTCATTGAACTGGGCACCATGCTCGCGGCGCCGTTTGCGGCGCACATCCTTTCGCAGCTCGGCGCGGAGGTGATCAAGGTGGAACCGCCCGCGGGCGATCCCACGCGCAGCCTGGTGCGCGGCGGCCCCAGCGGCACCTTCATTGCCTACAGCCACGGCAAGAAGAGCGTGTGCATCGACCTCTCCAACCCGGAGGGCCATGCCGCGTTCTGCAAGCTGCTGGAGACTGCCGATGCCCTGGTCCACAACCTGGCGCCCAAGGCCGCGCGCAAGCTGAGGCTGACGCGCGAGGATTGCGCGGCGGCCAATCCGCAGCTGATCTACTGCCACATCCGCGGCTATGCGGCGGGACCGCAGGCGGACGACCTGGCATCGAATCCGGTCGCCGAAGCGGCGACCGGCGTGATGGAAGCCAACTGGGTCAACGGCCGGCCCAGCCGCCTGGGCCCGTCCTATCACGACCAGTTCGCCGGGGCCTACGCGGTGATCGGGATCCTCGTCTCGCTGCTGCAGCAGCAGGCGGGGCGGTCTCCGCAGCCTGTCGAAGTCGGCTTGTACGAGACCGGCCTGCACGTGGCCTCGCGCGACCTGGTCGGCGTGCAGTTGAAGACGCAGTTGCTGGGCCGCGCCGAGCGCGAGCCGCACGGCGAATTCAGCATGCCGGGCTATGGCGCCCACCTCACGGCTGACCAGCGCTGGATCTACCTGCTGATGCTCAACGACAGCCACTGGCTGAAGTTCTGCCAGGCGATGGGACTGCCGCAGGCCCAGGACGCGTCGCTGGCGACGCTGCGCCAACGCAAGAAGGCGCGCGAACAGTGCGAGGGCATCGTGAAGGCCGCGGTCGCAGCCCGCAGCTTCGACGACGTGGCCGGGCGATTGAACGCGGCCGGCGTCGGCTGTACCGAGGTGCTGCCACTGGAGCGTGTGCTGGAGGCGCCGCAGGCCCACCAGCCGGGCAAGCTGCGCGAGGTGCGCTTCCGCGGGCTGGACTTCGAGGTGCCCGAGTTTCCCGCGTTCAATGCGACGCAAGAGGGTGTGCGAACGCTGCCGCCGGCGGACCTCGGCGAACACACGCTGGCGCTGCTTCAAGCCGCGGGCGTGCCGCCGCAAGAATGCAAGGCTTTGCTGGCGTCTGGCGCCATTGCCTCGAGCCGGCCCGGCACGTTCGCGTGGGCCGCGGTGCGAGAGGCGGCCTGACGCCATTGGAGGACTTGGCTGTGACACCCCCCCGGATCGAACGCAAGGAACTGCATCATCGACAGGTCGACCTGCGCTTCTTCAGTCGCACCGATGGCCTGTGCGAGATCGAAGGTCGGCTCGTCGACACCAAGAGCCATCCCTTCATGCGGCAACTGGCCGTCGACGCCATTCCGCCCGGCGTGCCTGTGCACAACATCGTGGTGCGGCTCGTCATCGACGACGCGCTGCAGGTGCATGAGGCCGAGGCCGCAATGCATGCCACGCCATTCGGCGTGTGCCGCGGCGCGGTTAATACGTTGGCGCCGCTGGTGGGGCTGCGCATCGGCGCGGGATGGAACAAGCGGGTCAGGGAACTGCTCGGAGGGAGTGCGTCCTGCACGCACATCGTCGAACTGCTGGGCCCGATGGCCACCACGGCGATACAGGGCCTCGCACCGCAACGCCTGGCGCGCATCAACGAACCCGGCAGCGAAGCGGAGCGGCAGGCCAAGGTGGACAGTTGCTTCGCCTATGCGGCGGAGCGCGAGGTGGTGGCCCGGCTCTGGCCGCATCTGCATCGCCCGGCCGAAGAAGGCAAGCGGCCTGTCGAGTGATCGGTTTGACCTGGAAGGAGCGAGACATGATGAAAGCAGCCGTGGGCCTGGCAAGGGTCCTCGCAACCTGCGTGCTCGGCGTGACTGTCGCGGCGGCCCATGCAGCGGGCTACCCCGACCGTCCCATCCGCCTTGTGGTTGGCTTCCCGCCGGGCGGTGGCGCCGATTTCGTCGCACGACAGGTCGCGCTAGGTCTGGGCCAAGGGCTCGGCGGCAGCGTGGTGGTGGAAAACAAGCCCGGCGCCAACGGCACCATCGCCGCGGCGGACGTGGTGCGCAGTCCCGCCGATGGCTACACGCTGCTGCTGGGCGCGACGGCCAGCCAGTCGATCAGTCCCGCGCTCTCGCCCAAGCTGCCCTATGACCCGCTGCGCGATTTCACACCGATCAGCCAGGTGGGCTCGACACCGTTGGTGCTGGTCGTCAATCCGTCGCTGCCTGTCAGGACGGCTCAAGAGTTCCTGCGCTACGTGAACACGAGCAAGGATCCGGTCACCTACGGCTCTGCTGGCACCGGTAACATCACCCACATGGCCGCAGAGCTCTATGCCCAATCGACCGGCACGACCAACCTGCGGCACATCCCCTACAAGGGCAGCAGCCAGGTCATCACCGACCTGATTGGCGGTCACATCGCGGCCTACTTCGACACCCTGCCTTCGTCGCTGCCATTCATTCAGAGTGGTCAGTTGCGCGCCCTCGGCGTCACGAGCGGCGGGCGGGCCAACGCTGCGCCAGACATCCCGACCTTGCAGGAGGCCGGGGTGGCTGGATACGACGCCGCCACCTGGTTCGGCGTGCTGGGACCCTCGAAGCTCGACCCCGAGATGGTGGCTCGAATCCATGGCGCGCTGCGCATGAGTATGGGTACGCCGGAAGCGCGCAAGGCCTTGATGTCTAGAGGCGTGGATCCGGTCCTCGACACACCTGCGCAATTTCGTGCGACGCTTGAAGCCGATTTGGCGCGATGGCGAGAAGTGACGCGCAGAGCGAGAATCACGCTGGAATGAGCAACCTGCGACTCCTTGCTTCGAGCAACTGTTGCTTCAGCATTCATGGCTTCTCGTATCAAGGGCGCGCGCTCGCAGCAAGACCCGCTGCGACAATCGATAGCGGCGCGGACGCAAAGCCTACGGATCTCGGGCGAGACTGCGAGACGACGGTGAAGGTCGAACTGCACAGGAATGCCGCCGTTCAATGAGGACGTGCCTATCTCGGCGATTGTCAGTTTTCAGCTCATTCGGCGCTGACTATGAACTTCGCAACCAGTCATTCGGCGGCCGAAGTACCTGGCGTGGCGCGAACGCCCGCTGGCGCTTGCATTGAGTCATTGACTAGGGCCTTTTACCAAACTCCTGGGTTTCCGCAGTCCACGACAGCGCCTGCTCGCTCAGGCTGAAGCCCAGGCCCGGCCGGTCCGACACATGCATGCGCCCATCTTTCAGGTGCATCTGCTCGTTGAACATGGGACCCAGCCATTCGAAGTGTTCGAGCCACGGTTCGATCGGGTACGCCGCCGCCAGGTGCAGGTGGATCTCCATCGCGAAGTGCGGCGCGAGCTTGCGGCCCTTGAAGGCGCCGAGCGACATGATCTGCAGGAAGGGCGTGATGCCGCCGACGCGCGGTGCATCGGGCTGGATGAAGTCGCTGCCCTCGCCCATGATGAGCTGTGCATGCTCGCCGAAACTGGTGAGCATCTCGCCGGTGGCAATCGCCGTGTCGAAGCGCTCCGCCAGCTGGGCATGGCCTTCGAAGTCGTAGGCGTCCAGCGGCTCCTCGATCCAGGTCAGGTCGAAGTCCTCGAAGGCGCGGCAGGCGCGCGTGGCCTTCTGCCGGTCCCATTGCTGGTTGGCATCGACCATCAGCGGGAAGGCGTTGCCCAGTTGCTTGCGCACCGCGGCGACGCGCTCGATGTCGATGGCCAGGTCGGGCTGGCCAACCTTGAGCTTGATGCCGCCGATGCCGCTCTGACGCGAGATCTCGACGTTCTTCAGCACCTGGTCGAGCGGCGTGTGCAGGTAGCCGCCCGAGGTGTTGTAGCACTGCACCGAGTCGCGCTCGGCGCCCAGCAGCTTGGCCAGCGGAAGCTTCGCGCGCCGGGCCTTCAGGTCCCACAACGCGATGTCGAAGGGGGCGATGGCCTGCGTCGTGAGACCGCTGCGGCCCATGCTCGCGCCGGCCCACAGCAGCTTGGTGAACAGGCGCGAGATGTCGTTGGGGTCCTCGCCGATCAGGTGGGGCGCAAGCTCTTTCGCATGCGCGTACATGCCCGGACCGCCCGCGCGCTTCGAATAGCCGAAGCCGATGCCGCTGTGGCCGTCACGCGTCGAGATCTCCGCGAAGATGAAGGCGATCTCGGTCAGGGGCTTCTGGCGGCCCGTGAGCACCTTGGCGTCGCTGACCGGCGTGGCCAGCGGCAGGAACACCAGCGACAGCTTGATGTGCGCGATGCGGTCGCCGGTGTCGGCGGCGGTGCGCGCGTCGGCGCCGATCTTGGCGTAGGAAACGATATTGGATTCAACGGCACCCATGGCGATGGACTTTCTTTCTGGAAGAGTGGAAAACGATCAGTCGAGCTTGATGCCGGCGGTCTGCACGACCTTGGACCAGCGGGCGATTTCATCCGCGACGAACTTGGTGAAGTCCGGCGATTTCGACGCGAGCACCACGAAGCCATTGGCCTCCATCTTGGCGCGCACGGCGGGGTCGCTGAAGGCCGCCACCATGGCCGCCTCGAGCTTGTCGACGATGGGCTTCGGCGTGCCCTTGGGTGCGGACAGGCCGGTCCACGACACGGCGGTGAAGCCCGGGTAGCCGGACTCGGCCACGGTCGGCACATCGGGGTACAGCGGGTTGCGCTTCTCGCTCGTCACGACCAGGGCGCGCAGCTTGCCGGCCTTGACGAAGGGTTGCACCACGTCCTGGTTGGTGAACATGCCGGGGATCTGGTTGGCCACCACGTCGTTGAGCGCGGGCGCGCCGCCCTTGTACGGGATGCCCACCATGTCGAGGCCGGCCACCTGCTTGAGGTACTCGGTCGTGACGTGGCCCGACGAGGCGTTCACCTGCCCGTAGCTGAACTTGCCGGGGTTCGCCTTGACCCATGCGATGAACTCCTTGAAGGTCTTGGCCGGGAACTCGGGGTTGACCACCAGCACGTTCGGGCCCGCCGCCAGTTCGGAGATGTGGATGAAGTCCTTGTTCGAGTCGTACGGCGGCTTGGGCGTGAAGCCGTGGATGATCGCGTTGCTGCCGATGCCCGACAGCAGCAGCGTGTAGCCATCCGCAGGCGCCTTGGCCGCCTGGTCGGTGCCGATCGCGCCACCCGCCCCGCCCTTGTTGTCGACCACGAAGGGCTGCTTGAGTTGCTTGCTCAGGCCTTCGGCGATGAGCCGGCCCATGATGTCGCTCGTCCCGCCGGCCGGGAAGGGCACGATGATCTTCACGGGCTTGTTGGGGTAGTCCGTCTCGGCTTGCACGGCCATCGGCAGTGCGGTGGCGAGGGCCAGCGCGGCGGCGAGGAAGTTGCGCTTGTTCATGAGGGAATGTCTCCTTGGATGCGAATGGATGGGTGTGCGGTCATTGAATCGGGATCGTCCTGTGCGAGCCATGCAGGGTGTCCCCTAGGGTGGCTGCGGCGTCCCGCCCAGTGGGACGAAGTTGCTAGTCAGAGATGCCGAGCGGCCACGGCACGAACTCGTTCAGACCCACGCCCAGTGCCTCGCTCTTCGTCGCCTCGCCGGATGCATGGCGCAGGATCTGCTCGAAGATGGCGCGGCCCATCTGGTCGATGGTGGCCTCGCCGTCGATCACGACACCGCAGTTGATGTCCATGTCGTTGCTCATGCGCGCATACATCGGCGTGTTGCTGGCGAGCTTGATCGTCGGCGCCGGCACCGAGCCGAAGCAGGAGCCGCGGCCCGTCGTGAAGCAGATCAGGTTTGCCCCGCCGGCGATCTGGCCGGTGGCCGAGACCGGGTCGTAGCCTGGCGTGTCCATGAAGACGAGGCCGTGTTGCGTCACGGGCTCGGCGTATTCGTAGACCTCCATGAGCGGCGCATTGCCGCCCTTCTTCGCGCCGCCCAGCGACTTTTCCAGCACGTTGGCAAGTCCACCGGCGTTATTGCCGGGACTGACACGTCCGTTGATCTGCGTGTCGCGCCCCTCGTTGTAGCGCAGCCACCAGTCGATGCGTGCGACCAGCTTCTTGCCGATTTCCGGCGTGACGGCGCGTGCCGTCAGCGTGTGCTCGACACCGAAGATCTCCGACGTTTCCGAGAGCATGGCCGTGCCGCCATGCTCGATGAGGATTTCCATCGCACGACCCAGCGCCGGGTTGGCCGACAGGCCAGAGAAGCCATCGGAACCGCCGCACTGCAGCCCGATGCTGATGTGCTCGGCCGAGACCGGCTCGCGCCGTACTTCGTTGGCACTGGCGAGCATGCTGCGCACCTGCTCGATGCCCGCGGCGATGGCCTTCTTCGTGCCGCCTGCCCGCTGGATGACGAGGGTCTGCAACATGGGGCCCGTCGCCAGCTTCTGGTGTGCGAGGAAGTCGTCCAGGCCGTTGTGCTCCTCGCCAAGCGCGATGACCAAGGCGCCTGCGGTGTTGGGATGACGGATGTAGCCCCCGATGGTCCGGCGCAGCAGTTCCATCGGCTCGCCGCTGCGCTCCATGCCGACGCCCTGCTCGTGCACAAAGGGCACCACGCCATCGATGTTCGGGAAGGCAGCGAGTTCGTCTTCGTCAAAGAAGCTGGCGATCTTGCGCGCCACCGTGGCCGCGCCGTGGCTCACGATGAACACGCCGATGTAGTTGCGTGTCGCGACCCGGCCATCGGGGCGAACGATGCCCTGGAAGCGCGCCCGCTCATCCGAAGGCAATAGCTTCGTCGGCACGTAGTCGAGGCCATGGCGGTAGTCCTTCACCAAGTCCCCGAACGCGATGTTGTGGCTGTGCATCCAAGTGCCCGCAGGCAGGTCCTCCGAAGCAAAGCCGATCACGGTGTTGTACTTGAGCACCGGCTCGCCCTTGGCGATGAAGCGGGCTGCGAGCTTGTGGCCTGCGGGCACGGGTTGCAGCGTGGTCACACCCTCGCTCGGCACCGCAACGCCAGCGGGCACCTCGATGCGTGCGACAACGACGTTGTCCTTGGGGTCGAGGCGGATGAAGGGGTTGCGCTGGACGGCCTCCGACGGCTTCACGGTCGATGCGATGGTTGGAACGATGGCGGCAGTGGTCGCGCCGAGGGTCGATGTGCTCATGTTGTTGTCTCCTCGTTGTTCAAGCCAGCACGCCGATGGGCCAGGGCACGAATTCATCTCGTCCGACGCCAAGCTCTTCGCTCTTGGTGGCCTCGCCCGAGGCATGCGCGAGCATCCGCTCGAACACCAGTTGCCCCATCTGCGCCACGCCGATCTCGCCGGCCAGCACGCCGCCGCAATCGATGTCCAAGTCGTCCTCCATGCGCGCGAACACCGCCGAGTTGCTGGCCAACTTGACGGTCGGTACGGGTGCCGCGCCGAAGCCGGACCCGCTGCCTGTCGTAAGGCAGACCATCGTGGCGCCGCTGGCGACCTGCCCGGTGGCGGAGACGGCGGCATAGGCCGGCGCGTCCATGAACACCAGGCCGCGCTGCGTGACCGGATGGGCGTATTCGTAGACGGCCTGGAGCGGCGAGGTTCCGGCGCGGCGCAGGCCTTCGGTCTCGGCGGGCGCCGCCCGGGTCATGCCCGTGTCGCGTCCCGCCGTGTAGCCCTTCCACCACTGGATGCGCTGCTCCAGTTGCGCACCGACTGCGGGACTCGCGGCGCGTGCCGCCACGCGTTGTGCGTCCGGTGCGAGTTCGCTCGTCCCGGAAAGGATGGCCGTGCCGCCATGGCGCACCAGCAGGTCGATGGCCGCGCCCAGCGCCGGGTTCGCTGAAATGGCCGTGTCGCTGTCGGCGGCGGCCGATTGCAAGCCGACCACCAGGTGCTCGACGGAGACGGCCTCGCGCTGGAAGCGGTTCGCCTCGGGCAGCATCGCCTCGACCGCCGCAATGCCCGCATCGATGGTGTTGGCCGTGCCGCCGATCTCCTGCATCACCAGCATGTGCAGCATGGGTCCGGGGACGAGCTGCTCCTGCTCGAAGAACGCGCGGATGTTGTTGCGCTCGCAGCCCAGCGCGATCACCACGGCGCCTGCGATATTGGGATTGCGGATGGTGCCCGCAATGGTCCGGCGCAGCAGGTTCATCGGCTCGCCGGTGGCCTCCATGCCGCAGCCGATCTCGTGCACGAAAGGCAGCACCTCGTCCACGTTGGGGAAGGCCGCCAGGCGCTTCGCATTGAAATGGTCGGCCACGCGCCGCGCCGCCGTGGCGCCGCAGTTGCCGACGACGAACACGCCGATGTGGTTGCGTGTGCCGACCCTGCCATCGGGCCGGACAAAGCCCTCGAAAGTGATCTCGTGCATCGTGACTCCGTTGTAATGGAAGCGCTTCCATCTTTGGGCAAACAAAACGGGCACTCGTGCCCATTTCAGATGTGCCGCTTCTCCGCGCCGTTGCATCGATTGTATGGAAGCGCTTCCATGATTGCAAGCGTCGCGGTATAACCCTGCCCTTGACCCGCCCACAGACTCCCCCTCCCTCCCCCGCTCCGGAACGCGCGCGCATGAGCGACGTTGCGCGCGTCGCGGGCGTTTCGCTCGTCACCGTCTCGCGCGCCATCAACGAGCCCGACAAGGTCGCGCCCGATACGCTGGCCGCCGTGCGTTCCGCCGTCGAGCAATTGGGCTACGTGCCCAACCTCACCGCCGGCAGCCTCGCCTCGAACCGCTCGCGCATCGTCGCGGCCATCGTGCCCACCATCTCCAACCTGGTGTTCTCCGAAACCATCGAGGCGTTGGCGCAGACCCTGGCCGATGGCGGCTACCAGTTGCTGCTCGGCCAGAGCGGCTATCGCGCTGGTGACGAGGCGACGCTGGTCGACACCTTCCTCGGCCGACGCGTCGATGGCCTCGTGCTGACCGGCAATGCCCAATCGCCCGCCCTGCGCGCCAAGCTCAAGCGCGCCGGCGTGCCGGTCGTGCAGACCTGGGACCTGCCGACGCCGCCCAACGCGCCCATCGACATGCTGGTCGGCTTTTCCAACCTTGAAGCCGGCAAGGCAGCGGCACAGCACCTGATCGATCGCGGGCACCGAGCGCTGGCCTTCATCGGCGCCGAGGAAGACCGCTCGAGGCTGCGGCTCGAAGGCTTCAGGACCGTGGCGGCGGCGCATGGCATCGACGATGTGCAGTCGGAACTGATCCGTCCGCCAGCCTTGATCGACGACGCCGGCCCTCGCCTCACGCAGATCCTCGCGCGACGGCCCGATGTCACGGCCGTGTTCTGCAACAACGACCTGCTCGCGGCAGGCGTGCTCTTCGAATGCGTGCAGCGCGGCTGGGCCGTGCCGGGGCGGCTCGCCGTGCTCGGGTTCGGCGACCTGGCGGTGGCGCGTGCCGCATCGCCACGCCTCTCCACTGTCCTGATCCGACGCGCCGAGATGGGCGAGCGCGCGGGCCAGATGCTGCTGGCGCGGCTGTCCGGCCAATCCACAGGTGCCGACCTGATCGACATCGGCTTCGAGATCGTGGCGCGGGCCAGCACGTGAAACCTTCCAAGGTGCTGATGTCGGACGTGGCCAAGGCGGCCGGCGTGGCACGCGTGACCGTGTCCCGCGTGCTGAGCGACCCGGACAGCGTGGCACCGGCCACCCGCGCCGCCGTGCAGGAAGCGGTCGCGCAGCTCGGCTATGTCCCCAACCTCAACGCCGGCACGCTCGCGTCGAGCCGCTCGCGCATCGTCGGCGCGATCGTGCCGACACTGTCGAACGCCTGGTTCGCCGACACGATGGATGGGCTGTCCAAGGTACTGGGCGCAGCCGGCTACCAACTGTTGCTTGGCCAGACCGGCTACGACGCCGATGCGGAAGAGAAGCTGGTCGATGCCTTCCTGGGCCGTCGCGTCGATGCCATGGTGCTGACGGGCACGGCGCACACCGCGGGCGTGCGGAGCAAGCTGCAAAAGGCCGGCATCCCGACGGTCGAATGCTGGGACCTCTGCGACGACCCGATCGACATGGTGGTGGGCTTCTCCAACGAGGCGGCCGGCGAGGCCGTGGCCGCGCACCTGCTGGCACGTGGGCGCCGACGCTTCGGCTTCCTTGGCGCCGATGAAGACCGTGCGCGCAAGCGACTGCAAGGCTACCGCGCGGCCATCGCACGGGCCGGTGGCGGCGAGGTCGTGACGCGATCTGCCGCACCGCCCACTTCCATCGATGACGGCGCTGCCGGCCTCGCGCAACTGTTGGCTGCAGAGCCCCGCCTGCAAGCCGTGTTCTGCAGCAACGACACCTTGGCACTTGGTGCGTTGCTCGAATGCAGGCGTCGCGGGCTCGCGGTGCCAGGAGAGCTGTCGGTGGTCGGCTTCTCGGACCTGCCGGTGGCTGCGGCCTGCGTTCCGCCGCTCACCACCGTACGCATCGCCTCGCGCGAGCTGGGCGAACGAGCAGGCCTGTTGCTGGCGCGGCGCCTGTCGCGAGAGCCCGGCGAGGTGCCGCGCATCCATGACATCGGCTTCTCCCTGGCCCTTCGCGAAAGCGGTTGACAGGGTCTGTCGCCGGTACGCCAGAGCGGCTCAGGCGACTGCGACGAGTTGCGGCCGAGTGCGAAGGAACTCAGCCGCATCCGCCTTCGATTCGAAAACGCGCGCCGATGCCTGGCGCGTCTGCAATGACGAACCCAGCTTCGCGCGCAGGAAGGCGCTGGTGGTGTAGCGCCGCCCGGTGCTGTAGTACTTCGCCCGCAGCGCGGCCACCATGTCCTCGTAGGCCTCGGCCACCCTGTCGTCGAGCCTGAAGCCGTCGTAGTTGACGATCACGTTCAGCTTGCGCCCGATCTGGCTGCACAGCGCCTCGAACACGCGCCGCACGCTCTCAATCTCTTCCATGCTGCGGATCGCCATGCCCTCGAAGTTGACGAAAAGCGTGTTGCGCTCGGTGTCGTAGCTCAAGCGATCGGAGAGCTGCAGGTCTTGCAACACCGCGGCCAGACCCATCGACTTGGGACGGTAGATGCGCGGGTCCATGATGGTGACGGTGTCCATCAACGGCCGGAAGGCCATGTGCGCGAGGATGTCGCGATCGATGTCGATGCCCGGCGCCACTTCGATCAGTTGCAGCCCTTGCGGCTGGAGCCTGAAGACGCAGCGCTCGGTCACGTAGTGCACGGATTGGCCCTTGGCCGCCGCCTGTGTGCCGCTGAAGGTGATCTGCTCGACCGCATCCACGAACTTGCGCACCTTGCCCTCGGCATCGATGCGCACCTTGCCGTCCTGGATCGAGACTTCCAGCCCCCCGGCAGTAAACGTGCCGGCAAACACGAGGCGGCGCGCGTTCTGGCTGATGTTGATGAAGCCACCCGCCCCCGCCAGTCGCGGCCCGAAGCGGCTCACGTTGACGTTGCCGACCTGGTCGATCTCGGCCATGCCCAGGCACGCGAGATCCAGCCCGCCGCCGTCATAGAAATCGAACTGCTGGTTCTGGTGCAGCAGCGCTTGCACGTTGACCGCCGCACCGAAGTCCAGCCCGCCCTGCGGCATGCCGCCGATGACGCCCGGTTCGGCCGTGAGCGTGAGGTCATCGAGCACCCGCTCCTCGGCGGCAACGGCGGCGACCACCTCCGGCACGCCGATGCCCAGGTTGATCACGCCGCCCAGCGGCAGTTCGAAGGCGCAGCGACGGGCAATGAGTTTTCGCTCGTCCAGTGGTGCGGGCACGATCCTGTCGGTCCGCACCCGGATCTCGTTCGAGAAGGCGGCGCTGTAGTCGGTGCCGTAGGTCTGCACGTGGGAGGCCTGCGGTGCGACCACCACGCAGTCGACCAGCACGCCCGGGACGATGACGCTGCGCGCATCCAGCGAGCCTGTCGCGGCAATGCGCTCCACCTGGGCGATCACCAGCCCGTTGGCATTGCGCGCGGCCATCGCCGCGGCCTGCGCGTCCAGCACCAGCGCCTCGCGTTCCATCGTGACGTTGCCGGAGGCATCGGCCGTGGTGCCGCGGATCAGCGCCACGTTGATCGGAAAGGTCTTGTAGAACAGCCACTCCTCGCCATCGATGTCCATGACCCGCACCAGGTCCTCGGTGGTGCGCGTGTTGATCTTGCCGCCGCCGTTGCGCGGGTCGACGAAGGTGCCCATGCCGACCTTGCTCACGCTGCCCGCACGGTGCGCCGCGATGTCGCGGTACAGGTGCGAGACGACGCCCAGCGGCAGGTTGTAGGCCTCGATCAGGTTGTCCGTCGCCAGCTTGGCGAGCTTGGGCACGAGCGACCAGTGGCCACCGATGGCGCGCTTGACCAGCCCCGGATGCGCCAGCCGGTTGAGGCCGCGTTCCTTCGCATCGCCCGGCGCCGCGGCAAACACCAGCGTGAGGTCGCGCGGGCCCTGGGTGTCGACGAAGCGTCGCTCCAGCGCTTCGATCAAGGCCTCGGGCGTCCCGATGCCGACGAAGCCCGAACAGCTCACCGAATCCCCATCGCGGATCAGTGCGACAGCCGCCTCGGCCGTGACGATCTTGTCTTGCTTCACGGTGTGCTCGCAGAGATCGAACGGCCCGCCCGAGATGCCGCGGCGGACGCTCGCGCCCGGCCACTTGGGCGGGGCTTGGCCGGGAAGAGAAACGCCTGGATGGTCGCGATCTGGCTGGCTTCCATCAGCGCCGGTGCATGCCCGCACTCGGGTACTTCGACGACGCTCACGAGGCCGGCCTTGGCCGCAGGGCCGCGGTTCAGCATCTGTCGCGTCGTCGCTTCACTCAACAGGTCGGAGTCTTCGCCGCGCAGGATCAGCACCGGGCAGTCGATCTTGTCCCACAGTTGCCACAGCACCACGTCCAGGTAGATCGGGATGCCGAAGCGCATGCCGATGGCCGGGTCGAAATGGAAGCGGACACCGCCGGCCGGGTCCGGCGTGGCGCTGTACTTCGCCAAGTGCTGCCACTGCGCATCGGTCAAGTTGCCGAAGGGCTCGTGGATCTCGCGCAGATGCGCCTCCAGGTCTTCGACGGATGCGAAGCGCCAACGCTTGCCGAGGTACGCACCGATGCGCCGCAGCGCCGAGGCGGACACGCGCGCCCCGAAGTCGTTGAGCACGAGCTTGCGAATCGGCGTCTGTTCCTCGGAGGCCATCAGCATGCCGATGTGGCCGCCGAGCGACGTGCCGATCCAGTCCACCGACTCCACGTCGAGCCGCGCGATGAGCGTGGACAAGGCGCCGGTGTAGGCCCGGTCGGTGTAGTGCGCCGGCTTCGCGAGCCACTCGCTGCGTCCGCGTCCGGGGAGGTCAGGTGCGACGACCCGGACGCCTTCCGCCGCGAGTGCGGAAGCCAGCACATCGAAGTCGCGGCCCGTACGCGACACACCATGCACGCAGACCACGGTGCGCTCGGCCTTCTCCGGCCCCCACTCGGCATAGGCCAGCCTGCGGAAGCCGCCGTGACCAATGACCGAGACCTCCTTGAGACGAGGCTCCGTGGTGTTGCCTTGACGCTTGGCCACCGGCTACCGATCGCGCTTCTTCAGCCAGTCGAAGATGCCCTTGCCGAGCACCCCCTGCGACTTGCCGCTGACGAACACGCCGACATGGCCGCCATCGAGCCCGATCTCCGAATAGTCCTGGCTGCCGACAGCGCCGCGCAGCGCCTGCGTGGTCTTCGGCGGGATGATGTGGTCGTCCTTGGCGAAGACATTGAGCACCGGCACGCGGATGTCGGCCAGGTCGACCTTGCGGCCGCCGAGTTCGAACTCGCCCCGGATCAGCTCGTTGTTGTTGTAGAGGTTGACCAGCAGTTGCTTCGCTGCCTCGCCGGGGTGGTGCGGCCGGTCGGCGAGCCACTTCTCCATGCGCAGGAAGTTCAAGAGCTTCTTCTCGTCGTCGAAGGTGTCGAGCAGGCCGACGTTGTACTTGGAGAGCGTCGCGCCCGGCGTCATCTGCGAGAACACATGGCTCATCAACTCGCCCGGCAGGTTGCCGTTGGCCTCGATGAGGCGATCGATGTCTTCCGCGCTCAGGCCGCGGGTCCACAAGTTGATCAGGCCGTGGTTGATGCGGCCTTCGGCCTGGTCCTGGTGGAAGTCGACGGGTGTGATCGTGAGGATCAGGTTCTTGACGCGGTCCGGATACAAGGCTGCGTAGCACAGCGAGAAGACACCGCCTTCGCAGATGCCCAGCAGGTTGATGGCAGGCAACTGATGCTCGCGGCAGATGAACTCGATGCAGTCGTTGAGGTAGACGTCGACGTAGTCCTCGAAGCTGAGCCACCGGTCGCTGCGCGTGGGGCTGCCCCAGTCGACGGCATAGACGTCAACGCCCAGCGCCAGCAGGCTGCGCAGCATCGAACGGTCTTCCTGCAGGTCCGTCATCGTGTAGCGGCCGACCTGGCCGTAGGCGACGAGCACCGGGATGCCGAGCGTGCGCTTTGCCGTGGGCTTGTAGCGATAGAGCGTGGTCTTGTCTTCGCGGAAGACCACCTCCTTGTCGGCAGTGGCGATCTGGACGTGCTCGTCCTTGATCCTGCCGAGCAGCTTCTGGCCGCGCGCCATCTTGAGGTTGAAGTCGCTGAACTCCGCGAGCGCCGCGGCGGCGGGGGATTTCTGGAGGGCTGTCATGAAGTTCCTCAGGCCTTGGCTGTTGGCCGCGTCTTCGTGGCGGTGGCAGTGCGGCGTTGGGGCGTGGCTGCGTTCGCTGCGGCGCGCGCCGGCGTCGTCAAGGCGGCCAACTGCCGCCGTTGCAACCGCAACTCGCGTCGAAGCTCCGTCACCACCCGCTGCGTCTCATCCACCTCGGTGCGCGTGGGGATGTGGCTCGATTCGCACCAGGCTTCGGCCAGTTGACGTTCCTGCAAGCGGTAGTCGGATGCGGCGCGCAGCATGCTGCTCTGCGCCTGCACGAACGTTTCCGTGCGGTGCGCCTCGATGAGCGTGTCGTTCGCGATCGCAAGCCAGCGATCGGTCAGGCCGCGCCACGTCGTTGGGCTATCACCCTTCTGCACGAAGGATGCGGCGAAGCGTTCGAAGGCCTTGCGCCACGCCTTCTGCTCGATGTCCTGGTAGGCCCACACCGCCTTGTCGCGCTCGGCCGCGCGTTGCTGCAGTTGGAGCAGTTCGCGGTCCATGTTCCACAGGGTGGCGTACTTCGGTCCTTCCAGCACCGCGCGCAGGCCGGTGTCAAAGGCGTCCGCACCCGAGCCGCTCCAGCGTGCCGGGGAAAAGAGCGCCAGCAGGGCCTCAGGCGTCAAGGCATCGGGCCGCGCGCCCTCCTTTGCCAGCGCTGCCCACTTCTCGATGGACTCCTTCCATGTGGCCTGCAGCGCTTCGAACTGTTCTTCCATCGGCGACTTCGTGCCCTCGCCCGTCGACACTTGCGGTGCACCAAGAATCACCGCCTTCATGAAGGCCGGCATGTTGTCCGCCCATGCACTCATCCACGAAGGTGCGGCATCGTTCGGCCCGCTCATCATGCGAACTCCACCACCTGCCGGATCGCCTTGCCCTCATGCAGCAGGTCGAAGCCGTGGTTGATGTCATCGAGCTTCAGGCGCCCCGTGAGCAGCTTGTCCACCGGCAGGCGGCCCTGCTGATACAGCGCGATGTAGCGCGGGATGTCGCGCGAGGGCACGCAGGTGCCGATGTAGCTGCCCTTGAGCGTGCGTTCCTCGGCCACGAGGTTCACGGCCGGCAAGGGAAACAGCGCGGTCGGCGGCGGCAGCCCAGCTGTCACCGTCATGCCGCCACGTCGCGTGATCTTGTAGGCCAGCTCCAGAGCGCGCACCGAGCCTGCAAACTCGAAGGCGAATTCGACGCCACCCGAACTCAGCGCGCGGATCTGCTCCAGCGCATCGGCTTGTCCGGCATTGACCGTGTGCGTGGCGCCGAGCGTGCGCGCCTGTTCCAGCTTGTCGTCGGCCAGGTCGATGGCGATGATCTGCCGCGCCCCCGCCGCATGCGCGCCGATCAGTGCCGCGAGCCCCACGCCACCCAATCCGATCACCGCGACGGATGCGCCCACCTGCACCTTGGCCGTGTTCACGACCGCACCCACGCCCGTCAGGACCGCGCAACCGAACAAAGCCGCCTCATGCAGCGGCACACTCGGATCGATCTTCACCAGCGAGCGTCGCGACACCGTGGCGTACTCCGCAAACACCGAGCAGCCGAGCTGATGGTTCAACGGTTCTCCACCATGGCTCAAGCGCCGCGCTCCCGAGAGCAAGGTGCCCGCCCCATTGGCCGCAGCCCCCGGTTCGCACAGCGCGGGCCGCCCTTCCGCGCAAGGGGCACAGTGACCGCAGCTCGGCACGAACACGACAACCACGTGATCGCCAACCGCCAAGTCCGTTACACCCTCGCCCACTTCCTCGACAACGCCCGCGGCTTCATGCCCCAGCGCCATCGGCATCGGCCGCGGACGGTCGCCGTTGATCACCGACAGGTCGGAATGGCACAGCCCCGCGGCCACGATCCGGATCATCACTTCATCGGGCCCCGGTGACGCCAGGTCCACCTCCATGATCGTGAGCGGCTTCGAATCGGCATAGGGCGGCGCCACGCCCATCTTTTCAAGTACGGCGGCTCTGATTTTCTTCATCTGCATGCACTCCTGTTCAAAGCGGCGACTTCATGTCCTTGAGCCTTGCGGTGAGCTTCATGTTCTCCGCATAGTCCACGGGGCAATCGATGATCACGACGGTGTCGTCCGCAATCGCCTGCTTCAGCGTGGGCAGCAGGTCTTCCGCACGCTCGACCCGATAGCCCTTGGCGCCGAAGCTCTCGGCGTACTTCACGAAGTCGGGGTTCTTGAACGCGATGTGGCTGGGCCGGCCGAAGTGGCGCAACTGATGCCAGGTGATGAGGCCGTATTCCGAGTCGTTCCAGATCAGGATCACGAAGGGCGTCTTCATGCGCAGCGCGGTCTCGATCTCCTGCGAGTTCATCATGAAGCCGGCGTCGCCGGTCACGGCCACCACCTTGCGATCCGGGTAGGCGAGCTTCGCTGCAATCGCACCGGGCACCGCGATGCCCATCGCCGCAAAGCCGTTGGAAATGATGCAGGTGTTGGGCCGCTCGGCCTTGTACATCCGCGACATCCACATCTTGTGCGCGCCCACGTCGGAGATCGCGATGTCGTCCGGGCCCAGCACCTCGCGCAGGTCCCACACGATCTTCTGCGGCTTGATCGGGAAGGCCGTGTCTTCCGAATATTCCGCGCGATCGGCCACCACCGCCTTGCGGATCGCCTTGAACGGCGAGGCCGTCTGCGGCTTCGCCTTCAGTGCCACGGCGCGCAGCGAGTTGGTCAGGTCACCCAGCACACCGACAGCCACGATGTAGCGCTCGTCCACCTCGGCCGGCAGCGCGTCGATGTGGATGATGGTCTTGTCGCCGTTCGGGTTCCACATGTCCGGGTGGTACTCGACCATGTCGTAGCCCACGCAGATGACCACATCGGCCTTCTCGAAGGCGAACCATTGCAGGTCGCGCGCCTTCATGCCGATGGTGCCGAGCGAGAGTTCATTGGTGAAGGGCACCACGCCCTTGGCCATGAAGGTGTTGGCGACGGGAATGCGCAGCACCTCGGCAAAGGTGGTCAATGCATCGGCTGCACCTTGGCGGATCACGCCGTTGCCGGCCAGGATCACCGGGGCCTTCGCCGCGTTGATGAGCTTCGCGGCTTCCTCGATCTTGTGCGCGGGCGCCTCGGAGGTGTAGGCCGTCTGCACCTTGATCGGCTGCTTGTCGGTCGTCATCTCCGCCACGTTCTCGGGGAAGTCGATGAAAGTAGCGCCGGGCTTTTCCGTCTGCGCGACCTTGAAGGCCTTGCGCACGATCTCCGGCACGATGCCCGGCTCCAGGATCTGCGTCGAATACTTGGTGATCGGCTGGAACATGCTCACCAGGTCGAGGATCTGGTGGCTCTCCTTGTGCAGCCGCGTGGTAGCGCCCTGCCCTGCGATGGCCACGATCGGCGCGCGGTCCATGTTGGCATCGGCCACGCCGGTGATGAGGTTGGTGGCGCCCGGACCCAGCGTGGACATGCACACGCCCGCACGGCCCGTGAGGCGGCCGTACACGTCGGCCATGAAGGCTGCGCCCTGCTCATGGTGGGTCGTGACGAACGTGATGGGGCTGTCGAGCAGCGCGTCCATCACGTCGATGTTTTCCTCGCCTGGGATCCCGAAGATGTATTCGACGTTCTCGTTCTCTAGGCATCTGACAAACAACTCGGCGGCTTTCATGGAAGGTCCTTGGTGCAGTTTTGGAATCGGGGATGCGTCACCGGCTGCAGGCGACGACGACAGGTCTCGCGAAGGTGCAGCCAGTGAGAAATGGACGGGGTCGTTCCAGATGTCCGCGCACTCATGGGCGGAAGGATCAATGGCGACGGTGGCGTGGTTCGGCATTTGTCTCTTGATGTGTTCGAGCGCAGTGACTCGCGCGACTCTTCGGTCGGGCGGAGTCAATGCTAGGGATGCGGCACCCGCTTGAAAATTGAGCAATTGCCAAGCGAGCGTTCTTGGATCGAGAACGCTGTGAGGTCCGCAAGATCCATTCCCGCGCGGTGTAACAGTGCGTGAGGGGCTGCGTCGCCAAGGCGAGGCGCGGGATCAGCCCTGGACGCTTGCAACCTTGATCAGGTCAGCCGGCACGCGCGGCTTGATCTCGAATCGCTCGATGCGCCCGACGATCAGCCAGTAGCTCGCCACGGCCACCATGCCGTGCAGGCCCACGTACACGAGCGCGCCCTGGAACGAACCGGTCGCACTGAGGATGTAGCCAATCACAACCGGCGTGGTGATGCCCGCTGTGTTGCCGATCGCGTTGAAAACGCCGCCGGTGAGGCCGATCATCTGGCGCGGCGCGGTGTCGGCCACGATGGTCCAGCCCAGCGAGCCGAAGCCCTTGCCGAAGAAGGCGAGCGACATCAGCGCAATCACCAGTGCGTCGGACTCCACGTAGTTGCAGCCGATCATGGCGGCGGTGAGCAGCAAGCCGATGGTGGTCGGCACCTTGCGCGCGATCGTCAGGGAGCCGGTGCGCTTGAGCAGCCAGTCTGAAATGAAGCCAGTCGACACGCCGCCAAGGAAGCCAGCGATGGCCGGGATGGACGCGACGAAGCCGGCCGTGAGGATCGTCATGCCGCGCTCCTTGACCAGGTAGGTCGGGAACCACGACACGAAGAACCAGGTGATGGCCGTGATGCAGTACTGCGCGAGGAAGATGCCCGAGAGCATGCGGCTCCTGAACAGGTCCAGGATCCCCGGCGCATTCGGGTCCTTGGCGACTGCCTTGGCAGTGCCCCCAGTCCCGCTCGCCGGCAACTCGACCAGCGCACCGCCGGCACGCATGAGTTCGAACTCGTCCTTGGTCAACTTCGGATGCTCGGTCGGCACATGGTAGGTACGCGACCAGAGCAGCGCCAGCAACAGGCCCAGTCCACCCATCACCGAGAACACATGCTCCCAGCCGAACTTGTGGTCGAGCCAGCCCATGAGCGGCGTGAAGAAGGCGAGCGAGACGTATTGCGCGCTGTTGAAGATGGCGCCTGCCATCCCGCGCTCCGCCGCCGGAAACCATGCCGCGATGACGCGTGCGGAGGCGGGGCCCACCGGCGCCTCGAAAGTGCCGAGCAGGAAGCGCAACACCAGCAGCGCCGCGAACGCGGAGGCAAACCAGCCTGCCGCCCCCATGAACATCGTGCAGAGCGACCACAGCACCAACCCGCCGATGACCGTGCGCTTGGCGCCGAGCTTGTCGACCAGCCAGCCCGCCGGAATGTGCGCGAGCACATAGGCCCATGCAAAGGAAGAGAAGAGCCAGCCCATCTGCACGGGGGTCAGCCCGAGTTCCTTGGACATGCCGGCGCCGGCAACGGAAAGGGTGGCACGGTCGCCCGTGCTGAAGGCCAGCACGATCGTGATGAGCGCGAGGATGAAATACCTTTGGTGGTTCCTGAAATACATGGGTTTGTCTCCGGCGTATTGGGGGTTGTCTCTTGCGCTCCGTGGCGTTGCCGGGGCCGCAATCAACGAATGCCTTTATTGGATGACGAGGGCGCTTGTCGTGCGCATCGTGTGCACAGACGACCCGTCGTTTCGTCCCATCCTTTGGGCCGCGCTGGGTGATGGAAAGGCTTCTGATCGCTAGCTCGGTCCATTGCGCGGGACAGCGCAAACGCGCTCAGGCCGACGTGGCAATGCCACGTCGACCTGATCTCTTGCGGAGGACTTAAAAAATGTCGGGCTCGCCAGCCGACTCACCGAACTGCGTCTGGAGGAAATCCATGTCGCAGCCCTGGTCGGCCTGAAGGATGTGCTCGGTAAACATCCATCCGTAGCCACGGCCGAAGCGTGGCGGCGGTGGCGTCCATTCGGTGCGGCGGCGCGCCAATTCTTCATCGCTCACCAGCATGTCGAGTGAGCGATTGGGCACGTCGATGCGGATGATGTCGCCGGTGCGCACCAGCGCGAGGTTGCCGCCGATGTACGCCTCCGGTGCGACATGCAACGCACAGGCGCCGTAGCTGGTGCCGCTCATGCGCGCATCGCTCACGCGCAGCATGTCGCGCACGCCTTGCTTGAGAAGTTTCACGGGGATCGGCACCATGCCCCATTCCGGCATGCCGGGGCCGCCCTTGGGACCGGCATTGCGCAGCACGATGACATGGTCCTCGGTGATGTCGGCGTCTTCGTCGTCCAGCATCTTCTTTAGCGACGGATAGTCATCGAACACCACGGCCGGTCCGCTGTGCTGCAGGAACTTGGCGCTCATCGCACTCGGCTTGATCACGCAGCCGTCCGGCGCCAGGTTGCCTTTGAGGTGCGCCAGTGCGCCCTCAGTGTAGACCGGGTTGTCGAGCGTCCGGATCACGTCGTCGTTGTAGACCTGCGCGCCCTCGATGTTCTCACCGACGGTCTTGCCGGTGACGGTGAGTTCATCCAGGTGCAGGTGCACATCGATGCGCTTCATCAACGCGGGCAGCCCGCCGGCGTAGTAGAAATCCTCCATCAGGTACTGGCTGGTGCCGCTGGGCCGCACGTTGGCGATCACCGGCACCTTGCGGCTAATGGCGTCGAAGTCGTCGAGGCTGATGTCGGCCTTGGCGCGCCGCGCCATCGCGATGACATGGATGATCGCGTTCGTCGAGCACCCCATCGCCATCGCCACCGTGATCGCATTGAGGAAGGCATTGCGGCTCTGGATGCGCGAAGGCCGCAGGTCTTCATGCACCATCTCGACGATGCGGCGGCCGGCCTGCGCCGACATGCGCTGGTGCCCCGCCTCGACCGCCGGCACGCTCGACGAGCCGGGCAAGGCCATGCCCAGTGCCTCCGCGATCGCGGTCATGGTGCTGGCCGTGCCCATCGTCATGCAGGTGCCGGGACTGCGCGCGATGCCGCTGATGATGCTGTCCCATTCGGGCTCGGTGATGAGGCCGGCGCGCCGGTCGTCCCAGAACTTGAAGGCGTCGGAGCCGGAGCCCAGCGTCTTGCCGCGCGAGTTACCGCGCAGCATCGGGCCGGCGGGCAGGAAGATCGCGGGCACATCGGCACTGGTGGCGCCCAGCAGCATGGCCGGCCCGGTCTTGTCGCAGCCGCCCATCAGCACCACCGCATCGACCGGATAGCAGCGGATCATCTCCTCCACTTCCATCGCCATCAGGTTGCGATAGAGCAGCGCGGAGGGCTTCACGATGGAGTCGTTCAGCGAGATGGTGGGCATCTCCAGCGGGAATCCTCCGGCCTGCAGCACGCCGCGCTTGACGTCATCCACGCGTTGGCGAAAGTGCATGTGGCAGGGGTTGTAGTCCGACCAGCTGTTCATGATCGCGACCAGCGGCTTGCCCTCCCACTCCTTGCGGTCGTAGCCCATCTGCATGATGCGGCTGCGGTGGTTGAAGGTGCGGAAGTCGTTGTTGGCGAGCCAGCGTTGGCTGCGCAGTTTCTGGAGTTCGGGCATGTACAGGGTGTACGTCAGTTCCTGGGTGCTGTCGACCACACGCCGGCCGCCTGCAGCAAGCCGCGCGTGTAGCCCAGCGCGAAGGACATGAAGCGCTCACGACCTTCGTCGAGCTCGGAGACCGGCACATGGTCCGGGCAGAGCGGGCCCGCATAGCCGCCACGCTGATAGGCCTTGACGGCTTCGAACATGTCGACGTCGCCCTCGTCCGGGAATACCTCTTGGAAGTCGAGGTAGCCGCCGCGGATGTTGCGGAAGTGGACCATGAAGATGCGGCCGGTCGAAGCAAACTCCTCGATCACCGGGATCATGGCCTTGCCCGGCGCCTTGAACATTTCGGCGACCGTGCCCTGGCAGAAGTTGAGGCCATGGTTCTTGCTGGGCGACAGTGCCAGGAACTTGCGGATGCCGTCGGCCGAACCGACCACGTGCTCGATGCCGCTGAGGCCGCCGACCGGATAGGCTGGGTCGTGCGGATGGCAGGCCAGGCGCACGCCGGCCTTGTCGGCGGCGGGCACCAAGCCCTCGACGAGGAACTCGATAGCCTCCCAGCCGGCCTTCTCGGTCACTGGCGGCACTTCACGCGCCATCTTCTGGCCGCAGAGCATCGCCGAGGCGGAGCCCCCCTCTTCCTGGTTGCTCGGGTAGCCCACGCCCCAGTACGAATGCTTCTGGTCATCCGCCGCCGAGTACTCGGCGTAGACGAAGCCGGAGTTCTGCGCGCCGCCCCGCCCGGGCTTGAGGCCCGTGCGCGTGATGCCGACCATCTGCACGTTGTACTTGAGGCAGGTGATGCCGGCGTCGGCCGCCTTCTGGATGTTCCGGGCCAGCGTCGCACGCTGCTTCTTCGCGCCCTCGATGTCAGTCAGGGAGTCGAGCAGGATCGAGCCGACATCGAGCGCGAAGACATCGAGCTTGAGGCCGAAGCCTTCGACCCATTGCCGGTAGTCGCGCAGCTTGCTGGCGTCCCATTCGCTGACGCCGCCGGTGGCGGAGATCAGTTCCGTGCCGCGGTTGTCGAGCACGACGCTCTGCACGCCGAGCTGCGTCGAGAGGCGCAGCCGGCGCTCGTCGGGGTTGAGGAGTTGTTCGCTGATGTACATGGGTTCTTGCCTCGTTGGATGGATGTGTCGATTCTGGATGGACACGTGTCCATCCGCATCCTTCCAAGGGGCGGGCAAGCCAACGCGTCAACGATTCAATCCCAAGGCGTGGGACGAACCGGACAACTTCGAATCGCGGGCCCGGACGAATCCCTCGATGGTGGCCAGCAAGGCATCCAGCAAGGGCGAGGACTCATCCTTGAGCCGGTAGTGGTGCACCTCCATCGAAGCGTCGACGCGGCTCTTGATCGGGCGGTAGGTGATGCCCGGAAAGCGCACGTTCAACATCGACTCAGGCACCAGCGAAAGCACGCGCCCGGTGATCACCGACAGCGCGGCCGTCACCACGTCGTGGACCGGCGGCGCAAAGCGCGGCTCGAAGCCGTGGCCTTGGCAGAGGGCCAGCGCCCCGGCGATGAGATTGGGTGCGGCGCCGGTGATCAGGGTCTCGCCCTGCAGCGCCTCCAGTTCGACGACTTCGCGTTGCGCCAGCGGATGACGCTCGCTGAGCGCGAGGAACAAGGGCTCGCGCGTGAGCGGCGCGCTGACGATGTCCGGCTCGTCGGGCAGCCAGCGCTCGAACACGATCTGCACGCGTCCCTGGCGCAGCGCCGCGACCTGGTCCGCCGTCTGCGCATGGTTCAGCACGACCACCACGTCCGGGTGCGTCGAGGTGAATTGCGCCAGCAGTTCCGCGATGACGCCGAAGACCGAGGAGCCATAGATGCCCACGCCGATCTGCCCCGCCTGGCCCTGGGCCGCCTGCCTGACACGTTCCGCCGCCTGCGCGAGCGAGGCGCGCACGCCGAGCGCTTCCTTCAGCAGGATCTGCCCCGCTTGCGTCGGCAGCATGCCCCTCGGCGTGCGCCGGAACAGGGTGGCGCCGAGTTCCGCTTCGAGCGCCTGGATGTGCCGGGTCAGCGGCGGCTGCGAGACGTGCAGGCGCTCGGCGGCACGGCCGATGTGCTTCTCCTCGGCGACCGCGATGAAGTAGTTCAGTTGGCGCAGGTCCATGGCGCTACATCTTAACTTTTAGGTATCACATGCTGCGTATTTGGAAATAGACAGTCAGAAGTAGCCGCTTGAAACTGCGCCCCACTCGACGCTTTCAGCCATTGCTTTCGAACAGGAGACAACCATGAACATTCCGGGCCACCCCGCTCTCTCGCGACGTGCGTTGCTGCGCACGACTCTCGGCGCCGCCGCCACTGCCGTTCTGCCCGCCGCTTGGGCGCAAGGCCTGCCGAAGTTCGGATCGTCTCCAGTGCCGCTCGGCGTCATCGACGTCGCAGGCAACCTGGCGCTGACCCAGAAGGTCTTCGATGCCTACGCCGCCGCCAACAAGGAACGCGTCTCGCGCTTCACCTTCACCCGCTCCCCGGCGCCGGAACTGGCCGGGAAGATCCGCGCCATGCAGGCGGCCAATCGGGTCGAATTGCACATGGTGCTGACCGGACTGGACGGCATCGCCGCGGGCATCGAGCAAGGCGTGTGGCAGGACCTGTCGCCCTACTACGCCCAGATCGGCAACCCGGCCGATCTCTACGACGGCGGCGCGGCAGCCATCCAGAAGCAGGCCGGCGGCAACGGCATGCTGATCGCCTATTCGCCGCAGGGGCCGATCCTCGAGTTCGCACCTTCGCGCGTGGCCAAGCCGCCGAAGACGCTGGACGACCTGCTGGCCTGGACCAAGGCCAATCCCAACAAGTTCTTCTACGCCCGCCCGGCCAACTCCGGCCCGGGCCGCACCTTCGTCATGGCGCTGCCCTACATGCTGGACGACAAGGATCCGCTCGACCCGGTCAAGGGCTGGGACAAGACCTGGGCCTATCTCAAGGAGTTGAACAGGAACGTCGAGTACTACCCCTCCGGCACCACCCCGACCATGCGCGAACTGGCGCAGGGCTCGCGCGACCTGATCATCTCGACGATGGGCTGGGACATCTACCCACGCGTGCAGGGCATCGTGCCCAAGGACACGGCGGTGACCGCCTTCGACAAGCCGACCTTCGTCGCCGACGGCCAGTTCGTCGCCATTCCCAAGGGCCTACCGGAGGACCGGCTCGCCGCTGCGCTCGACGTGCTCAAGTACATGCTGCAGCCACCGCAGCAGGCCATGGTCTATGCCGATGGCTACCTCTACCCCGGCCCGGCGCGCAAGGGCATCACGCTGGCGCAGGCGCCTGCGGAAAGCCAGAAAGTGCTGAACGAATTCGGCCGGCTGTCGTACTACGAGCCCTTGCTGGCGTCGACTCCGGTCAAGGCGCCGCTGGAACCCAAGCCCCTGATCGCGATGTTCCGCGCCTGGGACGAGCAGATCGGCGGCCAGAAGGTGAAGACCTGATGGCCACCTTCCAGTCCCTGCAACTCGACCGTGTGGCGCTGCGCTTCGGCGGCTTCAAGGCGCTCGACGATTTCTCGCTGACGATCAAGGCGGGCGAGTTCGTCTCGCTGCTCGGGCCCTCGGGCTGCGGCAAGTCGACGGCGCTCAACTGCCTGTCGGGGTTGCTGCAGATCTCGTCGGGGAGCATCACGCTGGACGACAAGCGCATCGACGTGCTGCCGCCGGAGCGGCGCGGCTTCGGCATGGTGTTCCAGAACTACGCGCTCTTCCCGCACCTGAGCGTGCGGCGCAACGTGGCCTTCGGCCTGGAGATGCGCAAGGTACCCAAGGCCGAGGTGGACCAGCGCGTCGAGCGCGCGTTGGCCACGGTGCGGCTGGCCAACCAGATCGACAAGCTGCCGGGCCAACTCTCCGGCGGCCAGCAGCAGCGCGTGGCCATCGCGCGCGCCGTGGCCATCGAGCCGCCGCTGGTGCTGATGGACGAGCCCCTGTCCAACCTCGATGCCAAGCTGCGGCTGGAACTGCGCCACGAGATCAAGCGGCTGCATCACGCGCTGGGCCTGACCACCATCTACGTCACGCACGACCAGGACGAGGCACTGTCGCTGTCGGACCGCATCGTGGTGATGCGCGACGGCCGCATCCAGCAGCAGGGCACGCCCGAGACGCTCTACAACGCGCCCGACAACCTCTATGTGGCGCGCTTCATGGGCTATCGCAATGCCTACCCCGTTCGCATCGAGGATCGCACCGCGCTGGTGGGGGAAGGCATCGGCGCCATGCGTTTCGATGGACTGGACATCCCCGTGGGCAGCGCGGCCGCGTCGCTCGCGTTTCGGCCGGACGATGTGAAGCTCTCGAATGACGGCATCCCCGCCGAGGTCGCGCAAGTCGAGTACTGCGGCCAGCTCTGGCTGGTCGATTTGCGCACGGCGGACGGCACGCACGTCACGATGGAAACGCATGAGCGCGTGACGATGGGCGAACGCGTGCAGTTTCGCGTGGCGCCCGAGCGCATCCGCCTCTTCACCGATGCCTTCGTGCCGGAGGCCGGATGAACGGCGCCGTCGCGGGGCGCGACCTGCGCGTGCTGCTGCTGATCCCGGCGTTGCTGGCAGTGCTGCTGCTGTTCATCTATCCCTTTGGCTATGGCGTGATCCTGTCGCTCAAGCCGGCCGAGGGTGGATGGGCGGCGAACTACGTGCGCTTCTTCTCGGAGCCGAGGCTGTACCAGACCATCGGCACGACGCTGCTCATCTCGCTGCCGGTCACCATCTTCAACCTGCTGATCGCGCTGCCGATGGCCTACCTGCTGCGCGTGCCGAGCACGAAGCAGCGGCTGATCGCGGCGGCGCTGGTGATCCCGATGACGCTGGGCACCGTGCTGGTCGCGCAGGGCATGCTGACCTATCTGTCGCCCAACGGCTGGTTCAACCGCACGCTGCTCGGCTTCGGGTTGATCTCGCAACCCTTGCAACTGTTGCATGGGCCGTTGGCGGTGATCCTGTCCCTGGTGATCACGGGGTTTCCGTTCGCGTTCCTCATGCTGCTGTCTTACGTGACGGGCATCGACCCTTCGCTGGGACGCGCCGCGGCCACGCTGGGTGCATCGCCCTCCGCGCAGTTCAAGCGGGTCTACCTGCCGCTGCTGGTGCCGGGCCTCGTCACGACCTTCTGCCTCGTCTTCGTGCAGGCCTTCGCGGTATTTCCTTCGGCGGTGCTGCTGGGGTCTCCGGCGGGGTCGACGCGGGTGATTTCGTTGGCGGCGTACGAGGCCGCGTATGAGGACTTCAACTATTCGATGGCTTCCTCCATCGCACTCATCATGGGCGCTGTTCAGCTGGTGGTCGTCCTGCTCGCGCTGGCGATCCGCCGCGCGGCCTATCGCGGTCCGGCCAGCGGCGGAAAGGGTTGACCATGCACAAAAGTGATCTCGGCCAGAGCGCATTCCGCATCGCATTCGGCGTGTTGATGGCCTTCATCATCCTCAACGTCGCGGCCATCGTCGCGGTAGTGGCGGTCAACTCCTTCGGCACGCAGTGGTTCACGGGCTGGCTGCCGGAAGCCTTCACGACCAGCTGGTACAGCCGCGCCTGGAAGGAGTTCCAGCTCGGCGACGTGCTGTGGACCACTGCGCTCGCGGTCGGCGCGGTGGTGCTGCTGTCGGTGCTGATCGGCGTGCCCGCGGCCTACGTGCTGGCACGCGTGGAATTCCGCGGCAAGCGCCTCGTCACGTTGCTGTTCCTGCTGCCCCTGCTGGTGCCGCCGATGACCTACGGCATCCCGCTGGCCACGGTGCTCTACCAGGTCAACCTCGGTGGCTCGCTGTGGGGCGTGATCCTCGCGAACCTGGTGCCCTGCGCGCCCTTCGTGGTGATGGTGATGACGCCCTTCATCGAGCAGATCGACACGCGGGTGGAAGTGGCCGCGCGGGTCTTCGGCGCCGGTACGCTGACCATCTTCCGCCGCATCCTGATGCCGTTGCTGCTGCCCGGCATCATGGCCGCCTCGCTGCTGGTGCTGGTGCGCACCATCTCGATGTTCGAGCTCACCTTCCTGACGGCCGGCGCGGACAGCCAGACGCTGGTGGTGGCGCTGTACTACGCCGTGTTCGCGGCGGGCATTCGCTCCGCGCAGTCCATCGACGCGATGGCAGTGATCTACATGCTGACCACGCTGGTGTGGGTGCTCATCGCATTCCGCTTCATCGACCCGACGCAGATGGTGGGCAAGGTCCGGGTCCAGAAATCATCGTGAGCGACACCATGAAAACTCTCCTCGTCACCGGCGCGGCCGGGCTGGTCGGCACTGCGCTGCGACCCTTGCTGCGCGAGCACTACCGGCTGCGCCTTGTCGACTTGCAGGCCATCGCGCTGCAGGAAGGCGAGGAGACGATGGCCGGCGACCTGTGCGACTCGGCTTTCGTGCAAAAGGCTGTCGCGGGCGTCGATGCGGTACTGCACCTGGCCTGTGTCCATGGGCCCGCGGCACGCTTCGAATCGACGCTCGGACCCAACTACCAGGCAACGCTCCAGTTGCTGGAAGCGTCGCATCGCCACGGCGTGCAGCGCTTCGTCTTCGCCAGCAGCCACCACGTGCTCGGGCAGTACCCTGCGGACGCCGCCGAGTTCTTCGACTCGCTGCCGCCAGCGCCCGACAGCTACTACGGCATGAGCAAGGTGTTCGGCGAGGCCGCGTGTGCCAGCTACGCTTTGCGCGGCGGCCCGGCGGCCTTGGTCATCCGCATCGGCAATGCGGATGCGCAAGTCGGCGACGCGCGGCGCTTGCGCATCTGGGTCAGCATTCGCGACCTGGCGCAGTTGATTCGCATCGGACTGGAGCATCCGGAGGTGGTCAACGAGATCGTGTACGGGGTCTCCGAGAGCCCGCGGCCCTTCTTCGCCAACCTGCGTGCGCGGGAACTCGGCTATCGCCCGCAGGACAACGCCGCGGACTTCCTGGCGTCGGGCTATCTGGACCACGATGCGATGGACCCCAAGACCTCGGGTCGCGACCATGTCGGCGGCGCCTATGCGGCTGCGTCGCTGGCATCGGTGCTGTAGCCGTCGGGACGGCACATGAGCGAGATCATCGAGTTGCGTCAAGGCGCCGCTTTCGTGCGCATGGCGCCTGCGCTCGGCGGACGTATCACACGCTGTGGACTCTCCGTTGCACACGGGCAGACTTGCGAACTGTTCCATCCCTACCCGGAGGAACACAGCGATCTGCTTCATTGGGCCAAGGGCGGCGTGTACCCGCTGGTTCCCTACTGGGGTCGCATTGCCAATGCGCAACTGCGGCATGCTGGCGAGCGCATCGCGTTGCGCCCGCATCCGGATGCCCTGCCCCACACCTTGCACGGCACGGCTCACCAAAGCCAGTGGCAGGTCGTCCAGCGGGAGGATGCGCAACTCACCCTTCGGCTGGAAAAGGAACCGGACGTGCATTGGCCATGGCGGTACAGCGCCGAGCTGGCGGTGTCCCTCCGCCCGGCTTCGCTACGGGTCGAAGTCTCCGTCGGCAATGCCGATGCAAAGCCCATGCCGGCTGGCATCGGCCTGCATCCGTACATCCCTTGCCGCCCCTCCGCGCGCCTGCAATTCAACGCACACAAATGCTGGGTCATGACGCCGGACTTCCTGAGCCTGCGCGCCGACCCGGTCCACACGGTAGATGACTTCGGCGCTGGGCGATCTGTCGGGCCCGAAGGATTCACGCGTTGCTACAGCGAGTGGGACGGGCGGTTCCAGCTTGGTGACGATGACGAGACCCCTGCCCTGCGCATCGTCGCCTCACCCGGGCTGGACCACCTGGTCCTGCACCGGCCGGCCGACGCGCCCTACATCTGCATCGAACCGGCCAGCCATACCGCCGACGCCTTCAACCTCGCGGCCGATGGTGTCGCCGGCACCGGCACGCAGGTCCTGGCACCCGGCCAATCACTCACCGGTTCGATCGAGTTCAGCCTCGAATGAACATGACGACATACGCGATGAACAATCTCCCGGTGGAAACGCGCACAGGATGGGCCCCTTCGCTGCGCTATCCGGACCCGGCGGTGGTGATCCTCGATCCCTCCTTCGCCAAGTACCGGCTGTTCGCCGCCAGCGTGGAGCGCCTGGCGACCGGCTTCCGCTGGATGGAAGGCCCCGTGTGGTTCGGCGACGGTCGCTTCCTGCTCGCGAGCGATGTGGCGAGCAATCGCATCATCCGGTGGGACGAGGTCACCGGCGTGGCGTCCGTCTACCGCGAATCGTCGAACTATGCGAACGGCCACACGCGAGACTTGCAGGGCCGACTGATCACCTGCGAAGCCGCCGTCACCCGGCGCATCAGCCGCACCGAACACGATGGCCGCATCACCACGCTGGCGGATCGCTTCGAAGGCAAGCGCCTGAACTCGCCCAACGACATCGTCTGCCAGTCGAACGGTGCGATCTGGTTCACCGATCCGCCGTTCCAGTTGGCCAACAACTACGAGGGCCGCATCGCCGCACAGGAGCTGCCGCACGCGGTCTACCGGATCGACCCAAACAGCGGTCAATTGCACCAGGTCATCGATGACCTCGCCGGTCCCAACGGGCTGTGCTTCTCTCCCGACGAACGAACGCTGTACGTGGTCGAAAGTCGTGCCGAGCCGAGCCGGCGCGTCTGGGCCTACGCGGTCGGCAAGGACGGAAAACTCTCCAACAAGACCCTGCACATCGACGCGCAGGGCCCGGGCGCCTTCGACGGAATCAAATGCGACGTGGATGGGAACATCTGGGCCGGCTGGGGCAGCAATGGCGCGGCCGACGCGGATGCAGGCGCGCTGGATGGCGTCATGGTCTTCAACCCCGAAGGGCGCGCCATCGGCCACATCCGCCTGCCGGAGCGCTGTGCGAATCTCTGCTTCGGAGGCGCCGACAACAACCGGCTCTTCATGGCGAGCAGCCATTCGATCTACGCGCTCTATGTGAACGCGCGGGGTGCGGAGCGGCGATAGCCAAGTGACGGATTGCTGTTCGTGATGCCACTTATCGCGCTGTCCACCTTCGATCTGCATGCCGATGCCCGCTACGGACGCGGCTCGAAGGCACCGTCGAAGGAGGCGGTCCCAGCGGCACATCGCCGACGGGCATGCCACGGCTGGCGCGAACCTCGTCGGCAAGGCTCTCGGATTCGGCGATCAGCCGCTTGATGCGCGGATGCAACTGCTGCCCGAGTTCCGTCAGGCCACCCCTCGCCCGGACCGCATCAGCTGCCTGAGCCGCGCGCAAAGCCGACTCCAGTTCAGCGACTTTGACGAAATGGTGCCAGGCGGCGTCGACGATGGGCTTGAGCGCGGATGTGCGCACGGTCCCTCTGCCGGGCGCGGTGATCACATGGGTTGGCCCAAATATTGGTAGGTCTGAAGCAGAAGTGCAGCGGACCTCTGCGGATTTGGCACCGGCTCCTGCTCGTATTTGCACAACTGCAGCGAGGCGTTCCACACGGTCGACACACGCTCGAACCGTCGGTTCGAATAGGCAGCCATGGCCTCCTCGATGTCAGGCAAATCCCTCAGGCATTGTGCGAGGACAACCGCGTCCTCGATGGCCAAGCCGCCGCCGGAAGTCATCTGGGGGGTGGGCGAATGCGCCGAGTCACCCAACATGACAATGCGCCCCCTATGCCAAGGTGCCTGCACCAGGTTGACGTCAAAAGGACGAACCAGGACCTGTTGCGGCGTGGTGACCTGCGCCAGTGAATCCTGGATCACTGGGGCTGTAAATTCGGCCAGCCGTTCGCGTACGAGAACGTCCAATTGGTCGTCTGGCCAATGCATGTGCTGGGCGCTGTTCTCGAGGAAGAAGAGATAGCACGCTTCCTTGGAAGTCGGCAGCGCGCCCACAGTACGCTTGCCGTCTGGCGAACGGTAAAGGCAGAAGCCATCCACCTCGGGCGGCCGCGGGGCATTGAAACGCCAGGCACTCTGACCAGCGAACCACACGCGATGCCCAGACCCAAAAAATCGCTCGCGCAGCTTGGAGTACGCACCGTCCGCCGCAACCACCAAGTCGTAAGCTGCCTCTCGTCCATCGGAAAGCTTGACTTCCACCCGGTCCCCGCGATCGTCGACCGTGTCGGCCGTGAGACCGCGCTCCATCGTTGCTCCCGCGTCGCTGGCTGCGGTCTCGAGGATCCGGGCAAGTTCCGGACGGCGGATGCCGATGCCAGGAGGGGTCGGGTTCGACATGAGCAAGTTGCCGGCGGCATCGTGTTGCTTGAACACTTCGAACTTCAGGCCACTTTCAAGGCAAGGCTCGGCCAGGCCGATCTCCGAGAGTGCGCGCATCGTGTTGTGAAGGAGGCAAATTCCCGATCCGACCGTTGACCTCGTCGGCTGGATGTCGATGCAATGCGTTTCCACGCCCGCCCGGGCCAGCGTGTAGGCCGCAGTCGCGCCGCCGATGCCGCTTCCGACAACAAGCACCCGCTTGGCTTTTTTCATGAAGGAGTCTCCTGTTTCAGTGATGGGTTGATGCAAGGACCGGCGCCGCTGGCGCTGCGAGCTGTGCGCTGCTTTCTCGCATTGACAGGTAGAAGCAGAACGCTATGGCATCAATGGCCACGGCTGCCCAGCCGATGGCGCCGTAGCCAAAGAACTTGACAAAAGTGCCGCCAAGAACCGGGCCTATGGCGGAACCGATCATCAGCATTGCGGGCGTCGCGGAAACGGCCCGCCCCGACGGATCCAATTTGGCGAGCACGCCGAAGGTGAAGATGTGGGTGAAGATGACCGCGGACACGAAGAAGGCACCCGCCGCCGCATAAACGGGAAATGTCGTACTCGATACCAGCCCCACCGCCAGAGCGGCCTGCGACACAGCGCCGCCAAGCACGACACTTCGGGCATTCAGCTTTTGCTGCAACAACGCAGCCACTGCCCCCGGCGCCAGGTTCACGATCCCGACGGCGATGAGCACGAGCTGCAAGTTGAACGGCGAGAATCCGCGATCGGCGCCCATGCGCTCAAGAAAACTGAACACCATGGCCTGCACCACGTTCATCAGGCCGATGCCGGCCATGGCGCACCATGCAGCATTGGGCAGCGCAGCCGGTCGTGCATCGTGCATCGCGGTGTGGCTCCACCGACGTGATGACGCATGCAACGAGCATGACGCCCCCGAAGATGGCGAAAAGTCCCGCCCCTCCGAGCGCTGCGATGATCTGGGGCGCGGCGGCCATGTAGGCAACGCCGAACACCCCCACCGCCACCTGCATGAGGCCGAACATCCGATGCGGATTGCGCGTGAGTGCGACGGTGCCATGCGTGATGCTCAACCCTGTGCCGGTGGCCAGACCCCCCAGCGTATGCAGCAATGCGAGCGTTTCAAACTGGCTGGTGCGGGTGCATGCCAGGAATGCAGCGCCCGATATGGCGTAGGCGACAGGGACTATCCAGCGGCCGCGCAAGCGATTGAAGCGCGGCGCCAAGATCAGGCTCGCTACGACCCCACCGGCCAGGAACATGGTCGCAAGAGCGCCTGCCTGTTGGGGGTCAAAGCCGTAGCGTGCGATGAGCGTGCCCACCCACACCGGCAGCGCGACAATGTCCACCATTCCCGCGCAATGCGCGGCCATCAGCGCGATTCGCGCGCGCAGGTTGTCTGTCGCATTCATATTTCAAACCCTAATAAACAGGTTGTCTCTCGGCAGGGAGCGCTGAGTTGGTCCACAGCGCACCTTCTTCGTCGCGCTCCACCGCCACGGGCGTCAGCGCTCGCCCCAAACACGGGCCCTTGAAACAGACGCCACTCTCGATGTCGAACATGGCGCCGTGCCCGTAGCAGACGATCGAACTACCGTCGGCGCTCAGGTATGCATCCTTGCGCCAGGCCAGCGGCGCGCCATTGACATGCGGGCAGCTATCCAGCCATCCATGCACCTGATTGCCGCGCCGGACTACGAACATCGGAGTCCGCGACATGCCTGCGGCATCAAAGCCACGCGACGCCCCGTCGGCGAGTTCGTCGAGCCTGCACAGGTACGTTCGCATGGCCAGTTCTTAATGCGCCTCGCCGGGCGGTGGCGCCCCACCAGGCGCCCACTTCTCGCGGTGCTGGAAAAGGAAGATCTGTGATTCATCCACCTGCATGGGTGCTTCGCGAGCAACCCAGGTGTCATCGTGCAGGTCCATGTCCGCGTCGTACTCCACATGGCAGCCCACGGGGCTGTTGAAGTACCAGAACCAGTTGGACCCGAACTTGTGACGCCCGGGACCCCAGTAGCTCTGGTAGCCCTTGGCGACGAAGCGGGATCCGCATTGAAGCATTGCGGTCGGACCCGAGAGGTGGAACGTGAAGTGCTCTACTCCCTTCATGAAGGGCGGTGTCTGGATCAGAAAGAGCGTGTGATGGTCCAGCGTTCCCGCGGGCTGCAGAAAGCTGCCCGCATCGGTGAAGCGGTCGGTGCAGCGAAAGCGCAACCGGTCCACGTAGAACCTGGCGGCCTTGGCTTGGTCAGGCACGAAATACACGACGTGCGAGAGAGTCAGGGGACGGTGCTCCGCATCCGCGTTCGCACCCAGGACATTGGGGCCACGAGCCGGCTTGCTGCCAGGCGAGTTCGACGCTTCGCCGGGCGCGTTGAGCTTGCGCCGCACCGTGATCTGGAACCCGAGGACGAAACCCATGTCGTCGCAGGCTTCGATAGAGCCGTCGGCCAAGCGCTTGACGTCGCGGTCGCGGCCAAGCTCATCGGAAATAGCGTCCAGCGTCGCGCGATCCGCGACACCGTAGATGGTCTTGCGCAGCATGGTTCCAGTTTCCATTGGTGCGGGCAACGAGGGATCGTCTCGGCGCGCGATGACGATGGAAGTGCCATCGACGGCCTCGAAGCGGCCACCGGATTCGCTGACGCCGATCGGCGTCAGCCCGTAGTCGGTGAAGAATTGAACGCAGGCCGAGACGTCATCAACGCCAAAGACCAGACAGTCAGGTCCGAGGATGTTCATCCTTGTTTCCTTTCGAGAGTTGGAAGGCATGGCAGCCAAAGCTGGCCGCAACCGCATCGATACTAGACGCATCGTTTTGATATTAATTAGGTAAAAACCCTTGGGGGTGACCTCGTGCTGTCGCCGCTCGGAAAGCTTGCTTTCATTCGGGCTTTAGAAGAATTCAGTGCCGCGTGACATGCGTAGGTGGTTTCCCGATATTTGCAATACGCATCGTCTTGCAATAATCAACACATCTACCGGGCATAGGTCAATCGAGACGCCCAACCTACGGAGAAAAGCCATGATGATCTCAAGACGACAGGTGCTGGGCACCAGCGCAGCGATGCTGATGACAACGCTTGCCGGCAAAGCGTCGGCGCAGGATTACCCCAACAAGCCGGTGCGCATCGTGGTAGCGAACCCACCGGGGTCAGGCCTGGACGCCGATTCGCGCTTCTGGGCCGCGGGGCTGACATCGTTGCTGGGACAGACTGTGCTCGTCGACAACCGACCTGGCGGAGCCACGACCATCGGCACCTCGCTGGTCGCGAAGTCATCCCCTGATGGCTACACCCTGCTCGTCGGCATCCCGAGTTCGCTGTGCTACATGGCCGAGCTGTACACGAAGCTCCCGTACAACCCCAACGATTTCGAAGCCATCAGCCAGCTCACCGCACTGCGCAGTGTGATCGTTGCCCATCCGGGTCTGCCTGCCAACACGGCGACCGAACTCGTGAAGTTGGCCAAGGCCAGGCCCGGAACCATCCCAGCTGGTACGGTCGGCATCGGCACATTCCAGCACCTGCTTGGCGAGTGGTTTGGAGCGATCACGGGAACCAGCTATCAGTTCGTCCCCTACAACACGACCAGTCCGTACACGGCGCTGCTGGGAGGCGAGACGCAAGTAATGTTCGATGCCCTTCCAGCCTCGATGAGCAATATCCGGGCGGGTAGGCTGAAGGCGTTGGCCGTCACGGGCAAGGGGCGGCATCCGCTGCTTCCGAACGTGCCGACGTTTGAGGAATTGGGTATCAGGGAATTCAACGCATCGACTTGGTTCGGCCTTCTGGCGCCCGCAGGCACCCCCAAGCCCATACTGGAAAAGGTGGCTGCTGCATGCGCCACCTTGGCACACAAGCCGGAGGTAATCCAGAGGTATCACGACTACGGTGGCGAACCTGTCGGGAGCACGCCGGCAGAGTTCTCTGCCTACATCCGCTCTGAGCGAGAAAAGTGGGTTCCGGTGGTGAAGCGCTCAGGCATCAAGCTCGAGTTGATTTGAAGACGGGAAAGAGTCCTTCCTATGTCGAAAACACTGCGGCTTCTTTGGTTCGTCCCTCCGCCGGTGGCGCTCGTGGCCCAGACCTTGACAGGGGCCGCTGGCGTCACCGTCAGTTCGAGGCGCAACGCATCGTCCGATGAGCAATTCGAGGGGCTGGTATCCAGCCAGGCGGACGCCGTGGTCACCGCCATGGACAACGTGATGGAGTGGAACCTGCGTGATGGGCCACAGGACTTTCGCGTTGTTGCGCAACTCGAACGCACGACACCCTTGACCCTCGTCGGTCAAAGAGGCCGCACTTCGCTCGAGGATCTGCGTGCGGCCACCATCTTGGTCGATGCGCCGCGCAATGGATTCATCGTGGCCTTGCGCGCCATGCTGGCCGAAGCGGACATTGGCCCCGAAGCGTATGCGCTGGAGTGCGTGGGTGGAGTAAAGGAAAGACACGACGCCATCGTCTCCGGACGTGGCGACGCCACACTGCTAGGCCCTCCGTTTGATGCAATGGCCATCGAGGCTGGTCTCAACCGTATTGCAACAGTGCAGGAACGCTACCCCGCCTTTCCGGGACAGGGGCTCGTGGTAAGCGCTGCGGACATGGAGCGGTTGCGCCCCGCACTCTCCGCATGGCTCCATAGCCTCGAAAGCGCTCGTCAGAGCATGGAGAATGTACCTGACTCTGCGCGACAAACACTGGGGATGGCAGGCTTCTCCGCTGCAGCGGTGAACGCCATGCTGGGTGCTACGCCGGCCTCTCTTGTTCCGGACCGGGCCGGTATCGAACTGCTCATCGAGCAGCGCCGCCGAGCCGGTCTGCCTGGTGCTGCCACGACCTACGAGAAGCTGGTGGACAATTCCCTTCGCGGGCTCAATCGCCAGACGGGAGACCGATTCAATGACGACTAGGCCCCCTGGCGCAGCCAACCAGGCTCCCAAATCGCATCGCAACGGAGCACTCTTCACTCCCGGCGTTCGGTTCTGCTGGCCGCAGCCCGCATGGCTGCAACGGCAGGCCACGCGCAGGCACGAGGAGAGGGCACGTATCCGGCGCACCCGATACGCCTGATCGCCCCGATCCCGCCCGGCGGCCCGACGGACTTCGCGGCCCGCGCTTGCCAACGGCCTCGCCCGCGAACTCGGTCAGCCGTTCGTCGTGGAGAACCGACCTGGCGCAGCCGGAACGCTGGGAACGGCACCGGCCCTGCAAGCGCCGGCAGATGGCAACTCACTCGTCATGTCGACGCTCTCGACACAGATCACCGGCCCGTTCCTCTCGCCCCAGCCGCCGTACGACTGCGTCAAGGACTTCACCGCGATCGGCGGCTTCATGCGCATGGCAGTCGTCCTGCTCGCGAGCCAACGTGTTCCCGTGGGCAGCTTCAAGGAGTTCGTGGCGTATGCCAAGCATCACCCGGACAAGTTGAACTACGGCACGCCGGGCATAAGAAGCGCGCCCCATCTCGTGACGGAATTGATCAAGGATCGCACCGGCACTCAGATCACCCGTATAGCCTAAAGGGGGGTGCCCCCATGCTGCAGGCGCTGGTCTACGACGAAGTGCAATTGGCAGTCGGGGACCTGACGACCTCGATGGCCTGGATCGAAGCCGGCAAGGTGAACCGCTGGCCGTCCTATCGGCCCAGAGGCCTCCTTTGCTCCCGGCCGTGCCAACGCTTATCGAAGAACGCGTGCTCGATGCGCCCGCCGATTTCTGGGCGGGCCTCGCTGGTCCGGTCGGAATGCCGCCCGCCATCGTCGCCCACCTACACGCGGCGATTGGGAGAGTGCGAGACCAACCGGACATGCGGGACTTCTTCGCCAAGAGCGGCGCCGAGCCCTCGCCCACCAGCCCCGCAGACCTGCGCAACCTGTGGGCGATGGAACAACAGCGATGGGCCGAAGTGATCCGTACCAAGAACATCAGCGCGGAATGATTTCCCAAGGCGCGCGTGCGGATTCTTCAGCGCGACGATCATCTCGGACGCCTCGAATGGCATGTGGGCACGAGTGCCGCGCGAGGCGGCTCAGGCCAGCTTGCGCTTTCTGGCTGGCGCTACCCCAGCATCATTCTGGGGGGGCGCTAGCATGAGCATGATTGCGGCGCAGTGCTCGTCCGCAAACTTTTTGTCCAATGGCATGTGCCGCATGAGCAACCGAAAATAGATAGGCGCATAGAGCAGGTCCATCTGCGACTCCGAGTCAAGGTCGTCGCGGATTTCGCCTCGACGGCGCGCTTCTTCAAGCACCTCACGAACAACCGCTCGCCGGCCGTACCAAAAGCGCTCACGGAACTCCCGCAGGACATCCGGGTCGCTTTGCCCCTCGGCCATGATCTGCGAAACGATGCGCCCCGACCAACCGCTGTATTCATCGATGAGCAGGTGGATATGGCGCATGAGAGCCTCCCGCGGACTTGCGACCTTGGGCATGAGCGTGTGGCTCAAATGGGTGTGCAGGAACGCCTCGATGACCACCGCCGCCTTCGAACTCCACCACCTGTAGATGGTGGCTTTGCCCACCCCCGCCTCCCGCGCGATCGACTCGATCGAGATCTGCTGCACGGGCGTGGTCTCCAATAGCTTCAGCGTGGCCTCGAGGATGGCAGTGCGCGACGCATCGCTGCGAGCGCGTCCGGGCGAGCGCGGGCGGGGCGCAGCAGCGGCCAGCTTGGCCGCGGAGGCGCGTCCACCGGCCTTGGCCGCGGTCACTTTGGAAGTAGTTTTGGTAGGCAAGGAAATTCCGGTCACTATTTCGTAGGCCTCATTATCCGGGGCGCTGCTTTCGCTGCGAAGTCCCAATCACAGCGGCGCGTCTCACCTGCGTGCGATGTCAAAGAATGCCCTAAAACGCCATCAAGTCGCGGGCTACCCTCAAAGGGCCACGGAAGTGCTTTCGCACCCCGTCGATGAAGAGCGAATCGGGCTCGCCACGCCCGGGAATCAGGTGGGTCAGTACCACCTCCTTCACGCCTGCGTTCTCAGCCAACCGGCCAACGTCTTCCGCGGTGGTGTGGTCCTCGACCATGTGCTGGCAGAGGCCCTCTGTGCGAGGCCCGGCAGAAGCTCACGCAGCAACATCTGCTGGATGGACGGCAAGTCCACGACTGCATGGAACAGGGTGTCTGCTTCGCGTGCGAACTGCTCCATGGCAGGGCACTTGCCGCTGTCGCCACTGAAGACAACCACCAACGCTCCCCAGTCGGCGTTGTGAAAATCGTGGTTGTGCGTGATGAAGATGTTGTCCACCTTCCTTACATCTAGGCCAGACGCCAGCAGCTGGCGTCCCACGCCGTTCCCCGCATCCACCAAATAGATTCTGTCCGCGACGACGACCGCGTTGGCGAGCCGACCGCGCTTCAGGGATAGCACGCGCGGGTCTGTGCAGTCGCAGCAATGCTGGCCAAATCCAGCAGCACCGCAGCGATGGCCGGGCGGAATCGTTGTGCTTTCATTTCACCTGTCTTCGGTTCCGCCCTCCAGGTCGAGCAAAACGAAAGCCATGCGACAGGGCTTACCTGATCGGTTGGCCCAACTGTGGTTCGTCGCTCGCTGTATCAGGATGTCGCCGGCGCGCATCAGGGTCTCGCCTTCGTCCATGAGCGCATGGATCTCGCCCTCCAGGACAATTGCATAGTCAAGGGACTGCGTCTTGTGGAACCAGAAATGGCGGGCGTCACCCTTGTCCCGCACACCGTGCTCGTCGAGGAACTGCGCCAATTTCTCCGGCTCGTAAGCCTCATCGGGCGGGAAGTCGACCACGCGCAGGAGAGAACCTCCCTTGGAGTGGAACCCGAACGCTTCTCCGGCGGGGGCCGGATCGGGGCCCGGCGCGCAGGCTTCGCCGGTCACCCACAGCACGTGGGCGAGCGGCGTTTTTGGGTCCGTCGTGTGGTTCGGCGCCGGTCCATCCGACACGAAGATGGATCTCCCCTGCTGGTTCTCCCCGGTGACGATACGACGTACCGGCCGCACGTGCGCGGAAGCCTTTGCGCCTTGCTGTGTCTCGATCAATGCTTCAGTATTCACGCCCAGAATCCTTTTTGGTGGCGGTATGTCGAATTGCCTGGTCTTGCTCGAACTGAGCAATCAAACCGACTTTGGCGTCAGGGGTCCAAAGCACGCATTGCGCTGGCGGCCAAGACCTTCGATAGACGACTCCATCACGTCGCCATCGCGCAGGAATCGGTTGTAGTGGGTGCCGTTCCCCGCAGGCGAGCCGGTTGCGATGAGATCGCCAGGCCAGAGTTGTACGTGCGCGGTGATGTACTCAAGCTGCTGCGCCACATCGAACAGCATGTCGGCAGTGGATTCGTCCTGCATGGTCTGGCCGTTCAGCTTCAGCGTGAGGCGCAGGTCCTGCGCATTCGGCACGAAGCATGCGGGTACGAGGACGGGCCCAAACGGCATGAAGGTCGGGGCCGACTTGGATCTGAGCCAGTCCGTCCCGAGCATCTTGTAGTCCGTGCGCGCGATCAGGTCGCGCGCCGATACATCGTTCACGATCGCATAGCCGGCCACGTAGTCCAGCGCGCACTCGCGACTCACGTTGCGCGCCGGGCGTCCGATGATGACGGCGAGCTCCAGTTCCCAATCGGGCTTGAGGGTCGTTGCGGGGAGCACTACGGGATCGAAGGCTCCCGTGATGGCCGAAGGCAACTTAGGGAAGACATAGGGCTCTCCGTGAGCCGCCCGCTCATCCATCATGTCTTCAGCCCACTTGCGCAGCGCGGGACCCTCGAGCCCTTGCGGCCCCACGCCCATGTCCAGCGTGAGGTCGACCACATGCTTGCGGTAGTTGGCACCGGTGCAAAGCACCTGCCGCGGCAAATCCACGGGGGGATGAACGCGCAGGTCGGACATGGACAACTCGCAAGCGTGCCAAGCGGGAACAAGCTCCCGCAGCGCGCGCAGCGCTTCCAAGTTCCGCGACCAGTCCTGGAGCAGGTCCAGCACAGAGGCCTTTTCGGGCCATACGGCTCCGCAAACCAGCGCCTCAGCATGCAACGCATGCAAAGGCAGAACGCGTTGGTCGATGCACATGGCGGCGAATCGCTCGCTACCATCGTTCGAGAAGGTCCCGAGGGTGAATGTCATCACGGCCTACTCACATGAATGCCGTGCGCGGCGTCGGCCACCATGTGCCCTGCTCGCGCGGACCCATGCGGTTGCGCAGCACGCCGACGCCCGCCACCTCAAGCTCCACGACATCGCCGGGCTTGAGGCTGCGGCCGAGCTCGAGCGCCGAGCCGTTCCCCATCGTCCCGGAACCGATCACGTCGCCCGGCTGAACTTGGTCCCCCAGCGAAACGTAGGCGACGAGCTCTTCGACACTCCAGAGCATCTCCGAAGTGTCGCCCTCGCCCCATGTCTCGCCGTTCACTCGAACCGCCATGCGGATGCGCTCAAGGTCGGGGAACTCGTCGATCGTCGTGATCCACGGCCCAATGCCATAGGCAAAGTCCTTGCTCTTGGTCGGGCCCATGCCGATTGCAAACTCGTTGGCCTGCAAATCGCGAGCTGAGAAGTCATTGAAGATGGTGACGCCGAACAGATGCGAGCGTGCGGTATCTGGTGTGATGTTGTGGGCGGTGCGGCCCATGACCCATCCGATCTCCAGCTCGTAGTCCATCTTCTCGGCACGGGCCGGCCACGGCACTTCCGCTTCATGCCCAATCACCGTCCAGGGGGATCCCTTGAAGTAGCCGGGCACCTGCAGCAACGCCGGCGCGGGCGTGAGCTTCATGCGTTCATGAAACTGCCGAATGTGCTTCGTGAATGTGAGACCGTCGCGCACCACGGACGGATCGCAAGCCGCGGCCCATTGCAAGCCTTCAAACGGCTTGGAGGCATCGTCCCCGCACCGGTGTGCCGCTTCGTGGGCCGTCGCGAGAAACTCCTCGCCAAGAGCGATGGCTGAAGACATGCTTTGAGGGAATACGACGGAGGCGTAGCGCAGAGCAGCCTCGCGGGACGCACCGCGCGACTGCTGCCTCAGTACCTCCGCGGCACGCAGGTCAATGACACGAGATTTCTCGGGCTGCACCAGACATATGCGTTGAACCGGGCCGTCCAGACCCTGCATCACAAATCTTCCAAGTTTCACTGGGACTCCTATTGGTGGACACTTACGATACTGTACGTTTCGTATTACTCAAAGCCCTTTGGTGTTTACCCCTAGCAATCCAACTGAAGGGCGATAGGATTTGGCGGTTGACGCGGTTGCGGCAAACTCTTATAGTTTCATCGATACGACTCGTCTCGTAACGTGACGGCAAGATGTAGTCCAGCTGTGCTGCTCGAGCCATCCCCTCTTCTCCAACCTGGCAGTCATCACATGAGCAAGCGCCTTCCCGTCATCATCTCCTGCGCCCTTACTGGCGCCGCAGACACCCGGGCGAAGAATCCCGCCGTTCCAGCATCGCCTCAGGAAATAGCCGATCAGGCCATTGATGCCGCGCACGCCGGCGCCTCGGTCGTCCATATCCACGTGAGAGACCCCGAGACCGGCAAGTCTTCAACCAAGTACGCCTACTACGAAGAAGTGGTGCAGCGCATTCGCGCCTCCCGCTGCGACGTGCTCATCAACCTCACCACGGGTCCCGGCACGATGCTGACAGTGCCCATTGATGCGCCGTTTCGAGTGGAGTCGATTCCCAACGCCGAACTCATGACGCCAAGCGAACGGGTGGCGCACGTCGTCCGACTCAAGCCGGATATTTGCAGCTTGGACGTTGCCACCATGAGCTTTGGCGACGCAGTTTTCGTCAACCCCGCGAACCATCTGCGCGAAATGGCCGCGCAGATTCAGGCATGCGGCGTCACCATGGAACTGGAGGTCTTCGACTTCGGCCATGCTCGCCTGGCCACTCACTTGATTGAAACGGGCGTCATCCCGAACAGCGCCTACTTCCAGTTGTGCATGGCAGTGCCTTGGGGCGCACCGGCTACGCCAACGGTCTTGGCCGAAATGCAGCGACTGCTGCCGCTAGGCGCTCATTGGAGCGCATTTGGCGTCGGTCCGGAGCAGTTTCGGATGGTCGCGATGGCTGCGATCCTGGGAGGGCACGTGCGGGTCGGCCTCGAAGACAATCTGTATGTCTCGCCAAGCAAGCTTGCGCGCGACAACGCTGAGTTGGTGGCCAAGGCTTCGAGGATCATCGAGGACCTCGGCTACCAAGTCGCCTCGCCCGACAACGCGCGCAAATCCCTGTTGGGCTGACCGGGAGTCGAACGAGATGTCGGAAACCCTGCTGGCAGCAGACAACCCCACGCGGGCCTACATCGCAAACGCGATGGTCTCCGGAGGCCGAAACGTTCCCTTGGACGTCAATCCCGCACTGGCCGGCTTGTCTGCCCTGCTTTTAGAAAGCGAGGGCGCCGGACTCGTGATCAGATTCACCGCGCCGCAAAGTGCCACGCAGGGCAACGGCGTGGTGGGCGGCGGCACATTGGCAAACATGCTGGACCTTGCCATGGCCATGGCGGTACTCGCGCAGCTAAAGCCCGGCTATACATGTGCCACCATCAGCTTGACGGTGAACATGCAGAGCGCCGGCCAGCAGGGGAATTTCATCGCCGTGGCGCGAGTCGACAGAATCGGACGGCAAATTGCCTTTGCAGACGCACGACTCTTTGACGCGGAGCGTTCCCGGCTTGTTGCAAACGCGACGTCGTCACTCGCTGTCATACCCATGCGGTTGTGACGCGCTACCGTTATGGCCACGCGGCCCGAGCATTTATCAGGTCCGCAAGCGTTCGGATGATCGAGGCCTTACCCGTAGAAGAAAGTAAATCTAGTACCGACTGAGTGCGCCGTCTACCTGTGGCGCCTCGCGTATTCACAGATTTACCCTCACCAGAAACAAAAGTAAATCTTGTACGTGCTAGCCGCGCAAAGCAAATTCGATACTTCGCGAATCCAGTTCCTCGGGGGCTGCGTAAGGTGTTGAACCATGAGGAGTTTGCACCACGCTTCTCGACACCCGTACCACGGCCACGCGGTGTCCGGCTGCTCGAGGGCATCAGGCCCAAGCTGGGCAGGCGGGTTCGCCTATTCGATCGTGCGACCTTCGATCAGTGGAAACGCCTGGAGGGCGATCTGACGGTGCTGTGCTTTTGTGAACGTCTTCTTCGCTTGACTCCCGCACCAAAATCTAGTCCCGTCGATTTCTGGGTTCGGCGTAACGATGCGAACAGTTGCTGCTGGTCACTGACGACGAGGATGAAATCCTGTTCCCCACCGTGAGAGACATCCCGCTGAGACGTGTCGCAGTTGCTGAGCTTGCTGCGGCCGCGATGTGGATCGTCAACTGGCAGCGGATGTTGCCGCCGATCGTTTCCACGCAAGCCACACCACTACGTTCACGAACCCGTGTCCCTCTCTGGTCTTGAGCAGGCATTCGCGATGGGCGATCCGCCCGTCGTACGTGGCGCCGTGTTCGAGCTCCTACGCCGCGGCCGCGCGCGCGAGTCTGAGAGAGGCACCTGACTCAGCTACGCCACCTTGCACCCAGGAACTGTCCTGCGACGCGCCGCTCTACGCAACCCGCAGTGGGCCATCCAATTCTCTCGCCATTTGCGCCCGGCTACCAGCCCGATCGCGCCATGTGGGATCGGGCCGTGCGCAGTTGTGGCTACATCCAATCGCGGCGGGCGGTCAGCAATGCGCTGAGCAGCATCGTCGCTTGACGTGCAGTACTGCAATGACGCAATGAAGGGGCCGGCGTTGTGACACTGCTGACACTACGCTCGATGAACACCCGCTGTTCCAGCGACTGGAATACTGTTTCAGCGCTCCTGGGTGTGGCCGTGCGATCGATCCCTCTGAGGGTACCGTGCCTGCCGACGTCGACATCGCAGGGGTTGCGCGGCTGCTAGGCCTCCCCCCGCGCAACGTGCGCGAAGGCATGCATCGCGGCACGAAACGACACAAGCCCTTTACTCCGGTTTTGTCCGAGATGCATCAGCGCTGCCTATCACAACCGATTATTCCAGCTCGAGCGAGATGTGCGTTGTCCGATCCACGGTGACGCCCGGCGCGATGTCTGTCGAAAATGCGGTCGCCGCTCGGCATACAAAGTCGATGCACGGTTGCTGGACGCGCCTTTCCGCTGCAAGCACCGCCGCAGTTGAAATTTCACTCTCGGCTACGCGCCGCCGACGGAATGCAGGACGCTCGAGCAAAAGGCGCGCGCGACCATCGGCTGAAAAATCCGATCGCCCGCGAAGACGACGCGGCGACCTTCGGAACGATTGGCGCAGCGGTATCACATTTCCTTTCCGAACTGGCGATCCCCTTCTGCGACGGGGCTTGGCCCCGCATGACGTGCTCTCGCGGCAGCTGCGTCACACAAAGGACACAAAGTGCGGAAGACCCGTGTTTACTTTCCAACGACGGCGATCGTCTCTCTGCTTTACGTTCTGGAGAATGGTGCGTTGGCCGAGTTTGCGGTCGTCCGCAGGGTGGGCTTGGCACGCGTTTCGCGCTTCATGGGCGGCAACTCGACGCCCAATCGGGCGCTCGTGCAGAGTGCGGGCCAGGCTACCGGCTTCGTGCGCATGCGTCCAATGCCGAATTCACTCGAGCCGGGCCGGTCTTGCGCCTGCTGCTTACTACACCCAGGCACCCAGGCCCTCATTGCCCAGATGTCACAGACAGCGGTTTGCATCCGCCATATGCTGCGGTCTCGGAAACCTAAAGGCTCACAAAATCGGTCGTCGGGCGAGTGCGCCGCTCCCCGTGTGGACAACGGTTATCTCAGCTCGACGTACTTCGGCGCGGCCGGAACGGTCACAACTTCGTTCGAGATCTGCTCTTTCAGGTCAAGTATCTTCCCAGCCAGCGGAAAGAGCCTACGGCCCGTAGACGTTAGATCTGCCGGCTTACTCGAGCGGTCGAAGAGTTGAGCACCCACCGACTCCTCAAGGTCCGCAATGCGCCTGGCGAGGGTGGCGTAAGTGACATGCAGACGAGGCGCCGCTATGCTCATCCTGCCCAACTTTGCGGCCCAATAAAAGGCTTCAAGTTGCTTTAAGGTCATGGTTTCATCATTAGTTGTGACCACCCTGCCGCCGATAGAGCCGCATCCGACCACTCCAAGCGTCGCGCCGGAAAGTTCGAAGCCCATGTAGGTCTGTTTGTCCCATGGCCCCCATGCATGCGCTTGTCCAACCGCGTCATCCGACGAGCGCACGGCAGAATCAATCCGAGCGCCAATTCCGCCACGGCCTCGCTGTTCGAGCCGGTCGCCGCGATGGCCCTAATGCCAAGCCGCTTCGCCGCCACCTTGTTGATCGAGTCCATCCCCACGCCATGCCGGCCGATCACCCCGAGTTTCTTGGATACCGTCTGCACCTGCTCATCGATCGTTCCATGGCGGGAAAGAACGGCAACCGGCTGTTCTCGTTCGACCAATGCCACAAGCTCATCCTGGGTGAACTTGGCACCGGTGTAGATGAGCCGGTAGTCCTTCAACAGCGCCACTGCGTTGGGATGGGCTTCCTCTTCGGTGATGACAGTGTTTTCTTGTTTCATCGGAGTTCCAAAACGGTTCTTCTATATGTAGGGATGTAGCTGAACTTGCTACTACCTCGCGAATTGACCTCATGGCAATAGACCGTGCCTCACGCGTTCAGCGCCGCCAGCACTCCTTCGAGCATTTTCTTGGCATCGCCGAACAGCATCCGGTTGTTGTCCTTGTAGAACAGCGGGTTGTCCACGCCGGCGTAGCCGGACGCCATGCTTCGCTTCATGACGATGGAGGTCTTGGCCTTCCAAACCTCCAATACCGGCATGCCGGCAATCGGGCTACCCGGGTCTTCCTGCGCGGCCGGATTCACGATGTCGTTGGCACCGATGACCATCGACACGTCGGTGGCCGGGAAATCTTCGTTCACCTCGTCCATCTCCAGCACGATGTCGTAGGGAACTTTGGCCTCCGCCAGCAGTACGTTCATGTGGCCTGGCATGCGGCCGGCCACCGGATGGATGCCGAAGCGTACGTTCACGCCTTTAGCGCGCAGGATCTTGGTGATCTCACACACCATATGCTGGGCTTGCGCCACCGCCATGCCGTAGCCGGGCACGATGACAACGCTCCTAGCCTCGCGCAGCAACTCTGCGGTTTCCGTTGCGCTGATCGCCACCACCTCGCCGGCCGGCTGCGTGCCGCCCGCCGCGGCAGGCTTGCCGGCGGCCGAACCGAAGCCGCCCGCGATCACGCTGATGAAGTTGCGGTTCATGGCGCGGCACATGATGTACGACAGGATTGCGCCCGACGAGCCCACCAGCGCGCCCACGACAATCAGAAGGTCGTTACTCAGCATGAAGCCCGTGGCCGCCGCCGCCCAGCCCGAATAGCTGTTGAGCATGGAAACCACGACCGGCATGTCGGCCCCGCCAATGGCCATCACCATGTGCACGCCGAACAGCAGCGCGATCAAAGTCATCACAAGCAACGCCATCATGCCGGCCGAGATGTTGTCGGCATGCAAGAACACCCGTGCGAACCAGATCACGACTAGCAAGCCCAGCAGGTTCATCCAGTGCCGGCCCGGCAGCAGCAGCGGCTTGCCTCCGATCCTGGCCGACAGCTTGCCGAACGCGATCAACGAGCCGGAGAACGTGATGGCGCCGATCAGGATGCCGATGTAGATCTCCAGCTCGTGGATGGTCTTCTCGGCCTCTGTCAGAAACACCGTCGAGGCGTCCACGTAGCTGGCGAACCCGACCAGGCATGCGGCAAGGCCCACCAAGCTGTGCATCAACGCCACCAGCTCGGGCATCTGCGTCATCTGCACCTTCTTGGCGGCGATGAGGCCGATGGCCCCGCCAATGACGAGCGCACCGACGATCCACGCGTAGCCGGCCGGCGTGACGTTCGGGCCGAGAACCGTTGCCACTACGGCCAGGCTCATGCCGACCATGCCGAAGACGTTGCCGCGACGTGCGGTCTCGGGATTCGCCAGCCCGCCGAGGCTGAGGATGAAGAGGATGGTCGCGCCGATGTAAGAGACGGTGGAGAGGCTTGCGGTCATGTCCGGCTCCTTGTTACTTGCGGAACATCGCCAGCATGCGACGCGTTACCGCGAAGCCGCCGAACATGTTGACGGCCGTGAGCGCCAGCGCGAACACGGCTAGGCCCAGGATCAGCAGCGCCGGCCGGTTGGCGGCGTCGGCACCGGCAACGAGCGGCGGCGCGATCTGGATCAGCGCGCCGATGGCGATGATCGACGAGATGGCATTGGTCACGCTCATCAGCGGCGTGTGCAGTGCCGGCGTCACGTTCCAGATCACCATGTAGCCGATGAAGCAGGCCAGCACGAACACAGTGAAGTGCGCGAGGAAGCTGGCCGGTGCGAACAGCCCGACGAGCAGGAAGACGATCGCGCCGACGCCAAAGGTGATGGCCAGCGATTTGGCGGACATGGGCTCGCTGGTGCCGTGGCCGTGCCCCTTCTTGGCAACGGCAACCGACGCTGCCGCGGCCTTGGCCTGCGGCGCGGCCGGCATCTTGATTGGGGGTGCCGGCCAAGTGACGGCGCCGTCGTTAATGACCGTCAGGCCGCGGATGGCATCGTCTTCCATGTTGACGTTGACAACGCCGTCCTTTGTCTTGCACAGCTCCTCGGTCACGCGCAGCAGGTTGGTCGAGTACAGCGTCGACGACTGCTTGGCCAAGCGACTCGCTAGGTCGGTGTAGCCCACGATGGTCACGCCGTGCTTGACCACGGATTTGCCTGGTTCGGTCAGCTCGCAATTGCCGCCTTGCTCGCCCGCCATGTCGACGATCACGCTGCCCGGCTTCATGCTGCGCACCATTTCGGCGGTGATCAGCCGCGGTGCCGGCTTGCCCGGAATCAACGCGGTGGTGATGATGATGTCGCACTCTTTCGCCTGCTTGGCGTACATCTCGCGCTGCGCCTGCAGAAAGCCCTCGCTCATCACCTTGGCGTAGCCGCCACCGCCCGAGCCCTCTTCCTCGTAGTCGACCTTGACGAATTCGCCACCCAGCGAGACGACTTGGTCGGCCACCTCGGCGCGCGTGTCGTTGGCGCGCACGATGGCGCCCAAGCCGGCGGCCGTGCCTATCGCGGCCAGGCCCGCGACACCGGCCCCGGCGATGAAGACCTTGGCAGGTGGAATCTTGCCGGCGGCGGTGATCTGGCCGTTGAAGAAGCGGCCGAACGCATTGGCGGCCTCGATCACCGCGCGGTAGCCGGCGACGCCGGCCTGCGAGGTCAGGGCATCCATCTTCTGCGCGCGCGACAGTTGGCGCGGCAGGGCATCGATGGCAAGCACGGTGGCCTTCCTGTCCGCCAGCCGATGCATGAGTTCGGGGTTTTGCGCGGGCCAGACAAAACCAATCAGGGTGCCGCCTTCGCGCATCAGAGCCACCTCCACCGCGGACGGGGGACGCACCTTGAACACGATGTCGCTGCTGGCCCAGAGGTCCGCCGCCGTCGGTAGCACCTGCGCGCCGGCCGCGCGGTAGGCGTCGTCGTCGAAGTTGGCCGCGTCGCCCGCCCCGCTCTGCACCGCCACCGAGAATCCCAGCCTGATCAGCTTCTCAACCACGTCGGGAACGGTCGCGACGCGCTTCTCTTCCGCCGCCGTTTCCTTAGGTATTCCAACAACTAATGCCATGACTCAATTTCCTCGTGTCGTGTCCATTGACACCAAATCCGATATGAACACCGCAAGGCGAACTCAATTGAGCTTTGCCAAGGTGGCCTTGATAACTTTCTCTCGCGATGCGATGAAGATCCTTCATTCCCAATCGCATCGGCGAGTTAGAACCACGCCGGCGCAGTGCATACGATGAATCCACACGGATCAAAGGAGCTCTTCAAAACTTCTCGCAATGCTCGGTCGCGCTTATGACGGCGCTCTGCTGCGACACATGTCGCTTTCTCTGTGGTTTGGCCATCACGAAGGCCAGCAGCAACTGAACGGGATGCAGCAAGTCCGCACCGTCAGGACTCCAGGTCATTCACTTTCGGTTATGCGTCACCAAATCTCAACGGGGCCTTCGGACTTCTCGGCGTGATGGTGGCGCTCAACGCTGCGGGATGCTCGGATCGCCATCTGTAGGACCTCGGCCAGGTGCAGCGCCCTTCGATCGCCGCACTGTTCGATCTGCTCCCGACAGCTATATCCGTTAGTGATAATCAACGTGTCCTGCGCCGCGGCTCGCACTTCAGGCAACAGCACCAATTCGCCAATCTTCACCGAGACGTCGAACTTCTTCTTGTCGAAACCGAACGAGCCGGCCATGCCACAGCACCCCGAATCGAGCAGATCCATATCGAGCCCCATCGCCTTGAGCAGCTTCACTTCGTCGGCCATGCCGACGATGGCCTTCTGATGGCAATGGCCATGCACGAGCGCCTTGCGGTCCAGTTTTGGCGGCACGTAGTCAGCACGCTTGACGAGGAACTCGGAAAGCAAGTAGGTCTGTGAGGCCATCTTGCGGGCGCATGCATCCTGCGGAAACAAGTTGACCATCTCGTCGCGGAAAACCGCAACGCAGGCAGGCTCAAGACCAACGATCGGAATCCCGGCACTAATTTGAGGGCTCAACGCCTGGAGGATGTCGCGCAGCTGCCGCTTGGCTTGGTCGAGCATGCCGAAGTCGTACAGCGGGCGCCCGCAGCACAGGCGAACCGAAGGGATGATCACTTCATAGCCGGCGTGTTCCAACACCTCGACGGCGGCCATCGCGGTCTCGGGATGGAAGTAGTTGTTAAAGGTGTCGGCCCAGAGCAGTACTTGGCCACGGTGGCCCACGCTCGGCTCGCGCGAACTGAAGCGTTTGCGAAACGTCTGCGACGCGAACCTTGCAATGGTGCGCTGTTGCGCAATGCCACTGACGGCTTTCACGATGCTTCGCAGGCCAGGCGTTTGCGTCATGAAATTGGTCAGCCACGGCAGTGCGCTTGCCAGGCCTGCCCAACTGCCGATCATGCCCATCGAGTACGCCTGGATCGGTCGGCGCTTGTGCTCGTGATAGTGCGACAGGAACTCAGCTTTGTAGGTGGCCATGTCGACATGGGTTGGGCAGTCGCTTTTGCAGCCTTTGCAGGCAAGGCACATGCTGAGCGCTTCCTTGACTTCTTCGCTACGCCACCCGTCGGTGATGACTTCGCCGCGCAACATCTCGAACAACAGGCGAGACCGGCCGCGCGTCGAATATCGTTCTTCTCCAGTCGCGCGGTAGCTGGGGCACATGGTGCCAGCCTCCTTCGCGCGACACTTACCCATTCCCACGCAATGTTCGACCGCGCGATTGAAGCTGCCCTGCTTGTCGGCGAAGGCAAAGAAGGTCTTCACGGGTCGCGGCTTGTAATCCGGCCCCATGCGCAGGTTTTCCTCGATCTTGTGCGGATTGATGAGGTTGCGGGGGTTCATCCGATGCTGGGGATCCCAGATCTCCTTGAACTCGCGGAATCCCTGCATCAGACGCTCGCCGAACATGATCGGCAAGAACTCGGCCTTGGCCTGTCCATCACCATGCTCGCCATTGAGCGAGCCGCCGTACTTGACGACCAAGTGTGCTGCCTCGGTAAGAAAAGCCCGCCAGGTTTTCAAGCCTTCAAGCGTGCGCAAATCAAAATCGATCCGCGCATGGACGCAGCCGTCCCCGAAGTGCCCGAGCAACGAAGTCTTGTAGCCGTACCGGTCGATGAGCTTCTGGAACTCGCGCAGGTAGTCGCCCATCCGCGCGGGATCCACCGCGGCGTCTTCCCACCCGACGATGGCGTCGGACTTGCTCGGCACATCACTCAGTTGTGTCGCCGACGTGCCGAGTTCACGGATCGACCAGATACGCTGCTGGAGTACGGGCTCGACGATGAGTCGCATGTCCGGCGGTTCCGGTTGGGCTTGAAGGTACTCCCGCAGCGCCTCGGCCTGCGCTGTTGCTTGTTCCCGCGAGTCAGCCCCGAACTCGACCAGCAGCCACCCGTTGCCGTTGGGCAGCAACGCGATGTCGTCGAGCTTCAACCCGCGTTCGCGCAAGCCTTCGATAATGCCGTCGCCCACACCTTCCAGCGCGATTGGTTTGAACGGCATCAGGCTTGGCACGGCATCGCCGGCAAGGTAAATGTCAGGGTATCCCAGGGCCAGAAGCACGCGGACTGGCGGGCTCGATACGAGGGTCGTCTTTGCCTGCAACACCAGCGCACAGGTGCCCTCGGTTCCAACCAGCGCACGAGCGACGTTGAAACCGTTCTCAGGCAGTAACTGGTTGAGGTTGTAGCCGGAGACGCGCCGGCGGATGTCGGGGAAGCGCGAACGAATCTCGTCGGCGTAGCGGTCGCGTAAGGCCTTCAGGCCTGCGTAGATTTCCCCACGCCGCCCGCCTTCGGCAATGATCCGTTCGAGTTCGTCGGGCGAAGTCGGTCCTACCCAGAAGCGGGCACCGTCGTAGGTCAAGATCTCGAGCGCCTCGATGTTCTCTTCAGTTTTGCCAGCCATTACGGAATGCGGACCACACGAATTGTTCCCTATCATGCCGCCCAATGTGCAGCGACTGTGTGTGCTGGGGTCCGGTGCAAAGGTCAGGTTGAAGACTTCGGCGGCGTCGCGCAACGCATCACAAATCACGCCCGGCTCGACATGGGCGCAGCGATTCACTGGATCGACGTCGAGCACATGATTGAGATACTTCGACGCATCGATCACCACCGCAACATTGACGGATTGGCCGCACATCGACGTACCGCCGCCTCGGGGGAGGATCGGCGCCCCAAACTCATGGCAGATACGCACAGCCTCGACGAGGTCCTCGGTCGTCCGGGGTATGACGACGCCGATAGGCACTTGACGGTAGTTCGACGCATCGGCGCTGTAGAGCGCGCGAGCGCCATTGTCGAAGCGCACCTCGCCCTTGAGCGCGGCGGTCAAGCGGGCCGTCAAAGCGCTCACATCGATAAGCTTGGGGTCGTTCGGCAGGGGAGCAGGAAGTTTTGTCATTGAATGAAGCCTGAGGCTCCTCCGTTGAGATGTTTCGATCAAGCTGCGGCGCGATTCAGGCGATCATGAATCGGTTTCTAGGGAGCGGGAAAGTCGTACACCTTCGCCGGGTTGTCGACAAGAATGCGTCGACGAACACTCGCTTCCGGCGCCCAGTCGGCCAGCAGATCGAAAATGACGGCGTCATTGGGTTTGGTTTTCTCGGTGGCATGAGGCCAGTCGCTGCCCCAGACCATGCGCTCTGGCGCTGCCTTTGCAAGTGCTTTAGCAAGCGCGGACGCATTTGGGTATTGCGGCGCCTGCGTCGAACTTAGGTAAGGTCCGGATAGCTTTACCCAGGTGTTCCCTTTGTCGATCAAGCGGCGCAAGACTTGATAGCCAGCGCTCGAAGTGCCTTCTGCCAAGGGAATACGCCCCATGTGGTCGAATACGATGCGCGAAGGCAGGCCACCCAGCAGTTCGTACGCGTCGGGCAAACGTTCACCGAGCAGATGGAATTGGATGTGCCAGCCCATATCGGCCAAGCGAGGGGACAGGAGCCTCGCTTGGTCGATCGTCACAGCGCCTGCTTGAACCAGATTGAACCGAACGCCGCGAACGCCCAGCGTGTGCAGCCGCCTGAGCTCGGCGTCGGAAACGTCGGCGCGAAGAACTGCGACGCCTCTCGAAACGGCAGCGCCCATCGCAGCCATGCCCTCCACCATGACCTGGTTGTTGGTTCCGTAAGCCGAGGGCGTCACCAGCACACAACGCTGGGTGCCTATTCGACGTTGGTAGGCGCGGTAGTCAGGTGCCAATGCATCGGGATGCAGCACCGGTGCACCAGGCACCGTCGCCACGCGCTTGTCAAAGAAATGCATGTGGCAATCCGTGGCCCCTGCCGGTGCCGCGGTTTTGGGGCGATCCACTCCCGCGGAATACGGAACGACACCGTCTGCGCTTGCCGCGCATCCGCCGAGGCCCAGCACTGCGGTGCCCAGTGCGCAGAACTGGCGTCGATCGAGAAGAGTGTCTTGAACCATGAGCGATTACTCCAAAGAAATGGGGTTGAACGCCACCGACTGGGCGAGAAGGTTGGGTGGTGGCGTGGCGGGACAAGGCGGCCGGCGGTGAGGCGCTTTCAGCGACGCGCGCGTCAAGAAGCCAACGTCGGCTGCAACGCTCGCATTCGCCTTTCCGCGTCTTTGACGAAACGCAATCGCACGACAAGGATGCCGGCGAGCACAAGGGTTAAGCTCACGAAAGCCAACCCCGCGTAGATGGACCCGGTCGAATCCTTCAGCGTGCCGAACACCACCGGGCCGACGAAGCCACCCAGATTCGCGATCGAGTTGATTGCCGCCAGGCCAACGGCTGCCGACGAGCCCGACAAGAACAGTGAAGGCATCGCCCAAAATGGCCCGTACGGTGCATAGATTGCCGCAGTGATGATCGTCAGCAGCGCAAGCGAGATCCACAAATTACTGCTGGTTAGTGCCATCAGCACCAGGGCGACACCCGCTACGAACAAAGGCAGCGCCACATGCCAGCGGCGTTCTTGCATGCGGTCCGAATGGCGCGCCCACCACACCATCACGACAGTTGCAACCGCATAGGGCAATCCGTTAAGGAGGCCGACCGCCGTATTGCTCAGATCCTGGCCGAGGCCCTTCAAGATCTGCGGCGAATAGAACGCGAGGACATAGACCGCTACGGACTTGGCGTAGTAGATGAATGCAAGCAGCCAGATCCGAACGCCGCTAAGGCTTTTCCAAAAGGAGACATGACCGTATTGCTTGAGCTTGGCGCTTTCCTCGGCTTCGAGCACACCGATCAGCCATGTTTTCTCGGCGGGCGACAACCATTTCGCAGCGCGCGGTCCGTCGACCAGGATGTAGAGCGCGAGGATGCCCAGCAAGACAGCGGGGATGCCTTCAAGGATGAAGACCCAGCGCCAAGAGGCAATACCGCCCCAGTGGATGTGGTCCAGGATCAGCCCGGAGAGTGGTCCTGCCGCCAGCGTCGCGATGGGCAAGGCGACCATGAACAGGGCCACGACCCGTGCGCGTTCCCTTTGGGGAAACCAGTAGGTAAGGTACAGGAGCACGCAAGGGAAGAAGCCTGCCTCGGCGATGCCGAGCACCGTACGGATCACCGCGAGCTGCATGTAGTTTTGAACAAGTCCGGTCAGCGCAGCGACTGCGCCCCACGTGACCAGGATTCGTGCGATCCACTTTCGCGCGCCGTAGCGGCCCATCAGCATGTTGCTCGGCACTTCGAAGAGGAAGTAGCCCACGGTAAACAATCCGGCTGCAATGCCAAATTGCGTTGAGGTAATGCCGAGGTCACCATTCATCTTGAGTGCCGCAAAGCCGATGTTGGATCGGTCAATGAACGCGATGATGTAGAGCACGACGAGGAATGGCAGGATGCGCCATTTGATCTTTCGGATCGTCACCGCGTGAAGGTCAGGCTGGGTTTGTGTTGTCATAGGTGTCTCCTGTGTTGTTCGAATACTGCGGAGCAATGGGATGTGGCGCTGCTTCAGGTGAGCAGCTCAGCGGTCCTTGGCGGGACTGCCTGGATCACTCGTGCAGGATGCGCGGTGGTGACTAGCGTCACTCGACCTTCGCGCCGGTTTCACGGATCACGCGTGCCCAGCGGTCGCCTTCCAGCTTCATGTAGTCGGCGTACTCCTTGGCGCTTCCGCCGAGAACCACTGAGCCTTGAGCGGTCAGCCGCTCTTGCAGGGACTTGTCCGCAAGCGTCTTCTTCAGTGCTGCCGTGACCTTGCTGACCACATCCTCCGGTGCGCCCTTCGGCAGCATCAAGCCCTGCCAGGCGCCCATATCCATCGTGCTCTTTCCGGTCGCTTCCTTGATGGTGGGAACGTCAGGCAGCAGGGCGGATCGCTTTTCGCTCGTGATGGCCAGCACGCGCAAGGCACCGCTCTTCACTTGGGGCAAAGCTTCGTTGATTGGCAGGAACATGAACTGCGTGCTTCCGCCAAGCAGGTCGGCCACAGCGGGGGCGCTGCCTTTGTAGGCAACGTGCGTGGCCTGAATGCCCATCTCCTTGGTGAAAAGGGCGCCACCAAGGTGCAGCAGGGCGCCAGAGCCCGAGGAGCCGTAGTTCATCTCACCTGGCTTCGCCTTCGCTAGGGCAACTAGTTCCTTCACGTCTTTGGCGGGAACTTTCGGATTGACGACCAGCAGCAACGGAATGGTCGCCGTCAGAGAGATAGGGGTGTAGTCCCCGTAAGGGTTGAAGCCGGGGTTCGCGTACAACGACGGCGCGAGCACAACGGCCGAGGTGGCGTAAAAGAAGGTGTAGCCGTCCGGTGCAGCGCGCTTGGCCTCCGTCGCGCCGAGGTTGCCGCCAGCGCCACCTTTATTGTCGACCACAATCGTGCCGCCCAACTCCTTGCCCAGTTGCTGGCCAACGATGCGCGCATTAATGTCGGCGGAGCCACCAGCAGCGAAGCCTACCACCATGCGGATTGGCTTGGAGGGGTAGATGTCGGCGGCGTGCGCGGCGGAAGTGACAAGCGCGGCAGCGCCAAAAAGTGCAAAGGTAGTGATGAGCTTGCGCATGATGTTCTCCGTTTGGGTTGAGGTCAGACCAAGCCGAACCGCTTGAGCGTGTCGGTAAGATTGAGAAGTTCCGCTGTCGTGGCGCCTTCATCGATTGCTTTGCGCTGCTTCGCTTCCTTCTCTTCACGGGCGAGGCTGCTGGCGATTGCCGACTCGACGTCGCCTTGTGCAACGACGACAAGGCCATCGCGATCCCCCACGATGATGTCGCCGGGCTGGATCAGGACGTCTCCGATGGCGATCGGCACGTTGACCTTGCCGGGCTGGTTCTTTCCCGTGCCCTTGATTGACAGGCCGCGGCAGAAGACCGGGAAGCCGAGGTCGATGATGAGGTTGGCGTCTCGCACACAGCCGTTGATGACAAGTCCCGCGATTCCAAGCTTCATGGCTTGGATCGTCAGCACATCGCCCCACGGACCGGCTTCCATGAAGCCCTTCGCGTCGACAACCAGTACGTCACCCGGCTTCGCCTTGAGAACCGCGTAATGGAGGATCAGGTTGTCGGCAGGACGCGCGTCGACGGTGAGCGCGGGGCCCGCCATGCGCACGGTGGGGTCAATCGGCTTGACGCCATTGTCCAAAGCGCCTTTGGCGCCCTGAGCTTCATAAACTGTTGCTGCGCCGAGGTCGCGCAGTTGCTTGATTTGGTCGAGAGTTGCGGTCATGAGTAAATCCGTTGGGAAAAGAAGGGGAAGGTGACGCGCAGTCACCGGTGAAGGCAAGAGAGAAAGGGGTACGCTCCTCAGCGCGCCGGAGCGCTGGTCAAAAGCCAGCTCAGGGCCTCGTCGACTGTGGGTTCGGCTAATTGAAGCGGACTTCGGTCCAGTGCGGAAGCCGTGTACGGGCTCGGCTGCACACGAGCCCCTGCGCGTTCGAAGACTTCCTCAAGTTCTTCGGAGCCGTTCCCGGAAGCCGGCAGCGGCGTGGGCACCAGATTGAGCGAAATCGCGCCCAAGATGGCGTTGTCAACGTACGGGATGCCCGCCGCTGCCGCTAAGGCCGCACCCTCGCGCTTGACCTTCGGGCTGGTGGTTGTGAAATCCGCAACCGGCGCGTTCCACGAGAGCTGCGACAGTGCGTGCGCCAACACTGGCGGCGTCGTCGTGCCGGCAACGCATGAGAGTGACAAGTCCGCGTTGTGCAGCCAGCCGCCCGCACGCTCATTGCTCGCCAAGCCTGACGGAGAAGCGAGTTCTTCAAAAGCCGCCGAGGGACGTGTCATGCGAAGCGTCAACTTGTAGCCCGCTTGATACGAGGGCGCCGCGTTACGACGTCCGACTTTACCCAAACCCATGCTTGCAATGTTCATGTTTTGTCCTTTTGGATGCACGAGAATACAAAACACATACAAACAAAGCAATAGCATCGAGGGTTTTTACCTATCTATCAGGTGATTGACTCGTTCAAGAGAACAAACTCAGTACCACATGTTTTTTCTATGTACAGACGGCGCTCAAACATGTAACGTTGCCACGTACAATCCTCTAACCACAAGAGCACGGGACAGCGACATGCAATACGGTAGAGACAAGGCCTACGACATTCTTCGACAACGACTCGTGGGTGGGCACTACAGCCCCGGCGCACAGCTCAAGGAAGAGCCTTTGGCGCGCGACTTAGGACTGAGCAGGACGCCGGTGAGAACGGCTTTGCGCCGCTTGGTCGACGATGGGCTGGCGACCGATGCCGCGGGTCAGGGCATTCGCGTTGCAGAATGGAGTGAATGGGATGTTGAAGAGACATTTCAGCTTCGCATGGTGCTGGAGCCCTATGCGTCATTCCTCGCTGCGAAGCGCGGGGGACCGGCCTTGTCGGAGCAACTAGACGCCAGCAATCAGACGATGGCTGCGGGCATCGCAAAGGGCAAGGACGGCATTGCACAGGTGCAGTCCGCCAATCGCGACTTTCATCACGCCCTGCTTGGCGCGTCTGGATCCCCCCGACTGCGTGCAATCCTGGAGACGATGATCGACATGCCGATCATCAAGCGCTCGTTCTACATCTACACATCGCAGGAACTGGAGCAAAGCCTTCACCATCACCGCGACCTGACGCTGGCCGTTCGGGCGGCGGATGGTGAGCTGGCACGGCAGGTCATGCAACTGCACCTTCGTATGTCGTATCTTCGCTTTATGCGGCACCGAAGCGAGTACAGGCGGGATACCATCAACGGCGCGAAGACATGATTCCTGAGCGACTGGGGACTTAAGCCCAGCGCTCGCGGCTTGGACCCGGGTGTGCCAATGCGACACTGGAGCCGTTGTGTGACGCGCACAGGCGCGTCCTCCTCGGCGCTCGCATGCCAACGAGCCTCCGGTGGCTCTGCTCGATCCGTGGGCAGGCAAAGCCCGCACGGCCAAAGTCTGGCCTAAGCGCGCGGCGAACTTGACGCGCAGCGCGGCGTGATCGTCGAGCCCTGCCTGGCCGTTGCCGCCAGTACCCGTGGCGCTACTCGCCCCGAGGACTGTACGTGGAACGGGACGCTATTGACGGACCAGTACGCCGGCTACCACTCGGCGGTGGACGCTGCGTGTACCCCAAGCGCGCGGCCGCAGGATACGACATGCACTGCCGACGCAAATACGACGAAGCGACCAGGGCCGGGCTACGCCGAGCGCCGAAGCGGCGATAAGGCGTCAGTGTTGACCCGATTTTTTTCCTCGAGGCAGCTTGACGAGCATTCCCTCGAAACATCGCATCAGGGTTGGGCGCTGAGCCGATCTCTGGGGCGACGCTCAAGTTGCAACTCGACCTGTTGCCGCCTGTCGATGGCGGCGGCATCGCACATCGATCGACTGCAGCTTCAACCAATCCGGGCGCATGCTGGTAAACCAGAATGCATCTTTTGGTTCACCATGACTACTATTGGTCTAACCACTTTCAGAGAAAACCATCCGCTCCACCCTTGTGTGATGGTCCAACCAAGGTGATTGCGGTCTTACCAATGACGTCATTAAAACTAATTGCGACGGATCCTGAAAACCTGACCTCATTCGAGGTGGAGCGCCCGTATCAGAAGCTGGCCTCGCAAATTCGGGCGCTCGTGCTTCAGGGCGAGTTCAAACCTGGCGATCGATTGCCTGCAGAGCGAGCTCTGGCCGAGCGCTTCGAGGTGAGCCGAACGTCGGTCCGTGAAGCAATCATCGCGTTGGAGTTGCAGGGTGCTGTCGAAGTGCGCGGCGGTTCGGGGATATACGTAAGCCAAACCTCCGCTCATAAGGCCTCGCCCAGCTTCATGGCCGTGGATGGACCTGGCCCTTTCGAGGTACTGCGCGCCCGCTGCCTTATCGAATCGGAGATCGCGTCCACTGCAGCGGGAACGCGCAAAGACAGTGACCTTGACCGCATCTTTTCGTCCTTGGTCGACATGCGAAAGCACATGGACGACAAGATCCTCAACGAAGCCGCAGACCGGCAGTTTCATCTGCGCATCGCAGAGTCCACCGGAAATAGCGTCCTGCTGCAAGTAGTGACGGCAATGTGGGACCACGCAAAAGGCCCGCTCTGGGCCAAGATCGACGAGCACTTCCATCACACCGATCTCCGCTTGGCCTCACAACAGGACCACGAGCGAGTGTTCGACGCGCTCGTGGCTCGCGACCCAACCGCCGCGCGTGCCGCAATGCGCGCGCATCTCGAGCGCGTAATCGGCGAGTTCACCAAGGCATGGCGCTGACCGGCCGGCCTCCCCTTATCAACTTCGGGCCGCATTCAGACCGGCCTTCACAAGCACTTTAGCGTGCAACTTCCTGGAAACACACCATGACAAGCCCTTTCGCAACACGGCATCTTTTGACCCATTCGCTCGCAGTCCTGGCGCTAAGCTGTGCCTGGGCAAGCGCCAGCGCACAACAGGTTCCGGCTCCCGGTACCAGTCCGCGCGTTGATGCGATCAAGAAGTCCGGGACCCTGCGAGTTGGCGTGCTCTCCAATTCGCCTTGGCTGGTGGAGAACACGAGTGGTGGTAGTGGCGAAGCGTGGAGCGGCCCCGCGTGGTTGCTGGCCAAAGAATACGCACGGTTGCTCAACGTGAAACTTGAGCCGGTTCTGGTGAGCCACGAAACAAAAATTCCAGTGCTCGCCTCCAATCAAGTGGACATGAGCATCACACCGCTGGCTGAAACTCCGGAGCGCCTGAAAGTCGTCGACTTTGTGCTGTTTTCCCGCACCAGCGTTTGCCTCTTCGGGCGCGCGGACAACCCCAAGATCGCCAATGCTAAATCGGTCGACGACCTCAACAAGCCGGACGTCACGATCGCCTATTTCACCGGAGGCGCCGAGGAGAACTGGGTCAAGGAACGCTTCTCGAAAGCCAAGCTCCGCGGCGTCTCCAGCTCGGGCTCGGCCGCACCCGTTGAGGAAATCATGGCGAAGCGTGCAGACGCCGCGCCGATCAATCGCGTGCCTTGGGTCGCGCTCGGCAAGAAGGTTAAGGGCCTAGCCGCCTTGCCACGCGAGAACAATTGCCAGGACAGCACGGAGAAGGCCAGTCCCGTCGGCTTGGCGATTGACAAGAACCAGCCCGCCTACCTCGAATGGCTGCGTGCCGTAGAAAAGCAAATGGAACCCAAGCTTGCTGCTGACGAGCAGCGAATTGTCGGCGCACTCAACTGATCCGCCTGGTCCGACCCCTACATATCCGGGCAATACATGGAACTCGATTTCTCACCTCTGTGGGATAACTGGCAGTACCTTCTCGGAGGTCTCGCCATCACCCTCTGGTTGTCTGCCTTAACGCTAGTCGCCAGTGCGGCAGCCGGAACAGGTCTGGCGCTCCTGCGTCTATACGGACCGCGCTGGCTGTCGCTACTGCTGACCTTCTACATAGATTCCGTCCGCGCGGTTCCCGTACTGGTTGTTTTGGTCTGGATCTACTTTGCAGTCCCGGTCCTCAGCGGATTCAACTTTCCGCCGTTCTGGGCCGCGCTGTTCGCGCTCACGCTCCACATTTCGGCCTATGTCGCCGAGGTCGTGCGCGCCGGCATCCAGTCCATTCGACCCGGGCAACTCAGGGCGGGCCGCGCACTCGGCATGTCCGGAGCCCAGATCGTGCGCAAGGTTGTGCTGCCCCAGGCCTTTGTGCGCATGTTGCCTTCAATGGCGTCGCTTTACTCGGTCACCATCAAGGACACGGCCATCGCGACGGTCATCGCGGTACCGGAGTTCATGAAGCGTTCCGAGACGATTGCGGGGCAGTCTTACCACCCTATTGAGGTATTCAGTTTCGCAATGCTGGTCTACTTCCTGATCCTCTTTCCGGGAACTCGTCTGATCGACAACCTCTACAAGCGCGTGGCGCATTTGGGGCGGTCATGACACTCGACTGGAGTATTGTTTGGCAGCATCGCTTCGACCTCGCCGAAGGCATTGGCATGACGGTGCTGTTGACGGTGTTGACAATGGCTGCGGCCGTCCCCGGCGGCATTCTTTTAGCACTCGGACGATTGTCGCAATCGCGAGTTATCTCGGGTGCAAGCGCGGCCTTCGTCGAGTTCTTCCGCAACCTGCCGTTGATCCTGCTCGTGTACTGGGCGTTCTACGTGATGCCGGTATTTTTGAACGTCGAGTTCTCGGCTTTCACGACCGGTCTCGTTGCGCTCTGCCTCAATGTCTCGGCATATAACGCTGAGACGTTTCGCGCCGGAATCAACTCGATCCGCAAGGGTCAGCTCGAAGCCGGAACGGCCATGGGCATGAGCCGCTGGCAGGCAATGCGTCAGATCATCATCCCGCAGGCTTGGCGGCGCGTCTTGCCGGTGCTTGCAAGCACTTGGGTGTCTCTGTTCAAGGACACGTCGCTGGTGTCGGTCATTGCGGTTGGCGAACTCGCCCATGTCGCGTTGCAGATTCGCTCGCAAAGCTTTCGCGTGCTGGAGATGCTCACCGCCATGGCTGCCATCTACTGGCTCCTGGGATACCCGCAGGCCAAGCTGGCCGACTGGGTTCAAAAGAAATTTGAGGTCAAAGAATGAACGATGTTCTCAATCGCCCTGCACGCACGGGCTCGGATCTCCCGCCGGTGGTCGTTTACGACCAGGTTCGAAAGAACTACGGCAGTTTCGTAGCCATCGACGGTGTGTCGGTGCAAGTCAACAAGGGTGAGGTCATGTGCCTCATCGGACCTTCGGGGTCCGGCAAATCGACGCTTCTTCGCTGCACCAACGCTCTCGAGCGCATCAATGGCGGACGAGTGATGTTTGATGGGCAGCCTTTGCCAGAAACAGAAGGCGAGATGCGCAAGATCCGTCAGCGCATGGGCATGGTGTTCCAGAACTTCGAGCTGTTTCCGCACAAGAGTGCGCTGGACAACGTGGCGATGGGGCCCATCACCGTTCTCGGCCTCAGCGAGTCGAAGGCGCGCGAGCGTGCCATGGCTCTGCTGGAGAAGGTGGGACTGGGGAACAAGGCTGGCAACTATCCGGCCAGTTTGTCAGGGGGCCAGCAGCAGCGAGTTGCGATTGCGCGCGCTCTGGCGATGGAACCCGAGGTGATGCTGTTCGACGAGCCAACCTCGGCTCTTGACCCCGAGACAATTGGCGAAGTGCTGAACGTGATGAAGCGTTTGGCCGATGAAGGCATGACCATGGTGGTGGTAACGCACGAAATGACCTTCGCACGCCAAGTGGCCGACTGGGTCGTTGTGTTCGATCATGGCAAGGTTGTCGAACAGGGGCCGCCGGCGCAGATCTTCGACAACCCCACTGCGGAACGAACGCGTGATTTCCTCGGTCACTTGGGCTGGCACGCATGAAAACGGTGGTGCGCCCGCTGTGCAGTATCCACTCTTACGTGTACATGCCAGAGTGGTCTGGCAACAGAGCCCCATCTGCAGCAGCGGCCGCGAGTTCGGCGGGCTACACCCATATGGTGGTTCCACTGAGAAACTTCGAAGCCATTGACCCAGCCGCGATCGCGAAGACTTTCGAAGCCAACCAGCTGAGTCCCGTCAACTCTGTCAATCTGTTGCCGCACGCAGATTTGTCCAGCTTGGATCCAGACATCCGCCACCGTGGGATCGAGCGCGTACGCCAGGGGCTGCGTCTTGCGCGCGACATGGGTTCGCATCATGTGGGCGGCGTACTCTATGGCGTTCTGCGAAAGCACGAACGTCCCGCAACTTCCGAACAATTGAAGCATGCGGCCCATTCGCTATCCGTACTCGCCGAGGAAGCGAAAGTCATGGGTATTCGGCTGGCGATCGAGATCGTCAACCGATATGAGTCAAACCTGATCAATACCGTTGATCAGGCCCTGAATTTCCTCCGCAGCGTCGGATCGGACAACGTCTTCCTGCACCTCGATACGTTCCACATGAACATCGAGGAGGCCGACATGCGTCGGGCTCTTGAAGCCGCATTGCCGGTCCTGGCTTACTTCGAGCTTGACCAAAACAACCGCGGCCGGCCCGACCAGGGAGCGATCGACTTCGATCCTCTGCTAAGCCTGTTGTTTGCCTCGGGCTACGACGACATTGTTGGCATCGAAGCCTTCTCGCGCAATCACATCTCGGAAGAGATTGGCGGCGCAATAGGGATCTGGCGCGATCTCTTTGACTATTCATGCGATGTCGCCGACGCAGGAATCGCACTTATCAACGACGCACGCGAGCGTTCGAAATCAGTATCCCAGTCATCCGCCGGCCTTTGCGGCGTGCGCTCGTCCGAGCGCGCCTTGAAAGTTTCATCTTGAAAATCGAACGCATCTCGATCATCGTGACCTGTCCGGGCCGCAATTTCGTGACGGTCAAGATCGTCACCGATGAGGGCGTGGTCGGGCTCGGCGATGCCACCCTAAACGGCCGCGAACTCTCGGTCAAGTCCTACCTGGAGGACCACCTCGTCCCCTGCCTCATCGGCCGCGATCCGCGCAACATCGAGGACATCTGGCAGTACATGTACCGCGGCGCCTACTGGCGGCGCGGGCCAGTGACGATGACCGCCATCGCCGCCATCGACATGGCGCTGTGGGACATCAAGGGCAAGCTTGCCAACATGCCGGTGTACCAGCTGCTCGGCGGCAAGAGCCGCAACGGCTTGATGGTCTATGGCCATGCCAACGGCCGCGACCATGCCGAGGCCATCGAGGCGGTGCAGAAGCACATCGAGGAAGGCTACAAGGCGATCCGCGTGCAGTCAGGCGTGCCGGGGCTGGCCAAGACCTATGGCGTCGGCAAGACCAAGGGCCACTACGAGCCAGCCGAAAAGGGCCTGCCGCCGGAGGAACCATGGGACACCTCGCTCTACCTGCGCCACACGCCGGAGCTGTTCCGCAAGGTGCGCGACGCGGTCGGCTTCGAGCCGCACCTGCTGCATGACGCGCACCACCGGCTCACGCCGATCGAGGCTGGCCGGCTCGGCAAGGAGTTGGAGCCGCACAGTCTGTTCTGGATCGAGGACGCCACGCCCGCGGAGAACCAGGAAGCCTTCCGCCTGATCCGCCAGCATACGACCACGCCGCTGGCCATCGGTGAAGTGTTCAACTCGATCTGGGATTGCAAAGACCTGCTCAGCGAACAGCTGGTCGACTACATCCGTTCGACAATCGTGCATGCCGGCGGGATCACGCATGTGCGTCGCATCGCGGACTTCGCGGCGATGTACCAGGTGCGCACGGGCTTCCACGGTGCAACGGACCTGTCACCGGTGTGCATGGCGGCGGCGGTCAACTTCGGCATGTGGGTGCCCAACTTCGGCATCCAGGAGCTGATGCCGCATTCGCCGCTGACGGACGAAGTATTCCCGCACAACTATCGCTACGAAGACGGCTACCTGGTCATGGACGAGGTGCCCGGGCTGGGCGTCGACATCAACGAGGAACTGGCCGCGAAGTATCCGTACGAGCGCGCCTACCTGCCGGTAGCACGCCTCGCCGACGGCTCGATGTGGAACTGGTAGTCGGCCGCCGCGACGGCGGCCTATGGCATCACTTTGGTATCAATGGATTGTGGGGTTAAGAATGGCGTCAGGGACAATTATCAGCAGCGAGCGCCTTTCCGCGAGCAATGTAGTGCGCGCCACCCATGCAGCGAGTCTGCCGACCTACGATCGCACAGGTGTTCGACGTGGCTTGGTGCATCTGGGCCTAGGCGCGTTTCACCGGGCGCATCAAGCGCTCTACACCGACGCACTGGTTGCCAACGGGGACCTTCGCTGGGGCATCTTGGGCGTGAGTCTTCGCGACGCGCGAGTGTCGGAGACGCTGACGGCACAAGACAATCTCTACTCGGTGACTGAACGCCACGGCGACGAAGCGCACACTCGTGTGGTCGGTGTGCTCAAAGGCGCGCTGTTTGCCCGCAATGACTTGGCCAAGGTCATTGCGGCCATCGCCGACCCCCTCGTCTCCATTGTGACCAGCACGGTGACCGAGAAGGGCTACAACCAGGATCCTGCGAGCGCAGACCTTGACGTTGGCGATGCGGACGTACGTCATGACATCGAGAATCCAGACGTACCGCGGACCACCCTCGGGGTTCTGGCTGCTGGCATTCGTCATCGTCCTGCAAGTGCGCCCTTGACCTTGGTCTGCTGCGACAACATGGCCGGCAACGGCGACACGTTGCGCAAATTGCTGGTGCAGTACACGAGCCTGTTTGATACAGGCTTAGCGCGCCGTATTGAAGCAGAGATCGGGTGTCCCAACAGCATGGTCGACCGGATCGTCCCTGCCGCGACACCCAACTCGCTTCAATGGGCCGCAGCGCGTCTTGGCCTGCGCGACGAAGCGGCCATCGTCTGCGAGCCATTCACGCAGTGGGTGCTCGAAGACCGGTTCGCCGGTACTCGCCCCGCATGGGAGGATGCAGGGGCGCTATTGACCAGCGACGTCCGGCCCTTCCAAGCGATGAAATTGCGCCTGCTCAATGGCACGCACTCCGCGCTCGCGTACGCGGGGCAACTGTGTGGATTGGAGACCGTGGCTGACGCCATGGCGAACCCCTTGGTCGGCGCGTTTGCACGGCGCCTGATGTTGGAGGATTTGTGCGCCACTGTGTCTCCCCCACCGGGCTACGATGTGACGTCCTATTGCCATGATTTACTCAAGCGTTTCGAGAATCCGACGCTGCAACATCGAACGCAACAGATCGCAATGGACGGCACACAGAAAATCCCCGTGCGCTGGCTGCCAGCGCTGCGCGAGAGCCTGGCCCTCGGCATCGAGCGACCGGTGCTGGAGCGTGCATTGGCAGGCTGGCTTCATTACGTGGCAATCGGCCGGGACGACAATGGTACCCCGTTAGTCATCAATGACCCCGGTGCTGAAGCACTGGCATCTCTCCTTCGACAAGCCGGTAGTGATTTCAACGCGGCTAGCGCGGCACTGTCGCATCGACCCGTTTTCGGTACGCAGACTTGGCCGCCAGATTTTGTGGAGCGTTTGGCTGGCCATCTGTCCACGCTGCGTCACAGCGGCATGACCGGGCTGCTTTCGCCAAATTAGGCTTCTGCGTGCACGCTGCGGTCGACTCGGGTCCGGATCGCGCACGGGGCGCGATGGCGAATGAGTCAATGAAGTCCCAACGGAGGCAGTCACCAGTTCTGATACCGCTTAACCCTTATGTTGCAGCCGATACTTGGATATTAGGCCACGGGTCAAACTCCAGCCGGTGCCGACAGACCTGAGCCTTGACAAGGCGATGCTGCAGGATGTCCTGACACAAAAACTTTGAAGCCCTCGCGCAAGCGGGGAGGCCACCGAGCTGATGCAACGGTTCGGCGCCCGCATGCGCAAGGCCTCTGCGGTGATCCCTTAGGTCGCCCCTCGAACTTAGCCGTCGGCCTTATCATGAAAACTTAAGCAGAAACCACGTAGCGCCTAGACAGAAAATAATTCCCTGCTATGGTCATCAGGAGAGTAGTTATCAACAGAATTATGGCTAGTGCTGCTCCGAACGGCCAATTGGCCGCTCGAGTGAACTGATCAAACACCGCAGGAGCCATCATCTTGAACCTCGCGCCGCCCAGAAGTACAGGGGTCGCATAGGCATTGATGCAGAGGATGAAAGTCAGGACGCAACCGGCCGCTATGCCCGGCGCGGCAAGTGGGGCTACGACGCGCCGAAAGACCGTCAAGGGTCCTGCCCCGAGATTGGACGCGGCCTCTTCCACAGTCGAAGAGACTGAATCGATCACTGACGATACGGTAAGAATCATGTAGGGCAGAACAACGGATACGATGCCCACCACCACGGCACCTGTAGTGGACATCATCTTTACAGGCCCGTCACTCAAGCCCCCCCATACGAGAAACGTGTTCACCGCACCCTGCGTTCCCAACAGCGCCATCCAACCTGCCGAACGCACAACATTGCCCACCATCAATGGAAGCAAGGTCACGATCATGACGGGGCTCTTCCAGCGAGGCCCCAATCTAGAGAGCCAATACGCCGGCGCCAAGGCAAGCATCAAGGTCAGAACGGTGCAGGTGATTGCGATGAGAAGCGAATTGCCGAGTACCGCCCTGTAATAGGGATCTGCGAAGGCATTGACGTAGTTAAGGGGCGTCAATGCTTCCTTCATCAAGTCGACGGCGTCATAAAGATTGAGAGAAATTCGGCCGAGGAGCGCCATAGGTGCTAGCAGGGTCAACATCACTAAAAGCGCCGCCGGAAGGATGAGAAAGGCCATCGGTCAAGCCTTAAACTGCTTGTTCCAGAAGTCGCTCATTTCCAAGCCATTCTGCTGGATAAACTTGTAGTCTGTAGGAACAAGCTTGGCCCGATCCGCGGCGGACAGGTCAATTTCCTTGGCAAGTTCACCGGGCAACTTCGCGTCGCTCACTGTCGGAAGATAGCCCATCTTCTTCGCAAATTCGACCTGCGCCTCGGGGCGTAGGGCTTCGTTCAAGTAGTCCCAGCCGTTATCAGGGTTTCTTGCGTTTTTGGGCACCGCCAGTTCGAAGGACACGGAGAGTGCGCCCTCTTTGGGAACCGACTTAGCGATGGGCAGTCCGGCGTTGCGCCATTGAACGCCGCGAGCCAGCCAAATCGGCGTAATCCATACCTCTTCCGACTTGATGTCCGCTGCCAGCGCCTCGTTGGACGGGTACAAGTGAACATCAAGCGATCGTAATGCCATCATTCGCTTCTTAGCTGCCTCGAGATCATTCGGCCTGCCAGTCTCGACTAGAGACGCAATTGCCATCATTTGGGCGTAGAGAGGATCGGGAAAGCCGACTCTTCCTTTGAACTTGGGATCCCACAAGTCCGCGTAAGACGTGGGGGGGATCTTTACCTTCTGCGGATTGTAGAGAAGGACCATGGCCGAATAAATGTGCGGCACGCTGTACGTCTTGCGCAAACTAGGAATTACATTTGCAAGTCTTGGCACCTTCGCTTCCGGGACCGACTGCAGAACTCCCAACCCGTTCATCGTGAACATCTCAGCATCCGTGAGCGAGACCACGTCGAAACTACCCTTTCGCGATTGCCGCTCGGCAGTCAGCTTTGTGACACGATCCAGCGCTCCAATCTGCTGGACCGCCTGGATACCCTTGGTCGAAGCCACCGAAGAGTCCACATTCAAACGCAGCAATTCGCCGTAGTCACCTCCGTAAGTGCCCACGATCACCTGCTTTTCCTCTGCCCTTGCAATTCGTGGAAGACCGTATAAAGCGCTCGCGAGCGGTGCAACGGTTGCAAGTCCAAGGACATTTCTACGATTGAGCATATTGACTTTCAGTGATTGCGAAGAACGTAAAGAAAACACGCGCTTTCATTCGCTGAGCAGGCGGGCCGAAGCCCTGTCCCATTGAAGAAAGACCTTGGAGCCCGACACAATTCCGTGCAGGGGATCAGAAGACGAGGGCGTCCCATGAGTAACAATGAAATCATCGCCGCCCACGGCGACAACATACTCGGTTTGAGCACCGAGATACGAAATGGATGAAACAGTCCCTTCGAGGCTGCCGGTGCTCATTCCTACACCGTTGTCTGTCGCTGAGATCCGCATCCGCTCCGGCCGAACCGCGACGATCTTCTTGTGCTGGTCCGCCTCTCCTGGCACACAAGAAATCCGATTGCCTCGACTCGTTTGGAATTCGCCATCGGCGGCCATTGCGCCCTCGAGCAAATTACATCGACCAACGAAGCCCGCGACGAATGAATTGGTCGGATGCTCGTAGAGTTGTTCTGGCGTGCCCACCTGTTGTACGTGACCGCCCGCCATGACGACGAGCCTATCCGCCATTGTCAGTGCCTCTTCCTGATCGTGCGTCACGAGCAACGTCGTAAGTCCGAGCCTTTGCTGCAAAGCGCGAATTTCCAGTCTCACTTGGTTACGGAGCTTCGCATCCAGGTTGGACAACGGCTCATCCAGAAGAAATACGGATGGGTTCACCACTAATGCTCTCGCCAAAGCGACCCGCTGTTGCTGCCCGCCCGACAACTGCTTCGGCATTCGATCTCCGAGATGTCCTAATTGCACCAAGTCCAACGCTTTCTTTACCCGCACTTCCCGCTCAGCGCGAGCGATACCTCGCATCTCCAAGCCGAAGGCGACATTCGCAAAAACGCTGATGTGTGGAAAAAGCGCATAGGACTGAAACACCATGCCGGTGTCGCGCTTGTACGCAGGCGTGGTCGTCACGTCCTTCCCACCAATCAATATCTGACCAGCGGTGGGCGCTACGAAGCCCGCAACCATTCGAAGCGTGGTGGTCTTACCGCAGCCTGAAGGACCCAGCAGAGCAACCATTTCCCCATCTGCGACTTCCAAGTCTAGATTGTCGACAACCGTCGCCGTGGGATAACGCTTCCCAATTTTCACAAGGTTAAGGTTTGCCATTTTGTTTTGCAAGGAAAAGTTTGTTCAGATCACCTTGGTTAGCTTTACAAACCTGTCAGTGATGAAGAGCATTAAAGCAACGAGCAGAATCTGAACTGTTGCAACAGCAGACACGGTAGGATCAACCCGAAATTCCAGATAGCTCATCATCGCGACCGGCAGCGTAGTGACGCCGGGCCCAACTAAAAGCAACGACAACTCCAGGTTCTCAAAACTTGCGATGAATGAAAAAACCGACGCCGCCACCAGGCTCGGCTTCAAAAGCGGCAAAGTAACTCGTCGAAACACAGTGAACGACGACGCCCCAAGGTTGGTCGCAGCTTCTTCTGCCGACCTGTCAAAATTGATCAAACTTGCGCCAACTAGTCGAATGGTCCATGGGATGGTCAGCATCACATGGGCGACCACCAGACTGGATGTTGTGGCGATGATTTCTCCGTTGACAACGTTCTCGAGTCGGACAAAGAACATGTACAGTGCCGTGCCCAAGACCACGCCAGGAACGGCCAAGGGGGATAGCAAGAGGGTGTTGAGAGCGCCTTTCCCCTTGATGTCGGAGCGATTCAATCCAAGCGCTGCGGCGGTACCCAGCGGGACGCCGATAATGGTGGCCAAGAGCGCGATCCTGAGGCTGGTCAAAAAGCCATTGGCAAACTCCTTCTTGGCCCACGCGTTCTCGTACCAAGTCAACGTGAAACCGTTGGGAGGAAAACTCACCATTTCCTGGTTGAAGAAGCTGATTGCAATCACTGTAGCGACCGGCGCCAACATAAGGAAGTATGCAAGCAGCACCGCGAACTTGCGAGCCATGCGCAGGTAAAACTCAGACGACATCAGTCAGCTTTCCGGCGTTTTGACGAATTGAATCTTCACTTGTTAACGAGATTCTTGAGTTGCTCACATCGATAGGCGATCGAACTGAATCTCACCGCCCTTCATAACCAACAAAATTCTCTCGCCCTGCCCAAGCAGGCAGGAAATGTCCTTTAACGGATCTCCATCGACCACCAACAGGTCGGCGAACGCACCCGCTTGAATGCAGCCGAGTCGCCCGCCCATACCAATTACCTCGGCCGCCGTCACGGTTGCACTCTCCAGGATTTCCGCTGCGGTCAACACTTCGGAGCGAAGCCGAAATTCGTTACTCTGCAGTCGTTGGGAGTCACCGAGCAGGTCGGATCCGAATCCCATCTTGACACCCGCCTTCTTGAATATCTCGAGCGACCTCAGTCCTGCTTGCCGAACTCTCTCCACCTTCTGCACACTTTCGGAGGGCAGTCCAAGGCTCTCCCCCTCGCTCGCCAAAGCATCGTAGGTCGCCAGTGTCGGAATGGCGAAGACACCCATCTGGCGCATGAGCAATGCCGTCTCCTCATCCACAAGATTTCCATGCTCGATGGTTCGCACGCCGCACCGAATGGCTCGCTGGATCGCCGCCGGCGTATACGCATGTGCCATGACGTAGGTGCCGCGCGAGTTCGCTTCGCCCACAATGGCCCGAATCTCATCCTCACAGAATCCAACCGCGCCGATCGGGTCGGTCGGGGATGCAACCCCGCCCGATGCCATGATCTTGATCTGGTCCGCCCCCATCTGCAGCTCTTCTCGAGCGGCCTTGCGTACGCCGTCAACGCCATCTGCAATCCGGCTGAGCGCGCCCACTCGGGCGCACGTGGGACAGGGCAAGTCGTCCTCGATGAAGTCGGAACGACTTCGCATGTCGCCGTGACCTCCCGTCTGGCTTAAGGCCCTGCCTGAGACGTACAACCTTGGACCCTTGCATAGTCCTGCATCGACTGCCTGCTTGTGGGCAAAGCCCGCACCACCCGCATCTCGGACGGTTGTAAAGCCCCGGCGCAGCATGCCTTCGAGAAGCGGAACGCTTTTCAGCGTCACCAATACGTTGGGCATGCGCGCCATGCGCGCGACGTTCAGATCCACCGCGACGACATGCGCGTGCAAATCGATCAATCCCGGCATCAGGCTCTTCCCTTTAAGGTCGACAATTCGGGCTTTCCCCGCGCTGATCGGCTTGTCGGAAACTTCTTTGATCAATCCATGTTCTGTCAAGACTTCAAAGCCGCCGACGGTATGCCCCTTGATGGGATCCACCAGCATTCCGTTTCGGAAGAGAAAATTTGTAGGCATTCACGAACCGTTTCTGTTTTACAAGGCAGTGGCAGTTGTTGAAAGGAGACGCGCCTCGGCCACCACCTCGCTGAAGGTGTCTGATCGCCATGGGGCGCCGATTGGAACGAAGCCGTTGAACTGGACTTCATCCGCCAATTGCATGCGCGATCCGGACTGGTAGAGGTCCATGACGAGACGGCGCTTCCATATTTTCCATTCGCCACCACGCAGCTGAAAAATGTCGCAAAAGCGGCCAAGAGCATGGCGCGTATTTTCCTCACCGTCGAGGGTTCGCTTGGTCTGCCACGCGGAAAAGTACGCCTCGGACACCGCGATTGAGGGCTCGACGAATTCGATTAGCACATTGCCCAAAAGATGAACGTTGCGGGGAGATTGCTCGAATGTGGAGCGCGCATATTCGATAAATCCCCGCGCCGGACCACTGTAGGATGGACCATGGTCGTCGGTCGCATCGTCCCAGTAGAGCGCATAGAGCGCGTCTGCGTCAGCCCTGTCGATAGCGTGACAGTACCTCACGAGGCATTCACGGATTGCCTCTCTGGCAAGGAAGTCTCTAAGCTTCGAGCGTGTCATAGTCACTTGGTAGAGGATCAAAGTCGAAGAGTTACAGCAGCCGTCTTCGGAATCGAGCAGCAGAGAAGCACTCGCCCGTCCGACACCTCCGCGGTCGGAGCGTGTACGTAGCCCACTTCCCCTTTCTCCAGGTAGGCCGAGCATGCACCACAGCTCCCATTTCGACATCCGAACTCAGTATCGACTCCGCATGCTTCAGCGTGATCGAGAAGATTGGCCGGCCCGATTCCCCATTTCGCTTGGATACCCGATAAGGCATAGATAACTTCAAAGTTTGACGGCACGACTTCTGAACCCTGTGCCTGCGCGGCGTCGAAGCTTTCCGATCGAATGAGATGCGCCGGTACACCAAGGCTCTTGAGTGCTTCCGCGATCTCGGATTGAAATTCGGCCGTGCCGCACACATAAAAGTCCTGCGTCCGCCCACTCAACTCGATCTCCTTTCCTGCCAGAAGATAGCGGCTTGGCCTCTCCACGAGTTCGCGCAGATCATCTTTGGAGATGCGGCCCGCACGATGGAAATCCCGTCCCTGAACATCTCCGGGCAGCGCTTGCGTGTAGTGAACCTGCTGACGAACACCGATCTTTTTATTGAGAAAATCGTCAAGTTCTCGCTTGAACACATGAGTCTTGCTCGACTGAGTCGAATGCAGCCACGTCACCGGTGTTGGTGCAAATCCTGAGAAATGGGACTTGAGAATCGCGAGCATTGGCGTGATGCCAATTCCAGAGCTGATCAACACAATTGGACGCAGACCGGATCGCTCGATCTTGAATTGGCCGGCCGGGGGCTTCAGACGAAGTTCCGACCCTGCCTCGAGCCGATGGAAAGCGTCTGACCCAAGCCCGTCGATGACGCGCTTGACCGTCAACCTGTAGGTCTCGGACACTTCCGAGAAGTCGGAAAGACTCCAGCATCGCTGAATTGGTTGCCCATCTTTACCTGGAAGTTGCACAGTCACATGTTGGCCGGCACGGAAAGGCGCCACCGCGCCGCCATCTTTGGGCACAAGCTCCAGGGATACGACACCAGCGGCCTCTTCGGATCTCCGTGTGACCCGAAACTCGCGCCACCCGGGCCAACGACCAATGCGCTCACGCTGCATGTCCTCCACGTGATCTATGGTGTGCAGCAACTGCTCCTTGTTCTGATATGAGAGCTTCGGCATCTCTGCGGCCCGCCTCAAATCGATAACCTCGCCAGAAGTCCCACGATCCAATAATCGGCCGAGCTCGCCAACCGAAAGGTTGTCTGGGAATGCAGTGTTGACTTCAGCGACATCGCCGGGGCCGATGCATCCGCTCTCGATCACGCGCATGTACCAGCCCAACCAGCCCTTGCGCGTCAGCTTTTTCAATACCGAACCCGGCAGTCCTAGACGCCACGACAGCTTGTGACAGGGTGTGCGGGCACCGGTGACTTCAAGAACAGCGCCTCCGGAAAAGTGAAGGAGGTCACCAACTTTCAACTCGTCTTCGTGCAGTCCTGCAATCATGAGGTTTTCGCCCCATTGGCAGGGCGCCCATGAGGCCCTATCGACCTCGAAGCTGTCAGCCCAATAGTTGTAGTGCTCCGCAGCAAACGCATATGTCGACTCCGAGTGAAGCGCCAGACCGTTTCCATCTGGTCCGGAAAGGCCGAAGTGCAGAGGCACCGGGGATGCCACCTTCACGATCGATGTGTAGATCAGCACGCCGTTGATGTCGTGCCACTGGGGCAGGGACGCGCTTACCGCGATGACCGAGCCCCTGCGCTTGGGCGTGGAGGTCATACCAGCCCCAGCCCGAATGACTGCTTCAATCGAACTGGCCGGACCATGATGCCGGCCGAGCTTCGAGTTGTCCCCAACAGAGAGACGTTGTTGCACGGGCAGAGGTTTACTAGCGCGAATTCATACGGGCTCGTTGCACGCACGTATCGCGCCGCACGTGTGGCTGCTGGAAGGAGTGCCATGGAACCGGTTCTTTCTTCATTTGGGACGGAATTTTCAATGACCCGTCTCTGCTTGTTGGATTGACAACTGAGTTGTCTTGTAGACTCTACTCGCAGTTTTCGTGCCCGTCCAACGGATGCTGAAGGATCCGTTTCGCACCGACTTTCATCGTGAGTCCCGCCGCGCGCACCACGATGGAGCGCAATCGGCGACCTCTGGTGCATTGTCTGCATCACCACTGCTCGTTCAAACAATCTGCTACCCTCTTGCGCAAAATGACAAACACAAATTCATTGCCAATCAACGGAAAGATTGCCCGTGACCTTCGAAGGCGTCAAGGTATGACGCTTGAGGTTGTTGCCAACCATATTGATGTTTCAAAAGGACATTTGTCGCGATTTGAACGTGGAGAAAAGGCACTTTCGGTTTCGGTATTAATGCGGCTATCCAAAGTTTTAGGCGTTTCTGTGGCAACGCTGCTTGGGGAGGCGCCTCAAGCGGGAATCGTCCACGTTGTCAGATCTGACAACCAAAAAATCCATCCGGCGAGCGCTGATGAGGGGCGTTATGAATACGTTCCGCTCGCTCGAGAAAGTGATCTGCATTCCAGTGCTTTTATTGCCAAGCTCAACACAGAATGCTTGATGCAAAACGACGCGCATCATTCAGGGGAAGAAATGCTTTACGTGCTGAGCGGCTCGTTGGAGCTCCTGCTGGAAACGACTTCGGTCTTGCTGCGGGCCGGTGATTTCGCTCAATTTCCAGGTTGGGTCAAACATAAACTTAAGGCCCTTCAAGCCAACACCGACGTCCTAATCGTCGTCACAAACTTCGATAGTGATGCCAAAGCCCTAAGTGAGTCGTTGCCGTCGAAGGGTTCGATCCCTACTTGATAACTCGGCGCGCAAACATCGCAAAACTCGACTTGACAATCTCCGGTCTCAGCAGGAAATCGTGCGATTCCCTCGCCAACTCCGGGTTCAGGTCGAAAATGGGACCGGTGGCTTCGGCCAAGAGCTGAATTTCCGCGACTCGTTCAATCAGCATCGACAAATATGCAGTTTCTTCGATCGAACTGGTCGCGCAAAGAAAGCCATGGTGTGCGAGCAGGATACTTCGGCATTTCCCGAGCGCCGCGGATATGATTTCGCCTTCACGGTCTGCAATTGGGAGGCCCGGCCACTCTTTAAGGAAGGCGCAGTCCTCGTGAAAAGGAGTCGCATCCATGTGGGACACTCTCAATGGACGACCCGTCATTGACAACGCTGAGACAAATGGTGGGTGCGTATGAACGATGGCGTTTACTGCCGGCCGCTCCTTGTAGACCCAAATATGAAACCGAATTGCTGGATTTGCCGCCCCCACTCCATCCAACACTTCGAGCCTCTCATTTATCCTTATGACTCGAGATTCTTCTATTTCGTCGAACCCAACTGCCATCGGCGTTGTCAGATACGTTCCGTCATCCAATCGAACAGAGATCTGGCCGGCAAGTGTTCTTGAATGTCCTTCCTCGGCCAACATTTGGCAGGTCAGTGCAATCTTCTGTTTTTCTGTCCAGTGACCAAAATCGAGCCCCTTTGACATGCGACGAACGGCTTCCTCGGTAAAAACGACCTTATCGGTGGGCATGATGGAGTCCTAGATCATTGCTGAAGGTGAAAAGTGAACGACAACCGCTCGGAGTCTGGCGCGAACGACTGGAGTTGATTAGACAACAGCGTTGTCCTGCGGTCAACCCATGTGAATTCGCATGCGTACGCGAAAGTGAGGAGGAAACTAGAAACGTTCGAGTTGACGTGCGGTTCCGGGCGCGCATCGCAGTCGGCGGGCCACCTCTCGCGGACACCCTCACAGATCGCAAATCGAAGGGCCGTCGTGTGCGAATCAATGTATCTGCTGCGGCGGATCCTCGATTTGCCCATGGACGGGCGCTGCACCGGCTCAGCGCCGACTGCCCTGATCGGGTCCCTCCGAGGGGGAGCCCGGATAGGCTCGTCACCTTGAGACGCCGTTGACGAAACAGGAGGCTACCCGCCCCGATCACTTAAAAGATGGTGCCGTCTTAAATCTCAATCGAGCGAAGGCCAGTACACGGCGGGTCTCAATCCGGGCAGTAGGTCGATCTCGACCTCGATCTCGGTTGGTCTAAATCTCTACTGAAGCGATCACTAGAGAAAAGGACGACTCAACGACCGAGCACCTTGCTCATACGGAGTCGAAGGTCGGAAAAGTTCGCAGTTACTGCATCTGCCAGGATCGGCAGCATGGGATTCGCGTCTGTCTTGCGTCTGAGGAGCATGAGTGCCTCGATGACCGCTGATTGGCTCAGTCGGCAGAAGGTCGTACCTGAGGTCCCAAGCAGTGAGCACGAAGACGGCACCAAGGCCACGCCTAGACCCGCGCCGACCAGGTCGAGTACGCCATGAACGGTGCTAGCTTCATACCGAATGCGAGGGCTGAATCCTGCCTTGGCGCATAAGAAGATTGACTGGTCGAAATATGCCGGCCCCTTGTGGCGGGTGAACGCGACAAAATCGTGGTCCGCAAAGCTCCGAAGCTCGACCAGATCGCCGGCTCGCCGCGCCTCTTGGGTTGTCATAGCAAGACAAAAGGGATCGGCCATCCGCGCCGCCACAGTAAGCCGTAGGTGATGCGGCTTGCTGCGCACGATACCGGCATCGAGATGTCCCGCAGCTATCGCCTCGGCCTGCTCGCTGCTGATCATCTCGCGTAGCTCGATATGAAGGGCCGGATGCGCCTTCTTCAGAAGCCGGATGAGCTTCGGCAGCACGGTGCTGCTGGCAGATGGCACAAAGCCGAGTGCCAAGTGGCCGCTGCTCGCGCTTCCCGTCACAGACTCCTTCATGCGTGAAGCCCGATCGAGCAGATAGCGCGCTTCCGGTAGCAAGGATTCGCCTGCTGCTGTGAGGCGAACACCTTTGGGATGGCGCACAAAAAGCGCAGTGCCCATCTCCTCTTCGAGCAGCCGGATCTGCACGGACAGCGGCGGTTGCGCGATGAACAGCTTTTCGGCGGCCCGGCTCAGGTTGCCGGTCTCGGCCACGGCGACGAAATAGCGCAAGTGCCTCAGTTCCATCGTCATGTCGACTCCATATCCACGAGGTATAGAACCCATAGCTTATCGGTGTTTGGAATATCGAAGCTGAACGCCCAAAATTCGTTCATTCCTGGCGCCGATGCGCCGCCCACCCAACGGAGACATACAGATGAAGAAAACTTTCGCCCTGCTTGCGGGATGCGCATTTGGCCTGGCAGCCTCGGCTCAAACCTGGCCCACCAAGCCGGTCAAGCTCGTCGTGCCGGCGCCGGCCGGCAGCTCGCTCGACTTCATCGCCCGCACGCTGGGAGACAAGCTGCGCGAACGTTGGAAGCAGCCGGTGCTGGTCGAGAACAAGGCCGGCGCTGGTGGCATGCTGGGGATGACGGCCGTCGCCAAGGCGCCAGCCGATGGCTACACCCTGGGCATCGGCTTCAACGGGCCGATCGCCTTCGGCCCGCACATGTACAAGAAGATGGCATACGACCCCGCAAAGGATCTGCTGCCCATCGTGCTGACATCGTCCCAGCCCAATGTACTGGCGGTGGCGGCGAGCCACCCCGCGAAGACGTTGCCTGAATTCGTTACATGGGCGAAGAAGCAGGGCAACAAGATCAACTACGCCTCCGTCGGCGCAGGCAGTTCCTCGCACTTGACCATGGAACTGTTCAAGAGCACCGCGGGGTTCGAGGCGACGCATGTGCCGTTTGCCGGTTCGCCACCTGCAGGCATTTCGGTGGCATCCGAAGAGACACAAGCGCTGTTCACCGTCGCCCCCGCGCTGCTGCCGCTGATCCAGGGCGGGCGCATCCGCCTTTTGGCCGCGACCAGCCTGAAGCGTACGGAGACCATGAAGGACCTGCCGACGGTCGCCGAGTCGGGCTATCCCGGCTTCGAAGCCTTGGCCTGGAACGGCCTCTTCACGGCCGCCAGCACGTCTCCGGATCTGGTGCGCCGCATCAATGCGGACGTCAACGAGGTGATGAAGGAGAAGGGCGTGCGCGAAGCCTTCGCCAAACAGGGCCTGATCATCGGCGGTGGCTCGCCCGATGAGTTCAAGACCTTCATCGCGGCCGAGAGCCTCAAGTGGGGCGCCATCATCACGAAGGTCGGCATCAGCATCGACTGATCCCGGAATCCACATCATGCAAGCCTTGCGCAAGACACGCCCGGAAGCGGGCCTCGAACTGGTGAATGTTCCGGCGCCGATGCTGGACGCGGGATCCACCGACGTGCTGGTGAAAGTCAGCGCCACTGGCATCTGCGGCAGCGACCTGCACGTGGACGACTGGACGCCCAGCTACGCCTTCATCACCCAGAGCATTCCCGTCACGATCGGGCATGAGTTCGTCGGGGTGGCGCAAACCGGGCCCCTCGCAGGCCAGCGCGTCGTGGTGCGTCCTTCGGTGACGTGCGGCTTGTGCGCCGCTTGCGAGGCGGGCGACCATGATGGTTGTGAAAAGCGACGCGGCATCGGGATGACGCGCGATGGTGCCTTTGCACCTTGGGTCAAGGTACCGCTGCGCAACTGCGTGCCCGTGCCCGACAGCGTGAGCGACGAGCTCGCAGCGCTCACCGAGCCGCTCACCATTTCCATGCAGGCGCTTCGCATCGCTGGCGATGTCGCCGGCAAGCGGGTGCTCGTCATGGGCCCTGGGACCATCGGCCAAGGCATCGCGGCGCTGGCGCGGCGCGCCGGGGCCAGGCAGGTGGTCGTCAGTGGCTTCGACGACGCTGCCCGATTCGATGCATTGCGTCGCATGGGCTTCGCGGCCTTGGTCGATGTGGCGAGGCAATCGCTCGCCGAAGGCTGCCGTGAGCACACGGGCGGAGAGTCCTTCGACGTGATCTTCGAAGCGGCGGGCGTGCCCGAGACCGTCACGGAATGCCTGGCGCTTCTGAGGCGAAATGGCATCGTCGTTGTGACTGGCATTCACGCTCGACCGCTGGCGCTCGACCTCACCCCGATGGTGCGCAACCAGCAGCAATTGCGCGGCTCATTCCGTCCACCCGAGTCCGATTGGCCGCTGGCCCTTGAACTGATTGGCGAAATGGATGAGGTCATGCGCCCGATGGTCAGTCATGTCTTGCCCTTGTCCCAAGCAGCAGAGGGGTTCGCACTGGCGCATGCCAAGTCAGCGAGCAAGGTGCTGCTGAAGCCGGGTCCATGCGATGAATGAGGTCATCGCCGCCGCAGGTGCCGTCCTGGCACTCTGGAACGACGTTGCGCCCGAGTTGGATGCCGAATACAACGCCTGGCATGCCGACGAACACGTGCCTGAACGACTGACTGTGCCGGGGATGCTGTGGGGCCGGCGCTATCGCCGCCTGGGCGCCGGCATTGCACCGCGCTACCTCACGATCTATGGCATGCGGGATGCGCGTGTGGTGGAGAGCGATGCCTACCGTGCACTGCTGAGCGATCCAACGCCCATGAGCGCTCGCATGCGTCCACATCTTTGCAACCTGTCACGTTGGGTCTGCGACGTTCGCGAGTCCCAAGCGTTCGGTTCGTCCACCAACCTGGCGGTGTGGACCGTCGATGCAGAATCCGTCGCGCGCCTGCGCGCGACAGATCACGCTTCCAACGATGGTTTGCTGCTCGCCCAGAGGTCGCCCGATGCAGCACCCCTGCCATGGCTTCAGGGCGGCCAGGCGCATGCGATCGAGGGCAGTTGGCTCGTGGCGGTCGGACTGCCAAGCGAAGCCGTGGCTGTACCGGCGCCGGTCCCGGACGCGACCTTGTACAGCCTGCTTCGACCGCCTCAATCGGCGCTATGAAAGGCTCGCCAACTCGCCGGCCACCAGTTCGAGAAATGTCTGTCCGAGCTGCGAGGGTGGCCGGTTGACGTTGGTCACGCTGTAGATGGGAAACCGGGGCGCGTGCGGGATCTCGATCAGCGAAAGGTTCTCCGAACGATGTGCCCGCGCGGACAGGTCATCGACGAACGCGACACCCGCGCCGCTCGCAGCCATCGCGCAGGCGGCATAACCCGAGCGCACCTCCACTACGACCTGCCGCGCAATGCCGAATTTCTCCATCCAGCCATCGATGACGCGACTCTGCGGCGCTTCGGGGCTGTAGACGACCAGGCGCTGGCGCAAGGCCGTGGCCAAGTCGAACTTCTTCTTTTCCAGCAATACGTGGCCCTTGGGCACAACGCACTGCAGCGTCCAGCGCCCGATCTCGCGGACCTCCAATACGGGATGCTCGAGCGGAGCGCTGGAGATCGCGACATCTGCCTCCTCGGCGACCAGCGTCTGGACGATCTCGCGAGTTGGCAGGGACTCGAAAAACACCTTGGAGTGGTTGAATCGCTCAAGCAGCTTCGCCGTAGCAAACGGCACGAGTTGCAGCGCCGTATTGGCGCTCGACAACACCCGCAGCGTGGCATGGTCGCCAAAGCGCAGGTGGGTCGCCACGTTCTGCACATGCAGTACGCCGCGGTACACCTTGTCGACTTCAGCCTGTAAGGTGTGCGCCTCCGGCGTGGGAATGAGGCGGGCATTGCGACGTTCGAAGAGCGTGACGCCCAACTGGATTTCAAGGTGTCGGATAAGCCGGCTGACCCCCGGTTGGGACACATGCAGCAGCTTGGCCGCATTGGTCGTGGAGCCTGTGGTCATGACGGCTCTGAATACTTCGATCTGGCGCAGATTCACGCGAGTACCTACTACAGTTTGTACGGTGAAAACCCTCTATAAGAACCTGATGTTATAGCCTGCGCCGTGATTGGTATTGGACCGAGGTGGCATACGTTCCTAGCATCGATGCCATTCACACAATCCTTGTAAAGAGACAAACCATGACCCCGATCCTCCGCCCCTTGTCCAAAGGCCTCCTCGTCGCGGCCGCCGCGTTGGCACTGTGCACCGCGCAAGCACAGACCTATCCCACCAAGCCCGTGTCCCTGGTCGTCGGCTTCGCGGCGGGCGGCTCGGCCGACAACCTTGCGCGACTGCTGGCGCAAAAGCTCGGCAGCGCGCTCGGGCAACCGGTGATCGTCGACAACAAGCCGGGCGCGGGCGGCACCATTGCAACGGCAGCGGTCGCTGCGTCAAAGCCGGATGGGTACACGCTGCTGATGGTCACCAGCGGCCATGCAGGCAGTGCAGCGCTGTACCCCAAGCTCAGCTATGACACGCAGAAGAGCTTTGAGCCTGTCGCCAAGGTCGGCGCATCGCCCGTCGTGATCGTGGCTCCGGCATCGGCGCCCTACAAGCAATTGAAGGACGTGATCGATGCGGCTCGCAAGAGTCCCGGCAAGCTCAACTACGCAGCCGGCGGTGGCGGCGCGACGACCACCAGCCTCGCGGCCGAATTCCTGAAGAACGAAGCGAAGATCGACATGGTCATGGTGCCGTACAAGGGCTCTGGCCCGGCGCTGACGGCGCTTTTGTCGGGCGAGGTCGATCTGGGTTTCGACATTCCGTCCAGCGCACTGCCCCACATCAAGGCAGGGAAGCTGCGCCCCCTTGCGGTGACCACTAAAACGCGATCGAGCGTGCTGCCCGATGTGCCCACGGTTGCGGAGCAGGGCATGTCCGGGTTCGAGGTGACCGGCTGGTTTGGCGTCCTGGCGCCCGCCGGCACGCCCACCGCGGTGGTTGCACAGCTGAACAAGGAAATCAACGCGGTACTGAGCGATCCGGAGACGAAGACCAAGCTGCAGGCTATGGGCGTCGAAGGCGCTCCGGGCAGCCCCGCCGAGTTCGGCAAGCTGATCGCCAGCGAGACGCAGCGCTACGGCGACGCGATCCGCAAGCTCGGCATCAAGGCGGAGTGAGCCGCAACATGAACGCGACTGAAAGAATCGCCGATGTCGTCATCATCGGCGGCGGCCTGGGCGGCGTGTCCGCCACGCTAGCGGCCGCACGGCTGGGGTCGAAGGTCATCCTGGTCGAGGAGCTCGATTGGCTCGGCGGCCAGTTGACTTCGCAAGCCGTTCCGCCCGACGAGTATCCCTGGATCGAGTACCTGACGGCCTCGCAGAGCTACGCCACGTTTCGCGAGACGATCCGCAACTACTACCGGCGACACATGCCGCTGACGGATGTCGCCCGCGCGCGTGTTCGCCTCAACCCTGGGCAGGGCAACGTCAGTTCGCTGTGCCACGAACCGTGGGTTGCGGTGAAGGCGATCGACGAACTGCTGGCGCCACACGTTGCGGCCGGCCGCGTGACCGTGCTGCGGCGGCATCGCCTGCTCAAAACCGAGACTGATGGAGATCGCATCCGCGCCGTGCATGTGCGCGACCTGGGTGCCGATACGAAGCTTGTGCTGATCGCCCCCATATTTGTCGACGCCACGGAAATCGGCGACCTGCTCGAGATGGCCAAGGTCGAACATGTATTCGGTGCGGAAGCGCAGTCGCAGACGAACGAACTGCACGCGTTGCCCGAAGCGGATCCGTTCGACCAGCAGGCCATCACCTGGTGCCTCGCCGCAGACTACCTCCCCGACGAGGACCATACGATCGACAAGCCAACCGACTACGAGCGGCTCAAGACACTGCAACTCGATTGCTGGCCGGGCCCGCAGTTGAGCTGGACACTGAGTGACTTCGTCACGCACCAGCCGCGTGAGCGGCCGTTGTTCGTCGGGCCCACCGACACCGACTCGCTCTACGACCTGTGGCATGCGCGGCGCATTGCCTATCGGCAGAACTTCGAGCCTGGCAGCTACGCCAGCGACATCACTCTGGCGAACTGGCCTCAGATGGACTATTGGGAGAAGCCCGTCGTCGGCGTGTCGCCCGAGGCGCAGGCTCTGGCCCTGGAAGAATCGCGGCAGTTCAGCCTGGCCTTCTTTTACTGGATGCAGACCGATGCACCGCGCCACGATGGCGGCCATGGCTACCGTGGATTGAGATTGCGTGGAGACGTCCTGGGCACGGCCGATGGATTGGCCAAGCAGGCCTACTACCGCGAGGGGCGCAGGATTCGGGCCGAGTTCACTGTCTTGGAACAGCACATCGGCGTGGCGGCGCGACCTGGCGAGACTGGCGCCGAGCACTTTTCCGACAGCGTGGGCATTGGCGCCTATCGAATCGACCTGCACCCGAGCACGCGAGGGCGCAACACGGTCGACATCGACTCGTTCCCTTTCCAGATCCCACTCGGGGCGCTGATACCAGCACGCGTCGAGAACCTATTGCCCGCATGCAAAAACCTGGGCACCACGCGCATCACGAACGGCGCGTACCGTGAGCATGCGACCGAATGGAGCATCGGCGAAGCAGCAGGCACATTGGCGGCGTTCTCCCTCGCGCGCAAGCAACCGCTGCGCGCAGTGCGTGCCGACAAGGACTTGCTCGGCGACTTCCAGCGCACGCTGGAACTACAAGGTGTACTACTGGCGTGGCCAAGTTTCGGCGCGTTGACGCCAGTTCAGCGCGTGGGCTACAAGCACGCCAATCGCTGACGTTTCGGATCTCGCCAAGCTCAGCTTGAACAGCTTGAACGAGTCCGAGCGCGAGACCTCGAACGACTGCTTTGGCCAGCATTGCAGAAGGCCTCAATCGCGAATCGAAATTCTGCTCAGGGCCCTAAGTGCCCACTCATCAGACTTGCCAGCCGTGCGGAGGAAGAGATTGCGCCCGTACAACCTTAACGGCCAACCACCTGCGACCGGTGCAGCGTGCTGTTGCAACATGGCGCGCAGACGCAACCCGTCAAATGGATTGATCAATGCCGGCAAGAAGCGGAATTGAACGGATCACTGCCGCTCAGGGCCACAGCAATTTGAAGGGGGGCCGGGCGCTGCGCGCCCGGCAAAGACATTAGAAAAATTATCAAAGGGGAAAGGCGGTGGACAACGCTTTGCGTTGCCCATCGCCAGGTCATGCGCAGTGGTGGCCCGAATCAATGGAACACAGCAATCCTCCATCGAGGGCTCGGTAACATTGCGCGGGGGGCAAGATGGGCGATCAGCTCCTGATGTTGCTTGGAAAGGCGGAAATAGTCGCCCGCAACAGAAGCCAACGCTTGGACAATCGCGCTCCGCCACGGTGGCATCCGATGTAGAACCCCGTATTCGCCAGGAGTCACTGACTATGGAGACCAACTACCTGCAGACCTTTGTTCTGGTTGCCGAGACCGGTTCGATGGCCGAGGCAGCTCGCCGCCTCAACCTTTCGGCTACCTCGGTCGCCCAGCAGCTCAAGGTCTTGGAGCGGGAATTCGGTGCAGCCCTCCTGGCCCGCGCCGGGCGCACGGTGCAACTCACGCCGGCTGGCTACGATGTCCTTGCCAGAGCGCGTGAGGTGTTGCGCTCAATGCAAGAGCTGCGCGACGTCGCCCGATCCGGTGCACCGGCTCAAATAATTCGATTGGGGTCGATCCACACGGCACTGCACTCGATCGTGCCGGGCTTGTTGATGCGCTTGGTTGAACGTCAGCCGCAAATACAGGTGCACATCGCGCAGGACACATCGACGAAGCTTTATGACGCCGTACAGCAAGGCGATGTTGATGCTGCACTTTGCGTCCACCCGCATTTCACATTGCCAAAGACAATCGGTTGGCGCACGCTGCGCCGGGAGCCGCTCGTGGTCCTGGCACCTGCGCGCATGGCAAAGCAGGATCCGCACGAATTGCTACGGCGCGGGCCGTTGATCAGATATGGACGCACCGAGTGGGGCGGGCAGTCCGCCGAACGCTATTTGCGCTCCGTAGGGATCTCGCCCTCTGAAAGAGTTGAGCTGACGTCGCTAACCGCGATAGCAATGATGGTCGATCGCGGTTTGGGGGTATCGCTCATACCAGACGCCGACCCGCCTCTCCCCGCTGGACTCAAAGTTGCCAAGATAGCTCTTCCGCAGGAGTTCGAGAGCCGCACATTGGGGCTGCTGTGGCTGCGCTCCTCGGCCAAGGCGGGTCTCGTCAAGCTACTGCTTGAAGCGCTCTGAACACTCGTCCTCATCCCGGATTAAGCGGCCCAATACAGGGAAGCAGGATTGTCGACGAGGATGGCGTGGCGCGCCGCCAGCGCGGGAACCCAATACTCAAGGCGCTGCAACAGTCGGTGGCCGTCGGGCTTGGTCGCCGCCAACGTATGTGGCCAATCCGATCCCCACAGCAATCGACCAGGGGCGCGGCGCACGAGGTCGATCGCCATCTCATCGAAATCGTCGCAGTCGTTGTCCAGCCGCCTCGATTGAATGTACATGCCCGAAAGCTTTACGTACGTACGGCCGAGGTCGAGCAGCCTGTGCAGCGCGCTTGCGGTGACGCTGCGCGCCGCGTCAGGTTGCGGCGCAAAACCAAAGTGATCGAACACGATTGAGCAAGCAAGCTTGGCCAAAACGTCCACCATTTCAGCGAAAGGTTCGCGAGCCTGCTCGCCGACCATTTGCAGGTGCCATCCGAACTCGGCCGCCCTGCTCCCGAGTTCCTGCAAGCCTACCGGGTCCGGAAAATCTGCATGACCCGTGTACAGACGCAATCCGCGCACACCACGTGCATGCCACCCCTCCCAGTCGAGAGTTTTCAGATCGACCGGTGGCATGGCCACGGCGCGGAAATCGCGGCTCCCGAATCGCTCCATTGATTCAAAGAGGCACTCGTTCGAATGGCCGTAAGTCGACGGCGCGACCACGACACCGCGCGCCAATCCCAGTCCGTCGTGAAACGACAGGTAGTCCGCCACAGTAGCGGAGGCGCGGGCTTGCCGTCCCGCAGCTGTCGGAAAGCGCGCATCGAAGATGTGGAAATGACAGTCCGTTGCACCGGCCGGCAAAGAGGGAATCGCGGGGGTCATAGGCAGGTTCAATCCAAACGTACGCCGGCTTCCTTCGCTACCTGCGACCATTGCGAAATTTCGCCGCGGATGTAGCCCGAAAATTCGGCGCGCGTACCGCCGACCCCTCTGAAAGCCACCAGCTTCAACTTGTCCTTGACGTCGGATTGAAGGAGCATCTTGTTGAGTTCCAAATTGAGACGATCCAGCACCTCGGTCGGAGTGCCAGCAGGCGCGACCAAGCCGATCCAGCCTGTTACTACCATGGAGGGCATGCCGAGTTCAGTAAAAGTAGGCACGTCCGGGGCGAAGGGCGAACGCTCTTTCGCTGCCACTGCCAGCGCGCGCAGTCGCCCGCCCTTCACACCGGTCAGTATGCCCGGCAATGCGTCGAACATCACCGGCACCGAATCGCCAATGACCTGGATCTGCGCCTCACCATTACTCTTGAACGGGACGTGGTTCATCGCGACGCCAGACACCTTCTGGAAGAGCTGCCCGGCCAAATGGCTGGTCGATCCCAAGCCGATGCTGGCGTAGTCGATCGGCTTTCCGCTTGCCTTGGCGTCGGTGATGAACTGGTTGAGGCTTCGGTAGGGGCTGGTGGACGAAGTCACCATCACCTGCGGGGTGTTCGCTATGTTGATGATCGGCGAGAAGTCCTTCAGCGGATCGTATCCAAGCTTTGAATAGATGCCAGGATTTATGGCGAATGGACCGCTGCCTGCCATTGTCAGCGTGTAGCCGTCAGCGGGGGCCTTGGCTCCTGCGGTGGTGCCAATCATGCCGCCCGCGCCCGCGCGGTTGTCGACTATGACCGGCTGGCCGAGCGCGCGCGTTAGGCCGTCGCCGACCAGCCTTGCAAGCACGTCTGTCGAGGATCCCGCTGCGAAAGGTACGATCAACTTGATCGGCCGGGAAGGATATGAATCCGCCGCCGCCAAGGTAGCGGTGACAGTGCCGACGATTGCGCAAGTCAGCGAGAAGAGTCTTCGGAACATGATGGAACTCCTGTATCTGCGACTCTGGGTGTTCAATCGACCACCGCACCGCTTTGTTTCACGACTGCGCCCCAACGCCGTTGTTCGGCCAGAATGAACGCTCGGGTGCTTTCGGGTGTGCTGCTCATCGGAGTCGCGCCTTCGGAGGCCAAGGTCTCAATAAGGTCCGGGGCCGTCAAAGCCTTTTGCACTTGCGCATGAATCTGTCGAACGATGTCGGCTGGCATGCCCGCAGGGCCTAGCAGCACCTTCCACTCCGCGGCCTCGAATCCGGTGTAACCCAACTCGTCGAGACTCGGAACCTGCGGAAACAACTCCATGCGTTTGAGGGATGTGACCCCCAGTGCGCGGACCTTGCCTGCACGCATCTGGCCGATACAGCTTTGCGGAGATGTCGCCAAGAAATCCACTTGACCTCCGAGCAAGTCGGTCATGGCCTGCCCGAAGCCCTTGTAGGGGACATGCGAGAAGCGGACATTGGCCTGCCTGGCCAGGTACTCCCCGGTCAAGTGTCCCGCAGTTCCGTTGCCGGCACTGGCCATCGTGACCGTGTCGGGGCGCTCGCGTGCGGTCTTTACGAGGTCCGCCAACGTCTTGAACCTGGATTCGGAGCGCACGATGAAGATCAGCGGCTGGGTAGCCACCATGGAGATGGGCGTGAAGTCCCGTGCGGCATCAAAAGGCATCGCTCGATAAAGGGTCGGATTGATCGCCAAGTTGGCGGTCTGGCCCATGCCGAGCGTGTAGCCGTCGGGTTTGGCTTTCGCCACTTGGTCCAAGCCCACATTCCCCCCGGCGCCAGGCTTGTTGTCGACGATAAAAGTCCAGCCTTTCTGGGCTGACAACTTGCCCACGATGTGGCGGGACAGCGTGTCAGATCCGCCACCTGGCGGAAACGGCACCACGAGGCGCACTGGGCGTGAGGGCCATGCATCTTGGGCGTGCGCGGCGCCCAAGGAGAGCGCGGCGGCAGACAAGAGCATGTCGCGGCGGGTTGGAAAGCGTGTCATGGGTCTCCGTAGGGAAAGATGTAGCAAGTGGCGTTGCGGCAAATCAAGTGCGAGTGTGGCCTCGAGTGCAATCAACAAGAAGCAGCAAACAGCTGGTTCTGAATGAGCCTGGTACGACTTGTTGCACGCATACCAGCCCTTGAAGATTGGGCACCGCGACATCACCCATTCCCATGCCCTTGCACCATCGAAACTACATGCCAGATGCACCAGCGCCGCTTAGGGGTGTGCGTGTGCTCGATCTTTCCCGCCTGGTGGCAGGGAACACGGTCACTCAAATGCTTGGCGATTTCGGCGCAGAGGTCGTGAAGGTCGAACCGCACGATGGCGACACGCTTCGAGGGTGGACCACCTGTGATGTAGAGACGAGCTGGAAGCTCTACAGCCGCAACAAGCGAAGCCTGTGCATTGACCTGCGCCATCCCAAGACCCACGAGGTGCTCATGCGCCTGATCGAGAAGTCGAATGTCCTTGTCGAGAGCTTCAGGCCTGGCACCTTGGAGCGTATGGGCCTTGATCCGGAGGAACTCCTGCGCCGCAACCCGAGCCTGGTGATCGTACGCATCTCGGGCTGGGGACAAACCGGACCCTACAGCCCCAGGCCCGGCTTCGGCACCTTGGTCGAAGGAATCTCCGGCTTCGCGTCCTTCAACGGTTTCTCCGATCGCGAACCGGTGCTGCCACCAACCTACATGGCCGACAGCTATGCCGGGCTCTACGGGGCCGCGGGTGTGCTGATCGCTCTGCGTCAGGTCGAGGTGAATGGCGGCCAAGGCCAAGTCATTGACCTCCCGTTGCTCGATCCCGTGTTTACCGTGCTCGGGCCGCAGGCAGCGAACTACCGCCTTTCTGGCAAAGTGAAGCCACGCACCGGAAGCCGCTCCACGAACTCTGGACCGCGCAATGTCTACCGCACCCAGGACCAGCGGTATGTCGCGTTGTCTGCTTCGACGCAAAAGATGGCCGCGCGCCTGTTTGCTTCCATCGGACGGCCCGAACTGATCCAAGACCCTCGGTACGCGACCAACGCGGAGCGCGTCAGGCATGCAGAGGACCTCGATCAAATCATTGGCGAGTTCGTCATGCAGCGAAGTCAAGCCGACAACGTCGCATTCTTTGAGGCGGCCGAAGTCACCATCGGTCCAATCTACGACATTTCTCAGATCCTGGACGACCCGCATTTCGTTGACCGGGAAGTACTGGCTGACTACCCGGACGACCAGATGGGCAGCTTTCCAATGCATCACGTCGTGCCTCGACTCTCCGGTACGCCGGGTAGCGTCCGCACACCCGCGCCGAAGCTTGGGCAGGATAACGTCGACGTGCTGCGATCGGTCGGTTTCACATCCGAAGAAATTGACTTGCTTCAATCCAGCGGCGCATTGCACAGCGCTGCTACCCAGGCTTCGGCAGAGCCCGCGCTATGAGATCGTGCGTCGTCCAGAAGCATCCTTCCGCCAAGCAAATCGAGGATTGGGCCTGGCGCTCGATCCTGTTTGTTCCCGCGCATCGGCATGCCTACCTCGACAAGGCGGGACGCAGTGGCGCTGACGCCGTCCAGCTCGATCTCGAGGACAGCGTTCCGACTCAAGTCAAGACGGCCGCGCGCGACGCACTTGCGCAGGCCGTGCCGCAACTGCGCGGCCATGGAGTGGGCGTACTCGTGCGCGTCAACCGGCCACTGGAGCTCGCTGTCCCCGACATCCAGGCAGCGATTCGCGCGGGAGCCGATGCGATCTCGCTAACCAAGGTGGCAAGTGCCGAGCATGTACGCTTGCTTGACGAGCTTGTGGCGGTTGAGGAGCAACGCAGCGGCACGCCAGTGCGCACCCGCTTGATCGCGATAGTCGAAACCGCCCATGCCTTCGGCCAAATGCAGGCGATCGCAGAAGCATCGCCTCGAGTCGCAGCGCTGATGCTCGGCAGCGAGGACTTCGCGCTAGATTGTGGCGCTGAAGCACTTGCGGATGTGCTGCTGATGCCGAAGCAGTCGATGATCATCGCGGCGCGCGCAGCTGGCGTACAGCCGCTCGGCTACATCGGTAGCGTCGCCGACTTCCGCGACTTGGATGCGTTCCGCACGATGGTGCAGCGCTCGCGGCGCTTCGGCTTTGAAGGCGCCACCTGCGTACATCCTTCTCAGGTTCCCATACTGAACGAAGCGTTCGGCGTTTCGGTCGAAGAGGCGTCGCAAGCCACACGCCTGATCCAAGCCTACCAATCTGCCGCTGGCGAGGGACGTGGCGCGCTGATGCTCGACGGCCGCATGGTCGACTTGCCGATGTTTGAACGTGCCAAGCGAACGCTCGCACGCGCGGTGATCCACGCCTCAAGAACTGCATCGCTGTCCTGAATCGGACATGTCCCCTCCTATCTGACCTGTCATGCCACAACCGCCCTTCTCAAGTAGTCCCAAGATCGACGTCCTAATCAGTGAAGTTGGGCCACGCGACGGCCTGCAATCCATCGCTACAACAATGCCGACGATGAACAAGATGCGCTGGCTCGACGCGCTTGCGGCGGCCGGGTTGCGCGAGATCGAAGTCGCGTCCTTTGTCCCCGCAAAACTGATGCCGCAGATGGCTGATGCCGCCGAGGTCACGAAGCACGCGTGCACGCTACCAGGCGTGACGGTCATGGCGCTGGTGCCCAACCTGCGCGGCGCAAATGCCGCGCTCCAAGCGGGTGCACAGAAGCTGACGCTGCCTGTTTCTGCGAGCACTGCGCACTCCCTCGCAAACGTCCGCAGGACACGTGAGCAGATGATCGACGATGTGAGGTCAATCTCGCAGCTCCGGCAGGACATCGCGCCATCGGCCCGTATCGAGGCCGGCATCTCCACCGCATTCGGCTGCACGCTCCAAGGCGTCGTCAACGAAGACGACGTAATCCGAACAGCCGTTCTTTGCGCGAATGCAGGTGCCGACGAGGTCGGACTGTCGGACACGGTGGGATATGCCAACCCGGCGCAGGTTCGCCGGCTGTTCCGCCGGCTTCGCATGGAGCTTGGTCCGCGTGCCGGCGCCGCACATATGCACAACACCCGCGGCTTGGGTCTCGCCAATTGCCTCGCCGCCTACGAGGAAGGGGTGACAACCTTCGACAGTTCGCAAGGTGGGCTCGGGGGATGTCCGTTCGCGCCCGGCGCTTCGGGCAACGTCGTCACTGAAGACCTTGTCTTCATGTTCGAAGCCATGGGCGTATCGACCGGAATTGACATAGCGCTCCTGCGTGAGGCGCGTGCAGCGTTGCAGGCAGGCCTGCCGGGCGAGCCTCTCTACGGCATGGTTCACGAAGCCGGACTTCCAAAAGGCTTCATCCAATCAATGGATTTTCTCAGCAAGGAGGCGTGAATGCCTGAATCGACTTCTTCGGCCGACACCCACGGCAGCGCCAATCGCTTGCCCTATGAAGGCATTCGCGTCATCGAGTTTTCGCACATGGTCATGGGCCCCACCTGCGGAATGGTGCTGGGCGACCTTGGCGCGGACGTCATCAAGATCGAGCCGATTGGCGGTGATCGAACCCGGGAATTACCCGGAGCCGGTGCGGGCTTCTTTCCCATGTTCAACCGGAACAAGAAGTCGGTCGTTCTGGACCTGAAGCAGCCCGAGGGAGTTCAAGCCGCCCTGGCGCTCATCGAAAGTGCCGACATCGTCAGCGAGAACTTCAAGGCGGGCGTGATGGACAAGCTGGGCCTGGGCTACGACACGCTGCGCAAGCGCTTCCCGAGATTGATCTATGTCGGGCACAAGGGCTTCTTGCCGGGGCCGTATGAGCACCGGACTGCACTGGACGAAGTGGTTCAGATGATGGGCGGACTCGCGTACATGACGGGCCGCCCGGGCGACCCGCTACGCGCAGGTTCCAGCGTGAACGACATCATGGGCGGGATATTCGGCGCAATGGGCGCGATGGCCGCGTTGTCTCAGCGAGCTGCGACTGGCCTCGGAACCGAAGTGCAGGCGTCGTTGTTCGAAAACAGCGTCTTCCTGGTGGGTCAGCACATGCTTCAGTACGCAGCCACCGGCAAGCCCGCGCCACCGATGCCCACGCGTGTGTCTTCGTGGGCGGTGTACGACGTCTTCTCAGTCAAGGATGATCAGCAAATCTTCTTGGCGGTGGTGAGCGACAAGCAATGGCGCATTTTCTGCAAGGCCTTCGAGTTTTTCGACTGGCTGGAAGACCCGAGGCTGGAGACCAACGTGCTGCGCGTGGCGGCCCGGGACTGGATGATGCCGTTGCTGCGTGCGCGCCTGGCTGGCGTGGACGCTCGCGAGGTCGCTCGCGTCTTCGAAGCGGAAGGACTTCCATTCGCGCCCATCACGCGGCCCGAGGAGCTTTTCGACGACCCGCATTTGCTGGCCACCGGTGCACTCGTGCCGATCCACTTGGACAACGGCCAGGTCTCGAAGGCACCGCTGCTTCCCCTCATGATTGGGGGCGCTCGACCGGGACTGCGCTTGCAGCCGCCTCGGATCGGGGAACATACCGCGCAGTTGTTGCGCGAGGTGGGCTATGACGAAGACCGCCTCGCCGATCTGCTTCACCGTCGCATCGCAGAATCCCCAAACGTGTGATCGCACTACGTATCGACCATGTGGAATTTGAACTTTGCTCCGCCCATCGTGATCGAGGCACGCGTGCTGACGCGCATGCCCGCAGAACTTCGCCGCGCCGTCCGAACGGACTGGGCTGAGGCGAACAAGCCAGGACAGCTCGTTGACTGCTTTCTGGAGGGTCCCACGTTCGACGCAAACGGCGTCCTGCACGTCACAGACATTCCGCATGGGCGCCTCTTCCGTATCACAGCCGACGGAACCTGGGAATTGGTGGCCGAGACCGGCGGATGGCCCAACGGAATGGCTCTTCACGTCGACGGCAGCCTCTGGATTGCAGACTATCGTCGAGGCCTGCTGCGCTGCGAGTGCGCCACCGGCAAGATCGACACGATGCTTGCGCATCGCAACAGCGAAGCGTTCCGCGGCCTCAATGACCTGTGCTTTGATGCGCGCGGCAACCTCTACTTTACCGACCAGGGCCAGAGTGGCTTGCACGACCCGAGCGGACGGGTCTATCGGCTAGAGCCAGACGGGCGCCTTGACCTGGTCGTGGACAACGTGCCCAGTCCCAACGGTATCGCCCTGACTGCGGATGGTTCCGTCCTGTTTGTCGCAGTAACGCGCGCGAACCAGGTCTGGCGGGCGCCTGTCATGGCAGACGGCAGCATCAGCAAAATGGGCGCGTTCAGGACTTTCTTCGGAACCAGCGGTCCGGACGGCCTCGCGACCACGCCGAACGGAGGGCTGATCGTGGCACACGCCAGCCTGGGTGGTGCGTTCGTCCTCAACGCTCGTGGCGAAATCACGCACTTCATTCGAAGTCCCGCTGGCCAAACTGTCACCAATGTCGCCATTCGCCCTCAAACTTCATCCGTTGTGATGACCGAATCCCACAGCGGATCCATCCTGGAAGCAGAGTTGCGCTGACAACCACGCAAGTCGGCCCGTTCCACTACCGCGCCACGGCGCCGACAAGACACCCCGACAAACTTGAATTTTCAACGGTCTGAGTCGCGTTGGCGATGCCAACTTTGAGCTAGCGTCTAGGGTCAGGCGCACCTATGCCTGTGGCCTTCGTTCGGGGAATATTCGGAACTTCGACAGGCTGCCGTTCCGTGTCGTCAATCTCATCGCCTCAGTCTTTTCCAACTGAAGCGATGCAAGCGCGTCGCGCTACTTGAACTGTCGCGAAGTCCCTGGTGGAGCGTAGTCACTGGGGCTGCCACATGAGACATTCGCGGCGACGGAGATCAACTCGGCGATCCGAAAGCGCAACTACCAAGCTGCACAAAATGCCGGACCGGCGCCGAGCCGAAGTGTCTACTACGGAGCCGTCGTATTCACGCCACGACACACCTTTCAAACCCGCACTGCAAGGTCCTCGAGACGCACACTCGCACGCGGCCACACCTCAGGGTTGACCAGTCGCTCGGGCCGCTGGCCGGTGGTCAGCAGTTGCGTGATCTGCGTGGCAGCAAGCACGGCGTTGTTGCGCCGTGCCTCCTGTGTCACGCCGGCGGTGTGGTACGTGGCCACCACGTTGGGCAAGGCCAGGAGCGGGTGCGTCGCGGGCGGAGGCTCCTGCTGCCACACGTCCAGCCCCGCTCCTGCCAAGTGGCCGCTTACCAGTGCCTGGGCGAGCGCGGCCTCGTCGTGAATGCCGCTGCGCGCAGTGCTGATGAAGATTGCGCCCGGCTTCATGCTGGCAAAGCGCGCGGCGTTCATCAGGCCCAGCGTGTGTGCGTTGCGCGGGCAATGCAGCGAGACGATGTCGGACTGCCGCAGGAGCTCGTCAAAGCTCACCGCTTCAGCGCCGCGCCGCGCCATCTCCTGCGTGTCCAGCCCCGGGTCACTGCCCAGCACGCGCATGCCGAAGGCGCGACCCAGCGCAGCGGTGCGGCTGCCGATGGCGCTCATGCCGACCAGGCCCAGCGTGCGGCCTCGCAGTTCACGGCCCATCAGATCCTCCCGGCTGAAGCCGCGGTCGCCGGCCCGGAGCCGTCGATCTGATTCGGCGATACGGCGCAGCACCGCCAGCATCAACCCCAGGGACATTTCGGCCACCGAGTCGGCGTTGCCTCCCGCCTGGTTCAGCACCATGACTCCCGCCCGGGTGCATGCGTCGATGTCGATGGTGTCGCAGCCCGAGCCATTGGCTGACACGGCCAGCAAGCGGGGGCAGCGCTCTAGCAGCGCGCCGTCGGCGAACAGGTGAGCCGGCAGTTCATCCCTGGCCGAGTTGGTTTGCAGCACCTGCGCGCTGGCCAGCGCCGCCCCAAGCACCCCATCCGGGCTGTCCATGGCGCAGGTCTGTAGCGAGATGGAAGATTCGGCAGACAGGATGCGGTCGAATTCGGGGTCCATCCAGAAGCCGAACCGCACGACATTGAATGGGCGAGTGGCGATGTCCTGGCGGACGCTTGAGTGTTGTACGGCGTTCATGAGGGCATGGTCCATCAGCCGCCGAACTGCGGCGTGCGTTTTTCAAGGAAGGCCGACACTGCTTCACGGTGGTCCGCCGTTTGATGCGCCAGCGCCTGATGCGCGGCCGACAGTTCGAGCAGCGAAGCCAGGCTCATGTGCATGCCCTCGCGGATCAACCGCTTGGTCATTCGCGTGACCTGCGGCGGATTGGCTGCGATCTCATCCGCCAATCGGTTGGCTGCCGAGAGCAGTTCATCGTGCGGCACCACCTGGGAGACCAGATTCCAGTGCAACGCGGTGGCTGCATCGATCACGCGGCCGGTGAACGACAGCTCCGCCGCGCGCGACAAGCCAATCACCCGCGGGAGCAGCCAGGCACCGCCGTCGCCGGGCACGATGCCCATCTTCACAAAGCTCTCGGCGAAGCGCGCCTTCTCCGACGCGATGCGCAGGTCGCACATGCAGGCCAGGTCGAGGCCCGCGCCGATGGCCGGGCCGTTGACGGCGGCGATCACTGGAACCTCCAGGCTGAAGAGCGCGAGTGGCAGGCGCTGGATGCCTTGCCGGTAGTCCTCGCGAATGCGCATGCCGTCTACATGGCCGGAGGATTGCTCCTTCATCTTGCGGATGTCGCCTCCGGCACTGAAGGCGGGCCCTTCACCCGTGAGGATGACCGCTCGTACACTGCGATCGGTGCTGATCCTGTCGATCGCTTCGAGAAACTCCTCGACCGCCGTGTTGCCTGTCAGCGGATTGCGCTGCTCGGGCTGCGACATGGTCAGCGTGACCACGTGGTCCCGCTGTTCGTACTTCAGGAATGTGCTCACGATGCGTTCCCTTCGGTCCTCGGAAAGTCGTACAGCCGTGCCGGGTTGTCGACGAGGATGCGGTGTCGTTGCGCCGCCTGGGGCACCCAGGTGGCCAGCAGGTTGCGCAGCTCGCCGGCATCCGGCATCGGCGCGACCGCGACGTGCGGCCAATCGCTGCCCCACACGACCCGATCGGGCGCAGCCTCGACAAGCGCTTGCGCCCAGGGTGTCACGTCGTCATACGGCGCCGGCCCTTCGCTGATCCGGTACGCGCCGGAAAGTTTGGTCCACCAGCCGTGCTCGCGCAACAAGTGCCGGAGCGCCTGGAAGCCCGGATGCTGCGTACCGAGTGCCACCGGCATGTGGCCCATGTGGTCGACGACGATGGGCACTGTGAGCTTCTGGAGGCGCGGCATCAGCTCCGGCAGTTGCTGCGCGTCGAGCAACAATTGCAGGTGCCAGCCCATGTCCTTGATCTTTGCGGCCAAGGTTTGCGCCGCGTCCAGCCCCACACCGCCACCATAGAGCACGTTGAGACGCAGTCCGCGCACGCCCGCCTCATGCATCGCGGTCAGTTCGCGCTCCGACACGTCGGGCGATACGACGCCGATGCCTCGCAAGCGATCCGGATGACGGCGCAGCACTTCGAGCATGTAGCGGTTGTCCGTGCCGTAGACGCTGATCTGCACCAGCACACCGCGATCCATGCCGGTGGCGTCCAGCATCGCGAGATAGTCGGCTTCGGGCGTGGGCACCGGCGTGTAGCTTCGGTTTGCGACCAGCGGGTACGCCGACTCGTCTGCCGCGACGACGTGTGCGTGCGTGTCGCACGCGATTTGTGGAACCTCATACGTGGCCGGGCGAAATGTCTTTGGCGGCGTCAGGCAGCTTGATTCGATCTTCATGATTCGTCCGTTAGAGCAAGGTAGATCAAGCCAGCGCGTGGCGCCACAACACAGCCTGGTCCACCAGGCGGCGGCGCTGCACCTTGTTGACGCCCGTGTCGCGCGGCAGGGCTTCGATCCGCAGAATCTCCACGGGCCGCATGATTCCGGGCAACGACTTGATCACCGCCGTGGTGCGCGCGAGATCCAGGTCGGGGTCGGTCACGAACAGCACCGGACGCTGGCCGCTGACCCCATCCGGCTTGCTCCACAGCGCGAACTCGGACAGACCCGCCTCGGTCTCCAGCTTGCGCTCCACGTAGTCGATGGGCACGTACTCGCCATTCACGCGGATCGCCTCGCTCAGGCGCTCGATGAAGACCAGGTTCCCGTACTGATCGACGCGGCCCCGGTCGCCGGTGTGGAACCAGCCCTGCGCGTCCAGCGAGGGGTCGATCACACCGTCGCGCAAATAGCCCGAGAACATGGTGTCTTTGGAAAGCTCCCGCACAAGGATCTCGCCTTCGTCAGACAGTTTGGCGTCCATGTCGAAGCGCACACGCCCGGCGTACTGCGTCGGGCCCTCGTCCGCGGGCTCCGCATCGCCCGGGCGCAGTTGCCACAGGTGGCACAGGCCACCGGCCTCCGTCGAGCCATAGAGCGTGATGCCCATCGGTACGTTGAACTTCGTCAGGAACTCCTCCGATGCGAAGAACACGGAACGCAATTGGTGGCCATCGCTGTCCTGCATGGTGGTATCCCTCACCAGCATCTTCAGCGGCGTGCCGTGAAGCACCGCGGCCGTTGCGCGGATGCGCTTCACGGTGGCCCAGAAATCCGCCGCGGAGAAACGGCTCGTGCCGAGTGTGCTGGCCCCCGCGGTCAAGCCCGCGACGACGCCATAGCCCAGCGGGTTGATGTGGAACATGGGCATGGGCGCGTAGACCACGTCGCGCCATGTGTAGCCCATCGAGTCGGCGATGAAGCGGCCGAGCCGGATGAAGTAGGTGTGGCTCTGCGCACAGAACTTGGGACGCCCCGAGGTGCCCGAGGTATGCATGTAGCTGGCGATGTCGCCGCCAGCGCACTGCGCGCCCCACTCGGCTGCGTCGCCCGCATCGGCAGTGCTGCATGCGCTGGTGCCTTCAGCAGGCGTCAGCGTCACTTGGCCGTCCCAGGCGCGACGTGCATCCACCTGCCCCCAAGCCGGGCTGGCAGGCGCGGCGTACGTGTCGTCGAAGTACGCCGCTGCGTCGGGCCTCAGGTCCATAAGCATGTCGCGCAGCAGCTCCTGCGGATAGTGCGGATTGATGAGCGCGGTGCGCACGCCCATGAGTTGGGCGGCCATCCAGAGGATCAGGTAGTGCTCGCTGGTGGCGCCGATAAATGCAACCGTGGAGCCCCGGCGCAGGCCTGAGGCGGCCAAGTGCCGGGCCAGGTCGCCGGCCACTTTCACGGCGTCGATCAAGGGCCGGGACACCTGGTCCGTGCCAAAGAGCGCCTGCGGAGAGCGCCTGGCCGCGCTGATGATGAGTTGTGCAAGATTTTGGTTGCTGAACATGGGGATATCGATGAGGTGATTGAATTGATGGGAAGGCCGTGTCAGGCGACTGGCGAGGCCGCCAGTTGATCGAGGTTCAAGCGCCCCAGATAGCGCCCGACAGTGTTCTTGAGCACCTCCATCGAACCGCCGCCGATCTCGAAGGTCTTGGCATCGCGCCAGTAGCGATTGAAGGGCGAATTGACCATCGTCCCGTAGGCGCCGCAGACCTGGATCGCCTTCGCCGTCACGTTGTTGGCCACGGTGCAGCACATCAGCTTGGCTTCGCTCGAATGGCGTTCCACGTCACGCTGTTCGTCGATCGCATCCGCCGCCTCGTACAGCAGCAAGCGGGCGGCATCGATCTGGGCCAGCGATTCCGCGAAGTACCACTGGATGCCCTGGAAGTCGTAGACGAACTGGTCGAAGGCCTTACGCTGCCGCACGTAGGCGAGCGACTCCTCGAAGGCCATGCGCGCAAGGCCGATCGACATGGCGGCGTTCAGCGTGCGCGAGTAGTTCAGGTTGCGCACCACCACCTTCAGCCCTTGGCCCACCTCTCCGATCAGGTGGTCATGAGGGATCCGAGCGCCTTGCAGCAGCAACTCCACGTGCGGTCCGTTGCGCAGGCCGAAGGTCTCGCTGCGGTCGCTGGCGAAGGTGCTGACGCCCGGCGTGTCGCGCGGTACGGCGAACACGCCCAGGCCCTCGTCGGTTTGCGCCAGGATGATGAACAGGTCGGCGCCGGTGCCGGACGTGATGAAGGACTTCTGCCCGTTCAGTTCCCAGCTTTCCGCGTCGCGCACGGCACGCGTGTCGAGCGTGCGGATGTCGCTGCCGTGGTTGCGTTCGGTCAGCGCGTAGGAGGCCTTCAAGCCTTGCGCGAATTGAGGGAGATAGCGCTCACGCAAGCTCTCAGCGCCCACGCGAAGGATCACGTTCTGCGCCTGGAAGTTCGAGTTCAACGAGATGCCCACCGACGCGCTGGCCGCCCCCACTTCCTCGAAGAATGAGACCACCCGGCGGAACGAACAGCCGGCACCACCGTATTGCTCAGGCACGATAAGCGCGTTGAACCCATGCTCCGCCGCGCGCTGCACGACATCGGCCGGATAGAGGTCATCGCGGTCGATCTCGGCTGCCACCGGCTGCACGTGCGTGCGGGCGAATTCTCGGAACGACTGGACGACCGATGCGTCCTCGAACTCTCTCCAAAGTGCCATGTTGTTTGTCTCCTGTTTGGTATGGCTGACTGGCCATGTGGAATCATAAGAAGTGATTGCTTTCTCTGTAAAATAGATATTCGTGATTCCACCATCACCGCTTGGCATGGTCCAAAGGACCTTGTGGTCTCTCCGGAAATGTCAGGTGCGGGCTAGGTGTGACAACACGAGAGAACGCAAGACCGGCAGGCGTCCTGTGAAGAAGTGATCGGCCCCGGGAACGACCATGATTGGCTGGCTGAGCGGGCGCGCCCAGTCAAGCAAGGCGCCTAGGGCGACGCGGTCGTCGTTCTCACCGTGGACGATCAGCACGCCGGACAACCCGCCCTCAGGCTCATAGCGCCGCTGCCCCTCGACCTCGCCAGCCGGCAGGCCGGCGAGGACAACGTGGCGCGCAGGCTCTCCTAGATCTGCCAGCCTGCGCGCCACGCGTGATTGCACGAAGGCACCGAAGGAAAACCCGACAAGTGCAAGCGGCATTCCGGGATGCATGGAGCGCAGCCACTCAACCACTGCCACCACATCGTCCGCCTCTCCGACGCCGCCGTCATGCGTGCCCTGGCTGGCGCCAACCCCGCGAAAGTTGGGTCGCGCGACAAGCCAACCTTCGTCTCTCATCGCCCGCGAGAGCAAATGAGGGATCTTGTGGCTGGCGCTCCCACCGAGCAGCGGCTGCGGATGTGCCACCACCGCAATGCCGCGCAGAGGATCGGCGGGCGCATCAACGATCACCTCCATCGATCCGACCGGTCCGTCGAGCAGCATGGTGCCGGTCTCGACACGGGCTTGCGTCATTGCCTGGCCCGGAGGTAGTCACTCTTTCGCTCGTCCGGCATGAGCAGCGCGGAGATGAACACCACGGCGCCCATCAGCGTGACGTACCAGAAGAAGTGGCTCTCTGTGCCGTTCGCCTTGAACGACAGCGCCACGAATTCGGCGGTGCCGCCGAACATCGCATTGGCAATCGCATAGGGCAGCCCTACCGCGAGGGCGCGGATCTGTGCGGGAAACATCTGCGCCTTGACCAGGCCGCTGATCGAGGTATAGAAGCTCATCCCCACCAGTGCCACCAGGGCCAGTGCGAAGGCCGTGCCGGCATCTTGCGCGGCACCGATCGACGTCATCAACGGAACGGTCGCAAAGGTGAAGAACAGGCCATAGATCAGCATCGAGTTGCGGCGGCCGATGCGGTCCGACAGCGCACCGAAAAGCGGCTGGATGCACATGAAGATGAAGAGCACGCCGGTCATCACGTGGCTGGCCACTTTCGCGTCCATGTGCGCCGAGTTCACGAGGTACTTCTGCATGTACGACGTGAAGGTGTAGAAGATCAACGATCCGCCCGCGGTGAAGCCGAGCACGATCAGCAAGGCCCGCGGATGCGCAAGAACGCCGCGGATCGTTCCGCTTTCGGGATCCTTGCCGTGGTTGTTTTCCCTCGTCTCCACCATCGACCGCCGAACCACCAGGGCCACCAGCGCGCCCGCCGCCCCGATGAAGAACGGAATGCGCCAGCCCCAGGCCTTTAGCTCATCCAGCGAGAGCACCTGCTGCAGCACGGCGATCACCATCACCGCAAGAAGCTGCCCCGCGATGATGGTCGCGTAGTGAAAGGACCCATAGAAACCGCGCCGGCCTTCGGTCGCAACCTCGCTCATGTACGTCGCGCTCGTTCCATACTCCCCGCCAACGGACAGCCCTTGCAGCAATCTCGCGACAAGGAGCAGCGCGGCCGCCCACAAGCCGATGGACTCGTAAGTCGGCAGGCACGCGATGATCAGCGAGCCGACGCACATCAGGATGACGGACAGGACCATCGACGTCTTCCGACCCTGCCGGTCTGCGATCCGGCCGAACACCCAACCACCGAGCGGCCGCATGAAGAAGCCGGCTGCAAAGATGCCCGCGGTGTTGAGCAGCTGCGTTGTCGGATTGCTGGATGGAAAGAACGCGGGGGCGAAATAGATCGCAGTGAATGCGTAGGCGAAAAAATCAAACCATTCGACGATGTTGCCCGACGAGGCAATCAGGATCGACTTGATGGCCGACAGCTTCGGAACGGGCGATGGGGAAAAGCCGCCGACCTCGTGGGGGCCGCGCGCGGACAACACTTCAGACACGGTATGTCTCCTTCATTCTCAAAATGCGGTATGGATGACGGCGGGCCTCTGCGGGTGCTCGTCATTCGAAAGCGGAGGGTCACTTACGCAGGGTTCAATCCCGCTTCAGGCCACCGATGGACTTGATCACCGCGCCCCACTTGTCGAGCTCGGTCTTGACCAGCGTGGCGAGCACTTCGGGCGTCGACCCGACCGGCGCTGCACTCAGCTCTTTCAGCTTGGCCTGAACGTCCGGTTGCGCCACCACCGCCTGCATTTCACGGCTCGTCGATTCGACGAACGCGGCCGGCAACTTCGCGGGGCCAAAGACGGCGTTCCAGGTGTACGTTTCATAGCCGGGAACACCTGCCTCCGCGAGCGTCGGAATGTCCGGGAATGACGGCGAGCGCTTGCTGGTCGTCACCGCCAGCGCGCGCACCGATCCAGCGCGAATGTGCGATGCCGCACCTGTCAAGACGTCGAACAGGATCGGAATATGGCCGCCGACCAAGTCGGTCATAGCCGGGCCGCCGCCTTTGTACGGAACGTGCCCGATGTCGACGCCCGTCATAGACTTGAACAGCTCCCCCGACAGGTGCGGAGGCGTGCCGACACCTGACGAGCCATAGCTGAACTTGCCAGGCTCTGCCTTCAACAACGCGACGAGTTCGCGCACGTCCTTTGCCTTGAAGCTCTTGCTGACCAGCAATACGTTGGGCACGGTCGCCACGAGCGAGATGGGCGTGAAGTCGCGCTGTGCGTCGTAGGGCGCCGGCGGTGTCGAGAGTGGATTGATGGCATGCGTCGCGACCGTGCCCATCAAGAGCACGCTGCCGTCGGCCGTCGCCTTCGCCACCTTGGCCGCACCGATGGCGCCGCCGCCTCCGGCGACGTTCTCCACGATGACGCTGCGACCGATGCGCTCGGTGAGCTTCTGGGCGACCAGGCGGGAAACGACGTCCGTGGCGCCCCCCGCCGCAAAGGGCACGACCAGGGTGATGGGCCCTTTCGACGCCTGGGCGAATGCGGATGCTAGGGGGGCGCCGAGCGTGGAGGCCACGCCCCACTTCATCAGGTCGCGCCGCGACAGGTTCGAAATGTTCATGCTCTTGTCTCCGTTGATTGTTTCGACCGGGTCAGCGCATGACGAACGGATTGCCCGCAACCGCATCGCTGTTGATCCTCACGTTACTGACCTGCACGTATTCCCACATCGCGTCGATGCCGTTCTCGCGGCCGGGGCCTGCTTTCCTGCAACCACCGAAGGGTGAGGCCCACGGCACATTGGTGTCGGCCGAGACGGTGCTCGCTTGCGATCAATACTCCGCTGTTGGAAAAGACGTGATAAAGAAATCATAGAATCTGATGCCACTTCAAATCCAATAGTAAGAAGTGATGTCATCATCAACGATTGACATCGCACAGGACCAGCCATGGACTTCAAGCAACTGCGTGCCTTCCTCACCGTCTGCGACACGCGCAACGTGACCCGTGCCGCGGAGCTGCTCAACCTCGTGCAACCCGCGGTCTCCAGGCAAGTCCGTCTGCTGGAGGAGGATGTCGGCACGGAGCTATTCGAACGAGAACGCCATGGCATGGTGCTCACCGATGCAGGCAAGGCACTGGTCGGCTACGCAAGGCGCGCAATGCTCGAACTGGACCGCGCGCGAGCCGAAATCAGCGGTTCGACGACCGGTATCAGCGGCCTCGTGACATTGGGACTGCTTCCGAGCACCTGCGAACTGTTATCCAGCCCGCTCGTGAAAGCGGTAGCAGATGCACACCCGGGCATCCGCATCAGGATCGTGACGGGCTACGCCGGCACGCTGGCGCAATGGCTGGAGTCGGGCGAGGTGGATGCTGCGTTGCTCTACGGAGCGGAGCGGTCATCCAATATTCAAGCGACCCCTCTTATCGAGGAGGCTCTGTGGGTGCTTGGGCCGACGTCCGCCAAGCTGCGCAAGAACCAGCCCGTGACGCTCGCGAGCCTCGTCGGCAAGCCGATGATCCTGCCCAGCACGTCACACGGCATCCGCACGCTAGTCGATCACGCCTGTGCCGTATCGCGTGTCGAATTGACGATTGCCGCCGAGACAAATGCGATGAGCGTGCAGCGCAGCCTGGCCATCGGTGGACACGGCTTGACGATCCTTCCGGCGATTGCCGTGGCCGAAGACATGGCTCGCAAATCAGGTTCGGCAGCACCCTTGAGCGACCCGCGAATCACGCGCAAGATCGTCTTGGCGCTCCCGGCCAACCGGGTTGTCGGCCCGCCTGTGCGACGCGTGTCGGACTTGCTTGTGGGCTGCGTAGAGGAAGCAACCCGGGGTGGTGAATGGTTCGAAGCGCGCTGGCTTGGGGCGTGAATTTGTTATCCGGCTCTCGATGAACGTCCAATCGTTGTCTTTTCAGAAGGGTCTGCATCCGGGGACCTTGCGACGAACGCTTCGTTAGCTGACAAATGCCACGTTGCCGTTAGGCACCCTGCGTTTCAGAGAAACGGCGTTTTCAGACTGCAGGCTTTTTGCGCCGATAGCCGATGAATTCTGGCGCAACCCGCGCAATTACTGGGCCATCGAAATCCCAAGCCAGACATTTGCCCATTTGATGCGCCGGATCAGCGGCAGCCAAAACAGGTTCTCCCCGCATTCGCTGTTCATGCCGCCGGTATCCTGGCACGGTCTGAAAGGCGACTGTTGCCATCACGCCGAGCAACTCCCGCAAGTGCGTACAGCCGATGGTGCCCCCCATGATCGCGTCGACCTGCTTGCGCCACCCTGCCCCGATCCTCGCGCCAACCAATCCAACGAACGGGTCCACGGCCGGTGCGCATTCAGGAAAGGGGGTGCTGCTCATTGCAGCGACCGCATTGTGCACGACGAAATCGTCATCGATGGTCAGGCGGATGCGCATGTGGTGCACCGGTTCGCCGGCGATGCGAACGCCCTCGTCGTGCGTCTTGGCTGTGTAGGCCCTGGTGTCTACGAGTTCCGCCTCAAGGTCCCACAGTCCATCATCGCGCAGGTAGCCTTGGGTCGTAATCGCCCGTTGATGGATCGGTTGACGGCGGGCCGCCGGTGGCAAGACTGTCATGTGCTCAATTCTGCGGTCGATCTGCGCCGCGCAGGTTGAAGGATTGCACTCATCTGCGTTATGCATTGCAGTGACGCCCCGCTCGTGTAACGCAAGCGTTCACCAATTAACGATTCTGGCTAACCTCTCGAATCACGTCTATCACGCGACCATCTCGGTATTCCATCACGCCCACGACGCGTCGACCTGGCTCGGGTGTGGCGGGTGCCTTCTGAGCGAGGGTGTTTGCTTTGGAACGCATGACGCTGATGTCGAGAACATTGACTCCGCAGTGCAACAGGCGATCGCGCAACTCAACTCGTTCTGGGTGGACCGCAACACCGAGTTCGGTCACGACCGCGTCGATGGACTCTCCCGGCGTCGTGACGCAACCAACGCTCTCAACAATCTTTGGCCCTCCCCCTGACACCAAGCGGGTGGCAACCAATGCAAGCTTCGCGCCGGCCGCAGTGTCAGCATGACCACCCGATCCCCCCAGGATGCGGCCCGAACTGCCCGTTGTCACGTTGACGTTGAAATCGAGATCCACTTCGGCGGCGCCCAACAGCATCGCGTCGAGCTGATCGGCAATGGCGCCTCGGTTGTGTGGATTGGCGTACATAGAGGCCGACATTGCCTGGTGACGCCGGTCACGCCGGTACGACTCTACCGCCCTGAGGTCGAAGCACTGGACATCGAAGAGGCTGCGAAAAAGCCCCTCCTCCAGCATGTCGACGAGGTAGCCAGTCACGCCACCCGCGCCAAAGCTGCCCTGCACCTTGCGCTCGCGCATGGATGCCTGGACATACTGGGAGACGGCAAGGGAGATCCCTCCGGCGCCCGTCTGAAGCGAAAAGCCATCGACGAGAAGACCAGAAGCCGCGATCACCCTTGCTGCGGTCTCGGCGATCTGGAGGCTCACAGGATCGGTCGTCGGGCGCGTGCTTCCCGACAGAATGCCGGCGGGGTCTCCGATACTGTCCACAAGCACCAAAAAGTCCACCTGCTCCTGCGAGATGTCAATTGGCACAAGGGGGTACTCTCCAATGTGATCGGTCACGGCGACGACCCTCCGGGCGTATTGCGCGTCGACCATCGCATAGCCCAGTGGTCCGCAGGCTGCGCGTCCTTCGGCGCCGCTGAGATTTCCGCACCGGTCGGCGGCCGGCGCGCCCACGAACGCCACATCAATTTGGAGCTCACCTGCCTCGATCGCGCGTGCGCGCCCGCCGTGGGTTTGCATGACCACAGGGGTGGCAAGCAGGCCGCGGGACACGGCATCCGCGACCGGACCCGACATGTAGGCCGTGCAGATTCTCGTCACTACTCCGTTTCGGATGTGGTCAACCAGCGGGGCATGAACGGGAAATAGCGAGCTGGCTGCGATGCGCAGGTCGCGCAGACCGCGCGCGGATGCAACTGCCAAGACCTGATTCAGCACCTGGTCTCCATTGCGCAGGTGATGGTGAAAGCTCAGCGTGGCGCCATCCCGAATGCCGCACGCATCGAAGGCAGCTTCAAGATTCCTGAGTTGCTTGTCTCGGCCGTGGACTGATGGAGAGACTTTGGCCGATGCTCGGGTGATGACGTCAGGTGGAAGGCCTACGCCGGTGAACGGGCGAGTCGGTCCGTAACCATCGATCTGAGATGGAACGGCGCGCGCGGCAGAAGCAGTCATCGAACCGCCGCCGTTCCGACCATCGCCAAGGTCCTCCGAGCCTGCAAGACAACCGGCAAGTCGACCATGCGACCGTCGAGTTGGACGGCAGCGCCATTCGAGCTTGCGTCCGCTTCCACGACGCGGCGCGCCCATGACACCTCTTCGTCGGAAGGGGCCAGCGCTGCGTGAACGCCGGCGACCTGCTGCGGATGAATGCACAGCTTGCCGGCGAAGCCAAAACGCTTGCCACGATGGGTGTCGGCCCGAAGACGTTGCGCATCACCAGTCTGCACTGTGACGCCGTCTACCGGAGGTGCAAGGCTGGCACCTCGCGATGCCATCGACACGGCAAATCGCAGCGGATCGAGTTCCCGCTCGTCTTCGCTGCAGGTGATGCCAGTGTCGGCCATGAAGTCGATGTGGCCCACCACGAGGCGAAGCACGTTCGGCATCTTCGCAATCGCCTTGAGATTCTCAAGCCCGGCGGCGCTTTCGATCAGCGGAAGGACCTGCAGTCCAGGGAGGCGTTCTTCAAGGATTTGCAGGGTCGCCGGTGCCTCTGCTTTGGGAACCATGATTGCTGCAAGACCGGGAAGCTGGCCAGCGAGTTCGATGTCGGCATCCCACGCAGGACTGCCTTCTGCGTTCATCCGGATCACTACAGCGACATCATGCGACGCGATGCGTGGCCAGTGTTCGGCAATCGCCTCGCGCGCCGTTGACTTGTCCTGCGTTGGCACCGCGTCCTCGAGGTCGAGGATCACGACGTCGGCGCCACTCTTCAACGCTTTTTCGAATCGCTCCGGTCGATTGGCTGGCACGAACAAAAAGCTCCGTGCGGCATCGCATCGTTTCGACTTCAAATTTGACATGGTGCCCTTCGAAGTAGTCACACCGTAACGGCCTCGGCCAGCGCCGCCGCAAGCGGCCGGCAGGCCACTTGCTCCAGCCGGCCGCCATCGAATCGAATGGGGTTGGCAAGCAGCTTCATCTCGGGGTCTGCCGGATGTGGCACGTCCTTCACCATGTCAATTTCCTGCAGGAACGGGTTGTCCAGGGCTTGCCGGACGTTGAGCACCGGCGAAATCGGCAGTACACCGGTCAGCACCTGCAGCCAGTGAGCCGTCGGTTTCTTCCCGAATGCCGTGTCAAGCGCTTCGGTCAACTCCGCGCGGTGCTCCGCGCGAAGCTTCTGTGATTTGAACCGCTCGTCGGCCGTCAGCACCGGGTCGCCGATCACGCCAAGCAGCGCATGCCAGAACTTGTCGGTCATGCACATGATGTAGATCCAGCCATCCCCGGTCTTGAAGGTCTGCACTGGTGTCACGGACAGGTGGGCACCACGCGGCAGCCGCCTCGATGCATGGCCTTCGTTCAGATACCACGTGCCGGCGTAGCCGAGCTGATGCAGCGCCACGTCAAAGAGGCTGACATCCACGTCGCAGCCCTTCTTCGTGATCTGCGCGCGACGAATTGCGCCGAGCAGGCCCAGCATGCCGGTGATCCCGGTCATGTAGTCGATCACCGAGGCACCGAAGCGCGCAGGTTCGCCTTCCGGATCGCCCGTCAAATCCATCAGGCCGGACTCGGCTTGCATCAGGAAGTCATATCCGGGCCAGGCTTCACGCGAGTTGTGGCGGCCATAGGCTGAGATATGAAGACAGACGATCTCCGGCTTGATGGCTTCCAGATCCTTGTATTCGAGCTTGAGCTTGCCGGGCTGATCGCCGCGCAGGTTGTTCACGACCGCATCCGCGCCCGCAACCAGTTGTTCGAATTCGGCCCTGCCCTGTGGTGTCTTGAGGTCGAGGGAGACGCTCTGCTTGTTCGTGTTCCAGCCCTGGAACACCAGGCTGTCGCCCGTGCCAAGAAAGTACGGTCCCATGAACCGTGCGGGGTCGCCGCCAATGTCCTTGTTCTCGATCTTGATGACCTCGGCACCCATGTCCGCGAGGAACATCGAGCCGTAGGGGCCAGCAGCGAACTGCTCGATCGAAAGAATGCGCAAGCCTTCGAGGGGTTTCAAGAGATGCTCCTTATTCAACAGAAAGTTTGGCTTGCTTGGCCAGTGTGCTGAACTCGGTCAGCTCCTTGGCGACGCGAGTCTTCAGTTCGGCGGGTGTGCCGGGCATGGGTTCGATGCCTTGAGAAAGCAACTGCTTCTGGACCTCGGGGTCCCTCAGGATCGTGGTCACTTCGCGATTCAACCTGTCGACGATTGCGGGCGGCGTGGCCGCAGGGGCCATCAGTCCGAACCAGGTGCCGACGTCGAAGTTGGGAACACCCGCCTCGGCAAGGGTCGGGACGTCCGGGAGTGCGCTGGAGCGCTTGGCGGTCGTGACGGCAAGTGCTCTGAGCTTTTGTGCCTTGATGTGCGGCAGCGAAGACGTCACGGTGTCAAACATCACGGACACCTGGCCGCCGAGCAGGTCGGCGACTGCCGGCGCACTGCCTCGGTATGGGATGTGCGTGAGCTTGGCCCCGGTGCGCAGCTTGAACATCTCACCGATCAGGTGATGGGCGGACCCTGGACCTGCGGAGGCGTAGTTGTACTTGTCGGGGTCTGCCTTGCTGATGGCAACGAGTTCTTGCACCGATTTGGCCGGGACCGCGACGTTGACGACCACGACATTCGGAACCAGCGCCATCATCCCCACAGGCGTCAGGTCGCGGTCGAAGCTGTAGGGCAGCTTGGTGAACACCGCTTGCGCGATGGTGTGGTGTGCCGCACCGACGAGCACCGTGTAGCCATCAGGGGCGGACTTGGCGACGAAGTCTGCACCGACCGTGGCCGACGCGCCCGACTTGTTTTCAATGACGACCGGTTGGCCCAGCGCCTTGCTCAATCGGGGCGCCACGGTTCGCATCAGGGTGTCCGTGGTTCCGCCAGCTGGGAATGGAACGATGACCTTGATCGGCCTTGAGGGATAGGCGTCGTTGGCAGCCAGGGCTGGAACGCTTGCGAATAGCGCGGCCCCGGCGGCCACGGCCAGCAAGGAACGGCGATGAAAAGAGTTCACGGTGTTGTCTCCAATGAAAGTTGAACGGTGGAACATCGGTTGCAAGGCAAACGACGCCTCGGTCGCCCGGGACGGCTCAGGAAAACGCAGCCGGACGTTTCTGCATGAATGCGGCAATGCCCTCTTTGGCGTCGGCGGAACAGAACACGCGGTCGCTGGCCCTGAGCGACTCGCCGACGGCTTCCGAATCCGAACGGTCAAATGCAAGATTGACGATGGATTTGGCGGCCTGCAAGGCCATGCCGGGGCCGCGGCCAAGCTTCTGCGCAATCGCTTTCGCTTCCGCCAAAGCGCCGCCCTGGTCCACCAGACGATTGACCAGTCCCCAAGCGTGGGCCTGCGCGGCCGTGATCGGTTCGCCAAGGAAGATCATTTCCTTCGTACGGGATTCGCCGATGCGACGCGCCACCCGGTAGGTTCCGCCGCTGCTCGGGAACACGCCGAGCTTGATCTCCGGAAGGCACAGCTTGACCTGCGCCTCGGCCACGATCAGATCGCAGCAGGCGGCGATTTCGAGTCCACCGCCGTAGGTGTAGCCGTTCAGGGCGGCAATGGTCGGCTTGGGAAACGAGCGCAGCAACTCGAAGACCTTGTTCTGGAAGATCAGCTTCTTCTCGAGCGCGGCGCCAGGCGCCGACATCTCGGTGAGTTCGGAGATGTCCGAGCCCGCGCAGAACGCGCGATCGCCTGCACCTGTGAGCACCACCGCCCTCACACTGCCGTCGGTTTCCATCGACTTCAAGGCGGCATAAAGCTGCCTCGTGAGCGGTGCCGACACGACATTCATCGGCGGGTTGTCCAGAAAGATGACGGCATAGCGGTCACCCCGTTCGATATTGAGCTTGGTATCGGTCATGTGGTGTCTTTGGCCTCCTATTGATGCGAATAGTCGGATGTTGTAATGTACGTACATTCTAAGACGAAGAATGTGGGCAGATCACTGGTAGTAACCCTGCTTTCCTAGCTCCGGGCGACTACGTTCATGCCCATTTGGCCGACGCCTGCATCCCTGCCGCCCCCTGAGCATTGACTGCCCGCAGGTGAAGTGCGCTGGTCAATGGGTCCTCCCAGGCTTGTAGCTCCATCGGCTCTCCGCAGTACAACGGGCTCACCCCTTTGAACTCGAAACTCGCCAGCCGCTGCCCAGGCTTGCAGCGAGCTGCGAATTGCTGCAACAGCGTGGCCGTCAGCGGTCCATGAACCACCAGGCCCCGATAGAACTCCACGTCGCGCGCGTAAGGCAAGTCGTAGTGGATCCGGTGTCCGTTGAAGGTGAGCGCCGAATACCTGAACAACAGCGTCGTGCTGGGGACGAGATGGTCGCGCCACTGCACAGGAGCTGGGGATGCGGCTTCGGCCACCACCGGGGCTGTCGCCGTGGCAGTGGCCGCCTCACGGTAGACGATGTCCTGCTCCTCCACTGCGCACACGCGACCGTCGACGGCGATGGTGTGAGACACGGTCACGAAGCACATGCTGCCCGAGCGCCCTGCCTTGGGCGAAATCTTGAGAATCTGGCTGGTCCGCGCCGCTTGCGAACCGATCGGGACAGCAGCGAGATAGTTGATCCGGCTGCCAGCCCACATGCGGCGTGGCAGCGGGATAGGGGGCAAGAAACTGCCTTCGACATCCCTGCGCGGGTGCCCATCCTCCCCGAGCACTCGTTGCGCCGCGACAGGATTGAAGAACAGCCATTGCCAACCAGGCGGCACCGACTCGCCGCTGCCTGGTGCATCCGCCACGTCCAATGTGGCCGCCAGCGCGGCAATTGCCGTCGGGTCGATGAGTGCGTGCTTTGTCTCTGTGCGCCCGACCCAGTCGTTGAAATCGTTCATTGTCATTTCAAACTCCGTCCTTCAAGATTGCTGTTACGAAGTGGAGGTGCCGGACCAGCGACTGCCTTCGCGGCGCCCACCTGCCGAAACTCAAGACGACGCAGACGCTGCAAGGGTCGGCGCCAGCACTTTCTTGTTTGCACGTGCCGCGAGCAGGAGGCTGCCCCCGACGATGCCAAGGACACCCAGTGCGAGGAAGGACGAACCAAAGCCCGGCGAGAGGGACTTGAGGTAGCCGATCAACAGTGGCCCGAGAAACTGTCCGAGAAAGCTCCCGCCGCCAATCACGACGCCCACGGCGGGGATGGCCCGGCGCAGCGGAAGTATCTCGGTCAGGTAGGAAGAGATCAGCGGCGTGGGCATCTTCATCATGAATCCCACCAGCAGGATCAAGCAGATCTGGACGGCCAAGAGGCGATCCGGAATATTCGCCAGCGCCGTGAGCATCAAGCCGATGATGATCATCGGGATGGCCGCATGCAGCCGGCGCTCTTGTCCGTGCTTGTCGGACCGATGGGTGATGTAGTAGGCACCGAACATGGCCATGATGAATGGCGCGCCGGACAAGAGCCCCACCGTCATCCCACTGAGGTGTTCGTGTGTCTTGAAGATGGTGGGCAACCACAGGGTCAGCCCATACAGAATGATCTGGCTGCACGAAAAGCCCAGCATGAGAAGCCAGACAGACGGCTCCTTGAATGTCGTAACCCAAGAGTCGGTCGCCTTGTCACCGTGCAACGCCTGCTCGGTGGCCAGGCTGTGATCAATCGCCTCGCGGTCAGACGCTGCGAGCCATTTCGCGCTCTTGAGGCTCTTGGGGATCGCCCAGAACCAGATCAGACAGAACAGCCACGCGGGCGCACCTTCGATGACCATCATCATGCGCCAATCGTGGTGCGCAAGGATCGCTGCGGACACAGGACCTGCAAGGAAACCCCCCGCAGCCACGCTCAAGTTCCAGATGCCGAAAGCACGGCCACGCTCCGACTTGATGAACCATTGTGCGAGCAGCATCGAGGTGGCGGCGTAGATCGGTCCTTCCGCCAGGCCGAGCAGAAAGCGGATCGCCAGAAGTTCCTCGAAGGTCCTGGCGAAACCAGTTGCGACAGCGATCCCGCCGAACAATACGAGGCACGCGCCAATTAGAAGTCTTGGTCCAAATCGCAATGCGAGGTAGCCCGCGAGGAGCTGGGTGATCAGGTAGCCCCACGCGAAGGCACTGCCAATCCAGCCGGCCTGAACTGACGACAGCGACATCTCTTTCGTGATGTACGGCAAGGCCATGCCGATATTCACGCGGTCGAAGAAGGAAATCATGTACATCACGAACACGGCCGGCATGACGATCAGCCACTTCTTGTGGGCCGTCGATCCAGGAATGTTCGCTTCTGCAATTTGGTTCATGGTTGTCTCCAGAATGAAAGTCGTGAAAGGCTCAGGCAGCGGCGGACGGATCGCGCTCAGGTCCTGCGACAATGCCGGCGTCGTGCAGGCGACCTACCGCTTCTGGGCTCAGCCCGAGCACCTGTTCCAGCACCTCGTCCGTGTGAGTGCCCAAAAGTGCTGCCGCCGAGGTCGGCGCGCGCTCCATGGCCGGCGCGCGCACGGCCGCACCGGCGGCAATGTGCTGGCCGATTCCGGGCGTATCGATCCGTTCGAACACGGGGTTGTCGGTACTGACACGTGCGTCCTGCGCAAGCAATTCCTGCACGGTGCTGTAACGGCCCCAGCACACCTTGTGCGCTTCAAGTGCGGCCTCGGCCTCCTGTGCGTTGCGTTGCGCGAACCAGGGCTCCACAAGCGCTGCGATGGCATCGCGCCCCTCGAAGCGTTGTGCTTCGTCGGCGAAATCGAGTTGCAGCTCGCGCTGGACCTGAGCGATGGAGTCGGAAATGCCGCAGCAATTGACCAGTGATTTCCACTGCCCCGCGGAAATCGCCGCGACCATGATGCGCTGGCCGTCCGCGGTCGCGAAGTCGCGCCCGAACGCACCATAGAGATGGTTGCCGATCGATGGCCGCTCCTGGTGCAGAAGTTCGGACTCCGCAAGCACGCCCAGATGCGAGAGCATCGTGAACGCCATGTCGGAAAGCGCTAGCTTGAGTTCGGCGCCCTGCCCTGTGCGGCGTCGATGATCCACTGCAGCGAGCACTGCGAATGCCGCCTGGTAGGCGCAGGCGATGTCCCAGGCCGGCAATACGTGGTTGACCGGTGCGGCCGATGAGCCACCGCCCGTGATGACGGGGTACCCGGTCGCACAGTTGACCGTGTAGTCGACGGCGGTGCTTCCGTCGCCGTTTCCCTGGATCGTGCAGCTGATGACATCCGCTCGCTTTTGCGCGAGGGATTCGTGCGAGAGCCAAGGCGTGCCGATGTTGGTCAGCAGCAACCCAGCATCCGGACCTGGTGCCGTCACCAGCGCCTGGATCAACTCGCGGCCCTCAGGCTTGCGCAAGTCAATCGCGACCGACCGCTTTCCTTTATTCAAGGCAGTCCAATAGAGACTGCGGCCGCGGCCCTCCGGATGAGGCATTCGGGGCATGCGTGCGTAGTCGATGCCGCCGCCGATCATGTCGATGCGGATCACATCCGCGCCGTATTGCGCGAGCGTCAGGCCGGCCAGGGGTGCGGCAATGAAAGCCGAGCTTTCGATCACGCGCAGTCGACCGAGGAATGGGTAGGTCATGGGAGTAGAAAAGAGGAAGACGAGACCGCGAGGAGCGGCTCAGGAGCAAGAGCTGCCCAGCGCACGGTGGGCAGGTGATGAGTACAGGCACGTACGCCTCAGGCGCCGAGCGCGGAGCGCGGAGCCGAAGTGGGATGGACAAGCTTCAACCGCGCCCGTTTCTGATGGGCGCCAAGCCGCTTCCGAAAGAGCGCGTCGCGCCCTAAAAAAGTCGCCTGCAATGCAGGCTGATCGAGGCGCTAGGCTGCGCTGGTCGCGACCCGGAAGCGTGCCGATTGCGTGTACCGGCTGCTGGGGTAGTAACTGACAGAGACCTGGATGAGTGTCTTGTTTTCGTCGTAGAAGAAGCGCGTGATCTGCAAGGCAGCTTCCCCGGCCTTGGCCTCCAGCACTTTGGCCAGCTTGCCTTCCAGAACGGTCGCGGTCACGTCTTGACGGATTTCGTGGACGCGCACCCCGAACAATCGTTCGATGTTCTGGTAGATCGGACTGCTCGAGACCAGCGGAGTTTCTTGCGCAGCGGCATAGCGCGGGTGCACGTAGATCTGCACATAACTCATCGGCAGTTCGGCCCCCGGTGTCATGCGAAGGAACGCCACTTCCGACAACAAAGTTCCGGGCTCGCAATCCAGTTGGGCAGCGAGCTCCGCATTGACCACCACTTCCTTGCGCGAGACCGCATGCATCTCGGTGTCGCCAACGAACTGCAGCAACTCTTCGGTTGAGTTGACCGCATTGAACCGGTCGCGCACCTGCGCCGCGTCCCGTACGATGGTGCCGATGCCCGGATGGGAGGAAATGAGCCCCTGGTCGCGAAGGACCCGCAACGCCTGCCGCACCGTTTGGCGGCTCACGCCATAGCGCTCCGTCAATTCCTTCTCGGACGGAAACACGCTGGCCGGCTGGTGCTTCCCGCCGCGGATGTCGCGCGACAAGATGCCTGCCAAGGCCGCATAGAGAGGCTGTTGCCCCGCGACGCGTTCCAAGCGTTCCTGCGCCGTCGATTGAATTTCCATCGCTCTCGTATCCTTCCGTCGCGGCAGCCGCGCCTTCCTCGCGCCACCCGCGAGAGACCACAAGCTTCCACACCTCAGCATATTTTCGCGCATCCTTCTGAGCCACTTTTGAACGGATTGCCTCCGGTCCATCTTGCAGCCAGCGGGCACAAAAAACGTAAGAAACGGACGCTGGAGCGGAGGACAAAACTGGGTTCATTGGCGGTCATGTTGTAATGTCCGTACATTGTAATGTCCGCCCTATCGAGACGCATTAGGGTAAACTCCATTGCCTTCGACTCGAATGAGATTTGCAGCGGAGGCTGCCGGCAACCCTCCATGGGAATTCGGCCTGGTCATAGCAGGCGCTCTCCATTCAAGTCTTGTCGCGCGTCGCCCATTCAATCGCCTGCTCCAGGCGATCGCTTCCCCAGAAAAGTTCTCCTCCAGTCAAGAAGCTTGGAGCGCCAAAAATACCTCTGGCGATGGCTTCCTCCACCTGCATGGCCAGCCGTTCCTTGTTGGCCGCCGACGTCGCCTCGGCAAGGATGGCGTCCGCGTCCTTTCCAAGACACGTCAGAAGTTCGCGAGCAACCGACTCCGATCCGATGTCCCGGTCATCGAAAAAATTGGCGTGGAAGAAGGCGCGCGTTATCTCGCCACACCAGCCCTCGTTTGCGGCAAGGAGCGCGATCCGGCTGGCAAGAAGACTCCCCCGTGGATAGACAGACGGCCAACGCAATGGGATGTCGTACTGCTCACAGAGTCGCTCCACGTCTCGTCGCCGATAGCGACGTTCCGAATCATCTGGATTCTGAAACGCACTCGCCCCGCCAGACCGCCTTTTGAAGATCGGCCCCAAGAGGAATGGTCTCCAGCAGATGCGAAGTGGCACCTTGTAAGCAAGGGTCGCGATTCGAGAGGCAGCAATGTACGAGTAAGGACTGGCGAAGTCGTACCAGAACTCCAGAGTAGACATTTCAAGGCTCCCTCTCATACGCGCCTCCATCTCACTGCGCGATAACGCCGTCGAGGCATGGAGCAAAGGCTGGCGGTGCTGCGATGACCCCCAACGAAATCACGGCGCCACTTTGCCCGCGCGCACGGATCGGGGCAACAACCCTGTTTGGCCCGTCAGCGATGCAGCTCGCCGTCAGACGAGTCCAAAACGCTTGAGCGTATCTGTCAGGTTGAGCAAGTCGGCGGTCATGGCTCCAGCTTCGATGGCCCGGCGTTGCCCAGCCTCTTTGTCTTCGCGCGCCAAGCTGCTGACGATCGCCGAATCGACTTCATCTTTCGGAACCACGGCGACGCCGTCACGATCGCCAACGATGATGTCACCGGGGTGGATAAGCACACCGCCGATGGTGACGGGTACGTTGATACTTCCGGGTTGATTCTTGCCGGTTCCCTTGATCGACAAGCCACGGCAAAACACGGGGAAACCCAGTTCGATGATGAGGTTGGCGTCGCGCACGCAGCCATTGATGACGAGGCCGGCGATGCCGACCTTCTGCGCCTGGATCGTGAGCACGTCGCCCCATGGCCCGGCTTCCATGAACGCCTTGGCATCGACCACGAGCACGTCGCCGGGCTTCGCTTTCACCACCGCATAGTGCAGCATCAAGTTGTCGCCCGGGCGGCAATCGACCGTGAGAGCTGGCCCGGCGAGACGCACGGTCGGATCGATGGGCTTCATGCCATGGTCGAGTGCGCCCTTGGCGCCGTGCGCTTCGTAGACGGTCGCTGCGCCGAGAGCGCGCAGCTGATTGATTTGTTCGGATGAAGCCATGGAAAATCCTTTCAGCAAACTGTTTTGGATGGATGAGCGCACCGGCTGCAGCCGCGGCCCGTACAAGCTTGGGCGCGTCTCAATCGACCCTTGCACCAGAGCGTTTCACCAGCGATTCCCAGTAAGGCAGTTCCTTGGCGATGAACTGGCTGAACTGCTCGGAAGTACCAGCGACGTCACGGGAGCCCATGTCGGCTAGACTTTTGGACACCTCGGGACTCTTGAGCACCTTGACGAGGTCGCGATTCAAGCGCTCTGTCAGCGCCGCCGGCGTCTTGGCGGGAGCGAAGATGCCGTACCAGTTCTCGACCACAAAGTTGCCATAGCCGAGTTCCTTCATCGTGGGTACGTCGGGAAGGTTCTTCGAGCGCGCGCTGCCGGTCGTTGCAAGCGCGCGGATGCGCCCGCCGCCGCTCAACTGAGAGGCGATGGCAGTGGTCGTTTCAAACGCAACGGGCACTTGGCCGGCGATCACGTCCTGGAGCGCGGGCCCTTGGCCGCGGTAGGGAATGTGTGTCATGTCCAACTTGAACTCGAGCTTGAGCATTTCCCCCATCAGATGTTGCGGGCTGCCGCTGCCGCCTGAAGCAAAGCTGTACTTTCCTGGCGCAGCCTTGATCGCTGCACTCAACTGTTCGACCGTTTTCGAAGGCTCGGCCGCGTTCACGTAGAGCACCAGCGGCACGGATGCCACCTCGACGATCGGCACGAGCGACTTCACCGGATCAAGACGCAGCTTGTACAGGTTGCGATTGATGACGATGCCCGTGTTGTTGCCCAGCAGCAGCGTGCAACCGTCTGGCGGCGCGCCTGAAACGAACTCGGTGCCGATGTTGCTGCTTGCGCCACCCTTGTTGTCCACGATGACGGGGGTGCCGAGTTCCTTCCCCAAGCCGGGCGCGACCAGCCGAGCAAGGATGTCCGTCGTGCCGCCAGGCGGATAGGGCGAGACAAGTTTCACCACCTTGCAGGGGTACGCCTCTTGCGCCAGCGCACCGCAGGCGGCCGCGACTGCAGCCCCACACAATGCGGCAGAACGAAGGAATTGGAATGTTGCGTTCATGAGTCGGGTCTCCGGTTCGTTTGATCGATGTCGACGAGAGCGCGAGCCGCTCAGGCCGTGAGGGTCGTCGCCGACCGCTGCAGCGTGTGATAGCCATACTTCTTTCGGGCCTCGGCCAAAGGCATGCCCGCCAGCGCCGCGTCCAGGATCTGTGCCTCGACGACACGTGTTTCGAGGGCCCTTGTCAGCACTTCCTGCATCCGCAGGTGAGGCACCACGACGACGCCGTCTGCATCGCCGATGACCAGGTCGCCCTGGCACACGCGAACGTCACCGAGCATCACAGGTTGCTCGTAGGCCTCGACCTGGACGCGATCCTTGCCGGTACGCATGAACTTGCCGCATGCATAGAGCGGGTATCCCACCTCGTCGGCCTCCGCAGTGTCTCGGCAGACCCCGTTGACGACGGTGCCACCGATGCGCTTCTGCGCGGCCAACTGGCTCAGGATGCCGCCCCAGACGGTGCAATCCAGCCTTCCTCCGTTGTCCATCACTGCGACACTGCCTGGCTTCAACCGGTCCAGGAAATCGCCCACGGTGCCGGGTCGAGAGTGGTCGATCGCCGCAAAGCGAACCGTGAAGGCCTGCCCAAAGATCCTGGCCGGTCCTGCGACCGGCCGAACGCCCAAGGCGCTGCCGGGCAAATTGAAGAAGTCGAGCGCGTCGGATACCTCAGCGGTCGACAGCGATCGGGCCTGGGAGAGCCATTGCGGCTCGTTCACATCGGAAGTCAAGTTTGTCTCCAAGGGTTGGGAAAGAACAAACCCGATGCTCAGTGCACGAAAGCAGTTACACAACCAATGTCTTCTGACCTTAAGATCAATTTTCATGAACTTGAAGTCGCTTCGGTATTTTTGCGAGGTGGTCGATGCCAACAGTGCGAGCCTGGCTGCAAGCCGATTGCACGTGGTGCCGACGGCGGTGAGCATGCAGATCGCGCAGCTCGAGGGTCTCCTTGGAGGCAAGCTGTTTGACCGTTCGACACGCCCGATGAAGCTGACTCCCCTTGGCCGATTTCTTTATCCGAAAGCCAAGCTTCTGCTGTCCGATTCACAGCGCATGATGGAAGAGGCAATAGACCTCTCGTTGGGTCGATCTGGGTGGCTCAGCATTGGCTTCACACGCTCCACGATCTTCTCGGTCTTGCCGAATGCTGTGCGCAGCTTGAGCGCGAGCGCGCCGAAAGTGCGGATCGATCTGACCGAAATCCTCACGGAGCATCAGGGCGACGCTTTGCGCAACGGATTGATCCACGTTGGCCTGGCACGAACGATCGGCCCGTTCGGCATTGAGGAAGACCTGGAGTGCGTTCCCCTTTTCACCGACCAGTTGCTGGTGGCGTTGTCATCAGAGAACACACTTTCTCGACGAAAGATCCTCATGCCGAAGGACCTGGACCAGATACCCTTTGTCAGCTACCCGAAGGATCCAAACAGCAGCTTCGCAAGACACACTCTTCAGGCGCTGGAAGAAGCCGGTCTCAAACCTCGCGTGGCTTATGAAGCGAAGGAAATCCACACGGCGTTGTGCCTCGTGGCTGCCGGGCTGGGGTTTGCGCTGGTCGGTAAATCTGTAGCGGACAACAATCGAAGCGACGTCCGATTCCTTCCGCTCAGCGGCGTCAAGACGACAGCGAACGTCTTCGCGATCTACTTGGAAGGCGCTCGACATCAACTTGTCGATGCGTTTCTCGACATCGTGCTGTTGCAGTCGATGACAAGATAGCAGTTCGTGGCGCCCCGCCAGTTTGCGTAGAGACGCAACTCCATCAGATCACCGTTTGCTGGGAGATTTCCAGAGGTGCCAACGGCGCCCAGAAGCACATCCTCGGACGGGCACCGCTAGGCGATCGACGATAGCAACTGCATATCCGGCACGGCGTCGCGTGGACGCTCAAAGAAGCCGCCGGTCCGTTGTGCCGCGGCGTTGGCCGCGTTGCGACGCTGGCCGATCTTTAAAGCTCGATAACGCGGTTTTATAGAGCCCTATCGGATTGCGGCTAGGACGGCTACGCATTGCTCTAGCGAACCGGGGAGAAACCGAGGCCTGGATCTCGTATCAATGGGCCACGCGGCTGCCCCACACCGGCCGCCCGCTCAACGTAAGGCAATGTAGTGTTGGGTCGTCACGACTTCGCCCTGCGCGACATACTCGCGAACACGGGCCTCGACTTCCTGGTCCGCCAGCGTGGCGCGCGAACGCTGATGCAGGTAGTCGGCCCAGGAGGCGACGATGAAGCGTTCCACGTAGCGTGACGGATCACCCAAGTCATGGTAGACGCGCCAGAGCGTGGCGCCGTCGCGTCTTCGCGAGGCGCGCAGTTCCGTCACCACATGCAGGAATTCTTCGGCTTCGCCCATGCGAATGCGATAGCTCACCTCCACCGAAACCGGACCATCGTCCGGGAGGGGCTGCTGCTCCTTGATCAGCAGGTCGTCCCACAAGGCGACCGGCGTCACCTCCAGTGCTTCGCCCATTCGCAGCGGAAACCAGCGTGCGAGGAATACTCCCGACAGCATCGCCACAGCTGCGACCCCCAATGCGATCGGCAGCCCCGCGACCCCGGAGACGGCACCCCAGAACGCCGAGCCAATAGCGAACGAGCCCAACGCGCTGAGGGTGTGCAGCGCGACAGCGCGCGAACGCACCCAGGGTGGCGCGCTGGATTGCGTCGCAGTGTTGAAGGTGGCCATGACGGCCATCCACGCGGCACCGCCAATGGCCAAGGCCACGAAGATCACCGCCGGGATACGCACGAACGCCGCGACAAGCATCACCGCCGCAAAGACGATACAACCTGTCGCGACAAGCCGTTCCAAGCCGAGGCGCGCGCGCAATGTTCCGAGCACCAAGCCAGCGGCAACCGCACCCGTGCCGAGGCAGCCCATGAGAAACCCAAAGCCTGCGGCGCCCAACTGCAATTGCTGCGCGGCGATGGCCGGTAGCAACGCCCACAGCGCCGAACCTGTACCGCTGTAGGCGACCGTGCGCAGCAACTGCGCCAGGATCATCGGGGAGTGCCGCGCATAGCGCAGGCCCGCCAGCGTGCCGCTCCACAGGCGCTCGGCAGGCAACGGCGACTTCGCATGCGGGGCTGGCGGCCAGCGCCGCACCGCAAGCATCATCGCCAGAGCGCTCATCATGGCCATCACAAACACCCAGCCCGCTCCTAGCCAGGCAAACACGAAGCCCGCAATCGAGGGGCCCAACGCGCGCGCGCTGTTCCACGCAATCGACATTGCGGTGATAGCCTGCGGCATTTGTGCACGCGGCACCGCATCCGCCATGCTGGTACTCCAGGCCGGCGACAGCAGCGCCGTGCAGCAGCCTGCGGCGAAGGTAAAAATCAAAAGTGTCGCGGCCCCCGCCCAGCCCAGCACCGCAAGCAAGGACAGGATCAGGAGGACCCCAACCTGGACGCACAGTGCGTTGAGAATCAGCCGCCTGCGATCCGTCGTGTCAGCCAGAACGCCCGCGGGCAGCGCGAGGAGGAACATCGGGAAGAACACGGCCGTTTGCACCAACGCAGCAAGAAAGGACGAACCCGTCAGTTCCACCATCAGCCACGAAGCCGCCATGACTTGCATCGCATTGCCCGTGAAGTAGATGGCGCTGCCGGCCCAGAGGCCGCGAAAATCGGGCAGCCGCAACGGCGCCCAAAGCGAATGGGGTGATGGGGACATCGTTGCTTTCCGCGCCGGTCGCGTTGCCGGCATCTTTCAGAATCCGCGCATTGCCTTCATTGTTTCATTCGCGCGGGATCATCGGCTACTCGAAGCCGCCCCAACTGTCATCGACACCGTGATCACTGCTCCAGGGAGCGCGAGCGTCGAGATCTTCCTGCCGCCTCACGATGGATGCGCTCGCTCGGCGCACTGCCCTGCGCAGCAGGTGTTGATCCTGCACACGACATAGAAGGCGTGATCACTGGGCGGTGCTCCGCCAGCCGGGCGGAAGCTGCGGTGTTGATGCTTCAGCAGCGGGGCTGGTCGGTGGGCCGCGATCAAGAATTTAGGTTCCATTTCGCCTGGACCGCACCGAGCGCTTGAGCGACCTCAGCCCGATATGCGCTCGCGTTGCCGAAGCTCCTGATCGTCCAATTGCATCCGTCCTTCTGCTCGGACGACGGTAGCAGGACAGGTCTCGACACATGGACCTCTTCCCCATCGCTGCTCACGGCATCGCTCTCGTGGACAAGGCGAGCAACCTCCGCCTGAATCTCATCCGCAGTTTTGAGCACGCGCATCACGTCAGCCTCATGACTTGTAGCAACGATGATTGTCGAAGGCCTGAATGTCCGCAAGCCATCCACACCAACGCGTCGGTCGGCGCCGGCATTCGCCCGCTGACACGCCCCTGCGACCTGCCGTTCTCAGCCACGCTCCCAGCGAGCTGGAGATTGTTCTGCTAAGGCCGCGATCATGCTTCCCCGGCACAAGGTGGCACCACAAAGGCACCTGTAGTCGGACGCGGTGGCCGCCTCGTCCACGATCAACCCGTAGTCCAGAAAGAGCTCTTCGCCCGCAAGAAGCGGTCTGAGCGCATAGATCCTCAGAGCCAGGCGTCCCTTCGCGTCAATCTCCTCGACTGCTTCGCAGTTCGGCTCGCAAGAATGATTGATGTGTCGTGTGGCGTTGCCCCCGCGGCTTCCGTCGATCGTTTCGCCGTTCGACAAGGAAAACAGGTATGACAGGCTGTCATCCCAGTGGCGCCTGCACAACTGGTCTTCCGAGAAACGTCGACCCTGATACGTACCCAGAAGCGTGGCCGTCGGCAGATCCTGCGTCACGAAGACGCCCAGCCCGTGAACGCGGCTGTCGGCAACTTGCAGGTACGGGGTACGGGTGCTCACGTCGTTCGAACGTTGGAATGACCGACGACAGCCGCCGGTTCCGGTTACTCATCATCCTGCGCCGAATTCAACACCTCTTGGGCGCACACATTGCGCCCCGTGTCCGTCAATCGCAGGCGCCCTCCGTGCCATTCGAGCCAGTCCAGTTGGACGTACGCATCGATGTCACCGCTGTCGATCCGGTCAGCCTGGCCTTGCTTCAGGCGCGTTGCAGCCAGGGGCAACCCATGACGCAGCCTGTCCATCCTCGCGACTTTCGCGAGATCTTCGGGTGCGTGGTGCTTCGTCTTCTTCGATGCCATGGCTTTCCAGAGCGCCGACTCTCCTCGCTGCATCGACATCCAACACGGGTCATCATTTTGAGTCGAGATCGTATTGCAAGTAGAGGATGCGTCGAATCGTCGACTTGGACCCGGGTGCGCTCACGTGCAGTCAACTCGTCTTCCAGAACGCTCGCATCGCCTTCAATCTTTCGTCGCGTTCCGAGGTGATGTACATTGAGGTCGTGCCTAACGAAACGTGCCCGAGATTGTTCTGCACGATCTGCAGCGGCACGGGCGAGTGCCCTTCCCTTCCATTGAGTGCATGCGAGGCATGCGCGTGGCGAAGCCAGTGGGTGCTGGCCTTCTTTAGCTGAGACGCATCGGCGGCATCGAGCCCCTCGGCGGCCTGGGCAAGGAAAGCCTTGATCGCCTGGTACAGCCCCGACGCCGACCACGCCACCGGCCGTTTCAGGTCATCGTCAAACCGGCTCATCACATGGACGCCGCGGTTGCTCACCGCCCCCACCTGTCGCTCGAAGCCATGCCGGGCCAGTTCATCGCCGAGTTCCATGACGAGCTCGGCCGGCACTGGCACCTCGCGGCTGCGGTTGCCCTTGCCGATCACGGCCAGCAGCCAGTCCGTGGCCATGGTTCCGTCGGCGGCCCGGTATTCGACCGGCGTCAGGTCTTCGCACTTCACGCTCGTGATCTCGGCCAGGCGCAGCCCCGTCGCATAGAGCCAGCGCATGCCACGCCGCAGGCGCCGGTCCGCCTCCGTCTCTTGGTGTTTCTCCAGCAACGCGTCGATGTGATCCCATTGCGAGAAGGTCAGGGTCCGGCTCGATCCGAGCGGCCGCAGGGGCTGAACCGGCAGGGCCACAGCGACGAACGGATTGCCCACCAGGTAGCCCTGGCGCATCAGGAAGGCAAACAGGCTGCGCACCACGGTCAGCGAGTGCCGCAGCGTCACGCCATTCAACCGCCCTTCAAGCGGGCGCCACAGCGGCGACCATCGCTGGTGGTGGCGCGGCCCGCACCAGCCCGTCGGCGGGTCGGCCAGAAACTCCCGATACGCCGTCGCGTCCTCGAGCGTGAGCGAGGAAAGTGCCTTCTTCCTTTCCAACACCGCCCACAACAACAGCCGCTCCGCTTCCTTGCGATAGGCGCGCTGCGTCGCCGACAGGTTTCCCTTGGCACCCGCGGCCTTCGATGACAACTAGGCCCCGATCGCCTCGTGGTCGTTGCCGGCCATGAGCAGGCATTTCTCCGGCGGCGCCCTGAAGCGCCCTGCCCTGCCGTCGAGCTCAGCGGGAAGTACGAATTTCTCGTACGGCCGGATCGCCGTCGCCGCCGGCACCACGGCCTCCAGCGTGGCGCTCGCCAATTGCATGCGCGGCTGCGCCACGTGGACGCCGACCCGCAGGCCCAGCACGGCCTCGTTGGCCTGCAGCCACTCGACGATGCGCGCCGCCTTGCCCTCCCCCACCCCCGGCACCATGCCCCACCAGCGCGCGCCGACCCCGTTGATATGCGCGACCAATGATGAGAGCGTCGTCAGTCCGGCGCGCTCGAGGCGACCGGCCATCGATGGATTGATCCAGGCCGCGACGCTGTCGCCCGGTTTGGGATCCTGAGCCACGAGCGCCTGCAGCCACCGCAGCGCCTCAAGCTGCCGCTCGACCACGCGCGCACGGCGAGACCGTTGACCCTTGCTGCCGCCGCCCTGCCCTGCCCCGTTCTCCTTCTTTCCGGCGGGATAGGCGTCCTGATAGGCCTCGAGCTGCTCTTCCTCCGAGAAATCCTCCAGCCCGTTGGCCGCGGCAAATTCCGCCAGGCTCGGCAGCGCTTTCGCGGGCGCCGCCGGCGCCTCCGCCGTGATTCGCTCGGCGTCCATGAGGATCAGCCGCGCGGTGCCCGGCTTGTTCTCGCGCCGCGCGGCCGCGGCGAACTGGTCGCGGATCCAGGCGATCGTGCGCCGCACCGTGCGCACGTCCGTGTACTCGCCCTCCAGGTGCAGGTACCGATTCCAGCTGGCCTTCTCGTCCAGCCCCTGGGCGAGCGCGCGCATGAAGGCGAAATGCCCGCTGTGAAGTTTCCTTGGCGCCTGGTTTATCTTTTCCATTTGCGCGGCGGGAGCGTGCCGAGGTGATCCGGGCGGCCTTGGGATCGGGACCAGAAATTCCACCAGGGGACCTTGGAGTCCGGCGGCGACAGAACAGACGCAGGAAGCGTTTCAACCCCGCTGAGGCGCACTCGCCGGCGCCGCTCGACTTCCAGGATGTGCGCCGCGCCAAAGGCCTCGCGGTCCCCATAGCCCGCGCGCATGCGCCAGTTGGCGGCCAGGCTCGCAAGCTGCTCGTCGTCGAGTTCTGAAACGTTCTGCAAGGTCGGAAATTCCATCATCATCCGGAGGCTACCCGAGTAAACCGCGGACGATCCGCCCACAGGACAACCAAGGTTTCGGGAGGGGGTCCGTCAAAGCGCGATTTTCGGGGTCGCGCAGCGCAGTTGCGCCTCTACACGGCCTCGCAGGGCCCGGCTCGTACTTTGCCAAACACGACGGGCACATAGCGCTTGTTTCTCAAACCTCATCAACGACTCGATTTGTAGCAATTTGAACGGTGGCCGGTTTTCACCTTCTGGGGGGCCTGACTGGCCGACAGCAGGATCCACGCAGAACACGGACGCTTTGGGGATCGCGCTCAAAAGGCGCTTCCGAGCAACGAATCCCATCGCGCACTTGGCCGCCCTTCTTCCCTTGCCGCCTCAAACAGGTTCAGACTCCACTTTAACTTGGCCAGCGTGATTTCGTTGATGATAACTAAACTTATCATCAGTGCAGAAATGCGAAGCCAAAACCGCAGTTTGAGAAGTTGCTGTGCTGAAATCCAATGAAATCAACAACTTAGGCGGCCGCTCCCTTAATGTAAGCGAACCGCTAGACAAATGGAACCGCCTTGCCCATCGGCCCGAGGCGCCCTCATCGAGGCCCTTTCGAGGGTGCGTCGAGGTTACACCGCATCGATCCTATCGGCACGGGCAAACGGCCCGGGGGCGGTCTCGTCACGTCGAAATGGCGTGCCCTGCCCACCCGTCCCAAAGGGGCCAGCGAACTGGCCGAGGCCGAAGCTTGGGAGTTGGGGATTCCGGTGCCGACACCCACGGGATAGGGTTGAGGCGTGGCACAGGATTCATGACGTGCTTGATTCTCGGCCATTGGGTGTAGGTTGGTAAGCCAACTAAACGACTCTGTGCGGAAGTGCTCCTCCATTGAGCATACGATTTTTCCGGGCAGTGTTAGGGTTTGACGTGACGCCCGACCGGGAGGCCCCTATCAGCTTTTGAAGGGTGAAAGGTTGCTGCAATCAGCGACAGATGACGAGAGTACCTATCCCATTCCGATACTCAGTGCTGGACCGCGAGATCGCGGATCGCTAGCACCCTTCGGCGAACACCTTCGACATCGCGGCGACCCCCAGCGCGAGCCCATATACAAAGTGGGAGCGTTTTCGCGGCGCGGCGCGGCGAGGGCATTCCTGCGAGCCGGATTGCTTCGTTGTTAGTTCAAGCGGGTACCACATTGCCTACCCTGCCCTTCCATCACAACGAGCAGGAACGCCAACGGGGAGAGGTCCCAAAGAAGGACAATCAGAGGCCAAGGGCAACGCACCAACTCGCGGACCTAGACGCTGCGCGCGCGAAGCAAGGACTCCAACCCGTCAGCCGAGCGCTGCGCGGCAAGCTCCCTTGCCGCCGCTCGCCTCATCAATTCCCAACGGCTCTCACATTTAGCTGCTGGCGCTGTAGATCAGCCCTACCCCAAGCTCCGCGCTTTCTTTAACGATTCGGCGATTGCTGCCTCGAGAGTTTCCTGGCTGGCGGCCGCAGCTGCTTCCGGTGTGATCGTGATAACGATTTCCCCGGTCTTAGAACGGACGAGCGCCCCCAGCTTTTCTCCGCCGGCTTGGACGTCCAAGCGTTCTGTCCGTTCGAAGCCTGGTTTGGCATCAAGGAGTCGGGCCACTACCATGGACGGCGAAAGGCCGTGACCGCGGACCCTCTCGATCCGCCTGAGGAATCCGCGCCTATCCTTTTCCATGGCCGAATTAATTTGCTCGGCATGGCGGAAAGTAATCTCGAGCGGACTGCGAAAGCATTCGACGACCGCGTCCGGGAGCTGTGCCACCATCAGCGCCTTGCGGACCCACGTATGGCTAACGCCAAGACCTTCCGCTAGCTGCCGTTGAGTCGGAAAAAGTTGCTCCTCGAGAGCCCGGCGATACATAGCTCCCTGCTCGTAGGCCGACAAATCTGAGCGCTCCCGGTTCTCGCGATCCATTGCGGCGAACAACGCCGCGTCACCCAACTCGTCGACCCAAATCGATGCGAGCACCGGGATGCCTAACTCGAGGGCCGCGCGATGGCGTCGGTGACCAAAGACCAGTTCGAATTGGCCGGCCTCCCCTGTCAATGGTCGAACCAAGATCGGTTGGACATTGCCGCCAGCATGCTCCATGTCGGCTTTCAAACCGGCAAACTCGCTGGTCGCAAATGACGCCTCGTGGCGATTTGCCCAACGGCTCGGCCGGATCGACTTGGGATCCATCTTTCGTGTTGGCAACGAGCCCTCGTACTCACGAAGCCTGTCGCGTAGCGCCGCCATCTCGCCCTCGACCTGTTGGATCTGACCGCGGAACGCCATCATCTGTCCAGGAGCTGTTCGCGGAGCCAACGCACCGGCGACCGCCGGTGGAAACCTGGTTTCCACTGCAGTTGCGGCCGATGGCGGTGCATCGTTGGTTGACGCTGCTTGGCGAGCGGGAGCGGGTTCCTTCGCCGTGTCGGTCGGCAGGGACAGGCCCGCTGTCAACAGTTCAAGCCGCTTTCGGGTACTTGCCATTTTTATATCTCCAACTGGCTCGAGTTTGTTTTCGTCATTGCCGACGCGGGTGCGGTGGCGCGCACTTCAGAATGTATGACGCCCGCATTCAGGCGCATCATGCATCTGAACTTTCTCAACATGAGCACTGGAAACCAGGTTTCCACCACCCTGCCGGTCGTTCGGATGGAAACCTGGTTTCCAGTGCGAGATAAGGTGGCCAACGTCATGAAGTCGCCCGTGCCTGAGCAGCCCACGCACCCACCACAGATTGTTCGACGAGTTCAACGAACGAGTCGTAAGCGTCGACAGCACGCTTGTACGTTTTCGCGGCACCTTCATACTTTTGCACGTCGTACACCGTTGCGAATTCTGCGGCCTTGTTGCTGGTGACACTGGTCTTGGGAATTTCAACCGGCAGCGTGTATTCGCCATAAGTCGCCTGAATCCATTGCCGAACCGCAGGCATAGCAGGATCAGCAGCGTCCACCCGGCTGAGCAAGACGTGAAGGAAATCAAATGCCTTGCCTTCGCGATCCTTGCTCTGTCCGTCCAAGTTGCCACCGAGATCGGCCAGCAGAGACCAGAACTGCGCCGAGGAGGCGAAATCCAGTCCAGAAGGTGGAACCGGCACAACAATTCCATTGGCCGCCCATAGGGCGTTGATCGTGACATAAGAAAGAGACGGCGGGGTATCAATGATGATCACGTCGTATAGGTCCCGGACTGACTCCAAGCCTTCATTGAGGACGTCCCAAAACTTGGCGCCAGGCTGTTGCATCTGGCGGGCCGGCAATGCGAACTCTGCCGAGAACAAGAATGGCGCCGCAGCAACCAAGTCAATACCATCCCAATAGGTCGACCGAATCGCATAACGGATATCTGCCTCTGAGCCCTCGCAAAGGGGAGCAATGGTCATGTCCTCGGTAACTTCGGCCTCGGGGAGCAGGCCGTGCAGCGTAGTCAATGAGCCCTGTGGGTCTGTATCGATCGCGAGGACGCGGTGCCCTCGAAGACTCAATCCTTGTGCGAGAACCATTGCTGTCGTCGTCTTGGCAACGCCGCCCTTGAAATTGCCCACCGCGATGGTGATCGCTTTGCGGCCGGCAGGGCGCATCTTCTCGCCGCGATACGTACGGGTCCACAGTCTCAGTTCATCAAGCCCGAAGGTTCGCTTGCCTCCCGATGGCGTCAAGCGTCCTGAGGGGAGATCGTTTTTTGTGATCCGATAGGCGACATGCGCCTTGTCTACCCCGCACAATCCGGCCAGTTGCGCAGTTGAGTAGGTCGGGGGAAGCTTTCGGGACTCGGGCGCCAAAAGCATGCCCCGGATTTGCTCGACCATCGACCCTGCACGCGTGGCAAGGGCCGCAATCTTCTGCATGTTTATGCCTTGGCGGGGCGGCGATTGAAGCTCAGTGGAAACCTGGTTTCCAGGCAGTAAGGACGCAGGAACTGACATTAGCGAGACCCCTCATTCAACGGAATTCTGCGATTCTATGAGAATCCGTCGAATGAACAAGTTTCGCAAAACACCACTCTCCCGCTGGCTCCTCTATTGTGAGCAGGATTGGGGAACCCCGTCGTGGCGTACTGCGGCCAAGCGCCCAAACCGACGACAAAAGAGCCCCGAGCCAGGGAAAAAGGCCGGTTGCAGCCTCAGCGACGTAGTGAAGGGGGACCAGTAGCGGGTCTGGTCGTCCACTTTCCCATATCCACTCACATCAAAGCCCAACGGGACTCACCGCAGCGTCATCAGAAACCCAAATCCGCTCACTGCAAATCCCATCGGACCTCACAATGAATCCCAACGGTCCTCACGTCGATGCTCCTAAGTGACTGTCGGCATTAGCGAAAGCGCCCGCTCAAACTCTTCAATCCCCCAAGTGTTTAACTGCAAACATAGCAAGACACCTGTTGCAAGGTTCTGTGAATTGACCAAATCACAATAGACAGGCATGATGTGAAGCCAACTGATACAAACCTGCCCGATGGCCGAGGAAGACTCTTCGCGAAATTTGCCTCGCCAGGCACCGACTGCAGAAGAGCAGGCCGTCTCTAAAGCCAATGAAGCGATCGCAATTCGTCCGAAACGCGGACGCCTGACCTTGCTTTCGCGGCGCATTTACAACGCGCTGCTTTACCACTCACAGCGCCAGGGCGTGGACGAACCGGTTTATCGCCTCGCATTGAGCGAACTGATCGGCGACGCGCGCTTCAATTCAAACAACACTGAGCTTCTCAAGTCTCATCTGCGAGACATGCAGGCGACGACAATCGAATGGTCCACCAGCAGCAGTTCGCTCAAGCGCTGGGTGTCCTCCCAGCTCCTGGGAACCGTCACCATAGAAGAGCAGGGGAGGGGAAGGCCCTGCATGGTGACTTGGCGTTACCCGGACGAGATCAAGGAGCGCTTGGTCAAACCCCATCAGTACACGCGCGTCCTTCTCGAGATGAGTAGTCAGATGCGCAGTTATTCGGCGGCGGTGCTGTATGAAATCGGCGCGCGTTACCTGACGTCTCCAGGACGGCTTTCAATGCGGGAGGATGTGATCTGGTGGGCCGCGGTGCTGACGGGTCGCAGCGACATCAAGGAAGTCGACTATCGGTTTCTGAAGCGTGATGTGATAACCAAGGCGCTGGCGGAAATCGATGCGCTGTGCGAAGACTTCGGCCTTGAGTTGATCGAGCACAAGCGAGGACGGAAGATTGAAGAGATTCAGTTCAGGGTGGTACCGAAGCTTCAACAGCGCCTTGGCGACATGGATGCGCCCAACCGGAACGTGTTCGACCTGGAGTTGGTGGGACGCCTCATTGCACTAGGCCTCAAGCAGGAGGAGGCTCAGGATCTCTATGCAACGACAGATGAAGGACAGATTCGAGCGACGCTTGAGCATGTCGATGTTCGCCTGCGCAACGCGGCAATGCCCCCTCTCAAGTCGCCAGCTGCGTACTTCAAGGACGCGTTGAAGAAAGGCTATGCGGGTGTCACCGCAGTGCCGTCGTCCTCTCCAGTGCCCGTGCCCGCGCCCGTGGCGCCCAGCCCGACTTTGTCAGAGGCTGACCGAATTCGGCGCATTCGCGAACTCTGGGAAAACCACAGGATGGGGGAGGCGAAAGTCGTTTTCAACGAAATGCCCGAAAGCATGCAGTCCGAAGTGAAGACTCGATTCGAGGCCGAGCGGCTAGAGCGGGTGGCAAATCCAATCGCACGAGCTTGGCGGCGAGACGGGCCTGCGAGCCGCATCGCGGCCACCACGTTTTTCAAATGGCTGGCTCAGGAGACTTGGCCAGAAGAACCCACCGACCGCGTGCTGCTTGATTTCGCCTTGCAACGCGGTGTGGTCGGTGTCTGAAGTCTCCGCTGTCGCCGCTGGTCGTTGGATGGGGCAGGGCGGCGAGAGATTTTCCAACTCACAATCCAAACTCGGATTTATGTCCGAAATCTGCGGTGCATTTTGACGAGGGACGATCAGCGTGACCGATCGCATTGAAGAGACGATGTTCGAGATCGGTTTCCAGAATCTGTGTCACCTCGTCGCTTCCTACTTGGAGGACGGCCGAGAGAGTCGAGCACTGGCGCTGGCCATGGCATTCCTGGTATTCGATGACGAAGCTGCCTACAGCAATCGATCGTCGGCGCACGAGTCGGGCACATCGGTCGATCAGGCACTCCGCGCAGTCTCGCAAGCTGAGCAGAACTTGGACAACAAAGGCGCAATCGACAGCGAATGGCTGCTCACAGCTTTCGAAGCATCGCCCTTCGCCTTGCTCACTTGGCTCGATCGTCGGCTTACCACTGCTGAAGGCACGACGTACATGATTCCAGCC
>NZ_JBBKZT010000012.1:0-293285 GCF_037889975.1 Variovorax rhizosphaerae | reverse complement strand
GGCCTTCATGGGCCTGCCAACGCTGCAGGGTGCGCACGTCGATGCCTGCGGTCTCGCAGGCCAGGCGAAGCCGCGCACCGGCGGTGTGAGCCTTGGAGATGTTCCGGGCCACGATCTGGCGATCCCTAATCCGCCCGCAAATACGTCGGTCGCAGCGCAGATTCAATCAGAACGCAGAAGACCCACATGTGACCGGCAGCTACGCGGCGCATCGCATCCCCTCGACACGCTGTATCTGTCGCACCCGCCCCAGCATCGCTTGGCAACTCAGCTATCCGTTCGTCCGTGAAGCGCCAGACGCTCCCCCTCGTCAACTTCAGATTCGACTTCACCTGCCCCGCGCGAGCGTATCGCCCCTCTCCCGCAGTTTCACTTCGCTTCATTCGTTGCGAGCAACCATGTCGCGACCTTCCACTTGCAGGCGCGCACCCTTTGGCGGGCTCGATCGGGATAGGGCCGATCATCGCTGATCGGGCCCCTCCCACACCACCCGGCATGCGGGTCCGCACCGGGCGGTTCGAGAGGTTGAGGTCATGAGAATCTCGGGACTCCCAGGCTGTCGAAGCAGGCAATCGGCATGGCGCGGTTCAGAGCATTGGCGCTGTTGCGCCACCATCGCCGGGAGTTCGCCGCAATTCGTGCAGCCGTTTCCACGCTGGTTCCCAGCTTTCGCAGTTCGCGGAACATGGTCGGCCCACGCTTCCAGTGCTTGAGCTGCACGGCCCGCAAGCGGTGTCGCAGCCATTCGTCCAGCTCCCGCAGGACCCGGGGCGTTTGTGCCAGCCGGAAGTACGCCTTCCAGCCCGACACATAGCCCCTCAGGTCCGCGGCCATCTGTTCGAGGCTGCGGCCCCTCGTGCGACGCGTGAGCTGCCGGATACGCGCCCGCAGCTTGTCCAGTGCCTGTGTCGCCACCGCCCGCTTGACTTCCCCTATCGGGGCCGCCCACAAGCTGTAGCCCAGGAACTTGCGTCCCCACACGGACCCCCACCGCCGTCTTCGACTCGTTCACCTTCAGCGCCAGCCTCGCGTAGCAAACTCGCAAGCCTTGCAGCACCCGTTGCCCCGCTCGCCAGCTCCTGACGTGGACGTTGTCGGCGTAGCGCACGAACCTGTGGCCCCTGCGCTCCAACTCTCGACCCACTTCGTCCAGCAGCACGTTGGCCAGCAAGGGGCTCAACGGCCCGCCTCGCGGCGTGTCCTCATACCGCTCGCTGCGCCTCCGTGCGCCAGGATGCCCGCTTGCAGGTAGCGCCAGATCAGCCGCAGCACCCGCTTGTCCGCTGTCCGCTTGGCCAACCGGTCCATCAGTATGTCGTGGTTGACGCGGTCGACGAATTTCTCCAGGTCCACCTCCACCACGGTCCTGTAGCCCGCCTGCACGTGCTGTTGCGCCTCCAACACCGCCCCGTGGTTGCTGCGCCCCGGCCTGAAGCCATGGCTGTGCGCGCCGAAGGTCGGATCGACGAGGTGCAGCACCTGCAGCAGCGCTTGCTGGATCAGCCTGTCCACCACGGTCGGTATCCCCAGCTCGCGCACCCCCCTCGGTTTGGGAATGCCCACCCGGCGCACCGGACTGGGCCGGTAGCTGCCATCGAGCAATCCGTCCCGGATGGCGGGCCACGCTTGCTTGAGATATTGCGCCGTGTCCTGCACCGTGTGTCCATCGACGCCTGCGCTTGCCTTGTTGGCCTTCACGCGTTTCCACGCGCGCGCCACGTTGTCTCTGGCCAGCGCTGCCCCAGCAGGTCGCAGGCCCCGCAGTCCGTTTGCGAATGGCGCGCCAGCCCCGCTTCATCACTCACGGCTTCAGACACGGCTTCTCCGTGTCCCGCCACCGCGCGCCCGGGTTGCCCCGGCTTCTGATGCCTTGCAGGTCCAAGCGTCATGTCTCGTGACTGTCCCTCTCGTTTGGCCTTTCGCGTCCAGGTTTTGTGGCCTCTGCGGCCTGCCTTGCGTTACTACGGCCTCTGCTGACTTCTCGCTCCGCCTCCTCAGCGTCGCCCTTTCATACGACTTCGCGATCAACCGCATGACTGCGGCGGATCGCCTTGTCGTGCGGCGGCACTGTCTCCGGCGCTCCGGCCTATTCTGCACTTGATTGCAACGCCGTATCAGGCGCAAGGCCAGATCTCCCCAGGTAAGAACGCACTCCTTCACTGCACAACCGCCGGATCTACGCCACCTCGCGCCTTGATCACGAGAGCTTCGCGATTTGTGACCCGCTCGCCCTGCTCGGCAGCGCCTTCTATCCGGTTCTCGTTCATCGGCTCGCAGTTTCCCTCCACGCTTGCTCCCCACACTCGGTCGCCCTCATGCAGTTGCGCTTCGCTTCGTTCGCCGTGATCAACTTGCGGCGGGACTTACACCCGCAAGAGTGCGCCCATGTTGGGCACCCCACGAAAAAAAGCCCGGCGCGAGCCGGGCTTGAAGTGACAGCTGAATTCGATCAGTGGAACTGTTCTTCTTCGGTCGAGCCGGTCAGCGCCTTGACGCTGGACGAGCCACCCTGGATCACGGTGGTCACGTCGTCGAAGTAGCCAGCGCCGACTTCCTGTTGGTGCGACACGAAGGTGTAGCCCTTGTCGCGTGCTGCGAATTCGGGTTCTTGGACCATGTTGACGTAGTGCTTCATGCCTTCGCCGCGGGCGTAGGCGTGCGCGAACTGGAAGGTGTTGAACCAATTGATGTGGATGCCGGCGAGCGTGATGAACTGGTACTTGTAGCCGAGTGCCGACAGATCTTCCTGGAAGGAAGCGATCTGGCTGTCGTTGAGGTTCTTCTTCCAGTTGAACGACGGCGAGCAGTTGTACGACAGCAGCTTACCCGGGCAAGCGGCGTGCACGGCTTGCGCGAATTCACGGGCGAAGCCGATGTCCGGCACGCCGGTTTCGCACCACACCAAGTCGGCGTACGGTGCGTAGGCGACGCCACGGCTGATGGCTTGTTCCAGGCCGTTCTTGACGCGGTAGAAGCCTTCTTGCGTGCGTTCGCCGGTCAGGAAGGGCTTGTCGTTCGCGTCGTGGTCGGAGGTGATCAGGTTGGCGGCTTCCGCGTCGGTGCGGGCCAGGACGATGGTCGACACGCCCATGACGTCGGCTGCGAAGCGGGCCGAGATCAGCTTTTCGCAGGCTTCTTGTGTCGGCACGAGCACCTTGCCACCCATGTGGCCGCACTTCTTGACGGCAGCCAATTGGTCTTCGAAGTGCACGCCGGCAGCGCCGGAGGCGATCATGTTCTTCATGAGTTCGAAGGCGTTCAGCACGCCGCCGAAGCCGGCTTCCGCGTCAGCGACGATCGGCAGGAAGTAGTCGATGAATTCCTTGTCGCCCGGGTTGATGCCGCGGCCCCATTGGATTTCGTCAGCGCGCTTGAAGGTGTTGTTGATGCGACGGACCATCGTCGGCACCGAGTCGTACGCGTAGAGCGACTGGTCGGGGTACATGGTTTCGGATGTGTTGCCGTCGGCGGCGACTTGCCAGCCCGACAGGTACACGGCTTCGAGGCCGGCCTTGGCTTGCTGCATGGCCTGGCCAGCGCTGATGGCGCCGAATGCGTTGACGTAGCCCTTCTTGGAGCCGCCGTTGATCTTTTCCCAGAGCTTTTCAGCGCCGCGCTTGGCGAGCGTGTGCTCGATCGGCAGAGAACCGCGCAGGCGCACGACGTCAGCCGCGCTGTAGCCGCGCTTCACGCCCTTCCAGCGGGGATTGGTGGCCCAGTCTTTTTCAAGGGCGGCGATCTGTTGTTCGCGGCTCAGTTGTTCGGTGATGGTTTGGGGCATGGTCACTCCGGAGTTGGTTGATGGGTCGGCGCAGCGCGCCTTGGGGGTCTACTGTAGCGGGATTGCCTAGTCTTATGTCTTATAGAAGACATAAATTTACGCCAACAAAATCAATAAGTTACGAAAACTTCCTTCAATGTGAAACGAACTCTCTCATATTGAGAAAAATTATTGCAGCGCAACACCGCGTCATTTCATGATGCGGAATAACGTCCTCTGCCGTGAAAATGAGGCGTGCATTGCGCGAGTGCCTCGTTCAAACCGGCGCAAACCAGTCGCCGCTGTCGATCGTGCGGCGTCCTTCGATGCGGCTGGGATGGATCTCGTAGACCAGGCAATGCAATCGCTCAGCGCCGACCATCACGTCGAGCTCGCGCTTGAGGTATTCGCCAGTGCCGTCCGCCAGCACGCCCTCGAGCAAGTCGAGTTCTGCTTCGACTTCCGGCGCGATGCGATAGACCTCGCCCACGATACGTCCCTCCCCGCCCAGCACGGCGCCGGGATAGGGGCCGAGGTCATACAGCGTGCCGGCGATGATGCCGTCGCCCACGTGCTGCGGCCGCGGGCGATATCGCGCGATATCGTTGCTACCGCCCGCACGCAGGGTGCCGTAGACGAACACATGGCGGGTGGTGCGGGTTGGGTGCGGCATCATCGAACTCTTTGTCCTGAACGGCTCGCAGTCTATTGAACCCCACCACGCATACCACCGGCCAGCGCCTGCTGGCGTATGGGTGTCTCGCGCTTTGCATGTCGATGGTCGGCTGCTATGTCGCCCTCTCCAAGCCGCTGGTCGCGGCCTTTCCCGTCCTGCTGTTGGCGTGGCTGCGCTTCGGCATCGCGGGGCTCGCCATGCCGCACTGGCTGCGCCCCCCGGCCGACGAAGCGCCGATGTCGCGGCGCACGCACGGCCTGGTGTTCCTCACCTCGTTGCTGGGCAACTTCCTGTTCTCGATCTGCATGCTGTACGGCGTGAGCATGACCAGCGCGGTGTCGGCGGGCGTGATCATGGCCTCGCTGCCTGCAGTGGTCGCGGCAGCGAGCTGGATGTTCCTGCGCGAACGCATCACGCCGCGCATCGCGATGGCGATTGCCTGCGCGGCCCTCGGCATCGGATTGCTCGCACTCACGCCGGCGCATGCAGCGGCGTCGGACGCACCCAGGAATGCGATGCCAGTGCTCGGCAACCTGCTGGTGTTCTGCGCGGTGCTCTGCGAGGCTGCGTATTCGGTCATCGGCAAGTCGCTGACGGGCAAGCTGGGGCCGCGGCGGATCTCGTCGCTGATCAATCTCTGGGGCTTCGTGCTCTCGACGCCGTTCGGCATCTGGTACGCATTGCGATTCGACTTTGGCGCGGTGCACGCGAGCATGTGGCTGCTGCTCGTCGCCTATGCACTGGCTGCGAGCATCTGGACGGTGTGGCTCTGGATGACTGGGCTGCGCCAGGTTCCTGCCTCGAAAGCGGGCGTGTTCATGGTGATGTTGCCGGTGAGCGCAGCGTTCGTTGGCGTGCTGGTGTTAGGGGAAACACTGTCGCAATTGCAGGTGCTGGCTTTTGCGCTTGCGCTGCTCGGCGTGGTACTGGCCACATGGCCTGCGCGCCGACAGTGAAGCGAGGCCGTTCTCCCCCCTGAAAAAAACAACATCTCCCAATGAAAAACCCCGTTTTCCCTTGGAAACACGTTTTTTCTCATTTAGCATCCGCAGTGCCAATGGAGGCTCTGTTTTTCATTGGTGAACGTCTCATCCAAAACAAGGAATTCAATCATGGCAACTGCAAAGAAGGCTCCCGCCAAGAAGGCTCCCGCGAAGAAGGCCGCACCGGCCAAGAAAGCGGCTGCTCCGGCAAAGAAGGCTGCGCCTGCGAAGAAGGCGGCCCCGGCAAAAAAGGCTGCGCCTGCGAAGAAGGCAGCAGCTCCGGCAAAGAAGGCGGCTCCCGCCAAGAAGCGCACGCCCAACGCTGCGTTCATGAAGGCGTTGACCCCCAGCCCGGCACTCGCCGCCGTGGTCGGTTCCACCCCGCTACCGCGCACCGCCGTGGTCAGCAAGCTCTGGGACTACATCAAGAAGAACAACCTTCAGGACAAGGCCAACAAGCGCAACATCAACGCGGACGCCAAGCTGAAGGAAATCTTCGGCAAGTCGCAAGTGTCGATGTTCGAACTCGCTGCGCTGATCGGCAAGCACGTCAAGTAGGCCGCAGGCGCCCCGCGCGCTTGCCTCAAGAAGCCGGCTCTTGTGCCGGCTTTTTTTCGCCTTGAAACTGCCCGCACACCTCTGCGGATGCCCTCGGCAGCCACACGAGCAGCCGGCCGCTTCTGGCGGCCACGCACGACCGCGCTTCGCGGGTCGGGTCGACTACTTTCCCAACGCCGACTTGGTGATGCCGCTCAACGTGCCACGCGTGGTGATGATCTCGGGGTCGAGCGGTATCTCGATCAGCGTGCCGGTGTCGGCCTTCAACGCGCGCAGCAGCGCGGCTTCGAACTGGTCGGTGGCGGTCACCTGTTCGGCCGCGTAGCCGTAGGCGCGGGCGAGCGCGCAGAAGTCTGGGTTGCGCAGGGCCGTACCACTCACGTTGGTGGGGTACTCGCGTTCCTGGTGCATGCGGATGGTGCCGAACATGCCGTTGTTGAGCAGGACGATGATGCTCTTGCCGCCGTGTTGCGAGGCCGTCGCGAGCTCCTGTCCATTCATGAGGAAGTCGCCATCGCCGGCGATGGTGAAGGCGATGCGGCCGCTCACGAGGTTCGCGGCGATACCTGCGGGCACGCCGTAGCCCATGGCGCCGCTGGTGGGCGCCAACTGCGTCTTGTGGCCCTTCACGAGTCCGTGATAGCGGAAGAAGCGATGCACCCAGCTGGCGAAGTTGCCGGCGCCGTTGGTGATGGCGGCGTCCTCCGGGAGGTGCTGCTGCAGGAGCGCGACGACGGTCGCCATGTCGACCGCGCCGCGCGGGGCTTCGGGCGGGAGTCCGGGGAGCGGCTGCGGTTGCAGGTTGGCGAGGTAGTCGGCGTGAGCCGCTTCGGTCCATGCTTGCCAGGGCAGTTCGGGCGGGGCGGTGAGCACTTCGAGGCTGCGGGCGGCGGAGCTCATGCCGGCGTTGATCGCCAGGTCGGCCTGGTAGACGCGGTTGAGTTCCTCAGCGCTGGCGTGGATGTGGACCAGCTTCTGTTTCGACCTCGGGGCTTCGAGCAGGGTGTAGCCGCTGGTCGTCATCTCGCCGAGGCGCGGGCCGATGGCGATGATGAGGTCGCTGTCCTTCACGCGCTGGGCGAGCTTGGGGTTGATCGCGATGCCGACGTCGCCAGCGTAAAGCGCGTGGTGGTTGTCGAAGGTGTCCTGGAAACGGAAGGCATTGCCGACCGGCAGTTGCCAGTTCTCGGCAAAGCGCTGCAGGGCCTGGGCCGCCTGTGGGGTCCAGCCACTGCCGCCGGCGATGACGAACGGACGCTTGGCGGCGAGCAGCATCTCGCGCAGCGTGCGCAGGGCGCCGGGGTCGCTCCACGGTTGCACCGCCTCGACGCGTGGCAGGGGCTGGGCGGTGGTCATGGAGCGCAGCATGTCCTCGGGCAAGACCAGCACGACGGGGCCAGGACGGCCGTTCATCGCGGTGGAGAAGGCGCGCGCGACGTACTCGGGGATGCGGCTGGCATCGTCGATGCGCTCGACGCGTTTGGCGAAGCCCTTGGTGCTGGGGCCGAAGAAGCTGCCGTAGTCGACTTCCTGGAAGGCTTCGCGATCGCGGAAGTCACTGCCCACATCGCCGATGAACAGCACCATCGGCGTGGAGTCCTGGAAGGCGTTGTGCACGCCGATCGATGCATTGGTGGCGCCCGGTCCGCGCGTGACGAAGCAGATGCCGGGGCGGCCGGTGATGCGTGCGTGCGCGTCGGCCATGAAGGCGGCGCCGCCCTCCTGGCGATTGACGATGAAGCGGATCGCGTCGCCATGCGCATGGAAGCCGTCGAGCACGGCGAGGAAGCTTTCGCCGGGCACGCCGAAGGCATGGGTGACGCCTTGCGCGACGAGGCAGGACACGAGCAGGTGGCCGGCCATGACGGGGGTTGTGGCGGCGCCGGCAATGGCGTCTTGCGGGAGGGTGGGGTTGGCTTGTGTCACTCGGGCCTCTTGATGTGGTGAGCGATTATGGGGAACGCGCAATTCACCGTGGCCCCTCGGGAAAACGATGTGGCACCTATTCACGACGCGGTGAATTATGGCCGCCATGTTGAGTCCCGCAACCGTGTTGTCGACGACTGACGCAGCCCCTGCCGAACTGCGCAGCCGCAACGCGGACCGCACGCAGCAGGAGATCCTGAAGGCTGCGACGCAGGAGTTCTCGACGGCCGGCCTGGGGGGCGCGCGCATGGAGCGCATTGCGGCGCTGGCAGGTGTCAACAAGCGGCTGGTGTACTACTACTTCGAGAGCAAGGAACTGCTCTTTCTCTCGGTGCTCGAGGACACCTATGCGCGCATCCGCGCGGCCGAGCGCACCTTGCGGCTGGAGAACCTGGAGCCCGCCACGGCCGTGCGCCGGCTGGTCGAGTTCACCTGGGATTACTACCTCGAACACCCGGAATTCCTTGCGCTGCTGAACAGCGAGAACCTGCACCACGCCTGCCACCTGCAGCGCTCGTCGCACATCCAGGAGATGAACTCGCCGCTGGTGCAACTGTTGCGTGATGTGGTGGATCGCGGCCAGCGCGATGGACTGTTTCGCGAGGGCGTGGACCCGGTGCAGCTCTACATCTCGATCGCTGCGCTTTGCTATTTCTATCTGTCCAACAACCCGACGCTGTCGACGATCTTCGGGCGCGACCTGCGCACGCCGGCGGCGCTTTCGGAGCGGCTTTCGCACATGACGGATGTGGTGATGGGGTATCTGTTGCGCAAGTAGCAGCGTGAGTGGGCAATTCACCAGGGAGTTAACGACAACGGCGGAGAGATCCAATGGATCCGTTCGACGCGGCGTATTACCGGCATCACGGGCACCTGACGGTGAATGGCGTTTTCCAGTCCGACGAGATGGACGGCGTGGTGCGCGACATCCAGGCCTGGGGCGAGTCCTTCCTGCAGACGCTGCCTGCGGAGCAACGCGCCTGGTACATCGACGGCGGCGTGACTGCGCGCACGGTGCTGCGCAAACTCGACAACCCGCATGCGCATCGGCCCGCGGTGCAGGCGCTGGCGCGCGATCGACGGCTGCTGGACCTGGTGGAAGCCTTCATCGGGCCGGGCGTGTCGGTGTACTTCAGCCAGATCTTCTTCAAGCCACCGGAAGGCGGCGGGCCCAAGCCGGCGCACCAGGACAACTTCTACTTCGGCCCGGCCGACCCCGAGGGCGTGGTGACGGCATGGATCGCGCTCGACGATGCGACGCTGGAGAACGGCTGCCTCTACTTCGGCGACGGGACCAACCAGGGGCCGGTCTATGGGCATTTCGCGCCGGAGGGGGAGCCGTTCAACCTGCAGATTCCGCCTGACATCCTGGCACGGCAACCGATGGTGCCGGCGCCGGTGCGCAAGGGCGGCGTGAGCTTTCACCATGGCAACACCTTCCACTGCTCCGGGTCGAACAACAGCAGCAAGTGGCGCCGCGCCTGCGCACTGCATTTCGTCAGCGACGGCAACAGCTTCGACACGCCCGCCCTGCCCTACGACCATTCGCTGAAGTTCCGGGTGTCATGAGATGAGGCACTGGATGCATCCGGCCACGCGGCCGTTCTGGCTGATCCTGATCCTGCTGGTGCTGTGGGACATCGCGATCCGCGTGTTCAAGATCCCGCCCTACCTGATCCCGCCGCCGCTCGCGGTGGTGAAGCAGTTGTTCACCGAATGGCCGATGCTGCTGCGCGAGATGATGCCGACGCTCTGGGCCACGCTGGGCGGCTTCGCGGCCTCCGCGATCATCGGCGTGCCGATCGCGATGTGGATCGCGTATTCGCGGCTGGTCGAGAGCTTCGTGTATCCGCTGCTGGTGTTCTCGCAGTCCGTGCCGAAGGTGGCGATCGCGCCGCTGTTCGTCGTGTGGTTCGGCTTCGGCATCGTGCCGAAGGTGATTGCGGCCTTCCTGCTGGGATTCTTTCCGGTGGTGGTGTCGACGGTGCAGGGCTTCAAGTCGGTCGAGCCCGATGTGATCGACCTGGCGCGGTCGATGGGCGCCAACGGCTTCAAGATCTTCCTCAAGTTTCGCCTGCCGCATGCGCTGCCGGCCATCTTCAGCGGGCTGAAGGTGTCGGTCACGCTGGCCGTGGTCGGCGCGGTGGTGGGCGAATTCGTCGGCTCCAACTCGGGCATCGGCTTCGTGTTGCAGCGCGCGACCGGCACCTTTGACCTGCCACTCATGTTCGCCGCGCTGGTGGTGCTGTCGATGATGGGCGTGGTGCTGTTCCTCATCGTCGAACTGGTCGAGCGCTGGCTGATGCCCTGGCATGCGTCGCAGCGCCATGACGTGCTGCAGGCCACGACCTGATCCCCCGATTTCTTTCGCAACCTCAACCCACAGGAGACACAGCATGGAACGTCGCAACTGGATTCGGATGGTGGCCGCCGCGGCACTGGCAGCGGGGCTGGCACCGGCTGCGATGGCGCAGCAGCGCGAGAAGGTCACGCTGCTTCTCAACTGGTACGTCTACAGCGAGCATGCGCCCTTCTTCATCGGCAAGGCCAAGGGCTTCTATGAGGCGGAGGGCATCGACCTCGACATCCAGGAGGGCCGCGGCTCGGCCGTGTCGATCCAGGCGGTGGCGGCCAATTCCGCCACCTTCGGCTATGTCGATGTGCCGACGATGATCAAGGCGGCGACCAAGGGTGCGCCGGTGAAGGCGGTGGGCGTCGCCTTGCAGGTGAGCCCGATGGCGGCCATGGGCTTCAGCGAGAAGAACATCAAGACGCCGCAGGACATCGTCGGCAAGACAGTGGCCATGACGCCGGGCGATTCGATGAGCCAGATCTGGCCGCTGTTCCTGAAGAAGACCGGCTTGCAGGAGGGGCAGTACAAGGTGGTGTCGGGCGACGCGCAGACCAAGCTCAATGCCGTCATCAACGGCCAAGCCGACCTGCTGCTGGGCTATGTGATGGACCAGAACATCAAGGTGCAGGACGCCACGAAGAAGCCGGTGACGGTCATTCGCTTCGCCGACTATGGCGTGACGCTGGTCAGCTCCGGCATCGTGGCGCACAAGGACACGCTGGCCAACAAGCCCGACCTGGTGAAGCGCTTCATGCGCGCGACGACCAAGGCCTTCGAGGAAACGGAGAAGGCGCCCGAGGCCGCGATCGACGCCATGCTGGCGGCCAACAGCAAGGCTGGCCAGCGCGACACGCTGATCGTCGGCATCAAGCTGACGACGCCGCTCTATCACTCGGCTGAGACCAAGTCGCAGCGGCCGTTGCGCGCGTCGATGAAGGACATCAACGAATCGCTGGACCTGCTGGTGCAGTACGGCGGCCTGGTGACGGCCTCGCGCGGCAAGGCGGAGGACTGGGTGACGAACGAATTCCTGCCGCAATGAGCGTGCCTGTCGTTTCCGCGCCGCACCGTCCGGAGCAAGCGCGCACCCGCTTCGGCCTCAGCCAGCACACAAGGTGCAGGGCGTGGGAGCCGACATGACCGCCATCGTCATCCCGCTCGACCCGACCGAGCGCGCAGCGCAAGCGGTCGCGCCCGTATTGATCGAAGGGCACGGCGTCAGCAAGACCTACCGCACCCGCGATGGCGACGTGGAGACGCTGAAGCCGCTCGACTTCCAGATCCGCGCCGGCGAGTTCGTCTCGGTGATCGGGCCGTCGGGCTGCGGCAAGAGCACGCTGATGAAGATGGTGGCCGGCCTGCTGCCGATCAGCGGCGGCGAGTTGAAGCTTTCTGGCAAGCGGGTCCACGGACCGCAGACCGACATCGGCATCGTGTTCCAGAGCGCCCTGCTGCTACCTTGGCGCACGGTGATCGACAACATCCTGCTGCAGGCGGAGATCCGCGGCTTGCCCAAGGCCGCGGCGCGTGAACGCGCCGACAAGCTGATGTCGATGGCCGGCCTGCAAGGCTTCGAGAACAAGTACCCCTGGCAGCTCTCCGGCGGCATGCAGCAGCGCGTCGCGATCCTGCGGGCCCTGCTGCACGACCCGCCGGTGCTGCTGATGGACGAGCCCTTCGGCGCACTCGACGCGATGACGCGCGAGAAGATGAACGTCGAACTGCAGCGCATCTGGATGGCCGCGGGCAAGACCGTGCTCCTCATCACGCACAGCATTCCGGAGGCGATCTTCCTGTCGGACCGCGTCTTCGTGATGAGCGAGCGGCCGGGCCGCTTTGCCGCGGTGTACGACATCGACCTCCCGCGCCCGCGCGCGCTCGACGTGATGGGCAGCGCGCAGTTCGCCGCCCATGCCAGGACGCTGCGCGCGCACTTCTTTGCGCACGGCAACCTCGATTGAAATGAAGCCCGCTCCCGACTGCGCCGGCGGCGCCACGAGAAGCTGCCATGCCTGACGCATCCACCGCGCCCACGGTACGCGTGCTCGACGTGGCCTGCGGCGTGCGGCCGATGACGCTGCGCCTGCCATTCAAGTTCGGCGCTGCCACGCTCACACGCTGCCCGCAACTTTTCTTGCGGGCCGTCGTGGATTGCGGCGCGCATGGCACCACGACCGGTTGGGCCGCGGAGATGATGGTGCCGCGCTGGTTCGACAAGCGCAGCGGACCGAGCCTCGCCGGCAACGTGCGCGACCTGCAACTGGCCGTGGCCGCCGCGGCCGATGCCTACACCCACAGCGCCGCGCAGCCCGCTTTCGGCCTTTTCGAGCGGCACTACCCGGAGTTGATGGCGGAAGGCACTTTCCGGGACTCGACCGAGCTGTCCACCGCGTTCGGACAGGCCGTACTCGACCGCGCGGTGCTCGACGCGCTGTGTCGCGCCACCCGAAGCTCCGTCTACGGCGCGATCCAGCGCAACTTGGTCGGCCTCACCGACACCGCGATTGCCGCCGACATGGCCGACTGGGACTGGAACAACTGGCTGGCCGCTCTCATTCCTTCGACGACATTGCACGCCCGCCACACCATTGGCATGCTCGATGCGCTCACCGACGAGCGCGACGCGGACCCCACCGCGCTGCCCGTGGGCCTGCCGGCGGTCGTGCGCCGCTACGGCCATCGCTACTTCAAGATCAAGCTCGGCGGCGATGTGGCCGCCGACCTGGCACGGCTCGATGCGGTCCTGACCACGCTGGACAGCGAGCAGCCGGGCCATTGCTTCACGCTCGACGGCAACGAGCAATATGCCGACACCGACGCGCTGGCGGCGTTGTGCGAAGGCCTGCGTACCCTGCCCCGACTGGCCGCGCGACCCGACGCCCTGCTCTACATCGAGCAACCACTCGCGCGCGACGCCAGCCTGGAAGCCGACCTTGCATCACTCGACAGTCCGGCACCCTTGCTGCTGGACGAAGCCGACGGCTCGCTCGCCGCGTTCCCATCGGGTCGTAGCGCAGGATGGCGCGGCGTGTCGAGCAAGGGCTGCAAGGGGCTCTACAAGTCGATCATCAACCGCGCTCGCTGCGACAAGTGGAACGCACGAGCGCCAGACGGTCCCCGCTACTTCATGTCAGCCGAGGACCTCACCTGCCAGGCCGGCCTTTCCGTGCAGCAGGACCTGGCGCTGGCCGCGCTGCTCGGCCTGACGCATTGCGAGCGCAACGGCCATCACTACGTCGACGGCTTCGGCGACGCGCCCGAGCAGGAACAGATCGCCTTCGCCGTCGCGCACATGGGCTTGTACCAGGCGGCATCCGGGCGCGCCCGGCTCGCCATCCGTGACGGCCGCATCGCCATCCAGTCGCTCGCGCGCACGGGTTTCGCCTCCAGCGCGGTCCCCGACTTCGACAGCCTGCGCCCCCTGGCCGACGCGCCGCTTCTCGTCTAGTTCCAACCGGAGACATCGACCCCATGGCAACCCAACGACTCGGAATCATCATGCACGGCGTGACAGGACGCATGGGCACGAACCAGCACCTGATCCGCTCGATCTGCGCCATTCGCGCGCAGGGCGGCGTCGCGCTGTCGAACGGCGACAGGGTGGTGCCGGACCCGATGCTGGTCGGCCGCAATGCTGCGAAAGTCGAGGCACTGGCCAAGGCCCACGGCGTGACGCGCTGGGGCACCGATCTCGATGACGCACTGGCCAACCCCGACGACACGGTGTTCTTCGATGCCGGCACCACGGTGATGCGGCCGGCGCTGCTGGCCAAGGCGATTCGCGCGGGCAAGCATGTGTACTGCGAGAAGCCGATCGCCACCAACCTCAACGAGGCGGTTGAGATCGCGCGCCTCGCGCAAGGCTCCGGCCTCAAGCACGGCGCGGTGCAGGACAAGCTCTTCCTGCCCGGCCTGCGCAAGCTCGACATGCTGCGCCGGGCCGGTTTCTTCGGCCGCATGCTGAGCGTGCGCCTGGAGTTCGGCTACTGGGTGTTCGAGGGCGACCTGCAGCCGATCCAGCGGCCGAGCTGGAACTACCGCCAGGAGGATGGCGGCGGCATGATCCTCGACATGATGTGCCACTGGCGCTACGTGCTGGACAACCTGTTCGGCGAGGTGAAGTCGGTGTCCTGCCTGGGCACCACACACATCCCGAAGCGCTGGGATGAAGCCGGGCAGCCGTATCAAGCCACGGCCGACGATGCGGCCTATGCGACCTGCCAACTGATCGGGCATCAAGGCGAACCGGTCATCGCGCAACTCAACATGAGCTGGGCCACGCGCGTGCGACGCGACGACCTGGTGACCTTCCATGTCGACGGCACCGATGGCTCGGCCGTCGCGGGGCTGTCGACCTGCCGTGCGCAATCGCGCGTGGCCACGCCGCGGCCTGTGTGGAACCCCGACGAGAGGCAGGGCATGGACTTCTTCGGCCAATGGCAGGAGATCCCGGATTCGCAGGTCTACGACAACGGCTTCAAGATCCAGTGGGAGCACTTCATCCGCCACGTGATGGAAGACGCGCCGTACCGGTGGACGCTGCCCGAGGGCGCGAAAGGCGTGCAGTTGGTCGAGGCCGCGCTGGAGAGCTGGAAGGAGCGACGCTGGGTCGACGTGTCCCCGCTGCACGTATGAACGACATGGCCCTGACGCTCAACCTTCCTGTCGAGAGCGGTGCGCTCGTGCCCTATACGCTTCGTGGCGACGTGCCGGTGAAGCCGCGCGCCGGCATCGCGTTCAACCGCATCGCCTACTCGGCCGCGCACGTCGTGGCCGATCCGCTGGCCGCGGTCGATCCCTGGCTGCAGGCCACGGTCGACTGGGACGCGACCCTCGCCTATCGCCGCCACCTGTGGTCGCTCGGCCTGGGCGTGGCCGAGGCGATGGACACCGCGCAGCGCGGCATGGGGCTGGACTGGCCGACCTCGCTGGAGTTGATCCGCCGCTCGCTCGATGCTGCGAAAGATACGCCCGGCGCGCTGGTCGCATCAGGCTGCGGCACGGACCACCTGGACATCGACAAGGTGAAAGGTGTCGACGACGTGATCCGCGGCTACGAGGAACAGATGGCGGCGATCGAGGCACTCGGCGGCAAACTCATCGTCATGGCCAGCCGCGCGCTGGCCCGTGTCGCGACGAGCCCGGCCGACTATGAACGCGTGTACGACCGCATCCTGTCGCAGGCGAGGCAACCCGTGCTGCTGCACTGGCTCGGCGACATGTTCGATCCGGCGCTCGCGGGCTACTGGGGCTCGCATGATGTCGACGCCGCGATGGACACCGCGCTCGGCATCATCGCGGCGCACCCCGACAAGGTCGACGGCATCAAGATCTCGCTGCTCGACAAGGACAAGGAGATCGCGATGCGCCGCCGCCTGCCCACAGGCGTGCGCATGTACACCGGCGACGACTTCAACTACGCCGAACTGATCGCCGGGGACGGCCACGGCAGCGAGCCGACGCACGGCCGGAGCGACGCGCTGCTGGGCATCTTCGATGCGATCGCCCCGGCCGCCAGTGCCGCGCTCGGCGAACTCGCGCAAGGCAACGTCGACCGCTTCCACGCGATCCTCGGCCCGACGGTGCCGCTGTCGCGCCACATCTTTGCGGCGCCCACGCGCTTCTACAAGACGGGCGTGGTCTTCATGGCCTGGCTCAACGGCCACCAGTCGCACTTCACCATGGTTGGCGGACAGCAGAGCACGCGATCGCTGCTGCACCTGGCCGAACTGTTCCGGCTGGCCGATGCCGCAAACCTGCTGGAGCAACCCGACCTGGCCGTGCATCGCATGAAGACCTTGCTGGCGATGCATGGCTTAGAGTAGTGTGATGCGCGATTTCTCCAACGACCACCACTGGCTTTCCATCAACACCGCAACCGTGCGCAAGCAACGGGGCATCGAGGTCCCGCTCGACCGCATCATCGACCAGTGCGCCGAGCGTGGCATCCGCGCGATCGCCCCCTGGCGCGACCAGGTCATGGCGGCTGGGCTCGACAAGACTGCGAAGCAACTCAAGGCACACGGTATCGGCCTCTCCGGCTATTGCCGCGGCGGTTTCTATCCGGCGCCCGACGCGGCCGGCCTGAAGGCCGCGCTCGACGACAACCGCCGCGCCATCGACGAGGCCAAGACCCTGGACGCGCCTTGCGTGGTGCTCGTGGTCGGCGGCCTGCCCGGCGCGCTCGAAGGCAAGGTCGCGTACAGGGACATCGGCCGCGCGCGCGGCGAGGTGTTCGACGGCATCGCGGCCTCGCTCGAATACGCACGCGAAGTCGGCATGCCGCTGGCCATCGAGCCGCTGCATCCGATGCAGGCGGCCGACCGCGCTTGCATCAACACGCTCGAACATGCGCTCGACATCTGCGACGAACTCGACCCGCAGCAGACCGGCATGCTCGGCGTGGCGCTCGACATCTATCACGTCTGGTGGGACCCCAAGCTGGAGCAGCAGACCGCACGCGCCGGCAAGCAGCGCTTGCTGGCCTACCACCTTTGCGATTGGCGCACGCCCACGCGCGACCTGCTGACCGATCGCGCCATGATGGGCGACGGCGTGGTCGAACTGAAGAAGGTGCGCGGCTGGGTCGAGGCCGCCGGCTTCGAAGGCTTCTGCGAAGTCGAGATCTTCTCGTCGCTGGACTGGTGGCAGCGCAGCGGCGAAGAGACGCTGGACACCTGCATCGAGCGGCACCGCAACTGCGTTTGATTCGAGGCTGCAGGAACCGGAGCGCTCGACGCAGAAGGACATCCAAAAGGTAATTTGGGCATTCCGCTTGCCATGGCCAACCCGAACCTCGATGACTTGCGCCGCTATGCCGTCGCGCGCACGCTGTTCAGGCCCACCACCCTGCCGCGCGCGATTCAGCGCCTTGGTTTCGTGCAGGCCGATCCCATCCGTGCGCCGGCGCGTGCTCAAGACCTGACGCTGCGCCACCGCGTCAAGGACTACCGCGCCGGCGATCTCGAGCGCAAATACAGCCGCCTGGCCATCGAGGAAGACTGCCTCGTCAACTACGGCTTCCTGCCGCGCGAGCACCTGGCGCTGATGCACCCGCGCGAAGCGAAGCAGCCATGGGACGAGCCGACCCGACGCAAGGCCGAAGAGGTGCTGGCTTTCGTGCGCGAACAAGGGCGCGTGCATCCGCGCGAGGTCGAACTGCACTTCGCGCACGGCCGCGTCAAGAACTACTGGGGCGGCTCCAGCAACGCCACCACGCACCTGCTCGACGGCATGCACTACCGCGGCATGTTGCGCGTGGCCCGGCGCGACAGCGGCACGCGCGTCTACGAAGCCGTGACGCACCTGCCCCCAGACGACAGCCCCGGCGGCCGCGCGCAACGCGCCGCCGCGCTGGTCGAGTTGATCGTGCGCAAGTACGCGCCGCTACCGGCCGCGAGCCTGACCTACCTCGTGCGTCTGCTCGGCTACGGCGCCCCGCACCTGGCAGAACAGACGCAGACCGCGCTGCGCCTTGCGCGCGAGCACCTGGCAAGCAGCACGATCGACGGCACCACCTGGTACTGGCCGGGCGACGAGAACCCCGCCTCGCGCCGGCATGCGCCCGACGATGCGCTGCGCCTGCTCGCCCCCTTCGATCCGGTGGTGTGGGATCGTCGCCGCTTCGAGTTGCTCTGGGGCTGGCGCTACGTCTTCGAGGCCTATACCCCCGCACCGAAGCGGCAGTTCGGCTACTACGCGCTGCCGGTCTTGTGGCACGACCGCGTGATCGGCTGGGCCAATGTGACGGCCAGCGGCGGCTCGCTCCACCCTGGCTTCGGCTACGTCGCCGCGCAACCACGAGGCGCGGCCTTCCGCTCGGCGCTCGATGACGAACTGCAGCGCATGACGCAGTTCCTGCAGAGCCCCCAGCCGTAACTCGCCCAGCCCGCCCCCGCCGAAGATCGAGCGCGCTCCTCGCCGCTGACTCGTGCGCCGTGGGGTCTTGCGCCCTGCGTGACAGCGCAATCCAGCCAGCATGCCTAGAATTCGATCCGCTCCCGCGCAAGCGGGGGCGAAGCGTTCTCAGGGCGGGGTGTAATTCCCCACCGGCGGTGATGGCGGCGAAAGCCGCACGAGCCCGCGAGCGCCTGGCCTCCTCGAGGTTCAGGGTCAGCAGATTTCGGTGCGATTCCGAAGCCGACGGTTGGGCACTGCGCAAGCAGTTCCCTAGAGTCCGGATGAAAGAGAGCGCGAATCGCAGGCCGGGCTGCGCGCTTTTGGGCGCAGTCGGGTCCGTGCTTTCGTGCGCCCTGATTCATACAACCTGCTTTACAAAAGAGGCACCATGAGTCAGATCAACGACCTTCCCCTTTCCGCCATCCCGTCCGACGCATCGCGCGGACTGCGCATCGCCTTCGTGCAGGCACAATGGCATTCGGACATCGTGCACCAGGCGCGCGATGCCTTCCTCGATGAGATGGAGCGACAGGGCTTTGCCCGCGACCGCATCGACGTAGTCGACGTACCGGGCGCTTTCGAGATCCCGCTGCATGCCAAGCGGCTCGCGCTGTCGGGCCGGTACGCCGCCATAGTCGGCTGCGCGCTGGTGGTGGACGGTGGCATCTACCGGCACGAGTTCGTCGCCAATACCGTCGTCAGCACGCTGATGTCGCTGCAGTTGGAGACCAACGTGCCGATGCTCTCGGCCGTGCTCACGCCGCACCACTTCCACGAGCACATCGAGCACCGCAAGTACTTCCACCGCCACTTCGCCATCAAGGGCACCGAGGCGGCCGATGCCTGCATCAAGACGCTGGAAAGCCTGCGACTGGTCGAGACGCTGACGACGGCGGCCTGAGCCCTCAGAAGTCACGTGCGCCGCAGCGCGAAAATGGCGGGATGAGCACCACCACCATCTTCCACAACCCCAACTGCGGCACCTCGCGCAACGTGCTCGCGATAATTCGCGAGCAAGGCATCGAGCCGGAGGTCATCCAGTACCTCAAGACACCCCCAACGCGGGAGACCTTGCAAGCGCTCGCAGCCGCCATGGGCACCACAGTCCGCGGCCTGCTGCGCCAGAAGGGCACGCCCTACGACGAACTTGGCCTGGACGATGCGAAGTGGACAGACGCGCAACTGCTCGACTTCATGCAGGAACATCCAATCCTGTTGCAGCGCCCGATCGTCGTCACGCCGATGGGCACGCGGATCTGCCGGCCCAAGGAGGTCGTGACCGAGATACTGCCGCCGCGCTGAAACCACCTTCCCGCCCAAGGCAAAAGGGCCGGCGCATTCCTGCACCGGCCCTCTTTGATTTTTGGGACGACCGCGTTCAGGCCGAGGCCGGAACCAAAAGCGTGCGCCGCACGCGCCGCACATTGAACGCGCTGGCAATCAGCACACCCTGCGTCAGCGCCAGGCCAAGGATCACGCTGAGGTACTGCCCACGGTCCATGAGCGGCCCGAACACCAGCGGCGCCACCGCCTGCCCGATGTCGAGCCCGGCATACACCACACCATAGACCCGCCCGGTCGCATTCGGCGGCGTCGACTTCTTGACCAGCAGGTCACGCGACGGCCCGGCGATACCTGACGCAAAACCCATCGCCCCGAACAGCACCGGCACCATCGCCGCCGGAAAGCTCGCGAAGGCCAGCACCAGCGCCAGCAATGCCGCAACGCCAAAGCCCGCGCCCACGATGCGTTCGCATCGCGACGGGTCGGAGGCCAGGAAGCCGCCCACCACCATGCCGCCGGCGCTCGCCACCATGTACACGGTGAGGCACACCGCGACCACCGCCACCGGCACCGCATGCAGGTGCCCGGCCGCCACCGGCGCGAAGGTCTGCACCACGCTGATGACCATGGCGTAGAACAGGAAGAAGCCGAAGCACATCCACACGGCGGGAATGCGCAGGAAGTCAAAGTCACCGCCGACGTGCGCGCTGTCGCCCTGCCCCGTCGCCTTGTGCACCTCCTTGACGTCGAGCGCCAGTTCCTTGCGGTACAGCCACAGCACCAGCAGCACGAGCAGCGCGACGACACCTGCCGAGGCCAATGCCACGCGCCACGAGAAAGCGATGGCCAGCGGCACCACGAAAGCCGGCGCCAGCGCCCAGCCGAGGCTGCCGGTGATGCCGTGCACGCTGTACGCATGGCCCAGGCGGGAGGGCATCACCTTGCGGTTGAACAGCGTGTAGTCCACGGGATGGAACACGCCGTTGCCCATGCCCGCGAACACCGCGCAGGCCAGCAGCATCCAGTAGCTCTGCGCCAGCGCATAGCCGATGGAAGCCATGCCCAGCAGGCCCAGGCCCACGAACAGCACCGGCCGCGGCCCCAATTTGTCGACCACGAAGCCCGAGGCCGCCTGCACCACGCAGGAGACCACGAAGAACACCGTCAGCACCGCGCCGAGTTCCGTGTAGCTGACGTTGAAGGCGTCCTTGAGCCAGGGGAAAAGCGGCGCCAGCGTCAGTTGACTGAAATGGCTGATGGCGTGGGCCAAGCCGACCAGGCCGATCAACTTGGCGTCGGATCGCAAGGTCGGCGTGGCGGCGGTGGTGTGGGAAGCGGCGGTCATGTCTGGCTACAAATTCGAAAGCGGACTCTGATGCTAGTCGGGCAAGCAGCGTCAGAATGGCGATAGAGGGACAACAATTGTCGCGATCATGCCAAGCACTGAAACCCCCGACAGGCTCCGTGAACTCCCGCGCAGCACGGTGGGCGCGCCGACCACCAGCGTCGGGCCGCTGACACCGCATCTCTACGCGCCGGACGCGGTGCGCCCCTTGCGCGCCAAGGAGCACTTCCTGAAGGCCGACACGCTGGTCGAACTGCACCAGCATCCGTGGCCGCAGCTCACCTTCTCGACGCGCGGCGTGATCCGGCTCAGCACCGAGGACGGCAGCTACATCGTGCCGCCCTCGCGCGCTCTGTGGGTGCCGGCCAACATGCCGCACAGCATCACGCTGATCGAGGATGCCGAGTTGCGCACCGTGTACCTGCACGGATGGATCGCACCGAACTGGGAGCGCTGCGAAGTGCTGGAAATCAGCCGCCTGCTGCGCGCGCTCATGCTCGCGCTGGACACCACGCCCGATGGCCTGCCGCCGGTCGACCCGCATGCCGCGCAGCGCGAGCGCTGGATCGCCCCGCTGCTGGTCGACGAACTGGAGCGCGCCACGCAGATCCGCATCGACGTGCCGCTGCCCGCCAACAAACGCCTGCGCCAGTTGTGCGAGACGATGCTGCGTGCACCCGCAAGCCGCGCCACGCTGGCCGAGCGAGCGCATGCCATCGGCGCCAGCGAGCGCACCGTGGCGCGCATGTTCCGCAACCAGCTCGGCATGAGCTGGCAGCAATGGCGCCAGCAGGCCGTGATGGCGCATGCGCTGCCGTTGCTGGCGCGCGGCATGCCGGTCAGCCAGGTCGCCACCGCCAGCGGCTACGCCACCGACAGCGCCTTCTGCGCCATGTTCAAGGCCGCCACAGGTCAATCCCCCACTGCTTTTCAACACAAGAAGAAGTCATAAGGCCGCGCACAACCAAGGAGTCCGTCATGAAGTCCCGCATCGCTCTCATCGCCAGTCTCACGCTCACCGTCGCAGGCGCCGCATCGGCTGCCGACCTGTTGGGCACCCTCAAATCCCAGGCCGGGAACTTCTCGATGCCCGAGATGGGCTCCAGCACCATGGGCAATGCGGCCGGCGTGCTGCAGTACTGCGTGAAGAACAACTACCTGGCCGGCGGCGATGCCAATGCCGTCAAGGACAAGCTGCTGGGTGCGGTCACCGGCCAGCAGCCCCAGCAGGAAGGCTACGCCACCGGCGCCAAGGGCCTGCTGCAAGGCACCGACGGCCAGTCCTTCGACCTCAAGAACGTGTCGGGGAAGCTCAAGACGAAGGCTTGCGACTACGTGCTGAAGAACGCGAAGTCGCTGGTCTGAGTTGAGTGGCGTCGAGTTAGAATTTCCAACTTTCCAACCCTCTTGCCACCATGTCAGAGCTTGTTCGCGTCAAGGAAAAGTTTCAGGTCACCATTCCCGTCACCTTGCGCAAGGCGGCGGCGCTGGAGACGGGCGACTATCTGGAAGCATCCCAGTGGGGTGATGGCATCCTGCTGCGGCCGGCGTCTGCCCGCAAGGCAGTCAAGGCGAGACCGGGTATCGTGGCCTTCCTGAATGAACGAAGGGGCCCCGGCCGCACGCGCGAGGACATCGATGCGCAGGTCGATGCCGAGCGCGCCGCATGGGACAAGTGAGGTGAGCGAGAAGCTCACCATTGAGCGCGGCGCCACCGTCTACCTCGATACGAATCCGATCATCTACCTGACGGAGGGGAATCCGCTGTTCAAGAAGTCGATCGCCGTCCTGTTCAAGGCGGTAGAAGCGGCCGGAGCACAACTGATCACGAGCGAACTCGCGCTGACCGAGGTGCTCGTGCGTCCCATTCGCCAGAACGACACCGAATTGATCGCGACCTATGAGCGGTTGTTCGACACGCTGCTCGATGCGAGGCCGGTCAGTCGCGAGGTCTTGCTTCTGGCCGCGCAATTGCGGGCCGACTTGCCGTCGCTCAAGACGCCGGATGCAATCCACGTCGCAACCGCCACGCTGGCGGACGCGAGTGTCTTCGTCTCCGCCGACCTCGGGCTGCGCGGGTTACCCTCCGGCATGCGGCGCATCACCTTGTGACCGACCGCTCCTGGGTTAATGTTCTCGCTCCATGAATTCGACTCCCGACGCGTCCCCTCCCCTGCGCCAGCGCCTCGCCCGCTTCATGCCCTGCCTGGGCTGGCCGCGCCCCAGCCGCAAACTGCTGCACAACGAAGCCATGGCCGGCATCACGGTGGCGCTCATGGTGCTGCCGCAGGGCGTGGCGTACGCCGCCCTGGCCGGCATGCCGCTCGTGACCGGCGTGTACGCGGCGCTGTGGCCGGCGCTGGTGGCGGTGCTGTTCAGCTCCTCGCAACGCCTGTCGGTCGGGCCGACCGCCCTCACCAGCCTGCTGGTGGGCGCATCGCTGGCGCCGCTGGCCGTGGCGGGCAGCGCCGAATGGGTGGCGATGGCGGTGTGGCTCACGCTGATCTCCGGCGCCATCCAGATCGTGATCGGCGCGGGCGGCTTCGGCTGGATCCTGCGGCTGGTCAATTCGCCGGTGCTGAGCGGCTTCACGCAAGGCGCGGCCATCCTGATCGCGCTGTCGCAATTGCCTTCGCTGCTGGGCTTCACCGGCCGCACCGTCATGCAGGCGCTGCAAGGCGGCACGCCGCCGGACTGGACCGCCATGGCCTTCGGCCTCGGCAGCATGGCGGTCATGTGGCTGGGCAAGCGCTGGGTGCCCAAGTTCCCGACGACGATGGCGCTGGTCGCGGGCTCCGCGGCCATCAGCTATGCGATCAGCTACGCGCTGCTGGGCGGCGCCGTGGTGGGCGCGCTGCCCTCCGGCCTGCCCTCGCTGTACCTGCCGGACTTCTCGTCGCTGCAGAAGCTGCCCGCGCTGTTGCTGCCGGCGCTCATGGTGACGCTGGTGAGCTTCCTGGAGACGGCGTCGAGCGCCAAGATCGACAACGCCCGCGCAGGCACGCTCTGGAACGAGAACCAGGACCTGATCGGCCAGGGCCTGGCCAAGGTGGCGTCGGGGCTGACCGGCGCATTCCCGACCAGTTCGTCGTTCTCGCGCTCGGCCATCACACTCTATGCCGGCGCGCAGACCGGATGGGCCACGCTGTTCAGCGTGGTGTTCGTCGCCATCGCGCTGCTGTGGCTGATGCCGCTCATGTACCACGTGCCGCAATCGGTATTGGCGGCGGTGGTGATGACGGCCATTCTCGGGCTGCTCAAGCCGCGCACTTTCGCGGCGCTGTGGAAGGTCTCGCGCGTCGAGGCCGGCATCGCGTTCGGCACCTTCCTGCTCACGATGGCCACCGCGCCATCGATCTACTGGGGCGTGCTGGGTGGCCTGCTGGCCAGCCTGGCCAACTACATGTACCGGCATCTGCACCCGCGCATCATCGAAGTCGGCCTGCACGGTGACGGCAGCCTGCGCGACCGCCACCTGTGGAAGCTGCCGGTGCTGGCCCCCAACCTCTATGCGCTGCGCATGGATGCCGAACTGGACTTCGCCTCCGCCAGCACGCTGGAACGCGCCATCGCCGAAGCCGTCGCGGCGCGGCCGGGCCTGACCGACGTGTGCCTGTTCGCGCAGCCCATCAACCGCATCGACATCACCGGTGCGGAGGTGTTCGGCTCGATCCGCCGGACGCTGAAGAACGGCGGCGTGCGCCTGCACCTGAGCGGCCTCAAGCTGCCGGCGCAGCAGGTGCTGGAACGCGCCGGCCTGCTCGCGCCGGGGCCGTTGCTGTTCGTCTACCGCACCGATGCGGACGCACTGTCAGCATTGACAAGCCAACCGGCGTAGGCTGGTCATGATGACGATGAAGATCGGTTCATTCCGGCGTGGATTGATGTGCGCGATGTTCCCCATTGCGGCACTGCTGTCGGCCTGCGCCGGCCAGGTCAACCCCATCGTCGATGAAGACAGCGTCGAGGCGCTTTCAGCCCAGACGCCGGCGCGCATGAACGCGACGCCCGCCGACTATCGCGGCAATGACTGCTACATGCTGGGACGCTTCCTGGGCGCCATGCAGCAGGGCTACCGCGTGACGGTGGGGTTTCCGCAAAAGGTGTACGGCTGGCATGTCGATGCGATCCAGCAGGTGCAGCAGGAAAAGGGCTGCGCCAATGCCCAGGCCGGGACTTCCGCCAACCCGGTGGTGAGCGGGCAGTTGGGTGTGCAGTTCGAAGCGGTGACGCCGGCGATGGCCCGCACGCTGGGCATGCGCAGCGCCTACGGCGCATTCGTGGTGGAACCGGGCCTCGGGCAAACCAGCCTGCGCGCGCGCGACGTGGTGGTCGAAATCTCGGGCCAGCGGGTTCAGACGCCCGTGGAGTTGCAATCCATCGTGGGCCTGATGGCACCGGGCTACAGGGCGCCGCTGGGCGTCTGGCGCGATGGTGCGCTGGTCAAGCTGAGTATCGAGGTCACGGCACCCGGATCGGCCGTGGTGCAGGCCGCGAAGTAGGCTTCGACGTGATGGCTACAAGGTCATCATGATCTCGAAGCCGCCCCAGAACATCCGCTTGCCATCGAAGGGCAGCTTCGACACATCCATCCATTCCTTCAGGCGCGGGTCGGCCATGACCATGGCATTGACCTCGTCGCGCCTGGCGCGCGACTCGAAGACGATCCACGACAACACGACCAGTTCGTCGTCCTTCAGTTGCACCGCCTGGGGAAACGAGGTGTGCTGGCCTGGCTGCACGTCGTCCGCCAGCGCCTCGCGATACTCGATCGCGCCATGCTCGCGCCAAATGGCACCGACCTGCAAGGCCATCGCGCGGTAGGCCTCGACATTGGCCTTGGGCAGGGGGAGGACGTATCCGTCGACGTAGGCCATGGGCTGCTCCTTGAATGCCTCCACGCTACGGCGTCCGGCCCAGACGTGCAAGCGAATCAGGGTGGCCAGGTTGGCCGATGCGGCGCACTCGCGACACGACGCATCACGGGCGCGTCATTCAGGCTCCGCGCCGCACCGCCGTCAGGGCCACAGCCATCAGGGCTACGCCAGCCATCTGCACCGCGCTGAGCGCGCGCCCGTACACGGCCCAGTCCATCAAGATCGCCGCAGCCGGATAAACGAACTGCAGCAGCGCGATGCGGCTCGTTTCGAGGCGGGCCATGCCGGCATACAGCACCACATAGGCCAGGCCGGTGTGGATGGCGCCCAGGCCCGCGAGCCAGGCCCAACTGGCGCCGGGCGCGGGCCACCCGTGCAAGACGGGCCACCATGCCAGTGCCACAGTGCCCACCGCGCATTGCCTCCAGGCCAGCGCGAACGAACTCAAGCCGCGGGCCAGCTTGGCGATCAGCGTCACGCCGGCATAGCTGAGCGAGCCACCCAGGCACATGGCCAAGCCGACCAGGTAGTCGCGCTGGTGGAGGTTGCCGACTGCGCCGCCGTCGAACAGCCCGGTAGCCAAGGCCAGGCCACCAAGCGCCACCAACGCCGCGCCGGCCTGGCGCCACGACACGCGCTCGCGCAGCCACCACGCGCCGAGTGCCAGCACCCACAACGGCTGCACGTGGAAGACGACGGTGGCCACGCCGATCGAGGTGCGCTCGATGGCGCCAAAGAACAGCGCCCAGTTGGCGATCATCAACGCACTGGCGGCCAGCGCTGCCGCCAGGGCCGCGCCACGCAGGCGCAACTCGCCAAGCCGCCCGGTCGCGGCGCCCCACAGCATCAAGGCCAGTCCGCCGAAGGCGCAGCGGAACCACACGGTGGTCAGCGGGTCTTGCCCGGCTTCCTCGACGAACACGCCGAGGGTGCCCAGCAGCAGGCCGCCGCCGACCATCATCGCCACGCCCCGCCGCTCGCGCGGCGTGGTGGCTGGCACGCCAGCGAGAGGCACGAGCGGGAGAGAAGGTGTGATCAGCTTGTCCATGATGACCCGCATTGTTCGGCGCGGCTCACACTGCGACAAGCGCATTGTTCTGACTGCTAGCATTCGATAATCGAATATTGGAGCGCACCGCATGCCCACCACGGACCTGCAACTCGATTGGATGCGCGCCTTCGTCGCGGTGGTCGACGCGGGCTCGCTGACGGCGGCCGCACCGCTGGTGCACCGCTCACAGTCGGCGTTGAGCATGCAGCTCAAGAAGCTGGAGGACGCCGTCGGCCGGCCGGTGCTCAACCGCGGCCCGCGCCACCTCGAACTGACACCCACCGGGCTGGAATTGCTGGGCCACGCGCGGCGGCTGCTCGAGGTGCATGCGCAGGCGCAGGCGGCCTTGCACGGCCCGGCCGTCACCGGCCGTGTGAGTATGGGCGTGCCCGACGACTACGCGGCCGCCTACCTCACGCCCGTGCTGCGCAGCTTCGGCGCACGCCATGCCGCTGTCGAGATCGACCTGGTGTGCGAGCAGTCGACCACGCTGCTGCCGAAGATCTCGCGCGGCGAGATCGACCTGGCCGTGGTGTCGAGGGATCGCGCGAACCGGGGCACGCTGTTGTTCCACGAGCCGCTGGTGTGGGTCGGCTCGCTGCAGCACGAAGCCTGGCGGCGCGACCCGCTGCCCATCGCCGCCTACGAGGCTGGCAGCATGGCGCGCCGTGCGGCGCTGGCCGCGCTGGCGTCCCAACGGCGGGCGTACCGCGTGGTCTACAACAGCGCGAGCCTGGCCGGACAGTTGGCTGCCGTCGAGAGCGGGCTTGCCATTGCAGTGCTCACGCGCTGCAGCATGCCGCCGGGGCTGGTGCAACTGCAGGAGAAGCACGGCCTGCCCGCCCTGCCCTCCATGGAAGTGGCCGCGCTGCGCAGCCGGGCCTCGGCGGGGTCAGACGCGGTGGACGCGCTGCATGCGGAGGTGTTGCGCACGTTGCGGCGTAACGGCTGACCCGTCTCGGCTGGCGGCACAGCCGCATCGCGCGTGGCCAGTGCAGCGGCGACAGTCTGGCCGCGGCGGCAGTTCGGCCGTTGCGGCCAGACACCCCGGATCCCGGCGCTACGCAACGCACCGATAGCTCGCAGCCTTGAGCGGATCTCCAGAAACGAATTGCGGATGGTTCGGATAGCGGCACATCGGACGGGATGCCAGCGTCGTGAACGGCGCAACGGTCTCGTTGCGCACTTGGATCAACACGTCATCGGGCGCCTTGCCGCCAGCGGCCCATTGGTCCAGCGTTGCGAGCAGGTCGGTTGTCGTCGGCACCGGGGTGCCCGTGGTCAGGCTCACCGCGGTGCCGCCATGCGATGAGGCCGGCGACACGTACAGGCGCAGGAAGCGTTCCGCGTCGGCGCGGCCCATGCGCGCAATCACGCTGTCGTAGTACTGCATGCCCGCGACCGGGCTTTGCACCATGTCGCCGGTGTTCTCACGGATGATCAACTTGCCGCCGCGGCGCAGGAACGCGCTCAGGTCAGGATCGGTCGAGTCCATCATCGCGGACACCTGCTGGATGCGATCGCGGTAAGTCGCGGCATCGAACCGCCGCGGATCCAGCCTTGGTTCTCGCGCGATGACGTTGCGCGCGTAGCTCAGACCGTACACCACGCCTCGCGCCTCGGTGGTGACGAACTCGACGCCCGGCGGCTTGCCATCGCTGACCCAGCGCTCGATGCCTTCACCGGGCTGGATCTCGCCACCGAAGAGCCGCCCGGGATAGGCGGTCAATCCGTTGGCGAGGGCAAAGGGAAGCACTGTGGGCTTGTACGCTCCGTCAAAGGTGGCGATCTGCGCATCGGAGAGGCAGGCGTCGCCCGCATCGGTGCCGCCGGGGCAGCGCAAGGTCTCCACGTCGAAGCGCGCCGGACAGGCCAGGTAGTTCTGGATCACGCCATCGGCCAGGCCATCCAGGCCGTCGCAGGCGGTGTTCACGGCATTGGCAATCAGGCGCGTCTTGGCGGGGTTGAGGACGCCACCGTTGTACTGCGGCTTGATGAAGCTGATGAAGCTGTTGAAGAGGCCGTTCCATTGGATGACCGGCACCACGGCGACGATGCCGTCGAAATCCTGCGGAAAGCGCTGCGCCAGCATCAACCCTTCGCGCCCGCCCTCCGAGCCGCCGAAGTAGTACTGCTGCGCAGGCTTGCGCTGGTAGTAGCGCTGCATCAGGACTGTCGCCACGTCCTTCACCTTCTTGTACGAGGCGAAGGCGAAGTTCTCGAACATCTCGTCGTTCAAGGCGAACCTGGCGGGATCGGTCGGGTACGAAGTGCCGTCGTGTCCCGAGTCCGTGCCGAAGGTGGCGTATCCGCGAGTGATCGGAAGCGGCGAACCTGCCGGCGCATCGCGAAGGGGCGTGAGGCCGGTGATGAGCACGCCATTGAAGCCGCCGCCACCGTACATCAAGGCCTTGTGATTCCATTGGATCGGCAGGTTGAGTTGGAAGCGGATGGGTTCGGCGTCTGCGGTACGCGCGGCGATGCTTCCGAGGACCTGGCAGTACTCGGGCAGTCCATTGGCCGCGGCGATCAGCGCGGCGGAACGCACCGACGCGACGCCGCTGGGAAGGCGGATCTCCGCGGCAGCCACCGACTGGCCGGCGAGCGCCTGGCAACCCTGGCGCAATGCGGCCTGGTCGGGCACCGGCGGAGTGTTTGCGCACCCGGCCAGCAGCACGGCGCAAGTGAAAGCGCCCAACATCTTCAGGCGGGTATGCAGGGCGTACTTCATGGGGCTCCTTGGGCGCTTTTGGTCCTGTTGCTGAAACTACTTCGGCGCCATCGTCGTCAGCACCGCCACGCTCATGGCCTCGACGCTGGTCTTGATCGACGGCTCCGGCACCGGCGCGAAGAACGGCGAGTGATTGAACGCGATGGGCTTGCCGCCGGGTTTCATCGAGGCAGCAACGTCCTCCGGCGATAGCACGCCGACGAAAAAGAACATCGACGGCACGCCGGCGTTCACGAACTCCGAGAAGTCCTCGCTGGCCGTGATGGGCGGCACCGCGACCACCTTGGGATCGCCGAACGCGCTCTTGAGCGCGGCGACCGTACGCTTGACCACGGCCTCGTCATTGACGACGGCGGCACCGCCGGGCACGAGTTCGACGGCAGGCTCGGGCGCGCCGCCCATCATGGCCGCCGCATTGGCTGTGCGACGGATGCCGGCCAGCAGCTTCTCGCGCACCTGCGGGCTGTAGGAGCGCACGGTGCCGCGCAGCACCACGGTATCGGGAATGATGTTGCCCACGGTGCCGCCCTGGATCGCACCGATCGTGACGACGCCGAATTCCGCCGGGTCCTTCTCGCGGCTCACCACGGTCTGCACGTCGGTGACGAAGCGCGCGGCGATGGCGATCGGGTCGATGGTCTTGTCCGGCGCGGACCCGTGGCCGCCGCGGCCCTTGAAGGTAATCTCGATCGAATCGGAGTTCGAACTGATCGCGCCGACCTTGTAGCCGACGAAGCCGTACGGCGATGGCGAGGTGTGCAGCGCGAAGGCGTAGTCGGGCTTGGGGAAGCGCTTGAACAAGCCGTCGGCGATCATGGCCTTGGCGCCGGAGACGGTTTCCTCGGCCGGCTGGGCGACGAACATCAGCGTGCCCTTCCACTGGTCCTTCATGGCCAGCAGCGTGCGCGCGGTGCCGACCCAGCTGGCCATGTGGATGTCGTGGCCGCAACTGTGCGCGACGAAGGACTCGCGGCCGTTGGACTGGGTCTTGGCCTTGCTGGCATAGGGCAAGCCGGTCTTTTCTTCCATCGGCAACGCGTCGAGCTCGGTGCGGACCAGCACCGTCGGGCCAGCGCCGTTCTTGTAGATCGCGACCACACCGGTGCCGCCGACTTTCTCGGTCACTTCGAAGCCGAGCTTGCGCATCTCCTCGGCCATCTTCCCGGCGGTGCGCACTTCCTGGAAGGCGATCTCGGGGTTCGCATGCAGGTCCTTGTAGAGCGCTTCGAGCGATGGGTACATGCCGCTGACGATGGGCGCGACCTGCGTGTGCAATGGCGAGGGCGTCTGTGCGCCGGCGGTTGAAGCGACAAGGATGGCGGCGAGCAATGCGCTGCGGTGAAAGACACCATGAATCATCTTGATTTATCCAATTGGGTGAGGGCGGTGCGATCAACGATGGGTGTCGCTGCATCGATCAAAGCGCCCGAGGCTGTCACGAGACGATGAACTGCAGCGACGATGGCGTGCACTCGTTGCATCATGGCAAAGAACTCGGGGCTTGTGGCGGAATCCGTGGCTACTTCGACGCGACGGCGACCTTGGCCCCGACCGCCGGACGCTCATGCGTCGCATGCGAGGCATCCGCGCGCTGCGCACCAGTGGATCGCCCATGGTTGATCAGCGACACCGCAATGGCCGCAATCACCGCGGGGATCGCGATCGCCATGAAGTTCTGCTCCAGCGGCAGGGCCAGGCCGACCAGGCTGCCGATGACGATGGGTGCCAGGATGGCGCCGCTGCGTCCCACGCCCGAGGCCCAGCCGATGCCGGTGGCGCGCACTGCCATCGGGTAGAACTGCCCGACGTAGGCATAGGTCACGATCTGCGTGCCGATGGTCGAGGCGCCCGCCAGGCCGACCAGCAGGAACAGCACTTCGGTCGGGACGCGATAGCCCAACAAGGTGATCGACACCGCGGCCAGCGCATACATGCCGACCAGCACGTACTTTATGTGGAAGCGGTCCGCCAACCAGCCGCCGCCCACCGCGCCGATCATCGCGCCGAAGTTCAGCACGAGCACGAAGGTCAGCGCGGAGCCGAGGCTGTAGCCCGCGCTGGCCATCAGCTTGGTCAGCCAGGAGCTGAGTGCATAGACCATGAACAGGCACATGAAGAAGGCGATCCAGAACATCACGGTGCTGAAGCCGCGGCCTTCCTGGAACAGGCGACCGATGGGTGCGCTGACGGCCTTGTCCTCACGGGGCAGTGCGAAGTTGTCGCCTGCGGCTGGCACGTAGCCTGGATCGAGCCTCTTCGCCAGTTGCTGCAACTCGTCGAGGCGGTTGGCCTTGATAAGGAAGGGCATGGATTCGGGCATCGACTTCAGGATCGCAGGGATCAGCAGCACCGGCAGGCCGGCCGCGAGGAACACCGATGACCAGCCATAGGCCTCCATCAGCCCCTTGCCGAGCAGCGCAGCCAGCATGCCGCCGACGGCATAGCCGCTGAACATCAGCGTGACCATGGTGCTGCGGATCTTGCGCGGCGAGTATTCCGTCATCTGCGCAACCACGTTCGGCATCACGCCACCGATGCCGAGGCCGGCCAGGAAGCGCATCACACTGAAGCTGATGGGCTCGTGCGTGAGGCCTGCGCCCGCGGTGAACACGCTGAACAGCGCGACGCAGATGACGATGGCGCGCCGCCGCCCGATCTTGTCGGCAATGGTGCCGAGGAAGATGGCGCCGAACATCATGCCGAACAGCGCGGAGCTGACCATGAAGCCGGCATTGGTCGGGCTCACGCCCATCTCCTTCATGATCGACGGCAAGGCGATGCCGGCGACCGCGAGGTCATAGCCGTCGAAGATGATGATGAGGGCGCACCAGAAGAGCACCAGGCCGTGGAAGCGATTGAAGCGGGCCTCGTCGGCGAGCTTGTGGAGATCGATATTGCGCATGGTCTTTGTCTCGTGAGGTTGTGTTGTGTCGATCAGCCGAGATCGCCGCCACCCACCGGGACCACAGTCCCAGTGATGTACGAAGCGTCATCGGAGGCAAGGAACAGGATGGGCGCGACCTGCTCGTCGATCGTCCCGTAGCGGTGCATGAGGCTGGAATCCACCGTCTGGTCGACCACGCCCTGGTACCAGGCGGTGTCGCGGGCGCTGGGCTTCGCCTTCACCTGGTTGCGCGGCACGCGACGCGGCGGGGCCTCGGTGCCGCCGGGTGCGGTGGCGTTGATGCGGATGCCGTTGCGCGTGTGCTCCATTGCCAGCGACGCGGTCAGCGCGTTCACGCCGCCCTTTGCCGCCGAATACGGCACACGATGCACGCCGCGCGTCGCAATCGACGACACGTTGACGATGACGCCCCGCTTCTTCTTGACCATGAAGGGCAAGGCCGCGCGACAGGACCACAGCGTGGGGAACAGCGAGCGCCGAATCTCGGCCTCGATTTGCGCCTCCTCGTAATGCTCGTAGGGCTTGGCCCAGATCGTGCCGCCCACGTTGTTGACCAGCACGTCGACGCGCTTGAAGCGGGCGAGGCACTCGGCGACCATGGCCTGCGCGCCCGCGAAGGTTTCGAGATCGGCCTGGAAGGCTGCGGCGTTGCCACCGCCCTCCTCGATCTCCTGCACCACTTCATTGACGATATCGGCGCGGTCGACCGCCAGCACCGTCCCGCCTTCGGCCGCGATGCGCAGCGCCACGCCACGGCCGATGCCTTGCGCGGCCCCGGTGACGATGACGACCTTGTTCTTGAAGCGTGAAGCAACGATTTGCCCAACCTCCGCGCTGCGCGCTGCGGTATTCGCCTTGAGAGCGGCCTCGCGGTTCATGCCGCCACCGCTTCGTTGGCCGACGAGAACTTCTCGAAGTGGAAGCTCTTCGGTGTGACGCCCACACCCGACATCCACCTGCGCACGCCTTCCACCATCGGCGGCGGGCCGCACACGTACACGTCGACATTCCCGTCGTGCAGGTCTCCGGATGACAGGTGGTTGGTCACGTAGCCCTGCTTCGGGTGCCCGCTGTCCGCGTCCACCACGCAGGTGAAGAACTCGAAGTCGGGCAGGTCGGCTTTCAGTTCCGCCAGCGTCTCCAGCTCGACCAAGTCATCGTTGGTGTTGACCCCATAGGCCAGGCGGATCGGATGGTCGGTCGGGTTCTGCTTCAGCCACAGCAGCATCGACAGGAAGGGCGCGAGGCCCGTGCCGCCCGCGAGCATCAAGATGGGACGCACCGCAGGACGCAGGTAGAAGCTGCCGTACGGTCCCGTGAACATCATGAAGTCCTCGGGCTGCGCCTGCTTGCGCATGTAGGTGCTCATCAGGCCGTCGGGCACGTCGCGGATCAGGAAGGCCAGCTCGGAGGTGTTCGGCGCGGAGCTGAACGAGTACGAGCGGGTCTGCTTGCTGCCCGGCACCATGAGGTTCACGTACTGCCCCGGCAGGAAGGCCAGCGGGCGCTCGGCTTGCAGCGAGAAGGACACGGTAGTGGCCGAGTCGCGTTCGATCTTCGTGAGCTTGCCGCCATGCGCGCCCACTTCCGTCTTGCACGCCGCCGACGAAGCCGGCACGCGCACCACGCAATCGGAGGTCGGCTTCATCTGGCAGGTCAGCACGTAGCCGTTGGCCGCTTCGTCATCGGCCAGCGCATCCTCGATGTAGTCGCCCATCGTGAAGCTACCGCTCTCGCAGTGGCACTTGCAGGTGCCGCAGGCGCCGTCGCGGCAGTCCAGCGGGATGTTGATCTTGGCGCGGTAGGCCGCGTCGGCGACGAGTTCGTTGGGCTCGCACGGGATGATGCGCGAGACGCCATCCTCGAACTGCAGGGCGATGTTGTACGTCATGGTTGTCTCCTTGACCCTTCGGATTTCAAATGTGATAGATGTCGAGCAGGTGGTGGATGTAGTCGTTCTTCAGCACGACGTACTTGCGCTTGATCTGCGGCTTCTCGCCGCTCGTGTCCAGCGTGTACTGCGAGCTGCCGAAGTACACGTCGACGATGTCGTAACGGAAGCTGTGCGTGGTCCAGTTGAAGGACACGACGCATTGCTTGTCGTCCTGCGACAGCACCTCCAGGTTGTTGATCGCATGGCCGGTGCGCGTGTCGGGCATCGTGGCGCTGGAGCGCTCGGTCTGGATGCGGAACACGCGGTCTTCGAGGCCCTGCTTGTTCGGGTAATAGATGAGCGAGACCTCGTTCTGCGGGTCCGTCGTCAGCTTGTCGTCGTCATCCCACGAGGGCATGAAGAACTCGGCGTCGTCGGCGTAGCAGTCGAGCCAGTCGGCCCAGCGGTTCTCGTCGAGTGCGCGTGCCTCCGAGTAGACGAAGGACTGGATGGCCTGGTAGGACAACATCACAGGGCTCCTTCCGATTCGGCGACCACGGCCTTCTTCATCGTGTCGAGCCAGTACTCGTGCTGGCCGATGTAGAGGCCTTCGTCCTCCGTCTTGATGCAGCTCATCTCGGGCTTGAGTTCGATCAGGTCGGCGGTGGCGTCCGCGCCCTTGATCCAGTGCGTGGCGCCGCGGCTCATGTCGTTCCACTTGACGGCGCGTGCGCCGTAGCCGTGCTGGCAGGAACGGAATTCCTCCAGATCGTCTGGCGTGGCCATGCCGGTGGCGTTGAAGAAGTCCTCGTACTGGCGCAGGCGCCGCGTGCGCGCTTCGGGTGCTTCGCCCTTCGGCGCGATGCAGTAGATCGTCACTTCCGTCTTGTTGACCGAGACCGGCCGCACGATGCGGATTTGCGAGCTGAACTGGTCCATCAGGTAGACGTTGGGGTACAGGCAGAGGTTGCGCGACTTGCCCAGCATCCAGTCGGTCTTGGCCTCGCCGAACTTGCCGATCCACTCGTCACGCTTGGAGTACAGCGGACGGTCTTCCGGGTTGGACCAGTTGGTCCACAGCAGCAGGTGGCCGTGCTTGAAGGTGTAGGAACCGCCGCCTTGCTGCGCCCATTTGCCGGCGTTCATCGCCTTGACAGTGTCGACCTTGCCGTCGACGCTGCGGCGGCTGGTGGTGGCCGCGTAGTTCCAGTGCACCGACGAGACGTGGTAACCGTCGGCGCCGTTCTCCGCGCCCAGCTTCCAGTTGCCGTCGAAGGTGTAGGTCGATGCGCCGCGCAGCACTTCCAGGCCTTCCGGCGACTGGTCGACGATCATGTCGATGATCTTGGCGGCCTCGCCCAGATGCTCCTTCAGCGGCGCGACGTCGGGGTTCACGCTGCCGAACAGGAAGCCGCGGTAGTTCTCGAAGGCGCCGAGCTTTGCCAGGTCATGGCTGCCTTCGCAGTTGAAGCTGGGCGGGTAGCCGGCCTCGGCGTTGTTGTCCTTGACCTTGAGCAGCTTGCCGGCGTTGTTGAAGGTCCAGCCGTGGAAGGGGCAGGTGAAGCTGGACTTGTTGCCCTTCTTGTGGCGGCAGAGGATGGCGCCGCGGTGCGTGCAGGTGTTGGCCAGCGCGTTGAGCTTGCCGTCCTTGCTGCGCGTGATGACCACCGGTTGGCGGCCGACGTACACGGTCAGGTAGTCGTTGACGTTGGCGATCTGGCTCTCATGCGCGAGGTAGACCCAGTTGCCTTCGAAGATGTGCTTCATCTCGAGGTCGAACAGTTGCTCGTCGGTGAAGACCGAGCGGTCCAGGCGGTACTTGTGCTCGACCGGATCGTCTTCGAGCAGCGCGTCGAGCTTGGCGAGGTTCGGCGTGGACTTGACGGGGTAGATGGGGATCATGTTGTGTCTCCGGAAGGTCTGCGGAATGGCGATTTGCTGAAAGGGGGTCGTCGCAAAGCCGAAGCACCCTGCTTCTGTCATCGACGATCGGTATGGAAATGGAATCCTGGCCGGCCGGCGGCGCGGCTCAGGACGGAAGGCGGCGCGTCAGGCTTCTGAGGCGACGGCGCGGGCTACACGGGCTTGAGGCGATGCTTCGCTCTCGTCGATGGCCGGCTGCATGACGAAGTCGAAGGGCACGCGCGTGAACTGGGTCGTCACGCCAAGCGATTCGTAGCCCTTGGGCGGCGTGTTGCGCTCGAGCTTCAGGATCAGGCCGTCGCGTGTGGCGAAGGCGAAGTCGTCGTCGATGAAGCTGTCACCCGGCACGTTGACTTGCGTGGTCAGCGTGCGCAGGCCCGGCGCGACCACCAGGAAGTGGATGTGCGCGGGGCGATTGCCGTGACGACCGATGGCCGTGAACAGTTCCGAGGTCGGGCTGTTCGGCGGGATCGCGTAGCCCGGCGGCAGGAAGCTGCGGAAGCGATAGCGGCCTTGCGCATCGGTCTCGATCTTGCGGCGCAGCGCGTACTCGGCCTGGTCCGGATCGAAGTGCGAATAGCGACCCAGCTCGTTGGCATGCCACACGTCGACGATGGCGCCGGCCACCGGCTTGCCGTCGATGTCGAGCACACGACCCTCCATCACCATCGTTTCGCCGCGTTGCTCGTCGCCTTCTTCGTCGACGCGCGTTTCGTACTTCGACAGCGGTGCGCCGGCGATGTAGAGCGGCCCTTCGATGGCGCGTGGCGTGCCGGCATTGCGACCGGCGCGTTCATCGGCCTCATCGAGACGGATGTCCAGCAGGCGGTCGAAGCCGAGGCCGGCGGTGATCAACCCGGCTTGGCCACCCGAAGCCAGGCGCGAGAGCCAGTCGACGCCAGCCCAGAACTCGTCGGGCTGGATGTCCAGGTCATCGATGGCGTGGAACAGGTCGCCGACGATGCGCGCGGTGATCTTCTGCACGCGCGGGTTGCCGTTGGGCCGGTTCGAGTGGGTGACTTTTTCCAGCAGTTGGGTCTTGTTCATTTCATTCATGGGGATGTCTCCGTTGGGGTCGTGGGGGTGGTTGAGAAAACTTGAAGATCAGCGGTCGTCGCCATGGATCGACGAGGCATGCCGACACAGCGGCCGCACGACGATGTCCATGTAGGGGAACAGGGGCAGCGTCATCAGCGTGTCGTGCAACGCGGCGTTGTCGGCCACGTCGAAGATGCTGACGTTGGCGTAGCGCCCGGCGATGCGCCACAGGTGGCGCCAGACGCCATCGCGTTGCAGGCCTTGGGCGATCTGCTTCTCGCGCGCCTTGAGCTGGTCGGCTTGCGCCGGCGTCATGTCATGCGGCAGGTTGACGGTCATTTCGACGTGGAACAGCATGGTCTTGCTCCTCAGGCGGTGACAGCGACGGCCTGCGAGGCGCGGTCGCGGCGGTAGTAGGCGAGCTTGTCGAGGTCGAGCTGTACGCCCAGGCCAGGCACTTGCGGCAGCTGCAATTCGAAGTCGCGGTATTCGGGGCGCTGCACCACGATGTCGTCCTTGAGCAGCAGCGGGCCGAACAGCTCGGTGCCCCAGGCCAGCGTCGGGCTGGCGGCAAACACATGGGCCGCGGCGATGCTGCCGATGCTGCCTTCCAGCAAGGTGCCGCCGTAGATGCCCACGCCGGCCGCATCGGCAACGGCCGCAGCACGCAAGGTGGGCCAGAGGCCGCCGGCCTGCGAGATCTTCAATGCGTATACGTCAGCCGCGGCATCGGTCGCGAGGTCGAAGGCATCGATGGCATCGTGCACCGCTTCGTCGGCCATGATGGCCACGTCGAAACGTGCTGCAAGCCGCTTCAGCGCGCGGCGGTTGCGACGTGCCACCGGCTGTTCGATCAGGCTGACGCCGATCGCTTCGAGCGCCGCGATGCCTTGCACGGCGGTGGTCTCGTCCCAGGCCTGGTTGACATCGACTGTGAGCATCACCTCATCGCCGAGGCCGCGGCGGATCGCCTGCACATGGGCGATGTCCTCGGCCAGCGGATGGCTGCCGATCTTCAGCTTGAAGACCTTGTGGCGGCGCGCTTCGATCAGGGCCAACGCCTCGTCGACGTCGCGTGTGGCATCGCCGCTGGCGAGGGTCCAGAGAACGGGCAATGCACTGCGCATCGCACCGCCAAGCAGCGCATGCACCGGCAGGCCGAGGCGCTGGCCTTGGACATCGAGCAATGCAATCTCGACGGCCGACTTGGCAAACGAGTTGCCTTGCACCGAAGCGGCCACACGTTGCATGGCGACGTTGACGCGGGTCGCATCGGTACCGACCAGCAGCGGCGCCAGGTAGGTGTCGATCGCGCTCTTGATGCTTTCAGGGCTCTGGTCGCCGTAGGCCAGGCCGCCGATGGTGGTGGCTTCGCCGATGCCGGTGAGACCGTCGCTGCAGACCAGGCGAACGATGACCAGCGTCTGGCGCATCATGGTCGTCATCGCCAGCTTGTGGGCGCGGATGGTCGGCAGGTCGACCAGGATCGCCTCGATGGAGTGGATGGTGGGGCTCGTGTTCATGGATTGAATGGTCCTCTTCACGCGCCCTTTGGTCCAATATCGATTGAGTCCGGCAAAATACCTTCAAGGTATAGAGGCATCGGGTTTTTACCAAGGGAGGCTCTGATCAAGTCCCCCACGGAATGCGCATCCTCTGCTCGGGCGGTCTGCGGCGTTGCAAGTTCTCGCCATAGCGTCAGCCATGGCTGCGGCTTGCGCCTTGCATCCCATCCCGAGCCGAGGCGCGCGTCCTCGCGCGGAACTTGATCAAAGCCTCCGACCCACGCGATCCGCAACAGGAGACATCCATGCACATCGAACTGCGTCACCTGCGCTATTTCTGCGCGGTTGCCCGTGAGCTCAGCTTCAGCCGCGCGGCCGAGCAATTGCACATCGCGCAGCCACCCTTGAGCCGCCAGATCAAGACGCTGGAAGAGGAACTCGGCGTGGAATTGCTGGACCGCACATCGCGCCCGCTGCGCCTCACGCCAGCCGGGCGCTTCTTCCAGATCCAGGCGCAGCAGATGCTCGACCGCATGTCCGAGATTCAGACCGCCACGGTGCGCATCGCCGGTGGCCGCCGCACCTGGTACGCGATCGGTTTCGCGCCCTCCACGCTCTACGGCAAGTTGCCGGACGTGATCCGCCAGTTCCGCGAAGCGCAGCCCGCGGTCGACCTGAACCTCTACGAGATGACGACGGTTCAGCAGGTCGAGGCACTCAAGGCCGGTCGCATCGACATGGGCTTCGGCCGGCTCAACTTCGACGACGAGGACGTGGTCGGCGAACTGGTGCGCGAGGAAAGCGTGATGGTGGCGCTTCCCGTCAACCATCGCCTCGTCAAGCACAAGAAGATCAGCCTGGCCAAGCTGGCGACGGAGCCCCTGCTGCTGTACCCCTCGAAGCCGCGGCCGAGCTATGCCGACCAGGTGCTGGAGATGTTTCAGTCGCGCGGGCTGAAGCCGGTGATCGCGCTGGAGTCGAACGAGGTGCAGACCGCCATCGGCCTGGTCGTCGCGGGCCTCGGCTACGCACTGGTGCCGCAGTCGGTTCAGAACCTGCACCGCGAGGGCGTGCTCTACCTGCCGTTGGGAGACGAGGGTGTGACGACGCCGGTCATCATGAACCGGCGTCGCAACGATGAATCGGAGTTGACGACCTACCTGGCCGAGATGGTCCGGTCACTGCCGACGTCCGTGCGCAGCATCGCGCGGCGAGCGCAACAGGCCGCCGCGACCGATCAAACCGCGTAGCGCGACGCCGCCTCTTCGTTCCAGGAGATTCCGATGCCGGGCTCGTCGCCAATGACAGCAGAGCCGTCCTGAAAGGACAGCGGATGGGCAAGGATCGGGCCGGCCAGATCCATGCGCTCGAGCCAATGGGCGGTTGGTGTCACCGCCATCAAATGCGCGCTGACTTCCTGGAAGATGTGGCTCGACATCGGAATGCCGCGCACCTGCGCAATCGTCGCCGCGCGCAGCCAACCGGTGACGCCGCCGATCTTCATGGCATCGGGCATCGCGAGGTCGCAGGCGCCTGCATCCAGCGCCTTCGTCATCTCGTCGACGCCACACCAGTTCTCCCCCATCTGGACCTGCACCGTCACCTTGGCGCGGATCGAGGCATGGCCGCGATAGTCCTCCTGGAGCGTCGGCTCCTCGACCCATGCAATGCCCTCGTTCTGAAGCGCAAGAATGCGACGCGTGGCCTCGGGCACCGTCAATCCCTGGTTGTAGTCGACCATGATCGCCATGTCGGGCCCCGTGGCCTTGCGCAAGGCGCGGACGATGTCCAGGTCTTCTTCCAGCGTGGCATAGCCGACCTTGGTCTTGATGGCCTTGTAGCCTTCGTCCCGCGCTCGCGCAGCACGCTCGACCCCGAGCGCCTTGCCGTCCATGCCGTGGCTGTCGTAGGCCGGCACCGAACGGGGCCGTCCACCCAGTAGCGTGACAAGCGGCAGGCCCTGTTGGATTGCCAGTGCGTCCCAGGCCGCCATGTCGATGCCGGCGCACGCCATCAAGGCCACGCCGGTACGGCCCAGCAAGCGAAGGCGCTGCACGAATCCCCGGTCCAGTTCGAACGGCGAAAGCGGCTGACCTTCGATCGAACGCCCCAATGCGAGCACCATCTGCCGGGTCGCTTCCAATGCCATGGGGGTGTACGTGAACAGGTACGCGCGCCCAATGACACCGGCGTCCGTCGAGATGTCGATCAGCACGAGCGGCGATGTTGCGATGGTGCCGACGCTGGTGCGCACCGGGTACTTCAATGGCACGTTGACCGCACGCGCCATCACCGACGTGATGATCGGGACATTGGGGCGAACAAGGGTCGTACTCATGGTTGTCTCCAGGTGCGGTGAGGATGGTTGATCAGGCAATCTCGATCTCCAGGACGGTGGGCCGCGAGTTGCCCAGTGCCTCACGCAGAGTGTCATGCAAAGCAGCCGAAGTGGCCACGCGCACGGCCTCGCAGCCCAGGCTCCTCGCCAGCCCGACGAAGTCGATGTCCGGAAGCTCGGTGCCCTGCACCACGTCGGCTGCACCGAAGCCGAACACCGGCGCGAACTCCTGCAGCGCAGCGTAGCGGCGGTTGTTGAGGATCACGAAGGTGATGGGCAGCCGGAGTTGCGCAGCGCTCCACAGCGCCTGGATCGAGTACATGCTCGACCCATCGCCGATCAGCGCGATGACACGGGTTCCAGGCTTGGCCAGCGCGACGCCGACGGCCGCGGGCATGCCGTAGCCCAGGCCACCGCTGTCCATCGTGAAGAAGCCTTCGCTGCGCGTGATCGGCAGGTGCTCCTGCATGGCCGAGCGCGCGCTGGGCGCCTCCTCGACCACGATATCCGCTGCGTCGCGTACTTCGGCAAGCGTCTGCAGGACGTAGGCCGCCGACAGGGGACCGGAAGGTTCGACCTTCGGCCGGGCGACGCGAGGCGGAGGCGTCGGTCGTGCCGGTGGGGCCGACCGTGCCAGCAGGTCCTTGATGGCCAGCCCCACGCTGCAGACCGCGGCCATGCCTGCCGGCGTCCAGGCCGCCGTGTCCGGGTCGTCGATCACCTGGCACAACACGGCACCCGGTGGCACGTGCGGCCCGGCGCCCTCCACGTGATAAGTGAACGCCGGTGCGCCAATGGCGAAGACCACGTCATGGCCCTGCAACAGTCCGACGATCTTCTCGCGCGCGGCCGGCAGGAAGCCGGCAAACAGCCGGTGGTCTTCCGGAAAGCTGCATCGTCCGGCCAACGGCGCGGCCCACACGCGGGCGTTGTGCATCTCGGCCAGCGCCACCACCGCATCCCACGCACCATCACGGTCCACTGCCGCGCCGACCACGAAGGCCGGGCGATGGCTGGCATCGAGCGCAGCGCCGATCTGGTCGAGCACGACCGGGTCGGCACCCAGGCGTGTGCCCACCACGCGCTCGGCGACAGACTCGGCCGGCTGGTCCCAATCGTCGACAGGAACCGACACCAGCACCGGTCCGCACGGCGGCATCATCGAAACGTAGTAGGCCCGTGCAATGGCGAGAGGCACGTCCTGCGCACGGGCCGGCTGCACACTCCACTTGACGTAGGGCTTGGGCAATTCCGTTGCGTGTGGCGAGGCCAGGAACGGATCGAATGGCAGGATGGACCGCGCCTGCTGGCCGGCGGTGATCACCATCGGCGTGCGGTTCTTGTGTGCCGTGAAGATGTTGCCCATCGCATTGCCGACGCCGGCTGCGGAATGCAGGTTGACGAAGGACGCATTGCGCGTGGCCTGCGCATATCCGTCCGCCATGCCGACGACGACCGCTTCCTGGAGTCCGAGCACATAGCGGAAATCGCTCGGGAAGCCGCGGAACATCGGCAACTCGGTGGAGCCGGGATTTGCGAACACCGAGGTCATGCCGAATCGCCGCATGAGGTCGTAGACGGCGTCGCGCACGGTGATGGAGGTCAGGCGATCTGCCAGTGATTCGTTGGCTGTGATGCGAAGCGGCATGTTCATGCCCGCAGTATCAAAGTCGCGGCGCACAAGCGAAATTGCCATTTCGCGAGAAAGCCATTACCGTTTTGCATGCCCTACGACTTGCAGCACCTGCATGCCTTCGCGACCATCATCGAGACCGGCAGCCTGGGGCGCGCTGCGGTGGCCTTGAACATCACGCAACCGGCGCTCAGTCGCACCATCAAGCGCCTGGAAGACCAGGTCGGCGCACCGCTCTTCGAACGCCATTCCAAGGGGATGCACCTGACCGACATCGGCGGCGTGCTGCTGCCGCACGCGACCTTGCTGCTGCGCGAATCCGAGCATGCGAGCGAAGAAATCAACGCGATGCGCGGGCTTGCCAAGGGCACGATTCGCGTCGGCGCGCTGGGCACCATCGCCTGCCTTGCATTGCCGCAGGCGATCGACCGTGTGCTGGTGAAGTGGCCGAAGCTGCGCGTGTACGTCGTCGAAGGCGTATGGGACCGGCTCGCCGAAGGACTGGTCAAGCACGAGATCGATCTGGCATTGGGTGTTTCCGTGGCGGACAGCGCCGAGATCACCGCCATCAAGGACTGCCGTTGGGACGACCGCAGCCACGTCGTGGCCGCGCTCGATCACCCATTGCGGCGAAAGAAGGCGCTTGAACTCGCCGACGTGATCGACCAGCGCTGGACCACCACGCCCAAGGGAACGGCGCCCTATGCCCACATGGAGCAGGTTTTCGCGGACAACGGACTGGGCATGCCCGAGATCCTGGTCGAGACCCGCTCCGTCATGATGCTCAAGAACCTCGTGGCCCAATCCGGCTTCCTGAGCTGGATGCCCGAACCGCTGTACCAGGCGGAAATCAAGGCGTCGCTGCTGGATGCCTTGCCGATCCCGGGTGTGATCGGCACGCGCACCATGACGGCGTTTCGCCGGCGCAATGGCATCCTGCCTGGCCCCGCCGTCAAGTTGCTCGAAGAATTGCGCCTGCTCATGGCGCAGGACCCGCCGGCTTCCGCTTGATCGATCACTCCTTGTACGACGGATCGATCCGATCGAGGAGACGAAGCAGCGCCCGCCAGTCGCGACCTTGCAGGAAGGACGCATCGTTGTCGAACTGCGATGCGGTGTGCTCGCAGACCTCTGGAGGGGGAAGCGTCATCGTGCGATTCCCGGCAAGCGCCGCCACCTGGATCTGGCATGCGCGCTCCAGGAAGAACATCTCCTTGAAGGCATCGCCGACGGTCTTGCCCACCGTCAGCAGGCCGTGGTTGCGCAGGATCAGGACCTTCTTGCTCCCGAGATCCTGCACCAGCCGACGCTGCTCATCGAGGTCGAGCGCAATGCCTTCGAAGCCGTGATAGGCCACGCGGTCATGGAAGCGCAGCGCATGCTGCGAAAGCGGCAGCAATCCTTCTGCCTGCGCCGACACCGCTACCCCTGCCGCGGTGTGCGTGTGGAGCACACACACCGCGTCGGGCCTGGCCTGGTGGATGGCGCCGTGGATCACGAAAGCCGCGGGGTTGACGTCATAGGGCACGTCATCGACCAGGTTGCCAGCGACATCCACCTTGACGAGGTTGGACGCCGAGACCTCCTCGTACAACAGGCCGAAAGGGTTGATCAGGTAGTGATCCGGCGAGCCGGGGATGGCCGCAGAGATGTGGTTGTAGACCCAATCCGTCATGCGGAAGTGCGCGACGAGGCGATAGCAGGCGGCGAGTTCGACCCGCATTGCCCACTCGGCCGGGTCGACCTGGTGGGACGTGCGCCGGCTCTCGGCAAGCGCCTCGATGAGTTGGGGATTCGTCAGGGGCATGGTTGTCATGGTGGGTCTCCGGTTCGGATATGGATTACTTGCCCAGTGCGACTGGCACGGGGTTCAGTGGCGTGGCCGGGCTCCGGGCAAGCTTCGGAATGTGGCGCTTGACCACCAGCAGTGCGACCGTCACCAGCAACATGGACGAGCCCAGCAACGTCAGGTAGCCGGCGGCGCCGCCCGCCGTGATGACCATGGCGCCGGCAAAAGCGCTCAGGATGGCGCCCAGTCGACCGAAGGACAGGCCTCCCGCCGTGCCGGTCGCCCGGATGTTGGTCGGGTAGATGTAGGCGCACAGGGCGTACAAGGTGCACTGGACGGCATTGACGAAGAGCCCCAGCACGCCGAGCCCCAAGATCAGCAGGTTCGTGTCCTGGGCCACGTTCACATTCTTGAGCAGGAACGCCATGCCGACCGCCCCGGCGCTGGCGACGACCATCGGCCAGCGCGATCCGAACCTCGCGATGACCACCGCACAACCCAGCCCACCCAGCACGCCACCGAGGTTCCAGGCCGTCAAGCCGGAGCCGGCGATCTGCGTGGGCAGCCCTTCGGAAGCCAGCATCGTCGGCAGCCAGCTGAACGCGCTGTAGACCGTCAGCAAGCACATGAAGAACGCACACCAGATCGCGATGGTGTCGCGCTTGCGCCCGGTCTCGAACAAGGCACCGAAGCCCTTGCGCTTTTCGACGGCCTGTTCGGTCAGGTCGGTGAAGACCGTGTTGGCAACCGTCGGCCGCTGCATGCGGGACAGCAAGCCGGCCAGTTCGCTCCAGCGCCCACCGTGGCGGGCAAGGTAGCGCGGCGATTCCGGCAGCTTGAACAGCAGCAGGATGCCCATCACCATGGGGATCGCGCCACCGATGAAGAAGAGGCCGCGCCAACCGTACAGGGGCAGCACGACGCTGGCGAAGAGCCCTGCGAGCATCCCGCCCAATGGCACGCAAACGATCGTGGCCGTGACCGCCAGCGTCCGGCGACGTGCCGGCGTGAACTCGGCCGTCATCGTGGTCGATGTCGGCAATGCGCCGCCAATGCCGAGGCCGGCAATGAAGCGCAGGATGGCAATCGTCAGGATGTCGGGCGCAAACCCGATGGCGCAGGTGGCGGCACCGAAGAGGAAGACGCTGGCGACCACCGCCAGCCGGCGACCGAAGCGATCTGCGAAAAGGCCAGCGCCAGCGCTGCCGATGCCCATGCCGACCAGCCCGGCCGCCACCGTCGGTGCGAAGGCGCCACGGGTGATGCCCCACTCCTTGATGATGTCGGGAATCGCATAGCCGATGAGTTGGCCGTCGAAGCCGTCCAGCACGATCGACAGCGAGGCCAGCAGCACCACCATCTTCTGCATGCGCGTGAACGGGCCGTCATCGAGGAGGCGCCCGATGTCCACGGACGGACCGTGGCGTGCTGCGGTCGTGCTCATCGCGAGACCTCCGCGAAACAGATGCAAGCGCTGCGATTCAGGGGCGGCATGGCGTGCCGCAGGGACGTGGCGAAGCCACCAGGATGAAATCCGGTCATGACGTTTGTCTCCGTGGGTTGAGCGGTCAGCGCTCGTGTGCAGGCTCGGCGCTGTGGGGTGCGGATTCAGTATCGAATTTCAAGCCCGGCATTGAAATTGCCGTTTCGCGCAAAAGTCATGCTCGCCGCGACATGGCTGCAAAGACAGTTCTCGCGAGATTCGGAAGTGAACTGCTCGTGCATGTCGTGGTGAACACGCAGCGCGACGATGGCCTTCGCATCGAGCTGCTTGGCCGTCAAACATGCACCTGTGGCTTTTGCCCAGGAGTTGCCGCTGCTACATTAACAACGCTGGCAACCGAGCGTTCTGATGTCGGCAAATGCCGACGCTGCGAGGGACACTTTTCGTGCCACAACGACTAACTCAGACTGCCGGCTCCGCCGGGTTTCCGCTTGAGTTCAATGGACGCAAGTTGTTTGCCTCGCGCGATCAACTTGTTGCCATTGTTCAAAGCCGGTTGGGCCAGGCGCATGGCGACCTGTTCGCGGTGCCGAAGCCCACGGACGACGGCGCCATCGAGTGGTCTACGCGCCTTGCTGGCGAAGCGGTGCCAGCCACATCACTTCTCCCGGAAGAGCGTCAAAAAGTCGAGCGCATTGCACAGCGCCTGTTGAATGACGTGCGCAGCCTCGGCGAGCAACTGCGCTCCGAAGGCGCCTCGGCACTCATGGTCGGTCAGATGCTGGAACAGGCCACGCGCTTTCCGAGCGGAGATTGGCTCTACAGCGTTGGCGGCAAGCCGGTCATGTTGATGTGGGGACACAGCGATGCGCTTGAGCAGAGCGCGCACGTCGTGGCCGCGCCCGCGTCCAAAGCCGTCGCCGCCGCCGCTGTTTCCGCACCGGAAGTGCCTGTTGTCGCTGCCGTTGCGGCGCCAGCCGCCGCGGTCGACGTCGGGGTCACCCAGGTTGCCGCCGCATCCGGCAGCCGCGGCATCTGGCGATGGCTGGTTGGCGGGCTGTTCTTGCTGGCCATCGTGGCCTTCGTGCTGTTGGGCTTGAAGCGTTGCAGCGACTTGTCCGGACGCACGGGCGACTTCGCCAGGCAGATCAGCGAGGCCGAAGCGGCCAACAAGGCACTTGAGGCGGAAATCGCCAAGACCCGTGCGGACACGCCCAAGTTCATCTGCGTCCGTCCGCCCGACCCGACCCCGCCACCGGCACCCGAACCCACGCCGCCTCCGCAAGCGGCCGCCGAGCCCCCACCCGCTGCTCCACCCGTCGAACCGACGCCCGAGCCGCCGACGCCCAAGGTCGCCGAGGCCCCCAAGGTCGATCCCTACGATGCGCTGACCAAGAAGGTCAACGCGAGCAAGAAGGACTGCAAGGCACTGCAGCAATTGACGCGCGATCCCTTGATAGCGCGAGGCAAGGATCCACGCGCAGCGCCGCTCAAGGAGCAGGTCATGCAGGCGCTTCAGCAGAACTGCAAGGAGCAGATGATCAAGGAGGCGAAGAACATGTGCCCCGGCCAGCGCCCCAAGGAACTCGCCCCCGAGTTGGCCCTGGTGTTCGACGCATCGGGCTCGATGCGATTCAGCCTGGACGTGACCGAGCAGGAGATCCAGCAGATGGCGGCCATGGACGCGATGCAGAACATGATGAAGCAGTTCCTGGGCGGCCGGGGTGGTCCTGGCGTGGACATGGCCCGGCTCACGCGAGAGCCATCACGCATCACGGCGGCCAAGCAGGCGGCTGTTGCCGCGGTTCAACGGGCGCCGTCGGATTCGAACATCGGACTGGTGCTGGTCGACCAGTGTCCCGCCGCCAGGAGCGCAGGCTACTATCCGCCGGCGCGGCGCGGCGAACTGCTCGGAGGTTTGCAATCGATCCAGCCGCGGGGTGGAACGCCGCTGGCGGATGGCGTGGCCAAGGCGGGCCAGATGATCGATGGCGTGACGCGCGAAGCCTTGATGGTGGTGATCTCCGACGGCGTGGAAAGCTGCGGCCAGGATCCTTGCGCCGTCGCTGCGGCGCTCGCCCGCAGCAAGCCGCACCTGAAGATCAACGTCGTGGACATCACGGGCACGGGTGCCGGCAACTGCCTGGCCAAGGCCACGGGGGGGCGCGTGTTCACCGCGCGCAATGCCGCCGAAGTGGCCGCCATGACCCGCAGGGCCGCCGAGGACGTGATGGGTCCGGCCAACTGCGCAAAGTGAAACCCACCCCCGCGGCGCCCGGGCGGCCGCCAGAGGCGGCTGCTCCTGCGGGCCGTCCGAGCCTGCGCAGGCAGGCTTGGAGCCGCGGCCCTCAGCCGCTCAAGGGGGCGCACCCAGCGGCCCGGCAAAGCCGGTTCCGCGGGTGCCCACGAACGGGCATTGCTCGCACAAACTTCATGTGCCGCGGGTCGCGCGACAGCGTGGTGGAAAACTGAAATGAGCCGGTGAGCGCTCGCCCCGAAGTGCGTTGCTGGGTCGGGGCTGGCGGTCAGTTGGCGGTCAACGCCTTCAATGCGGTATCGAGATCCTTCTTGCGCTTCTCGAGGTCACGCAGGTGGGCCTCCTTCGCCGCGTCGGCCTTCGGGTCGGGTGTCTTCGCCATCTTGGCGCGCTGGTTCTCCAGGTCGGCGTTCTGGGTTTCCTGCCGAATCGAGTCGAGCTGCCGCTTGAGTTCCGCGTGACGAGACTGGCTCACCTTCTTGGCCTGGAGTGCCCGCTTGAGTTGCGCATCCTGCGCGTTGAGGTCGCCATTCAGCGTGTTGATCCGGCGAGCGTCCCGCTCGATGGCCTCGTTGCGTAGCGCGACATCCTGCTTCAACTGGACATTGGTTTGCTGGGCCGTGGCCAGGTTCGAGTTGGCCGTGGCGATGTCGCTCTCCATCTGCCCACCCGACGCCGTATAGCTCTTGGACGCGAGATAGGCATTGTTCGCGCAGCCGGCAAGGGCAAGGGCAAGGGCAAGCAGCGCGCCAACGCCGGCCTTCGGAAATCGGATCGTCATGGGGATTCCTTTCGTCATCCTAGAAAAAGCAGTTGGATGCGCCCGAGTGCGCCGTGATCGGCGTGCCAGGCAAGGCGGGAGAACGCCGCGGGCTCATGCCCGCAAGGCCGAGCAACGCCGCATGACACGTCGAGCGCGGTGCAATCGGGTGCATAGCGCTTTCACCCCGGCGGCGAACGTGATCGAAGGCAGAAGTTTCAGCTTCCATGCGGCTTTTCCAAAGGTTGAGCGCGGTCAACTGCTTTTTCTAGGGTCATGCCTTCGAGACGGAGAGCGCCTTGTTGTAGGCGCTCACCGTGCTCTCAAGTTGGCCTATCTGCTGGTCCATGCGCCTGATCTCGCCGTCCATGTCGCGCGTGTTCTCGCGCGACCCCTTCAGCTTTTCCGACGCCTCGGCATATTCCTGACGCGTCTTGCGCGCCTGCGTCAGCGTCTGGTTCATCGATGCGATGTTCTTTTCTTCGCGCGCACGCGCTTGCTGGGCTTCCGCGGTACTCACCTTTTTCGCCGCGATATCCCGCTGGAGCTTGGCCAGGCGCGCCTGCCCTTCGGCCAAGACGCGGCTGGACGTGTCGAGGTACGCCTGGAGACGGTTGTTGTCCTGCTGCACGTCGGCGGCGGCGGCCTGCGCGGCGCGCACATTCTGCCGTCCCGCCTGCTCCTTCTTGGCCGTGAGGTAGCCATCGATTCCCAACGCTGTGCCACCGACCACGGCGCCTGCCGCAGCGCCCGTCAGGATACTTTTCTTGTCCTTGCGCCCTGTCACCGCTCCCAGCACCCCACCAAGGAGCGCGCCGCCAGCGGCGCCGGTCAACACGGCCGAAATCACGGTGTTGTTGAAGCGCTCCTCGTCCTCCCGCAATTGCATTTCGGCGGGGCTCAAGGACTGGGACTGCGCCCCGGCTGGCGAAGAACCCGCCGTCGGCCCCGGTGCCTGGCAGCCGGCCAGGGAAAGAATGACCGCTGCAACGATGGCGCGTGTGCCAGCGTGCTGCCAGGTGGTGATGTTCATTTGTTGAGTACCTTTGCTTCCATGGATGTCAGTTCTGCAAGCAACTCTGGTTTCGAGACCGGTTTGCCCGTTCGCGCGCCCTGGCTCCGGGTCATCACCAGGTCGACCAGCGGCGTGTAGCCGGGCACCGAGCGGGCCTCGAACTCGCGCTTCAATATCTCGCCTTGCGCAGCGGTGGTTGCGGTCGGGTAGTCGAGCCCGATCTGCTTGACCGTTTCGATCATGTAGTTGAGCGTTGCGTCCAGATTCTCTTTGCTCGCGTCGATCGTCGCGCGTATTTTCTTGTCGTCGGGCGCGACCTTGGCATACATCTCCTGCGCCCGGATCTTGAGTCCGTCCTCCAGGATCTTCCGGCCCAGGTAGGCGGCAACGCGGATCTCGCTTCGAGCGGACCGGTCGCGCTGTTCATTGCGTGCCTGGATGTTGGCCTTGATCACGTTGCCGACGCCTTCGATGCGCGCTTTCAGGGCCGGGTCGGTGGTGGCCTTGGCGAGTGCCTCGACTTCCTTCACCGGGTCGGTCAGCGACTGCGACGCGCTGACGCCCGAGTCGGCCAGGCCGGTCCACAGGCTGCGCACGGACTGCAGCCGCGTCGCGCTCGGCAGCGCGCCGGGCACGACGACCAGCCGCAACCCCGTGGCCTTGTCGCGCCGCTCGCCGTTCTTGTCGATCGGGATGTACTCGGTGCGCGCCGCGCTGCGCAAATCCGCCAGCGCCGTACGGTAGTCGCCGCCCTTGACGATGTAGCCACCGGCCTGGCCGTGCAGGCGCGAATACTTGTTGAGGCGGAAGGCATCGAGCACGAACTCGCCCGCATTGCCCAGCACGTCGTACAGGCCGAGCGGGTTGGGCTTGAGCAAGCCGATGCCGTTGAGCTCGTTGTTGGACGAGTCGGTGCCGGCATACCAGGCATAGCGCTGCGGGCCCTCGGGCATCGCGAAGGCCGGCTGCTCGAACACGGTTTCGCCAACCGCCACGCCACCGCGTGCCGCGAACTCCCACTCCGCCTCGGTCGGCAGCCGCACGAATCCCGGCGCACCTTCTTCCTGCGGCAGCTTGGCGGCCGCATTCTTTGCCAGCCAGTCGGCATAGCGCCCGCTGAAGTAAGCGGCCTCGCTCCAGGTGATGCCGGTCTTCGGCAGCCGTCCATCGGGATTCACTGCCGGGCAGGTGCCGGAAACCGCGTCGAACTGCAGTGCGGTGACTTCGTACTTGCCGATGAGGTAATAACGCTGGCCCTTGACCTTGGCGTCCGAGAAGCCGCCACCGACATAGTCGCTGCGCGAATTCTCGGCGTAGGCGAAGCGTGCCTCCGGATTGCCCAGCATGACCCGGCGGTCGTCCAGTGCGTTCGCGCTGGGGACGTTGACGCGCCGGAAGACCATCGAGCCGCCGCAAGGCATCGGCAGGACAACGTCGTCCGTCGCCGGCTTCGGGTTGACGAGATCAACGGGCCATGGCGCCTGCGCCAACGCGGAGCCTGTCGACAGGCAGGACCACGCGGCCACCTGGGCGACGCGGCGGCCAAATTCAGTTGTCACGCAATTCATCGGCAGCCTCTACTCTGGATGCGCGCCAGCCGCCCCACAGGGCCGGCAGCACGGAAATGATGATCGCGGCCAGCAGGCCCGCGCCCATGTTGCCCGGTGGCAGTCGCACGGCAGCTTCGTTGGGTGACAGGTGCGCAGCGAAATGCAGGTTGATCGCGGTCGCGGTGGCGCCATAGAAAGCCAGCGCCAGCATGCCGCCGACGAGCGAGACGACGACGGCATTCACACAGGGCAACGCCATCAGCCACGCGCGCCCGTGCCCGGTGAGTTTCAGCAGCGCGTATTCGCGCCGCTTGCGACGCAGCGTGGAAAACTGCAATGCCGACAACGCCACCAGCGCGCCAGCCACCGCGATGCCGCCGATCAGCGCCAGCACCGTGCGCAGGTTCTGCTGCAGTCCCAGCGTGGCGGCGATTTCACGGACCCGCGTGTGCGTGGAAACGCCCTCGGCCTCCAGCCGCGCGGCCAGCGGCTCGACATCGCGTATCGACCTGGCATACAAGCGGAACAGGGGATAGGTTTCCGTCTTCGGTGCCGGGCCCGAGCCTTCGGCGCTGAACCCGTCGATCACATAGCCGTCGCGCCACGACTGCACCGATTCGAGCAAGGCCAGCGAGGCCAGCGCGGCGCGGGACTCCACCTGCTCGGGCGGCAGGATCGCGGCGATCTTCAAGTCGACCACCGCTTGCTCGCTGCGCCCGTTCCGCTCGCGCTCCAGCGACAACTGAACCACCTGGCCCGCCTTGGCCGAGATCTGCTGTGCGGCGGAAGCACTCAACAGCACGGTGTTGCCATCGGGCGGCGCGAACGTGCCCAGCAGCGGATCGCGCGTCGCCGTCGGCAGCAGGTCGACGCGGACAGGTGCATTGGCGCCCTCGCTGTAGAGATCGACCTGGCTGGCGAGGGCGCGCGTGTTGGGCATGACGAAGCTGGCTTCCGGCCACTGCCTCACCCGCTCGAACCAGGCCGCATCGAAGCGCGTGCTGCCGCTGCTCTCCGGCAACAGCAGGCGCATCAACGGATCGTGGTCCTGGCGCTCGACAAGCGCGCCGATCACGCCGAGTTCCAGCCCCCACAGCGTGCCGATCGGCGCCATCGTGGCGGCCAGCACGCATGCGGCGCAAAAGGCGAGCCAGCGTTCGTGCCAGAGGTCGTTGAAGCTCAGTCGGAGCAACTGGGACAGGCGAAGGCGCGGGTGGCTCATCGGCGAGCTCACTGCGCCAGTTCGACCATGCCGTTGCGCGCAACGCAATGGCGCAGGCGGACACCCCGTTCGCGCAGCAATTCGGTGTCGTGGCTCACGATCACCATGGCCGCACCGCTGGTCGACGCCAGCCCGAGCAGAAGATCCAGTGCGCCCGGCGCGTGGTCGATGCCCAGCGAAGCGGTCGGCTCGTCGGCCAGCACCAGCGCCGGCCGGTGGGCCAGGGCGCGCGCAACGGCCACGCGCTGGCGCTGCCCGATGGAGAGCTGTGCCGGGCGGCGATGGCCGAGCGCGGCCAGGTCAAGCGCGTCGAACAGGGTGTCGACCCACGAGGCATCGACGCGGCCGAGCAGGCGTTGCGACAACATCACGTTCTCGCGTGCGGTGACGCTGTTCAGCAGCCCGCCGGTCTGCAGCACGACGCCGATGTGGCGCGCGCGCAGGTCGGTGCAGGCGTCGGTCGCATTGCGGCGCCAGAGGGAGGCGACGTCGCGGTCCAGCAGTTGAAAGGTGTCCACGCTCGTGGGTCGGCGCAACAGCGCCAGCAGGTCGATCAAGGTGCTCTTGCCACAGCCAGAGGGGCCGACCACGCCAACCGTTTCGCCGGGTTGCAGCGCGAGCTCTTCGATGTTCAACGCGAAAGCACCTTCCGTGCCGACGGCGCCGCGCTGGTAGCGCAGTTGCCGGATCAGCAGCGTCGGGACGGCCATCAGGGCAACTCGTCGATCGGCACCGGGTAGACGCGGTCGCCGTCGGACGCGGCCGGGTTCAGCTTGACCCAGCGGTCCACGTCGTCATGGAAACGCTGGTAGAGCGCGACCTTGGACCGGATGGTGTCGAGCACGGCCTGCGACTTGCCGACACCCATGTTGGTCCAGGCGTCGAAGTCCATGCTCATCAGCACGCTCTGGTAAGGCAAGCCGTCGAGGTACTCGCCCATCAGGCCGGCCTGTTCCAGGTTCTTTGCCTTGCCTTGCCCGAGCTTCGACGGGTCGCGGCCCATGGCCACCGCGGCGCTGCGCAACTGGTTGAAGAAGCTCGCCGGATCGACCTGCGCTTTTTCCATCGCGGCCAGCAGGTTGCGCAGCGTCGACTGGAGATCGGAGAGCTGGTTCTTCGTGAGCAGCACGCGCACGCTGAGGCTGGCCGTCGAGCGGTCGCGCACATCGCGGTCGCAGGCCCAGGCCTCGTACATCGGCGGCGACTTGACGCCCTGCTGCCGGCCGAGATAGGCGAGCACCATCGCCCGGCCGACGGCGTTCACGCTTTCCTGCACCTCATCGCCCTTTGCCGCCGGCGCGGACGTCTTGTCCGGCGACTTGACCTGTTCGACAAGCGCATGCGCCATGCGCCTGACGTCGCTCTCGAGCTTGGTGGGGTCGCCTGCCGTCACCGGGAAGTACAGGGGGCCCTTGCCGGGCCAGTTCGACAAGCGCTTGAACTGCGCTTCTGCGATGGCATGGTCCTTGGTACCTTCGGCCGTCAAGAGGTGCATGGTGTAGATCGCCACGCCCTTTTCCTGAGCCTGCGCGCGCACCTGGTCGGTGGACAGGCGGGTCGAGGCAAAGGGTGAATTGCCCTCCCGTGCGCTGGCATCGGTGATGTACACGATGTAGCGCCCGCCATAGTTTTCCCAGTTGATCTTCTGGAGGGCCTGGTCGATGGCCGCATAGGCGTCTTCGGCATAGGCCCGGGTGGAACTTTGCGTTGCCTTCAACTTGCTCATGCCGGCGAGGAACTGCTCGCGCGATGCGTTCTGCGCGGGGTCCACGAAGATCTTCGACAAGTACTCGACACCCTTGGCCTTGGCCGGATCGTCCTGGAAGCCGATCAGCCCGAAGCGCACGCGGTTGGAGACCTTGGCCTCCTCGGACTCGCGCAGCACCTCCTGGAGCGCCTTGTAGGCGCGGTCGATGTAGGGCTGCATCGAAGAGGTGGCATCGATCACGAACACCACGGCCGAATTGAAGTTGACGATGCCCGAGTTGTTCGCCGGCGCCGGCGCCGCCGCCCCGGTTGTCGGCGAGGCGGCGGCGTCGCGTGTCACCGACGCAACCTTGACCAGCCGTACCCGGTAGCCGGACTTGAGCAAGGTCGACGCCGCGTCCAGGACCGGCAGCAGGTAGAACTGGCTCTTCAGGTCGACATACTTTTCGGGCTCGATGGCGATCACCGGGTTGGCGGGCCCGAGGCTGCCCTTGCTGTCCGCGATCTGCTTGATCACGCGCTGCGTTTCGGCGACCGCGTTGTCGGAATTGATGAATGTCGTCACGCCTTCGCGTTCACGAAAGAACAGCACGCGCTCGCGGTTGCCCGGCGTGGCAAAGGCGAGTGTGATGGAGTGGCGCCAGGGCACGACCTCGGCCTCGGACACATAGCCGCTCGTCTTGCCGTCACTTCCTGCGCCGACCAGCAGCCAGGTCTTGCCGCCCTGCTCCTTGCGCTCGTAGACGAAAAACACGCTGAAGGGCTCGAGCGGCGTGCCGGCCGCGCCGCCCGGCGCGCTGGCCAGCCCCGCACCGGGCCGGGTCAGCACGCGCTGGAAAAGCGTCTTCTTGCCGTCCATGAGAAGCGGCGTGCGCGTCTGCGCCCAGGCTGGCATGCCCAGTCCGGCCGCACCAGCGGCGAGCAGGAAGATCTTGCGGCGCTGCAGCAGCAGCCTGAGGTGCGTGATGGTCATGGGAACGCTTCCGTTGGATTCGACGTGCGGCGATGCGGGATGTCAGGGTGGCGTGCCGAGCGCGGCCTTCGCGCCTGCGTGGCCCTGCTCGGCGGCCTTGCGCAGCCACCCGATGGCCTGCTCGGGGCCGTCGGCCTCATCCGTGCGGCCCTTCTTGAGCAGCATGGCGTAGCGGTATTGAGCCTCCGCGTCGTTGGCCGCAGCCGCCTGCTTCAGCCAGCGGCCGGCTTCCGATGGATTGGCGGCCGGCATGGGACTGCTCTCCTGGGTCCAGGTGTCCGGATCGTAGAAGCCGCCGACGATGCGGGCCGCCTCGGCATCGCCGTGTTCGCCGGCGTACCTGTAGAGCAGGAACTGTCCGTCGAGGAGCTTGTTCGCCTTTCTCAAGGGATCGGCCATGGCGCGGACCTGCGCGGCATCCGGATTGGTGGCGAGCAAGGCGCGGATCGATTCCAGGCTCGGCTCGGCATTGGGCGTGGGTGCCGGCGTCACGGCGACGGGCGGCGGCGTGGGGTCGGGCGAGCGCTTGGACCACATGAAATAGCCCACGCCTGCGCCGATCAGGACCAGCACCAGCAACGCAGCCAGCATCCCCCGCCTGGACCCGGATGCCGCGACGGCCGGAGCCGGCGCAGGGGCCGGCGCCTTGGGTGGCGGCGGTGGCGGCGGTGGTGGCGGTTCGGGCGGCGGAACAGGCACGGCGGGCGCCGGCGGAGGCGGCACCTCGACCGGCTCAGGTTCGACTTTCGGCGGCGGCTCGGGGGGCGGCGGTGGAGGCGGCGGCAGCGAGACCGGCCCCTTCGGATCGGGCGGTGGCATCCAGCCCGCGGGCTTGGTCGAGGGACGACGCAACGTCGCCAGGCCGGTGAACACCTCGTCGGACTCCATCCCTTCGAACTGCTTCAAGCGCAGCAGGTAAGGCTTGTTGGCCTCCAGGTGATAGGTGACCCCGTGGTCGATGTCCAGCCAGACCGTGTTGCCCTGGCGCCGCGGGTTGAGCGGACGAAAGCGATAGACGGACGTCGCCCATGCATCGTCGGGATTGCGCGGGTCGAGATAGCGCTCGGGCGGACCCGGCCGGATGATGGCGATCTCCAGGTCTTCCACGGCCAGGATCAGCAGGGCAGCGGGGCCGGACAGCTGGAAGGAAGCCGTACCGCTGGGATGCTGTTCGAGTTGGATCAGGCGAGTGGGCATGGCGTCAGTCCACCTTCACCTGAAGGGCCGGCGCCATCTCGGCGAGGATCGCGCCCAGCGCCCGGTTGTCTGCCTCGTCGATCTCGCGCCCGCCTGAAAAGCTGACGTTGTCCAGGCCGAGCTGCTTGAACGCGACACCCCAGTCCAGGAAATACCCGTTCTCCATCGGAACCCTCGCTTCGGACAAGGTCGGGATCTGGCCCGGCTGCGGCATCGGCAACGGCGCGAAAACGCCACGCACCCGCGGCTTCGGCGCCTCGGGCACGGCGGGGCGCTTGTCCGGCGCCAATTCGCCGAAGCCGAGATGGGACACGTAGTCGTTGACCATCAGGAAGGCGATGCCCGCGCTTCGGTCTGCCACCTCGTCCCAGCGAAGGTTGGCGGCCTCGACCTGGTTGCGCACGCGGTCGGCAATCCTTTCGCTGAGCAGGGTGCGGTGTGCGGCGATCACCAGTTCGTTGCCAAGATCGCCGACAAGTTGCGCGTCCATGCCCAGGCTTGTCAGGGTTTGCGGCTGGGTCGTGAGGCCCCGAACCTTCTCGGTCCACAGGTTGAGCACCTGTGCGGCGAAGTGATCGAAGCGATCGCGCTGGCGGCGCGGTGCGGGCGCCGGGGTGCTGCCGGCGCCAGGGGCGGTAGCCGGCTCGGCCCAGGGGTCGTCGTCCCACGGGTCAGGCTCGGCCACCGATGCTGCTGCGGCGGCGGGATGGGGCACCGATTGCGCCTCGATCTTCATCGACGCGATGTTCAGGAATGCGCCGCGCACGTCCGCCTCGACGACCTTCATTTGCGACAGGAGCTGCATGAAATTGACGAAGTCCCGCTCCTTGCTCGCCGCGTGCAATTGGCGGCGCAGGTTCATCAGCGCGCCTTCCTTCTCCTTGCGCGAGGAGTCGTCGTCGGCCTGGTAGAACCGGCGCATGCGGCTGTCCAGTTGCTGGCTTTGGTCGACCAGGCGGCCGGCGAGCTGGCGTGCCTTCAACGTCGGCGAAAGCACCTGCTCGAGGTTGTCGACCAGGTATTTCACGCCGCCATCGTTGAGCGCCATCGCGCAATCCCAGGCCAGCGCGGGGTCGGTGAAGTGCCTGCGCCCGCGTTCCGATCCGATGAAGCCTTCCCGGTTGGCGGTGATGCGCGCCTGCGCCTGAGAGGCGATTCCGGTCTCGCGCCTGGACCCCGGCTCGCCAGGGCCGTACTGGAACACGGCTTCGATCTCGTAGTCCGGGTTGCGCAGGAAATACGTGCTGGCGAACGGCTTGCCATTCCAGTTCTGCAGCCAGTCCTCCTGCTTGTAGAGCTGGTACATCGAGGCTTCGAGCCGCGTGTCGATGCGGTTGCGCCATGACTCCTCGGTGTCGCCGGGCTTGGCCATCAGTTCCAGGTCGAACTTGGTGAGCACGAAGAAGAGCGCGCAAGGCAGCTTGCCGCGGTCCTTGGCGCTGTCGCCGTGGGTCTGCCCCACCCACTTGCCGACCAGCGAGGTGAGGTCCTTCACCTCCTGGTTGCTCGGCGGCATGCACAGCAGCATGCTGGTCAGCTCGCGCTCCTCGGTGTAGCGCTGGAACAGGTAGGCGATCTTGCCGCGCAGCAGCATGTTGCGCACGCAGAAGGCGCGCTCTTGCGCGTCGGCGGGCAGCTCCAGCATCTTCTCGCGCGCCCGGGCGCCGGGAAAGTCGAGCAGGTCGGTGTGCTCGAAGAACGCCCAGGGCTGGCTGGCCATGACGACCTTGATCTCGGCCACCAGCGCCGTGAGCGTGGCGCGCGGCACCTTCACGGGCGGCGCATCGCCGCCCTCGGCCAGCTCGGGGATCACGCTGATCACGTCCTTCAGGTCTTCCGGCGTGCCCAGGCGGAGCTTGACGACGTCGACATCGATGATGCTCTGGGAGCGGGGAATCAGGCAGTCGAGCGTGGCGCGGCCGGTGGCCGCATGGCCCAGCTCTTCCAGCATGCGCGCCAGCAGCAGGAAGACGTCGGTGAGGTCCTTCGACTGGCCCCACAGCACGCTGTACAACTCGGCGCGCTGCGCCAACGCCAGGCGGTGGCCAAAGCGGGTGAGCGCATCCCAATAGCCACTTCGCACCAGCGGCCCGATGGCCGCAGCGAAGTTGGCGCGGAAATACTCGCCGATATCGAACATCACGATTTCGTCGAGGTGCGGCGCACTGGCGCGCGCATTGGCCTCCAGCTTGGCGAGCAGGGCCCGGATGTCGTCTTCCGCGGGCAGCGCCAGCTTGCGGTTGTTCTGGTCGAAGTCCGACATGAAGCTGTTGCCGATGATCTTCACCAGGTCGGTCTCGGTCAGCAGGCGCAGCTCCACGGAATGCTTGCCGTCGCGCGTTCCCTTGACGATGGTGAAGCGCGTGACCAGTCCGGTCGCTTCCTTGCCGCCTTCGGGGTTGAGCTCCTGGATGAAGTTCTTCGGCGTGCCGGCAAAGTCGGCGATGAGCGGCTCGCCCTGGCTCTTGCCGAGCACCGACACCAGGTAGGACTTGCCGGCCTGGCTCGGGCCGAACACGCCGGCACTGTTGCGCCGGCCGGCCGATACGGCAACCTTGCGCGCCAGGTTCTCGGCGCGCCGCGTCTCCTCGAGCAGCGAGTGTTCCTCGCTGGCCACGGATGTCGCGCTCTGCGCCAGCCGCGTGATCCAGGCGCGCGCCTGGGAACTTGCGCGGCCCAGGGCCAGCGAACCATCCAGCAGCATTTGTTGGGTCGGGTCGATCACGGCGTCAATCTCCCTGCACGATGCCGGTGTCCAGCCAATAGCCTTGCTGCTGGCCGATGGTCTGCAGGCGCAGCCGCAGGCGGTTGGTCGCCACCGACCTTCCATCGCGGTCTTCGACGCGCCTGATCTTCAGTTCGGGGTTGTCCATGTATTCCTCGCCGGTGCGCTTGTTCGTGACCTTCTTGCCGGCGCGCCCCAACGTGATGCGCAGCGGTGTCACTGGATTGAGTGCGTTCGCGTCGTCCGGTCCGGCGTAGTCGAGGGTGTAGAGCCGCGACGCGGGCCAGCGCTCCACCGGCAACTGGCGAAAGCCCAGGGGCATCGGTCCGCGAAACTCGAAAGGCTGCTCGGGCAACTCGTACTCGATGTTGTCGAGGTCGAGGTTGTTGTAGAACTCGTCGGCCTTCAACATGCGACTCGACTGGTCGAGCTTGCCGAAATAGCGCGCGGTGGAGCGCACGCGCAATTCGTTGGAGCGGAAGTTGAAGTTCTGGAGCTGGCCGTTGCCCAGCAGGCAGATCATCGCGCCGACGGCCGCGGTGGTCTTGGGGTCGCCGATGGTCGCCCGGTAGTCCCGGAACGGATACCACTGGCCGACCCGGAATGTATGCAGCGGAAGAATCCGGTGTGAAGGCAAGGCGGCGCTTTCCTCGAGGATGGCGCGCACTGCCGGAAGCCGCGAGGTGCGGCCCGACAGGATCAGCATGTCGCAGCGGTAGCGCGCCACGATCTCGCCCAGCGCCCGCAGCATGTCCTTGAACACGCTGCGCACCGTGCGGTCGATGTCGGGCAGCGAGATCTCGAAGACCATGTCCTGCAACTTGAAGTTGCGCGCGCCTTTTTCCGCCAGCTCCCGGTTCACGTGGTCGAGCAGGCCGGGTGTCGGCATGTTGTCCGGCGTGAAGAAGTCGGCAAAGGCGCGCGTGGTGACGGGCGGCGGCGCGAGCGGATCGTAGGCCTCGTAGTCCTGCAGCAGTCCGAGTGCGATCGGCGCGGCGATCTGGGCCGCGAACTGTTGCCGGCGCACCAGCTTCACCGCCGTCATGTTGCCGTGGTCGCCGCCGAGCATCTCGTTCAGCGCGAAGTCGACCTTCTCGCCCATGCCGCCCTCGCGCAACTGGCGACGGATGGGCTTGATCACATGCTCGCGCACGATGTGCAGCAGCGCGTCGTCGCCTGCGAGGCTGAAGCCGTCGCGAAACTCCTGTTCGGGCGTGAGCGTGACGTGCGCGCCGACGCCATCGGCCACCACCGATGTCACCACCAGGTCGGTGGTGCCGCCACCGAGGTCGATGGTCGCGAGCCGGAACCGTTGCGACGCGGCCGGGTCGTGCTGGTTGTCCGGGTGGCGTGCGTTCTGGAAGAAGGTGCGCGCGTCGCCGGAATGGTTGAGGGCCACCTGCGTGTAGAGATAGACCGCCTGCGTCGCCGTGGCCTCGTCCCACTGCAGGATGACTTCGGGCGCCTTGTCTTCGACCGCGCCGTTCACGCTGTAGCTCAGGTGCGCGACGCCATCGTCGTCATAGTCGAGTTGCGCCTGGCCGAGCGAGAGGTTGGCCAGGTCGCAGGCGGCTTCCGCCTGCTTGCGCAGGATGTCCCGCTCGGCCAGCGGCATGGCCGTGGGCATCGTCATGATGATGCGGCGCAGCCGGCGCGGCAGGTTGGCATTGGCCGGCCGGCGCAGTCGGTGCATCGGCGAATTCATCATCGCGATGGCCTGCACGAAGATCTCGGCCAGCGCGAACGACGTGAGGTTGCGTCGTGAATACTGGGCCCGGATCGCCGGGAACCCCTTGTCCGGGAACTGCGCCAGCAGGTCCGGTTTCAGGCGGTGCAAGGCCTCGCCGAGGTCATTGACCAGGGTGGTGAAAGCCACGCCGGTCGCATAGTCCGACTGCCCGCCGTCGTTGGCGGCCGCATTGAAGCGCCACGAGTCGCGCCGCGCGTCCTCGTCCCACAGATAGCGCTTGGGGCTGGACAGGCCCGACGAGCCTTCCGTTCCGGAGCGTCGCGCCGCCAGTCGCGCGGCTTCGACGCCGACGCGCACCACGGTCGGCCAGGCGAAGGCTTCCGAGCGGCCGCTACGGATGGACAGGTGGTCCCGCCCGAACTGCGCCCGCGCGAATTCGAAGCGGCTTGGAAACGGGTCGGAATAGACCTGCTCGGCGCGGCTGAGGTCGCGCAACTGCAAGGTCACCGCCTTCGCGATGTCGACGCCCAGCTGTTCCGGGTCGGACTCGATCAGCAGCCCGCAACTGCGCGAGTTGCCGAGGTCGAGCACCAGGTCGACATCGATCGGCGGCGATCGGGGCTCGGTGATGCGGTCGACCAGCTGAAAGGAGGGCAGCACGTCCAGCGCATGCAACAGTTCGACGAAGGCCCGGTACCGCGCCACATGCTCGTTGCTGCCCTGCATCTGCTCGCGCACCTCGGTATCCGTCAACGGACGGAACGAGAAATGCCGGCGGCGTCGTTCCTCACGCTCGAGCATGTCCCGGAAGGTCTCGAGGCACCAGTCCCGCACCCAGCTCTCCGCGAAATACCAGTCGATGGGGTCCTTGGGACCGGGCAACGCGAACTCGCGGCCGTTGCGCGCATCGTTGGGGGACGGTGCGAGATAGGCCTCGCTTTCCACGAACTGCAGCAGGGCCGTGTCAGCGGCGATGACCAGCCGGTAGGTGTTTCCCTTGCTGTCCGGCTCCTCGAGACGGGCCAGGTAGGCGCGTGCCCAGTTCGTCGGGCCGCGATAGAAGCCCTGGGCCTCCCGGCGCAGCAGCGGCAGCGGCATCCAGACGCGGTCGAACATCTGCTCGATCGCCTTGATGTCCACCGCATAGGACTCCACGCCGCGGGGCTCCTCGTCGCCACGGCGCACGCACGGTGGCACCTTGTCGATGTTGGGGGTGCTGCGGACATCGAAGTAACCCCATTCCTTGGGCACTGGCGTTTGCTTGTCGATCGAGAAGCCGAAATCCAGGAACTGGACACCGCTGCCGGGAATCAGCGGGACCACTTCGGGGAAGTGCATGAGTTCGTTCAGTGCCATCGATGTCGAGCGTCGCTTTATGGAGTTGAATGAGGTTCTCGATCTGCCCGGAGCAATGTACCTGTGGCGCTACTGCCGCTGCATCCCCATGAAGTACTTGCTGCCGTCCGGATTGATGCCAAAGCACTGCGTCTGCCCGCCGGAACTCTTCGAGCATTCGATCTTCGGCGCACCGTAGCGCCCGCCATCGCTGCACGGCACGACCTGGTTGCCCTGGATGCCCAGCTTGCCGCCGTCCATTCGCCCCTGGACGGGGCCCTGGCAGGTCGTGCCGTCGGGCTTGCGCAACATGACCTGGCCGGTGCCGTCCTTGCTGAACTTGAACGACAGGTCCAGCGGCTGCTTCGTCACCTTGTCGGCCAATCCGTCGCCTGCCTTCCAGTCGCCTTCCAGGAAGCCAAGCTTCTTGGCGGCACCGGGATCGTCGGGCATCGCCAGGGGCTTGCCCTTGTCGGGGGACGGGGGCGTCACGGGTGGCGGGGGAACGGCCTTGGCATTCGGATCGTTCTTCGTGCCGGCATCGGTTTTCGGATCGGGCAGATTCGCCTTTTCATCCGGCGGCACGTCCTTCGGCAATGTCTTGGTGTCGATCGGGGCCAGCGGATCTTTTTTCCCATCCGGCAACGCAGCCGTCGTGTCGGGCACGGCGGGCACGGTGTCCGCGGGTGCCTTCGAGTCCGTGCCCGGGACTTCGGTCGTCGGCCCACCGACCACAGGTGGAACGGCGGGCACCACCGTCGAATCGACGGGCGGCTGCGTGGGCACAGGCGTTTGCGGCGTCACCCCATCCGGCGGCTTGGCGGTCGTGGACAGGTCGGGTGGAACGAGAGCGACCTTCGGCGTGCAGCCGCGCAGGCCGAAGAAGAGGAGCAGCGCCAGCAGCAACAGGCCGAGCAACAGCCAGAGAAGCCATTTCCACGAGCGGCGCTTCTCCTCGACCGTCACAGCGATTGGCACGGCATTCGACGGCGGCGGCGGCGCGCCGACCGGCGGGGCCGCAACCGCGTTGCTGCGGGGCGCAAGCGACAAGGGATCGACGCTGTGCCCGTTCTGATCTTCGAAACCCCAGAAAGCGATCATGGGCTGGTCGCCCACGAAATAGAGGAACTGACCATCCTTCGGCACGCGTATCGCCTGCTCGAGCAGGCTGGCGAAAGACGCCGCGCCGCCCGGCTGTCCACCGCTCTGCGTGCGCAACTCCTGCGCGAAGCTCATCAGCCCCGCGCGAATCACCTCCAGCTCGAGTGCGCCTTGCGCCTGGTCTTGCGCGGACATGTCGTGCCAACTGCGCACGGTGCCCGGGACCTCCGCCGTCCAGCGCAATTCACCCAGATCCGGGTTGTAGGTGGGCTTGGCGAAATAGTTCGCCACCCTGTCGCCGCGCTTGGACTTGAGCATGGCACGCAACTGCACGTGGCTCTGGTAGGCGGGCTTGCCGAACACGCCCAGCGACCGGTAACGGTCCACCCGATCCTGTGCAAGTTGGGAACCTGTGGCGCCGAAGGCAGGTGTGTTCATTGGGTTTGATTCGGACTGATCTGCTTCGCGGACGGGTATTGCAGAGTTCGCAATCGAGCACAAAATATGTAAGTGCCAGACACGTTTGCAGTGTACTGTGGCGAACTGGCCCGACAGCGATCAGGAAGGCACTGCGAGCCTCTTCAGGTCGCGAAATTTCTCCCTGACGCGACGCCACGCCAGGACGCAGAACCTGCTCACGCGGGCGGTCGTGGTGAAACGCTTCGATGCAGGTCGTGGCGGCGAGCGCCTGAAGGCGCAGGCGTTGCACGAGGCCCAGGTGGCAACGATCGACGGGCGCCTGAGATCCACCCCTGTCGAAGCCTGGTCGGCGCCCTGTTGCCAGGCGCCGTCCGGGTCGATGGGGAACTGGCGCTGAGGCTGCGTGGCCTCAGCCGTGCGCACAAGCGCGCGCATCGGCACGCGCCGCGTTGCCGGACGATTCCAGGAACGCCTGCATCACCTGCGCGCGAATCGCATAGTTGATCTTCGACGATTGGCTCTGGTCGATGGTGATGAAGGTGTTGACGCCCACCAACCTTCCACAAGCATCGACCAGCGGCCCGCCTGAGTTGCCCTTGGCGATGGACGCCGTGTGAACAATCAGCGGCATGCCGTCGGCTCCCGTCAGCAACGACTGCACGGCGCCTTGCGTCAGGCTGAGATCCGGCGCTTGCGAATAGTCTCCCGCCAGCAGGCGCCGGAACCTGGGGTCGTTGGCGACGACGACACTCGGGAAGCCGGCAGCCACCACGCCCGCCAGCTTGCCGATTTCCGGGGTCATGTCCAGCACACCGGGCGCGACACCGTCGTCCATGCGCAGCAATGCGAAATCGGGCGAACCGACGCTGGAACTGGTGGTGATCCGCAGCACGCTGGCATGCCGGATCGAGCGCAAGGCGTTGCTGACCAGCAGCACCTGCTGGCTGGCTTTTTCAACGACGTGCCGATTGGTCACCAGCAGGTTCGGCGCGATGAAGAAGCCGGTGCCCGTCCCCAGGCCCTTGCCATCGGGTGACGGCACCAGGACCATCGCGGTCGCCTGCTCGAGCCGCTCGGCCAGCGCTGCATCGCCGAGCGGCTTCACCTCACCGCTGGTGGGCAAGGCCGGCCGCGCCGGGACTGCGGGCACCGGGCTTGCCGGGGGCGGCATCGCATCGCCGGCGAGTGGCTGACGGGTCTGGCCGGGTGGACAGTCGGCGGCGGTCGCCGCCTTGGCCGCGGCCAGATCGACCGCGAGCGCCCGCCGCTTCTCAAGGATTGCTTCGAGGTTCGCTTGCCCCTGGTCTTCCAGCGCCTTGTCCTGCTGCGAGAGCCACCACCAAAGACCCGCCGCCGCGGCAAGAAGAAGCAACGCGGCACATGCGAGAGCCCAGAGCGTTCGACGTGATCTCGCGTAGTCTTGGGAGTCGGTTGCAGGCATGGACGACGGCCCACTGGAGGCCAGCAAAGGCCGGAGGGATGGTGCGGGTCAGTGTACACAACAACGCCTGATTGGCGACCTCCGGAAAGGCCCTTCGCATGTTTTTCGGCCGACCGTCATGACTCGGCCCGACACGCGCAGACGCACGCCACACAATGCACCGTGCATGCCAGACTTCAAGTCAAGCCGAACGCGTCGACCTCCCGACAAGGAAAGTGAATTCAGTGCCGTGAACACCCTTTCTCAAAGACGCTTGCTCGGCGCAACGCTCGCCGCCATCGCGGTCGTCGCCGTGTTGCCTTGCGCGACGGCACAGCAGTTGCCGCTCCGCTGCCATGGGCGCCATGGGCGCCACGACCCTCGGCCTGGCGGGGCTGCTGCTTGGCAATTCACGGGAGGGCGGAACCGGCGCATTGGCGGGGCTGGGTGCCGGTGCGTATGCCGGCGCAAAAATGGGCTCGACGCTGGGGACCGAGACCAAAGCCGCCCAATGCACCCAGCGCCAGCGGCAACTCGACGAGGTGTCGATGAAGCTGTAGGGAACACTGAGTGCGTATTCAGTCCCCGCCATCGGCGAGCTTGTCAACAAGAACTACCAAGAAGGCCGGATCTCGCTCGTTGAGGCGCAGTTGTTCTTGACGAGGTCAACAAGCTGACAGCGAAAGCGTCACGCGTACTGGAGGCAGGCCCATGAGATCGGCACGAATCCCATCAAATGGCCCACGGCCCTCAAGCGAAAAAGAACAAGACTTGTCCTGACGTTCAGGCACCGGCGTCGTCATTGCCCGGGCCGCCGAATCTGCCCGGGATTCTCTGTACGACGGAGGCCGGCGCCGGATGGAGCGTTGACCTCGGACATGCGGACGACGAGTGCGTTCTGCGCCCTGCTGGCCAGCAGGGCCGTCATGGCAAGCGCATGACAAAGGCGCGGCGCACAACGCTGATATCAGTCCTTCAACGGCCCGCGCGACTGCTTGATCGCCGAGCGCTGGCTCTTGCCTTCCAGCCGCCGTTGCTTCGAGCCATAAGTCGGCTTGGTAGCCCGCCGCACGCGCGGCGCCAAGGCCACGCTGTCGACCAGCTCCTGCAACCGCGCCAGTGCATCGGCCCGGTTCATCTCCTGGCTGCGGTGCGTCTGCGCCTTGAGCACCAGCACGCCCTCCTGCGTGATGCGGCTGTCACGCAATGCCAGCAGCCGCTCCTTCACGCCTTCGGGCAACGACGAAGCGGGAATGTCGAAGCGCAGATGCACCGCGCTCGATACCTTGTTGACGTTCTGCCCACCCGCGCCTTGCGCGCGGATGGCGCTGAACTCGACCTCGCGCTCGTCGACTTGCGCGGAGGCCGAACCCACGATCAGACGCGCTCGAAGATCGCGGCGATGCCCTGGCCGCCGCCGATGCACATCGTCACGAGTGCATAGCGGCCGCCCGTGCGCTGCAGCTCGGCAATCGCCTTCACCGTGATGATCGCGCCCGTTGCGCCCACCGGGTGGCCCAGCGAAATGCCGGAGCCATTCGGGTTGACCTTGGCCGGGTCGAAGCCCAGCTCCTTGATAACCGCGCAAGCCTGCGCCGCAAAGGCTTCGTTCGATTCGATCACGTCCAGGTCGCTGATCTTCAGGCCGGTGCGCTCCAGCACCTTGCGCGTGGCCGGCACCGGGCCGATGCCCATGTACGCCGGCTCGACGCCCGCATGCGCGTAGCCGACCAGACGGGCCAGCGGTTTCAGCCCCAGCGCCTGCACGCGCGCACCCTCGGCGAGCACGATCGCAGCGGCGCCGTCGTTGATGCCGGAAGCGTTGCCGGCCGTTACCAGGCCATCCTTCTTGAACGCGGGCTTCATCTTCGCCAGCGTCTCGACCGTGGTGTCGGCGCGCACGTGCTCGTCGGTATCAAAGAGCACGACGCCCTTGCGCGTCTTCACTTCGACCGGAACGATCTGCTCCTTGAAGCGCCCCGCCGCAATGGCCGCCACCGCACGCTGCTGGCTCAGCACCGCAAGCTCGTCCTGCATCTCGCGCGTGATGCCATGGCGCGCCGCGACGTTCTCGGCCGTGATGCCCATGTGCATCTTCTGCCACGGGTCGTGCAGGATCCCGAGCATGTAGTCGACCAGCACCGCGTCGCCCATGCGCGCACCGTAGCGGGCCGACATGTCGAAGTACGGGCCGCGGCTCATCGATTCCGAGCCGGCGCCGATGGCGATGTCGCAATCGCCCAGCGCAATGGCTTGTGCCGCCGACACGATGGCCTGCAGGCCGGAGCCGCACAGGCGGTTGACGTTGAAGGCCGGCGTCTCGATCGGGCAACCTGCATCGATGGCAGCCACGCGGCTCAGGTAGGCGTCCTTGACGTCGGTCGGGATGACGTTGCCCACCACCACATGGCCGATGGCATCCGCCGCCACGCCGCTGCGCTCGATGGCGGCCTTGACGGCCGTGGTCGCCAGTTGCGTGTTCGGAACGTCTTTCAGCGAGCCGCCGAAAGTGCCAATGGCGGTACGGGCGGTGCCGACCACAAAAATGTCGCGTGTGCTCATGGTTTTCTCTTGGGGTGGAGGGCCGGGTGGCCGGAAGGATGGATAGCGCGATTTTGCCGAATGGCGCGCGGCTCGAGGCCAGTGTGCTGTCCCGCAAATAGCTGCGCCAAATGAAATCGATGCATTTCGTGTCAGGGCAAGGCGCAAACCAAAGCGCTACCCGTGGGTATCGCGAGGATTTGCAACGCCGCCATGGCACGAAAGGCGCGATTTCACGCGCAGTTATTTGTGGGACAGCACACTAGTAAAAGTGGACTTCCAGGCGACTCGAAACGTCGAGCATCTTCCCGTCCGATGCCGAGCGCGCAATCCAGCCACCGTAAGCATCGCCTTGCGTGTCCCAGCTCCACAAGGTCAGGCCTTGCGCCGCCAACGCCGTGAACGCGATCTGCAACAGGCCCGGAAGATCGACGCGCTCGGGGAAATCCTTGTCCTCTGCCGCATCGGGCTCGCCCCAATCGATGGTGGCATTCCAGCCGGCGCACAGCACGTCCATGCATTGGACAAAGGACTCCGTGTCCTTCCAGTCCACGAAGAAGCCGGTCTCCCACTCGACGATGTCCTTGAGGGTCCAGATCAACCGGTCCCCGTCGTTGCGCTGGTCGGCAGACAGCGCCGGCAAGGCCTCCCGAAAAGCCGCCAGTTGCCTGGCCGCGCTCTCACCGGTCGGGTTGACAAGGACGATCAATTCCTCGACGGCAGCGATCTCGATCGAATCTGGCTCTAGGGCCATGCTGGTTTCCTCCCTGAAAAATCCATGCCCCGGTCACGCCGTCGCGGCGTGCCGAGGTCTCTCAGACTGTCGAACTGTTCAGCGCTCCGGCGACGGCGGCGCCTTGGGCATCACGTCGGTCACGTCGCCCGGCACACCGCGGACGATGCGCGCCGGTTGCTCGACCGACTCACCGCGCGCCCGCGCATTGACCACGTCGGCTGCGTTGGGCTCCGGCGGTTTCGTGGCTTGCCTGAAGCGGTCAAAACCGCTGCCGGGATGGAAGCGCATCACCCACGGCTTGACGGGCTTGCCAGTGAGGCGTGCCCACACATAGCCAATCATCCACAGTGCGGCCAGGAACAGCACCGCGAACAGCAGGCTGGCGGCAAGCACCAGCCCCATGCAGAACAAGACGACGCGAAGTAGAAAATTGAACATCGGCACTTAGGCTACCACCTCGGCCATAGGTTCCCCTTCCTTGGTGAAGTCGAACTTGCCCGGCGAATGGATCGGGTCGGTCTTCACGTGGATCGTGTCCTTCGGCCCGAAGCTGCCGTCAAGCAGCAGCTTCGACAACGGGTTTTCGATGCGCTGCTGGATCGCCCGCTTGAGCGGCCGCGCACCGAACACCGGGTCGAAGCCGACCTTGGCAATCTCCGCCAGCGCCGCCGGCGACACGTCCAGGCCCAGGTCCATCTTCGCCAGCCGCGCCTGCAGCACCTTGAGCTGGATCGCCGCGATGGCCTCGATGTTCTTTGCGTCGAGCGCGTGGAACACCACCGTCTCATCGATGCGATTCAGGAACTCGGGGCGGAAGTAATTCTTCAACTCGTCCCACACAGCGTCCTTGATCTCCTCGGCCGGCTTGCCCACCATCGCCTGGATGATCGGCGAGCCGATGTTGCTGGTCATCACGATCACCGTGTTCTTGAAGTCCACGGTGCGGCCCTGGCCATCGGTCAGGCGGCCATCGTCGAGCACCTGCAACAGCACGTTGAAGACGTCCGGATGCGCCTTCTCGACCTCGTCGAGCAACACGACGCTGTAGGGCTTGCGGCGCACGGCTTCCGTCAGGTAGCCGCCCTCCTCGTAGCCCACGTAGCCGGGCGGCGCGCCGATCAGGCGCGCGACCGAATGCTTCTCCATGAACTCGCTCATGTCGATGCGGATGAGATGGTCTTCCGCGTCGAACAGGAAGCCGGCGAGTGCCTTGCACAGCTCGGTCTTGCCCACGCCCGTCGGGCCGAGGAACAGGAAGGAACCGGTCGGGCGGTTCGGATCACTCAGGCCCGAGCGCGAGCGACGAATCGCATTCGCCACCGCGCCGATCGCCTCGTCCTGGCCGACCACGCGTTCGTGCAGCTTGTCTTCCATCACGAGCAGCTTGTCGCGCTCGCCCTGCATGAGCTTGGCAACCGGGATGCCGGTGGCACGTGCCACGACCTCGGCGATCTCTTCCGCGCCGACCTGCGTGCGCAGCAGCTTCGGCGCGCTCGCCGTACCCTTCTTCGCCTCGCTGGCCTCGGCTTCTTTCAAGCGCTTCTCGAGCGCAGGCAACTGGCCGTATTGCAGTTCGGCGACGCGGTTGAAGTCACCCTTGCTGGTGAATTCCGCGATCTGGAACTTGATCTTGTCGATGTCCTCGCGGATGTGCGCGCTGCCCTGGGCCTGTGCCTTCTCGGCCTGCCAGATCTCGTCGTAGTCGGCGATCTCCTTCTGCAGGCGGACGACCTCTTCCTCGATCAGGCCGAGCCGCTTCTGCGAGGCCTCGTCCTTTTCGCGGCGCACCGCCTCGCGCTCGATCTGCAACTGGATCAGGCGGCGGTCGAGCCGGTCCATGACCTCGGGCTTCGAGTCCATCTCGATCTTGATCTTGGCCGCAGCCTCGTCGATCAGGTCGATCGCCTTGTCGGGCAGGAAGCGGTCGGTCACATAGCGGTCGCTCAACTCGGCCGCAGCCACGATGGCCGGGTCGGTGATCTGCACGCCATGGTGCAGTTCGTACTTCTCCTGCAGGCCGCGCAGGATGGCGATGGTCGCCTCCACGCTCGGCTCGCCGACGATGATCTTCTGGAAGCGGCGCTCCAGCGCAGCATCCTTCTCGATGTACTTGCGGTATTCGTCCAGCGTAGTGGCGCCGACGCAATGCAGTTCGCCGCGCGCAAGCGCCGGCTTGAGCATGTTGCCCGCGTCCATCGCACCCTCGGCCTTGCCGGCACCGACCATGGTGTGCAGTTCGTCGATGAAGACGATGGTCTGGCCCTCGTCCTTCGCGAGTTCGTTCAGCACCGTCTTCAGGCGCTCTTCGAATTCGCCGCGGAACTTGGCGCCGGCCAGCAGCGCAGCCATGTCGAGCGACAACACCCGTTTGCCCTTCAACGACTCCGGCACTTCGCCCGCGACGATGCGCTGTGCCAGCCCTTCGACGATGGCGGTCTTGCCCACGCCGGGTTCACCGATGAGCACAGGATTGTTCTTGGTGCGGCGTTGCAACACCTGGATCGCGCGCCGGATTTCCTCGTCGCGGCCGATCACCGGGTCGAGCTTGCCGAGCCGTGCACGCTCGGTCAGATCGAGGCAGTATTTCTTGAGCGCTTCACGCTGGCCTTCGGCATCGGCGCTGTTCACGCCCTGCCCGCCGCGCACCGCTTCGATCGCGGCCTCCAGCGACTTGCGGGTCAGCCCGTTGGCACGCGCGATGTTGCCGATCTCGGCCTTGCTGTCCGCCACGGCCAGCAGGAAGAGTTCACCCGCAATGAACTGATCATTGCGCTTGATCGCTTCCTTCTCGGTGGCCTGCAGCAGCTTGTTGAGATCCGGCCCGACCTGCACGACATCGTGCCCCTGCACCTGCGGCAGTTTCTTTATCGCGGCTTCGGCGGCCTGCACGAGGCCGGGCACGTTGGCGCCGGCCCGTTCGAGCACCGCGCGCGGACCTTCGTCCTGGCGCAGCATCGCCAGCAGCAGGTGCACTGGCTCGATGTAGGCGTTGTCATTCCCCAGGGCGAGCGACTGGGCATCGCCGAGGGCTTCCTGAAATTTGGTGGTGAGTTTGTCTTGACGCATGGCTTGATTCCTGCATTCAAAATAGGACTGTTGTGCGGCACTTCAAGGGCAAATCGCGCCCTGGCCGCCTTCTTTTCATCAATACCTGCTCTGGAGTCGATCATGTTCTTTTCAAGACGAGGTGTCCTTTCGCGCGGTGTCCGCGGCGCGGTGACGCTCGCCGCTCTCACATCGCTGGCAGGCTTCGCGCAAGCACAAAGCGGCACCCCGATCCGCCTGCTCGTCGGTTTCCCGGCAGGCGCCGGCACCGATGCGATCGCCCGCACGCTCGGCGAAAAACTCAAGGACGAACTGGGCGTCCCCGTCGTCGTCGAAAACCGTGCCGGCGCCGGCGGCCAGATCGCCGCTCAGGCGCTCAAGGCCTCGCCCGCCGACGGCCACACGCTGCTGCTGTCGCACGACCACACCATCTCGATCCTGCCGCAAGTGGTGAAGAACCCGGGCTACAACTCGGCCAGCGACTTCGTGCCCGTGGCCGGATTCGCCACCTTCGCGAATGTACTGGCCGTGTCGGGCGGCACGCCAGCCAAGACCTTCGACGAATACCTGAAATGGGTCAAGACCCAGAAGGGCGGCAAGGACACCATCGGCGTGCCGGCACCGGCCTCGATCCCGGAATTCCTGGTCAAGATGATTGCCGAGAAATCCAAGCTGGACCTCCAGTCGGCCCCCTACCGCGGCAGTGCGCCGATGACCGCCGACATGCTCGGCAACCAGATCAGCGCCGGCATCGCCTCGGTGCCCGACTTCATCGAGAACCATCGCGCCGGCAAGGTGCGAATCGTCGCCAGCATCGGCGCCAAGCGCCAGACCTTGCTGCCGCAAGTGCCGACCTTCACCGAACTGGGCTTTGCCAACCTCAACGACCTGCCCTACTACGGCGTGTTCGCGCCGGTCGGCACGCCGCAGGCCTTCGTCGATCGCTTCGGTGCCGCGCTGCAGAAGGTGCTGGCCATGCCCGACGTGCGCGACAAGCTCACCAACATGGGCCTGACCGTGGGGTACGAGCCGCAGGGCCAGTTCGCCGGCCGTGTGCGAACCTACACGCAGTCGTGGGAGCGGATCATCCAGGCGAGCGGGTTCAAGGCGCTGTAGCCGCCCCGTTACGATGTCGCCTCCAAAATCAGGAGGAGACATCCATGGAAATCAAGACACTGGCGGCCACCCTGGCCGTCGCACTGGCCACCGGCGCCTGCACCACCTCGACCCGCGTCGTCGCGCCCACATCGGCCGCCGAAGTAGGCGAGTTCCGCGCCGGCACCGGTTATCTCAAGGGCTATCTCGCACCTGCCGAGTTGCCCGACAGCCTCGCCCTGCTGTCAGCCCCGCCCGCCGCGGACTCGCCGGCCTACGCGGCCGATACCGCGACCTTCCGCAACCTCACCAAGCTGCAAGGCACGCCACGCGGAGCGATGGCCGTGCAGGACGCGAATCTGCATTTCCCTGAAGCCGCGTCAGTCTTCTCATGCGCCCTGGGCGTACAGATTTCCGAGCAGGCCACGCCCAACCTCAACATGCTGCTGCGCCGCACGCTGACCGACACCGGCCTGTCCACCTACAAGGCCAAGGACAAGTACGTGCGAACGCGGCCCTTCGTCGTCTACAAGACCGCGAGCTGCACGCCCAAGGAAGAAGCCTTCCTCGCCAAGGATGGCTCCTATCCGTCAGGCCATTCGGCCGCGGGCTGGGGCTGGGCGCTGGTGCTGGCCGAACTCGCGCCGGACCGCGCGGACGCCATCCTGCAACGTGGCCGCGCCTTCTCGCAAAGCCGCGCCATCTGCGGCGTTCACTGGCAGAGCGATGTCGAAGCCGGCCGGCTGGTCGGCTCCGCAACGGTCGCGCGCCTGCACGCCAACCCAGTGTTCAACGCGCAGATGGCCGCGGCCCGCGACGAGATTGCCAAGGCCCGAGCAGCCGGTGCGCCGCAGTCGGCTGCGTGCGCCACCGAGGCCGCGACGATTGCGGGCTCGGCCGCTACGGCGCCCTAGTCCACAACGCGTTGACTGCGGGCAGAAGGTGTGAAGATTTCGTAGCGAGGGCGCCGAGGTCGGGTCTGCGGCGCGGAACCGCACTCTCGTGCGGTGAGCACCGCAGGCCCGAGATCGGTGGCCGCAGTAGAAAGTTTCACACCTTCTGCGCGTTGGCGGCGTGAATACCCCAGCGCGCCAGCGCCTTGTCGTCGGCCACGCGCGCATCCACCCAACGGGCGCCTTCGGGCGTCTGTTCCTTTTTCCAGAACGGCGCCTGGGTCTTGAGGTAGTCCATCAGGAACTCGCAGGCCTCGAAGCTCGAGCCGCGGTGCGCCGAGACCACCGCCACCATCATGATCTGGTCCAGCGGCTGCAACAGCCCCACGCGGTGCACCACGCGCGCGCCGAGGATGTCGAATCGACGCCCAGCCTCATCGATCATGGCCTCGATCGCCTTCTCGGTCATGCCCGGGTAGTGCTCCAGCTCCATCGAGGCCACGGCCGATCCGTCACTCCGGTCACGCACCGTCCCGATGAAACTGCAGACCGCGCCCACGCGCATGTCATTGCCGCGCAGCGCGGCGACCTCGGCGGCGAGGTCGAAATCATGGGTCTGGATCGAAACGCGTGACGGCTGGCTCATGGGCAAATTGTGGCACTTGCACCAGGCGTCGTAGTACATTGCAGCCCTATGTCTTCCTGGCTCCCGCACTTCCCATCGCCTTCGCACGAAGGCCTGGACGTCGCACGCCTGGGCGGCAAAGCCAAAAAACCAAAGCTCGTCTGACCGGAGCTGCGGTTCCGTCGTCGGATGAGCGACGGAACCTGCAAGGAGCCTCCCGGCCCCACGTGTGTTGATGTGCGCGCACCCGACGATGGTTCATTCCATCGGTCGATTCCTGGAAGGAAATTGCGTGTCCATCAACTCTTCAACCACTCCCGATTTTTCCGGCCTCTGGGTGCCGCTCGTCACGCCTTTCGCGGGCGATGCCGTCGACCAGGCGGCGCTGCGTGCGCTGGTGCAACGCCTGGCGACCGCAGGCATCGCCGGCACCGTGGTCTGTGGCTCGACCGGCGAGGCCGCGGCGCTAGACCAGGCCGAGCAACTGGCCGCGCTCGCCACCGTTGCGGAAAGCGCGCCGGGCCTGCCGCGCATCATGGGGATCTCCGGATATCACCTTGGCCAGACGCTCGCCTGGGTACAGCGCCTCGGCCGCGAAAAGTTGGCCGGCTTGCTGGTGCCGCCGCCGCACTACATCCGCCCCTCGCAACAAGGCCTCGTCCATTGGTTCACCGCCATTGCCGACGCGAGCACGGCGCCGGTGCTGGTCTACGACATCCCCTACCGCACGGGCGCGACGCTGGAACGCGACACCTTCCTCACCCTCGCCGCGCACCCCAACATCGTGGCCGTCAAGGACTGCGGCGGCGATGCCGACAAGACGCGCGCGATCATCACCGACGGCCGCCTGCAGTGCTGGCCGGTGAAGACACGCAGATCTTCAGCACGGTGGCAGAAGGCGGCGTGGGTGCGATCGCGGCCAGCGGTCATCTGCAGACCGGGCGATTCGTCGAGGTGATCCGCTTGCTGCGCGAAGGCCGGCTCGCCGAGGCGCGAGCGCAATGGCAACCGCTGCTGCCGCTCATCGAACTGATGTTCGCCGAACCCAACCCGGCACCGGTCAAGGCCGCGCTCGCCCTGGATGGCCTCATGAGCGAAGCGCTCCGCCCGCCGATGACTGCCGCATCCGAGTCCATGCGTGTTCGCCTCCATGCAATGCTCGGCCAGCTTGCGTAGCATCGAAGCCCCAACCTTGCGGAGACAACGACACCATGCCCGACCACAACGATGCAGCCTTGTTCCAGCAGATGCGCGACGAACTCTTCGTCGCCGCCGTCGGAGACGTGCTGGACACCATGGGCTACCAGCGCCAGTTCCTGCCGGCCGGCATCATGCCGCTGGACAAGGCCATGCGCATCATCGGTCGTGCCATGCCGGTGCTGGAGGCCGACGTCATCAACGATGGCAGCAAGTCGAAGGGGCCGCTCTCCGGCAAGCCCTTCGGCCTGATGCTGGAGGCGCTGGACGACCTGCAGCCCGGCGAGATCTACATCGCCACCGGCGCCTCGCTCCTCTACGCGTTGTGGGGCGGCCTGATGTCCACGCGCGCCCAGCACCTCAAGGCCGCCGGCGCCATCCTCGACGGCTACGTGCGCGATGCCAACGAGATCGAGAGCCTCGGCTTCACCGTGTTCTGCCGCGGCACCTACGCGCAGGACCAGGGCGTGCGCGGCCAGGTCATCGACTACCGCTGCATCATCGAGATCGATGGCGTTCGCATCGCCCCCGGCGACCTGCTGTTCGGCGATCGCGAGGGCGTCATCGTCATCCCGCGCGCGGTCGAGGCGGAAGCGATCGCCAAGGCGCTGGAGAAGGTGCGCACCGAGAACAAGGTGGCCGATGCGATCAAGGGTGGCATGAGTGCCTGCAAGGCGTTGGAGACCTTCGGAGTGATGTGACCCGGCCGGCGCGGGGCGCAGGGCGAGCAATGCCTGTTCGTGGGCACCCGCGGAGCTGACTTTGCCGGGCCGCTGTGTGCGTCCCCTCGATGGGCTGCGGACCGCGCCAGTGCAGGGTTGGACGGACCCGCAAGAGCAGCCGCCTCTGGCGGCCGCACCGGTGCCGAAGGCGCATTCGGGGTTAGGTTGATGTCAGCCGCCCGTCACCGGCGGAAAGAACGCGACCTCGCCGCCGTCTTTCAAGGCGACAGTCTCGGCGCACATCAACTGGTCCAGCGCCATGCGAACCGCCTTGCCACGCGCCAGCGCGTTCGCATAGGGCTCGCCGCGTGCGATCAGTTCGTCGCGCAGCGCAGCCAGCGTCGGCGCATCCGTCTCGACCGACTCATTGCCCCGGCCCAATGCCTCGCGCACCGAGGCGAAATAACGCACGCTGATCCGCATCACGCCAACAACGAAGCAAAGGAAATGAACTGCACCATGTCGCCCGCCTTGAACGGCTGGCCCGCTGGCGTGTCGATGACGCCGTCGCCCCACACTGCGGAGGTGAGCACGCCCGAACTCTGGTTGCCAAACACGTCGAGGCCGCCCTGCGCATTGCGACGCGCGCGCAGGAACTCGCGACGCTTGTCCGCACGCGGCCAGTCGAAGTCCGCACGCATGGCGACAGGCTGCGGCGCAACTCGCGCCGCCCCTTGCAGCGTCAACAGGAACGGCCGCACCAGCAGCAGGAACGTGAGGAAGCTGGACACCGGATTGCCTGGCAGCCCCGTCACATGGGCCTTGCCGATCCGCCCATAGGCAAAGGGCTTGCCCGGCTTCATCGACAGTGACCACAGCTGCAACTCGCCCAACGCCTGCACTGCCGCCTTGATGTGGTCTTCCTCACCCACCGAAACGCCGCCGGTCGTGATGATCAAGTCATTGCTTTCGGCCGCGCGGCGCAGGGCGTCGATGGTCGCCTCGCGGTTGTCCGGGACGATGCCCAGGTCGTTCACCTCGCAGCCCAGCCGATGCAGCAGGGCGCGCATGAAGAAGCGATTGGAGTTGTAGATCGCACCGGGCTTCATCGCCTCGGGCGCCACTTCGCCGGGCATCACGAGTTCATCGCCGGTGGACAGCAGCGCCACGCGCGGACGCTTCGCCACCAGCAGCCGGTCCATGCCCACGCTCGCCGCCAGGCCCAGCGCGGCCGGCGACAGGCGCTCGCCACGCGACAGCACGACATCCCCGCTGGCCACGTCCTCGCCCGCACGGCGGATCCATTGGCCTGGCGCCGGAACCAGGTCGATTCGCACGCGGCCGAGCGAGCCCTCTTGGGCAATGGCAGTCGTGTCTTCCTGCATCACCACCGCATCGGCCCCCGCGGGGATCTGCGCACCCGTGAAGATACGCGCCGCGGAACCCGCCCCCAGCGGCACGCCGACGGTGCCGGCGGGGATGCGCTGCGCCACCGACAACTCCACACCGGCCGTGGCGCAATCGGCGGCCCGCACCGCGTAGCCGTCCATCGAACTGTTGTCGCGCGGTGGCACCGTGAGCCCCGACACCACGTCCTGCGCCAGTACGCGGCCATCGGACTCGAAGGTCGACACGCTCTCGCTGCCCAAGACGGGCGTCGCCTTCGCCAGCAAGGTGGCAAGCGCCTCGTCGAGCGGCATCAATGGGGGGCGTTTGGGGGCGGCGGTTTCAGACATCGTGAGGAGCTTTGTATTCGAAGCGCGAACCGCTGTCGATCAGCCACTGCCCGATGGCCTCGGGGTCATTGAGGTCGAACACCGGCAGTCGGGTGGGCGCCGGCAAGCCGGCCGGCGTATCGGTGGCGATGGCCGTCACGAACTCGTCCGCGACGTAGCGCGCGGGCCGCGGCGGCTCGTCCGGCGTCGTCGCACGCCAGACTTCGATCTTCAGCAGGTCGCTGTGCTTGAAGCCCTCGACCAGCACCCAGTCGACGCTTTCATCGAGTTCAGCGATGAGCTGATGCACCGACATCTGCGCCGACTGCTCGAACTCGCGCATCAGCGCCAGTCGCCTATCCGACGCCACCACCACCTCGAAGGCGCCCGCTTCCCGATGGCGCCAGGTGTCCTTGCCGGGATGGTCAATGTCGAACTTGTGGTGCGCGTGCTTTACCACGGACACGCGCAGCCCGTGCAAGCGAAGCACCGGAATCAGTTGCTCGACCAGCGTGGTCTTGCCCGCGCCGGAATAGCCTGCGAAGCCGATGACCTTCATGCGAACCCGGCGCCACGGCAAAGCCGCGCAACGCCCCCGTCAATCACAGTGCGCGGCAATGAAAGCCTTGACTGCGCCTGCATCCGCCGGCAAAGAGGTCACGCGCTTGGGCAAGTCCTCGATACCGATGAATCGCTTCGGACGATCGGGCTCGTGGCCCAGCGCCTCGACGATGGTTTCGGCGAACTTGATCGGCAGCGCGGTTTCCAGCACGACCATCGGCACGCCCGGCGCGAGATGCTCGCGCGCGGCCTTGAGGCCATCGGCCGTGTGCGTGTCGATCAGCGTGGCAAAGCGCTTGTCGGTGTCGCGGATGGTGGTGAGCCGATCAGCGTGAGTGCTGCGGCTGCTGCGGAAACCAAAGCGTTCGGCAGCCTGCTTGAACGCGGGATCGTTGCTCAGGTCGAAGCGCCCGCTCTTGCCCAGTTCAACCTCGAATAGGCCGCGCAGCTTGGCGCCATCGCGCCCGACCAGGTCGAACACGAAGCGCTCGAAATTGCTGGCCTTGCTGATGTCCATCGATGGGCTCGAGGTCTCATGCGTATCGGCGGCCGAGCGCACGCGATAGACGCCGGTGCGGAAGAATTCGTCGAGCACGTCGTTCTCGTTCGTCGCCACAACGAGCGTATGAATCGGCAGGCCCATCATGCGCGCCACATGGCCCGCGCAGACGTTGCCGAAGTTGCCCGAGGGCACGGTGAAGCTCACCGGTTTGTCGTTGCTCGCCGTGGCCTGGAAGTAGCCGGCGAAGTAATAGACGACCTGCGCCAGCAGCCGCGCCCAATTGATCGAGTTGACCGTGCCGATCTTGTACTTGCGCTTGAAGTCCAGGTCGTTCGACACCGCCTTCACGATGTCCTGGCAATCGTCGAACACCCCGGCGATCGCGAGGTTGTGGATGTTCGCGTCCTGCAGGCTGAACATCTGCGCCTGCTGGAACGGGCTCATGCGGCCTTCCGGCGAGGTCATGAACACGCGCACGCCATGCTTGCCGCGCATCGCGTACTCGGCTGCGCTGCCCGTGTCGCCGCTGGTCGCGCCGAGGATGTTCAGCTCTTCGCCACGGCGCGCCAGTTCGTACTCGAACAGGTTGCCGAGCAACTGCATCGCCATGTCCTTGAATGCCAGCGTCGGGCCGTTCGACAGCGCCTCCAGGTACACGCCGTCTTCCAGTTCGCGCAGCGGCACGATCTCGTCGGTGCCGAAGACTTCCGCCGTATACGTCTTCGCGCAGATCGCCTTCAGATCGGAGGCAGGGATGTCGTCGATGTAGAGCGAGAGGACTTCGAATGCAAGCTCGTGATACGGCAGGTTACGCCACTTCGCCAGCGTCGCGATATCCACCTGCGGATAGCGCTCCGGCAGGTAGAGCCCGCCATCGGGCGCGAGGCCTTCGAGCAGGATGTCGCAGAACTTGCGCGGCGTCGTGTCGCCGCGGGTCGAGAGATAGCGCATCAGCTCAGCTCTTCCTTGCGAATCCGCACGATCGGCGCGAGCACCGTCGGCAGCGCCTGCAGTTCCGCGAGCGCATCATCGACCGTGCCTTCAAGCGTGTCATGCGTCAGGATGATCAGATCGGTCTGGGTCGAGCCTTCACCGCCCACTTCATCGGCCTCGCGCTGCAGCACCGCATCGATGCTGATGCCGGCGTTGGCCAGCAGACCCGTCACCTTGGCCAGCACGCCAGCCTCGTCGGCCACGCGCAAGCGCAGGTAGTAGCTGGTCACCACCTCGCGCATCGGCAACACGTCGAGGTGATCATTCATCGCGTTCGGATGGAAGGCCAGATGCGGCACGCGCTGCGCCGAGTCGGCCGTGTGCAGGCGCGTGATGTCGACGAGGTCGGCGATCACCGCGCTCGCGGTCGGCTCGCTCCCTGCACCCTTGCCGTAGTAAAGCGTCGTGCCGACCGCATCGCCATGCACGACCACCGCATTCATCGCGCCTTCGACATTCGCCAGCAGCCGCTTGGCCGGCACCAGGCTCGGATGCACGCGCAACTCGATGCCATTCTTCGCACGCTTCGTCACGCCCAGCAGCTTGATGCGGTAGCCGAGTTGCTCCGCGTACTTGATGTCCTGTGCCGCGAGCTTGGTGATGCCCTCGACGTGCGCCTTGCTGAACTGCACCGGAATGCCGAACGCGATCGCGCTCATCAGCGTGACCTTGTGCGCGGCATCCACCCCTTCGATGTCGAAGGTCGGATCGGCTTCGGCATAGCCCAGGCGTTGCGCTTCCTTCAGCACGGTGCCGAAGTCCAACCCCTTGTCGCGCATCTCGGACAGGATGAAGTTGGTCGTACCGTTGATGATCCCGGCAATCCACTGGATGCTGTTGGCTGTCAGGCCTTCGCGCAGTGCCTTGATGATCGGAATGCCACCGGCCACCGCCGCCTCAAAAGCGACCATCACGCCCTTCTTCTGCGCGGCTTCGAAAATCTCGGTGCCATGAACGGCCAGCAGCGCCTTGTTGGCGGTGACCACATGTTTGCCCGCAGCAATGGCTTCCATCACGAGTTGCTTCGCGATGCCGTAGCCGCCGATGAGTTCGATGACGATGTCGATGTCGGGATTCGCGATCACTGCACGCGCATCGCTCACCACCTGTACGCCTTCGCCAACGGCCGCCTTGGCGCGTTCCGTGTCGAGGTCCGCGACCATCGTGATCTCGATGCCGCGACCCGCGCGGCGCTTGATCTCCTCCTGGTTGCGCTTGAGCACGTTGAAGGTGCCGCTGCCGACGGTGCCGATGCCCAGAAGGCCGACCTGGATGGGTTTCATGGATTCAGTCATTTCGATTGCGATAGCGCTCAAGGAATCGGGCGATGCGGTTCACCGCCTCGCGAAGGTCTTCTTCATGCGGCAGGAACACGATGCGGAAGTGGTCCGGCGTGGCCCAGTTGAAACCAGTGCCCTGCACCAGCATCACCTTGGTTTCCTTCAGCAGTTCGAGGAAGAACTGGCGGTCGTCCTCGATCGGATAGATCTTCGGGTCGAGCTTGGGAAACATGTAGAGCGCGGCCACCGGCTTCACACAGGTCACACCCGGGATGGCGGTGATCAGCTCGTAGGCCAAGTCACGCTGGCGGCGCAACCGTCCGCCCTCGCCGACAAGGTCATTGATGCTCTGGTAACCGCCCAGCGCCGTCTGGATCGCCCACTGCCCCGGCACATTCGCGCACAGGCGCATGTTCGAGAGCATGTTCAGACCCTCGATGTAGTCTGCCGCGCGCTTCTTGTCGCCCGACACTACCAGCCACCCCGCGCGATAGCCGCAAGAGCGATAGCTCTTCGACAGCGAGTTGAAAGTCAGCGTGACCACGTCGCTGCTGAGGCTCGCGATGGCCGTGTGCTTCACGCCGTCGTACAGCACCTTGTCGTAGACCTCGTCCGCGAAGATCACCAAGCCGAACTCGCGCGCGATGGCAATGATGCCCTTGAGCAAATCCACCGAATACAGTGCCCCCGTCGGGTTGTTCGGGTTGATCACCACGATGCCCTTGGTGCGCGGCGTGATCTTGGAGCGGATGTCGTCAAGGCTCGGCATCCAGCCGTTAGCCTCGTCGCAGATGTAGTGCACCGGCTTGCCGCCCGACAGGCTGGAAACCGCTGTCCACAGCGGATAGTCCGGCGCCGGCAGCAGCAGCTCATCGCCATCGTTCAACAGCGCGTTGGTCGCCATCGCGATCAGTTCGCTGGCCCCGTTGCCCAGGTAGATGTCATCGAGCGTGACGCCGGCAATGCCCTGCTTCTGCGTCTCGTGCATCACCGCCTTGCGCGCCGCGAAGATGCCCTTGCTGTCAGAGTACCCCGCCGATCCCGGCAGGTTGCGGATCATGTCCTGCTGCACCTCTTCAGGTGCGTCGAAGCCGAATATCGCGAGATTCCCGATATTGAGCTTGATGATTTTTTGACCCTCTTCCTCCATCTGCTTCGCGGCATCCATGATCGGGCCACGGATGTCGTAAAGCACATTGGCGAGCTTGGTCGATTTCTTGAGCGTTTTCAAAGGCCCTCCCGGGCGGCTTGACACTGGGGAAAACCTATAATTTGACCACAGTTCCGCACCCCCTCTGATGAAGCTCCAGCCCGACAAATCCGACGCCCAAACCATCACAGCACACGGCCCGGGCTGGGTCGCCATCAACAACGAGAAGGTCGAGCACAGCGTCGTGGTCGGCTCGCGTGGCGAGCGCTTTGCCTGGGACTGCGAACGGTTCGAGGACTTGAATTCCTCGCATTTCGCGCAATTTGCATCACTGGGCGCCGAACTGGTGATTTTCGGCAGCGGTGTGCGTATTCGCTTTCCCCGGCCGCAATGGCTGCAGCCGTTGATGGCCCTGCGCACAGGGGTGGAAACGATGGACACGGCGGCGGCTTGCCGTACCTACAACATCCTCGCGGGTGAGGGGCGCCACGTGCTGGCGGCGCTACTCATCGAGACCCCTGCCGCGGGCGACTGAGGCATTTCGGGGTAAAATCATGGGTTGCGAAAAGGCTGGCGGACGCTCACCCGCGGGCACCGAAAGCCGTCCCCGGTGGCTTTCGGTAAGCAACGGCCAATCTTCCCTCGGGAACCATAACGGAGAAAACAAGTTTCATGGCGATCGTTGTCAACAAACCCATTCCCGAATTCGAATCCAACGCGACCGGTGGCATCAAGGTATCGAACACGTCTCACCTCGGCCATGTGCTGGTGATGTATTTCTACCCCAAGGACAACACGCCCGGTTGTACCACCGAAGCGATGCAGTTCCGCGACCGCTACAAGGACTTCGTGAAGGCCGGCGCCACGGTGTTCGGCGTATCGCGCGACAACATGAAGTCGCACGATGAATTCAAGGCCAAGCTTGAACTCCCGTTCGAACTCATCGCCGACACGGAAGAAAAGATGTGCCACATGTTCGGCGTGGTCAAGAACAAGATCATGTACGGCAAGAAGGTCAAGGGCATCGAGCGCAGCACCTTCCTGATCGGCGCCGATGGCATCCTCAAGGCCGAATGGCGCGGCCTCAAGGTGCCGGGTCATGTCGACGACGTGCTGAAGGAAGTCAAGGCGCTCAAGAAGGCCGCTTGAAACGACTTGTTTCATTCGCACCATGTGCAAGACTGACGTGGTAAGGGGGCGTGTATAGTGGTCTCATGCTGTTGATCGCAACAACCGCGTTCCCTCAAAAAAGCCGCCCGGCTCGCCAGGCGGCTTTTTTGCTTACTGGTTCCCTTCTTTTTGCGAGCACCCCACTCCATGCCCCTGCCCCCCGCCCCCACGAAGCGCGCCGCCCTTCTGTCGCCCGACGCGCTTGACGCGCCGGCGCATTCGTCTTCCAAACCCTCGCGCCGCAGCAGCGGCAGCCGTCATGCGGAGAATTCGCGTGGCGTGGCGCCGCAGCCGCTGGAATTGTTCGACACCCGGGCGAGTGAAGCCGGTGGCGCAGCGCCGGACGCGGTGATGCACCAGGTCGAAACCAAGCCGCGCCCGCAACCCGCGCCGGAACATGTCGTGGAACACGTGCCCGAACCGGTGCAGGCGCGCACCGAGCGCGAGCCTGCGCCTGTCGCGGCACCCACGCCGGTCGCCCGCCCCAAGGCTGTCACACAGGAAAGCCGCCCGCGCCGTGCCAAGTCGAACGGCCCGGCCAAGCTTTTCGTACTGGACACCAACGTGTTGCTGCACGACCCGATGTGCCTGTTCCGCTTCGAGGAACACGACATCTACCTGCCGATGATCGTTCTGGAAGAACTCGACGGCCACAAGAAGGGCACGACCGAAGTCGCGCGCAACGGCCGCCAGACCAGCCGCACGCTCGATGCGCTGGCCGGCGCCAAGGGGGCCGACATGGCCAAGGGCCTGCGCCTCGACACCACCGGCCACACCGGCGCCGGTGGCAAGCTCTTCTTCCAGACCGAGGTGATGGACTTCTCGTTGCCGAGCAGCCTGCCGCAGGGCAAGGCCGACAACCAGATTCTCGGCGTGGTGCATGCACTGCGCGACCTGTATTCGAAGGACCGTCCCGGCCATCCGAAGCAGGAAGTGGTGCTGGTGTCGAAGGACATCAACATGCGCGTCAAGGCGCGCGCGCTGGGCCTGGCCGCCGACGACTACCAGAACGACAAGACGCTGGAAGACGGCGACCTGCTCTACTCGGGCTCGCTGGCATTGCCACCCGACTTCTGGACGCGCCAGAGCAAGACCGTCGAGAGCTGGCAGAGCGGCAGCACGACCTTCTACCGCATCACCGGCCCGATCGTCCCCAACCTCTACATCAACCAGTTCGTCTTCTTCGAGGCGCCCGGCGAGCCGAGCATGTACGCCCGCGTCACCGAGATCCGCGACAAGACCGCGGTGCTCAAGACGCTGAAGGATTACAGCTCGGCCAAGAATGCCGTCTGGGGCGTGTCGACCAAGAACCGCGAACAGAACTTCGCGATGAACGTGCTGATGGACCCGGAGATCGACTTCGTGACGCTCACCGGCACGGCAGGCACCGGCAAGACGCTGATGGCCTTGGCCTCGGGCCTGACGCAGGTGCTCGACGACCGCCGCTACACCGAGATCATCATGACCCGCGCCACCGTGAGCGTCGGCGAGGACATCGGTTTCCTGCCCGGCACCGAGGAAGAAAAGATGGGCCCGTGGATGGGCGCGCTGGACGACAACCTCGAGTTCCTAGCCAAGGGCGACGGCGGCAGCGCCGGCGAGTGGGGCCGCGCCGCGACCAACGAACTGATCCGCTCGCGCATCAAGATCAAGAGCATGAATTTCATGCGCGGCCGCACCTTCCTCAACAAGTACGTGATCGTCGACGAGGCGCAGAACCTGACGCCCAAGCAGATGAAGACGCTGATCACGCGCGCCGGCCCCGGCACCAAGATCATCTGCATGGGCAACCTCGCGCAGATCGATACGCCCTACCTGACGGAAGGGTCTTCCGGCCTGACCTTCGCCGTCGACAAGTTCAAGGGCTGGCCGCACGGCGGGCACATCACGCTGGCGCGCGGCGAACGCTCGCGGCTGGCGGACTTTGCCAGCGAAGTGCTCTGAAATTCGGCATCGGACGGCCGAACGCAAAAGGACAGCAAGGAGCGCAAAGGTCGCAAAGGTCGCAAAGGTCGCAAAGGTCGCAAAGGTCGCAAAGGTCGCAAAGGTCGCAGAAGAGTTCAAAATTTTCTTCGGGATTCCTTTGCGACTCTTGCGTGCTTTTCGACCTCTGCGTTCGGGTCCCGCACCCGCCTCCATGCCCCGCAATCGCCCGCTCGCCGCTCCCGGCGCAGCGGGCTTTTTTGCGTCCAAGTGACAGGCTACTGACAATACGCTGTCAGCAGCACCCTCGCACCATCGAGGCTCCCTTCCAACGAAAGAGAGTTCGACATGAGCAACGCCGTCAACTGGTTCGAGATTCCCGTCACCGACATGGACCGCGCACAGCGCTTCTACGAGACCGTGCTCGGTCGCACCTTGAAGCGCCAGGACTTCGGCAGCGAGCAACTGGCCGTGTTTCCGTACGATGCACCCTCGACCGGTGGCTGCCTGCAACTCGGCGCCAACGCGAGTGCATCACCAGGTAGCGGCATCCGCATCTACCTCGACTGCATGCCCAGCATCGATGCCGCACTCGCCCGCATCGAAGGCGCCGGCGGCCGGATCGTCTCGCCGAAGTTCGAACTGCCGCAGGGCATCGGCTTCATCGCCCACATGCGCGATACCGAAGGCAACGAAGTCGGCCTTCACGCCACGGCCTGAACACCATGGCCATGCCCCGAAACTGGATCGCCATCGCCAGCGCGGAGCACGCGCGGATCGGCCGCGACCATCGGCCGATGGGCTTCATGCAGGTCGGCCATGGCAAGGGCGCACCGCTCAAGCGGATCACACCCGGTGACCGCGTCGCCTACTACTCGCCGGCCACGGTGTTCGGCGGCACTGACAAGTTGCAAAGCTTTGTGTCGATCGGCGTGGTGCAGCCGGGCGAGCCCTACACCGCGGAGATGGGCAACGGCTTCGTGCCATGGCGTCGCGACGTCAGATATGCGAAGTCAGCGGAGGCGCCGATCGCGCCGCTCATCGAGGCCTTCGATTTCGTCGAGGACCCGAAGCGCTGGGGCGCCAAGTTCCGCTTCGGGCTGTTCGAGGTCAACGCGCACGACATGCGGCTGATTGCCGATGTGATGAAGGCCGACGTGAAGTCGCTTGAGCTCTGAGATACGAGATGGCCAAGACACGCAAGCGCTGGCAAGACCGTCTCGCAAGCTACCCGCATCTGCCGAATGTGAAGCCCATCCCCGACGCGATGCGCGCGCGCCGCGGCGGCGGCACGATCGCCACGCCCTCCCCCCAGGAGGTCGAGGCGGCGATGCGCGGTGTGCCCGAAGGTCGGCTGGCCACCGTGTTCGGCATTGGCGAAGACATCGCGGCGCGGCACCAGGCCACGATCGGCTGCACGGTGACGACCGCGATCTTTGCGCACATGGGTCGCGCATGCCGTCGAGGAAGTGCACGGGACGACACCCTGGTGGCGGACGCTGAAGATCGGCGGCGAACTCAACCCCAAGTATCCCGGCGGCATCGAGGCGCAGATGCGCAAGCTCGAGGCGGAAGGCCACACCGTCGTGCAGCGCGGCAAGCGCTACTTCGTCGAAGACTACGCGCGGCGGCTCATCTGATGCGTCGTGCCGACCGCCTGTTCCAGATCGTGCAGCTCATTCGCGGGCGCCGGCTGACCACGGCCGCATTCCTGGCGCAGAGGCTCGAGGTTTCGGAGCGAACGGTCTACCGTGACGTGGCGGACCTGCAGCACCAGGGCGTGCCCATCGAAGGCGAAGCAGGCGTGGGCTATCGGTTCGGCGCAGGCTTCGAGTTGCCGCCGTTGATGTTCACGCAGGACGAAGCCAGTGCGCTGGTGGCGGCTGCGCGCCTCGCGCAAAGCTGGGTCGACGCGGCGATGGCGCGCGACATCGAAAGCGCGCTCGGCAAAATCCTGTCGGTGCTACCGCCCGCTGCGCGCATATCTGCCGAAGCCATCGCGCTGTATGCGCCAGCGCTGGCGCTCGACGACGCCACGCGATCGCGCTTGCAAACGCTGCGTGAAGCCGTGCATTCGCGGCAGAAGCTGCACCTGGTCTACCGCGACCTGAACGACGCGCCGAGCGAGCGCACGGTGCGGCCGCTGGGCTGCTTCTATTGGGGCAAGGTCTGGACGCTGTCGGCCTGGTGCGAGATGCGCAACGACTTCCGCGGGTTCCGGGTCGATCGCATCGACAAAATCGAGACGCTGGGGCAACGCTTCCGCGACGAGCCCGGCAAGACCTTGGCCGATTTCATACGCAAGGTGCGCGCGGAACATATCAAGGCGAGTTGAACGCAACGTTCGGCAAAGCCCAGCATTGCCCCGACGACAGCCATCGCATCTACTCTGGCCGCTCAGCCTAGAATAAGCAGTTGGATGCGCCCGAGTGCGCCGCGATCGGCGTGCCAGGCAAGGCGCGAGAACGCGGTGGGCTCATGCCCGCAAGGCCGAGCAACGCCGCATGGCACGTCGAGCGCGGTGCAATCGGGTGCATAGCGCTCTCACCCCGGCGGCGAACGTGATCGAAGGCGGAAGTTTCAGGCTCCATGCTGCTTTTCCAAAGGTTGAGCGCGGTCAACTGCTTTTTCTAGGCTCAGTGCAGGCGTCGAACGAAAGCACTCGGGAAATCGCGATCGACGTAAAGACTCAGGAAGCGTCGTGCGCGCGTGATGCCCACATAGAACAGGTTTTCCTCCTCAAGTGGCGTCCCGGAAGGGCACGGAAACTCACCCTGCCGCAGGTAGGGAAGCGCCACATGCTCGAACTCAAGACCTTTGACCGATTCCACCAAGCCCAATACCACCCGTGTCGTTGAGGCAGGTAAGCCGCGCAACCTGGCCTCCGATTCGTTCAAGTGCATGAAAAAATCTGCTGGCGTCGAGAAGCGATCGGACAACTGCAACAACCCTCTCAAGTTGCCCTGCACCTCCTCGCGACGCCCGCTCTCCACGAATGCAGCAATCGCGAGAAGATCGAGGCGCAGCGCCTCGATGACCCGGGCCAGCAACTGAGGCCCCGCCTCCATCCGGGCGATTCGCACAGCCTCTCGAAGGCGCTTGGCCACAGTCGGGTCTACGCCCTTGAGCACGTGGTTTTCAAAGATGTCGCGCAGGATCAACTTGTTGTCGGCGGCTGCATCGACGACCTGTTTCAGCTGTTCGCGTTGCGACAAGTGATCACAATTCTGGAGTTGAAGGCGCACATCGCAGAACAACACGAACGCCTCCACAACCTTGCGCCGGGTCTGCGGAACATCGATGCTCTCGAACCGATCGGTCGCTACGGCCAACAGTCCGCGGATCAGAAGTATCTCCGGCCGCATGAGGTAGCTGTCCAAGCCGGGTGCAAAAACGTACGGAATATTGGCGGCAAGCAAAGCATTCTCCAACGCGACAGATTGCGATGGATGCCGCAGCAGCACGGCAAATCCGGAGAGCTTCTCGCGCGAAGAGCGCCATTTCAAAATGGCCTGCACGACCTGGCGTTCGCAACTGTCTGCGTCATCGCCCGCATAGGAAAGTGTCGTCACATGGGTGGCATGCGCACTTGCCGAAACGCATGGCTTCGCCTTGAAACGCGACACGGCCTTGGCCAAGGTAGCGTCAAATCGGAAGCTCGACGTCAGCGTGTAGCGCGTGATCCTCCGTGTTCCCCGGCGCTGGATTTCGCCCTGCATGAACTTCGAGTCAGCGCCAGCAGCTGAATAGATCACCTGGTCGACGTCGCCCACCCCGCAGAAGAAGCAATTGGCATCCAGCAAGCGCGTGAGGATCAGACTCATGGCTTGGTTCATGTCATGCATCTCGTCGACGAGCAGCACGCGCACTCGCGCGGGCCACGCGCCGAGATTGCGGGGCAGCTCATCCTTCAGGATGAGGGTGGCAAGATCGTAGGTCGCATCGAACGCGCCCCGGAAAGTCGGGTAGTCGCGATGCCAGGGCTGCCGACTCCGCTCGTAGGCCTTGAACAAGCGCAGGTGCATGTAGCTGCAGCCCAACGAGTCGGCCAGATCTTGCGTGGCGGGCTGGTCGTCCGCATCCGCCGCCAAAAGCATCCGTCCCTTCAAATTGTGGTTTGCGCGCAGGAAAGACTCGACGGCCGAGTTGTCCCCAAGCGATGGAATCTCGAAGTCCTGGCGTCCCCGCTCTCGCTGTTCGTGCGCGACTGCCTCGATAGCGGCCCACACAATCTCCTTCAACGACTCCGCCGTCGGCCTGATCGGGACCACTCCACCGTCAAGCTCGGCAAGCACCGCCCGAGCAAACGACTCGAAAGTTTCAATGCGAAATTGCCGGACAACTTGACTCGGAACACCGATCTTTCCCAATGCGGCACCCAGTGCGTCACGAGCCGCAACCGTATAGGTCAGCGCCAGGCAGTTTGCCGGTGGAACACCGCGCGACCACGACTCCGCCAGTCGCAGGGCGATGGTCGTTGTCTTTGCGGCACCTGCGTTGGCCTCGACAAGGATGGTGTTGTCGACGGCCGTCTGTATCGCCAGCTGTTCCAGGGTCGGTGCAATGTTCTTGGGAACGAATCGGGCGGGCCTGGTGTCATCGTGCTGAGGTGCTACAGGCATGCTCAAAAATCATGCCCGCCGTACCCGGCGAGATTCTCGAACTTGGTCAGCGGCTTCAGGAAGGACAGCTTCACCGTGCCGGTCGGACCATTCCGATGCTTGCTGATGATCACTTCCGCCACGCCGGGCTCCTTCGACTCCTTGTTGTAGTAGTCGTCGCGGTAGATGAACATGATCAAGTCCGCGTCCTGCTCGATGGCGCCGGATTCGCGCAAGTCGCTCATCATGGGGCGCTTGTCGGTGCGGCTTTCCACGCCCCGGCTGAGCTGCGACAGCGCAATCACCGGGCACTTGAGTTCCTTGGCCAGCATCTTCAGGCCACGCGAGATTTCGCCCACGGCCGTGGCGCGGTTCTCGTCGTTCATCGAACTCGACACGCTCATCAATTGCAGGTAGTCGACCACGATCAGGCCGAGCTTGCCGTACTGGCGCGCAAGGCGACGCGAGTTGGCGCGCAGTTCGCTCGTCGTCAGGCCGGGCGTCTCGTCGATGTGCAGCGAGATCGTGCGCAGCTTCTCGATGGCTTCGGTCAGGCGCGGCCATTCTTCATCCGTGAGCTTGCCGGTGCGCAAGTGCCCCTGGTCGATGCGGCCGATGGAGCCGACGATCCGCACCGCCAATTGCGAGGCGCCCATTTCCATCGAGAACACGGCCACCGGCAGGCCTTCGTTGAGCGCCACGTGCTCGGCGATGTTGATTGCGAGCGAGGTCTTGCCCATCGACGGACGCGCCGCCAGCACGATCATGTCGCCAGGCTGCAGGCCAGAGGTCATCTTGTCGAACTCGTCGAAGCCGGTGCGGATGCCGGTGATGTCGTTCGGGTTGTCGGCCATCTCGGTCACGCGGTCGAGCAGTTCGACCACCAACGAGTCCATGCTCTGGAAGCCCTGCTTGCCGCGCGTGCCCTCTTCCCCGATGTGGAAGATCTTCTGCTCGGCCTCGTCGAGGATCTTGTCGACCGACTTGCCTTGCGTGTTGAAGGCGTTGGTGGCGATCTCGTCGGCGGCGCTCACCAGCTTGCGCAGGATCGAGCGCTCGCGAACGATCTCGGCATAGCGCCGGATGTTGCTTGCGCTGGGCACGTATTGCGCGAGCGAGTTGAGGTAGGCCAGCCCGCCCATCTCGTCGGCCTTGCCCAGGCTCTGCAGATTCTCGAACACCGTGATCACGTCGGCAGGCTTGCTGCCGTTGATCAGAGTGCTGATTGCCGTGTAGATCAGCTTGTGTTCGTAGCGATAGAAGTTGCCCTCTTCGAGCAGGTCGGCCACCCGGTCCCAGGCGCCGTTGTCGAGCAGGAGGCCGCCGAGCACGCTCGACTCGGCTTCGATCGAGTGGGGCGGGATGCGCAGTTGTGCGACCTGGCGATCGTCCGACGCGTCATTGTCGGCATAGGAGAAAACGGCGGACATGGAATTCCTTGCAACCCGACATGCTACGGCGCACGGCAGGTTGCGTCATGGGATAACGCTGTGGATAAGCAGTGGGATTGCGGTGCAGCGACAAGGACAACTTGGGCAGCGCAAAGCAAAGGCCGCCCGAAGGCGGCCTCTTGCAGATAAATCAGTGCAAGGCCGCCAGAGCAGCCCTGCGAGTGCGAAAGGCTTAAGCCGTTTCGCCGTAGACGGTCACGGTGATGTCGACCACCACGTCGGTGTGCAGCGCGACGCTCACGGTGCTGTCGCCAACGACCTTGATCGGGCCGTTGGGCATGCGCACTTGCGACTTCACAACCTTGTAGCCTTGCTTGTTCAGTTCGTCAGCGATGTCGTGGTTGGTGACGGAGCCGAACAGGCGGCCGTCGACACCAGCCTTTTGCGTCAGCTTGATGGTCGTGCCCCCGAGCTTTTCGCCCTGGGCTTGCGATTCGGCCAGCTTGCCGGCCGCAGCCTTTTCGAGTTCGGCGCGCTTGGCGGCGAATTCGGCCTTGTTGGCTTCGGTGGCGCGGCGGGCACGGCCCGACGGGATCAGGAAGTTGCGGGCGTAGCCGTCCTTGACCTTGACGATGTCGCCGAGGGCGCCGACGTTGACGACCTTGTCCAGAAGAATGATTTGCATGGTGTCTGGCTCCTTAGACGCGGTGCTGGTCGCTGTACGGCACCATGGCCAGGAAGCGTGCGCGCTTGATGGCGGTGTTGAGCTGGCGCTGGTAGATCGCGCGCGTGCCGGTCAGGCGTGCGGGGATGATCTTGCCGTTCTCGCTGATGAAGTCGCGCAGCGTGTCGATGTCCTTGTAGTCGATCTCTTCGACGCCAGCGACGGTGAAGCGGCAGAAGCGCTTGCGCTTGAACAGCAGCGACTGGGTGTTGCGCTTCGGGCGCTTGTCTTTATTGAATTTCTTGAACGTGGCCATGGTTGGACCTCTGAAAAATTAATCTTGCTGAAAATCCTGGATGTGCAGAACCGGATGCTTGCCGTTGCCCGGAGTTGCGAGAAAGCCTTGGAACAACCAGAGACTTCCCATCGCCTGCCTTGCGAGTCGCTCGGCAATCGCGCCGAACGCCACGGCCTTGAGGGCCGCTTTCACCTGCCTGGGTTTTCCGGCCTCTTCGACAGTCGACTCGTGTTCGAGCTTCAGGTCGATGGCGGGCAATCCGGCAGGCGTGTATCGCAGGGATCCGAGTTCGGCGACGCAGGCAGTCAGGCGGACCTGGTTGGCTGCGGCAGCCTTCACGCCATCAGTTGTTGTTGGCGGCAGCGTATTCGGCCTGTTGAGCCTTGCGGGCTTCTTCGCGCTCGACCGTCTTCATCATCGACGAAGGACCGGTGTCGGCCTTCTTCTTCTGGACGGTGAGGTGGCGCAGCACGGCGTCGTTGAACTTGAACGCGTGTTCCAGTTCAGCCATCACAGCTTGCTCAGCTTCGATGTTCACGCACAGGTAGTGAGCCTTGTTGAGCTTGTTGATCTGGTAGGCCAGTTGGCGACGGCCCCAGTCTTCAACGCGGTGGATCTTGCCGCCGCCGGCCGTGATCAGGCCCTTGTAACGCTCCAGCATGGCCGGAACTTGCTCGCTCTGATCCGGGTGGATCAGCAAAATGATTTCATAGTGACGCATGGCGCTCCTTATGGGTCTTCCCTGAGGAAGGGGTTAAGCCACCCGCAGCGTCGAGCGCGGTGTGGCAAGGCAAAGCCGATGATTATAGCCCGGTTTCTGGCCCCAAGGCTTCAGAACGTCAGGCGCCGAGTGCGCGGTCGAGTTCCGCAGCCTTGTCCGGGCGCCCGGCCACGCGGATCCCAGCGGGGGCCAATGCGAATTGGCCCCCGCTGCTCTCGCCTTTGACTGCCCTCGCGGCGCACCGAAGTCCGACACCAAACGGACTACAAGTTGCAAATTGACGCACGCAGAGCAGCACAGCCGCTTCGCTGTCTCTGTCTATTTGCATGGCGCGAGAGCAACACGGGGCGCGCTCGGATCGCTTGGCGCGCCTGCGCCTATCAGCGCGCCGAGAGCTGCTTCCAGGTCTCGATCACGCTGTCGGGATTCAGCGAGATCGATTCGATGCCCTGCTCCGCCAGCCACAATGCAAAGTCCGGATGGTCGCTGGGGCCCTGGCCGCAGATGCCGACGTACTTGCCCTGCGACTTGCAGGCCTTGATGGCGCGGCTCAGCATCGCCTTGACGGCCGGGTCGCGTTCGTCGAAGTCGGCGGCGAGCAGTTCGAGGCCCGAATCACGGTCCAGACCCAGGGTGAGCTGGGTCAGGTCGTTGGAGCCGATCGAGAAGCCGTCGAAGAACTGCAGGAACTCGTCGGCCAGGATGGCGTTGCTCGGCACCTCGCACATCATGATGATCTTGAGTTCGTTTTCGCCGCGCTTGAGGCCTTCGGCAGCCAGCAGGCCGGTGACGCGCTCGGCCTGGCCCAGGGTGCGCACGAAGGGCACCATGATCTGCACGTTGGTCAGGCCCATTTCGTTGCGCACACGCCGCAGCGCCTCGCATTCCATGAGGAAGGCCTCGCGGAATTCATCGCTCACGTAGCGCGCGGCGCCGCGGAAGCCCAGCATCGGGTTCTCTTCTTCCGGCTCGTAGCGCGACCCGCCGATGAGCTTGCGGTATTCGTTCGACTTGAAGTCCGACAGGCGCACGATCACCGGCTTGGGCCAGAAGGCCGCGCCGATGGTGGCGATGCCTTCGGCCACCTTGTCGACGTAGAAGGCGCGCGGCGAGGCATGGCCGCGGGCCACCGACTCGACGGCCTTCTTCAGGTCCACGTCGACGTTCGGATAGTCGAGGATGGCCTTCGGATGCACGCCGATGTTGTTGTTGATGATGAACTCGAGGCGGGCCAGGCCCACGCCGTGGTTGGGCAATTGCGCAAAGTCGAAAGCCAGCTGCGGATTGCCAACGTTCATCATGATCTTGAGGTCGATCGGCGGCATCTCGCCGCGCGTGACCTCGGTCACTTCCGTCTCGAGCAGGCCGTCGTAGATGAAGCCGGTGTCGCCCTCGGCGCAGCTCACCGTGACCAGCGTGCCTTCCTTGAGCAGCTCGGTCGCGTCGCCGCAGCCGACCACGGCCGGGATGCCGAGTTCACGCGCGATGATGGCCGCGTGGCAGGTGCGTCCACCGCGGTTGGTGACGATGGCGGAGGCGCGCTTCATCACCGGTTCCCAGTTGGGGTCGGTCATGTCGGTGACGAGGATGTCGCCGGCCTGCACCTTGTCCATCTCGCTGATGTTGTGCACCAGGCGCACGGGGCCGGTGCCGATCTTCTGGCCGATGGCGCGGCCTTCGGCCAGCACGGCGCCTTTGCCCAGCAGCTTGTAGCGTTGCTCGGCCTTGCCTTGCTGCTGGCTCTTCACCGTTTCGGGGCGCGCCTGCAGGATGTAGAGCAGGCCGTCGGTGCCGTCCTTGCCCCATTCGATGTCCATCGGACGGCCGTAGTGCTCCTCGATCACCAGCGCGTACTTGCCGAGTTGCTCGACGTCGGCATCGGTCAGCGAATAGCGGTTGCGCTGCTCGGTCGGCACGTCGGTGGTCTTGACCAGCTTGCCCGTCGCCTTCTTTTCCTCGGGCGTGGCGAACTCCATCTGGATCAGCTTGGAGCCGAGGTTGCGGCGGATCACTGAGCGCTTGCCGGCCTTGAGCATGGGCTTGTGGACGTAGAACTCGTCGGGGTTGACCGCGCCCTGCACCACCGTTTCGCCCAGGCCGTAGCTGGAGGTAATGAAGACCACGTCCTCGAAGCCCGATTCGGTGTCGATGGTGAACATCACGCCGGCGGCGCCGAGGTCGGAGCGCACCATGCGCTGCACGCCGGCCGACAGCGCCACAACGTCATGCGCGAAGCCCTTGTGCACGCGGTAGCTGATGGCACGGTCGTTGTAGAGGGAGGCGAAGACCTCCTTCATCTTGTGCAGCACGTCGTCGATGCCGACCACGTTGAGGAAGGTCTCCTGTTGGCCGGCGAAGGATGCGTCGGGCAGGTCCTCGGCCGTGGCGGACGAGCGCACGGCGAAGCTGGCTTGCGGGTTGCCGGCGCTCAAAGTGGCGAAGGCGTCCGCGATGGCCTTTTGCAGGTCTTCGGGGAAGGGTTGCGCTTCGACCATGCCGCGGATTTCCGCTCCGGCCACGGCCAGTGCGCGCACGTCTTCAGTATCAAGCGCGGCGAGGCGCTTGCTGATCTTGTCGGCCAGGCCGTCATGGGCCAGGAACTGGCGGAATGCATGGGCCGTGGTCGCGAAGCCGGTGGGCACGCGCACGCCCTGCGGCAGTTGCGAAATCATCTCGCCGAGACTGGCGTTCTTGCCGCCGACCGACTCGACGTCGGTCATTCTCAGGTTCTCAAACGGAACGACCAGGGCGGTCGCTTCAAAGAGGTCAGACATAGGAAAGCTCCGGAAGTTAAAACCTTTGGGCCATGCCGACGGCGGCGCACGATCGTTGTCGTTGCTTGGGGTGCGTTCGCGGAAAGCATGGGAAGAAAAACAGGACGCGGGGCTTGGATCCCCATAATTGGCCCGAATTGTAGGCGCCGCTACGTTCTTGCGCGCCACAACCCTAGGCGACCAAACATGCACACTCGCACGGTTTTCTTTGTTTCAGACGGCACCGGCATCACCGCAGAGACCTTCGGCAACGCCGTCCTGGCGCAGTTCGAATTGACCCCTCGGCATGTTCGACTACCTTTTACTGACACGGTGGACAAGGCCCACCAGGCCGTCAGGCGCATCAATCACACAGCCGAAATCGAGGGGCAGCGGCCCATCGTCTTCACGACCCTCGCCAACATGGATGTGCTCGAAGTCATCGAGACCGGTTGCAAGGGCATGCTGCTCGACATGTTCGGCACCTTCGTGCGGCCGCTCGAAATCGAACTGGCGATGAAGTCAAACCACCGCATCGGTCGCTTCAGCGACGTGAGCAAGAGCAAGGAGTACGACGCGCGCATCGCGGCCATCGATTTCAGCCTGCAGCACGATGATGGCCAAAGCAACCGCGACCTCGATGGTGCCGACGTGATCCTGGTGGGCGTGAGCCGCAGCGGCAAGACGCCGACCTCGCTGTATCTTGCGATGCAGCACGGCCTGAAGGCGGCGAACTATCCGCTGATACCGGAGGACTTCGACCGCCGCCAATTGCCACCGGCGCTGCTGCCGCACAAGAAGAAGATTTTCGGACTCACGATCCAGGCCGAGCGGCTGGCCCAGATCCGCAACGAGCGGCGGCCCAACTCGCGCTACGCGAGCATCGAGAACTGCCGGCACGAGATTTCGGAGGCCGAGGCGATGATGCGGCGGGCTGGCATCCGGTGGCTGTCGACGACCACCAAGTCGATCGAGGAGATTGCGACGACGATCCTGCAGGAGTTGCGACCGGAGCGGCTGACCTACTGAGCTCAGCCGAACAGGTACTGCACTGCCCCGTCGCGACCTGCGACTGCCTGGCAGGAGGTGCCCCAGACACACTCGATCAGTTCAGGCTGCAGCACGCTCGCTGCCGCACCCTGGATTGCGGCGGTGCCGGAGCGCACGACCACCACGTCGTCCGCATAGCGCAAGGCCAGGTTCAGGTCATGCAGCACCGCGACCACGCCGACGCCCTTGGCTGACCAGTCTCGCAGCAAGCGCATCGCAGCATGCTGGTGCGCGATGTCGAGTGCGGCGGTGGGTTCGTCCAGCAGCAGCCAGCGGGTCGCGTTGTCGGGCCGCGGATGCCAGAGCTGCGCCAACGCGCGCGCCATGTGCACGCGTGCCTTCTCGCCGCCCGAGAGCGTGTTGAGAATGCGCGGTGCCAGGGGCGAGACATCGGTCAGCGCCATTGCGCCGGAGATGATCTGGTCTTCGTCCAGGCTGGCTTTCAGCCGATGCGGGAAGCGCCCAAGCGCCACGATCTCCTGCGCATTGAAGTCGAACGCAACCGCGCTCTCCTGCGGCATCAGCGCCCGCCGCAGTGCCAACGTCGCGGGTGGATAGGCTTCCAGTGGCCGATCGTCCAGCATCACCTTGCCCTTCGTCGGTCGGCGCTGGCCGCCGAGCAATGAAAGCAAGGTCGATTTGCCGGCCCCGTTCGGCCCGATGATCGCCGTGACCCGACCCGGATGCAGGTGCACCGTGGACTCCGCAAGCAAGATCTTGGCGCCAATCCGTACGCTGGCGGCAATGCATGACAAGGTCATACGCGATTCCGGAAGTGGCGCAGCATCAGCAGGAACATCGGCACGCCGATGAAGGCCGTCAGCACGCCGAGCGGAAGTTCGGCCGGCGCCATCACGGTGCGCGCCACCGTGTCGGCCGCCAGCACCAGCGCCGCGCCCAACAGGCCGGAAGCCGGCAGCACCACGCGATGGTCCGGCCCCGCCACCATGCGCACCCAGTGCGGCGCAATCAATCCGATGAAGCCGATGATCCCCGTCGTCGCCGTCACCGAGCCGACCGCGAGGGCCGTGACCACGATGGCACGACGTTTCACACGCTCGACGTCGACGCCGAGCAATGCGGCCTGCGATTCACCCAGCGCGATGGCATTGAGCGGGGCCGACAGCGTCAGGGCAAATGCGCAAGCGATGAAGACGACCACGCTCACGAGGATCACCGCGCTCCAGCGCGCGCCGCCCAGGCTGCCGAGCAACCAGAACTGCAGGCTGCGCAGTTGTTCATCGGTGGCCATCACGCTCAGCAGCCCGAGCCCCGCGCCGGCCAGCGCATTGATGGCAATACCCGCCAGCAGCATCAGCGCCATGCGCGTGCCACCTTCACTGCGTGACAGGCTGTAGATGAGCAAGGTGACCAGGAAGCCGCCACCAAAGGCCATGGTCACCAGCGTCCAACTGCCCAATGTGCGCGGCAGCACCGGCCACAACCAGGCGCCGAGCACGATGGTCACACCCGCCGCCAGGGCCGCTCCGCTGCTGATGCCGATCAGCCCCGGGTCGGCCAGCGGATTGCGGAACAGCCCCTGCATCAATGCGCCCGACATGCCCAAGCCAGCGCCCGCCGCGACGCCGAGGAGGAGCCGCGGCAAGCGGATGTTCATGAAGACCAGTTGCTGCGGCGACGGGTCGGCCGCGTCGTTCCACACCGCGGTGATCACTTGCCATAGTTGCGAGATGCTGATGGCATAGGCGCCCGATGCGGCCCCCAGCGCAAAGGCCATCGCCAGCAGCACGCCGCCGCCGACAAGGGCTGCGTGCATCGAAAGCCGGGCATTCATACCGACAGAAAACGCTGGTGCAACTCGCCGATGGCCCCGGGCAGTCGCGGGCCGAAGCCGAGAAGCAGCAGGGCATCCTGCGTCACCAGAGCGCGCTTCCTGAAGGCGGGCGTCAAAGCGAGCTCGGGACGCGCCCAGAACTTGTCGACACCGCCATGCGCCTCGATGCCCTGCGTGCTGGTGAGGATGATGTCGGGTGCCGCGCTGGCCATGGCTTCGGCCGTCATCGGACGGTAGCCCTGGAAGCCGGCGAGGCAGTTCACGCCACCGGCGAATCCGATGACAGCATGGGCAGCCGTCTTCTCGCCGGACACCTGCGGGCTGGCGCTGTGGGACAGCACGAACAGCACGCGCGGCTTGCGCCCGGTGAACGCCGCGACGCGCTTCTGCATATCGGTCCATTCGCCATCAAGTCTTGCTTGCAAATCTCGCGCCTGCACCTCACGCGCCGCCGCGCGGCCCACCGCCTGCACCTTGCGCTGCACCTCGCCCCAACTGTGATCGGCCTCCACCAGTTCCAGCTTGACGCCGGCGCTGCGCAACTGGTCGAGCACCACGGGCGGCCCCGACTCGGTGGTCGCGATCACCGCATCAGGCTTGAGCGACAACAGGCCCTCGGCTGACAGTTGGCGCATGTACCCCACCTTGGGCGTCTTCAGCGCGGGTGGTGGATAGAGGCTGGTGGTGTCGGTGCCCACGAGTTGTTGTTCCGCACCGAGGGCGTAGACCACTTCGGTGATGGCGCCGCTGACCGTGATCAGGCGCGGCCCCTTTTGCTGAGCCATCGCCGGCAGGCCGAGCACGCCCAAGCCAGCCGTCATGCCGCACAGGACGGCGCGGCGCCGCAGATGCTCATTCATCGGGAGACTCATGGCTTGCGATCGATGTTCTGGCCGATGCGCCAGCACACGCCGGCCGGATCGGTCAATGTGAAGTCGATCATGGCCCACGGCTGCTCTTCCAGCGGCGTGAGGCGCACGCCGTACTTCTCGACCACGCCAGTGACCTTCACCTGCTCGAATCATGCATTCACATCTTCCACCAGCAGGTGCATCGACAGGTTTTCCGCGAATGCCTGCACGTAGAACTCGCACAGGAGGAAGCTCGAGTTCCCATAGTGAAAGTAGGAGACGCCGCCGCCGTCAGAGGCCATGGTGAAGCCCAGGTCCTGGTAGAAGCGCTGCGACAGCGCGTAGTCCTTTGCGGGCAGGAAGGCCTTGATCTCGACCGTCTTCAAATTGGTCATTGGGCCCCCACGCTCGGCATTGACGTGTCCTCGCTGCTCGCCAAGGGGGCGCGAGTTTGCCTGGGGCGGCCCGGCGCGGCGCTCGATGCCGTCCCCTCGATGCGCGGCAACTTGCGCACGATCTGGCGCCAGGCCTCGCGCTCCGGCACGCCCGGCTTGCGTGCACCGAAGAACATGGCCATCAACCCGCCCTCGCGATCGAAGGCCTCCACAGAAGTCACCACGCCATCGCTGGTCGGCTTCTCCACGATCCACACGGCATCGATCAGGTCCTCGCGCATGTGCAGGTTGAAGCCGGGGTCAAGCACGTTGAGCCACTGCATGCCACGCATCTCCATCGGCTCCACATGCACGACAGGGCCGGTATGGATCTGGATGCAGCCAGGGCTGCTGACGAACACCATGATCGGCGTGCCGTCGAACGACGCCTCGTTCAGCAGGTCGCGCACCGCAGCTTTCTCGGCGCGTTGCGTGAACGCGCCCTGCGTCAGGCGAAAGCTCTGCTGGCGTTCGACCTCGAACTTGTTCAGCAGGCCGAAGAACTCGTGCGTGTCCCGCATGGCGCCCCAGGCTACCGCCAGCGCTGCGGCGTCGATCGCGCTGTCGGCGCGTGGCGCGGGCTTCGGAGCTGCGGGGGAAAACGCGATGGCCGGTTCCGCTGCCGCATGCGCATCGACGACCGATTGCAGCGCATCACGATCGGTCCCTTGGCGCGCAAAGACCTTGTGCACCGCCACGCCATGCGCATTGAAGAACTGCAGGCTCAGGCTGGCGCCCTCGGTCACCGCGAAGCCTGCGTGCCATTGATTGAAGAAGATGCGCAGGTCGATGTCTTCGCCGAGCGCCAGCGCCACATGGCCGCTGCCCGAGAGGTTCTCGTAGACGCCCGTCTTTTCATGCACCGTCGAGGCGTTGCGCGTGAGCGCAAGCACCGGGCCGCACAGTTCCAGCGCCTGCAACAGGTCCAACCAGGGCCCGCGCAAGGGAATGGACTTGATCAGCGTGTCATGCGCACCGACGTGGGCCGCGATGGCTTCGCCTTCACTCAGGCCCATCGCCTCCGCGGCGTCCTTGTGGCGCTTGCCCTCGGCGCGCAGCGCGGCGAAGCGTTTCCGCATCTCTTCCAGGCTCATCGAGCAGTTCCTTCCTTGTTCAGTCATCAAAAGTCTGCCACCAGCGTCACATTGAAGTGGCGGCCCGGCTGCGTGTACGCATCGCGGATGGGCGAGGTGGTCGTGAGGCCACGCACGTCGCTCCACATCCAGTACTTCTCATCCGTGAGATTGACGACAGCCATGTTGAGACGCAAGTCCTTTCGGATGCTCCACTGCGCGCTGAGGTCCAGCGTGGTCGCCGACGGCGTGAGGTACTGCAGGCCGGTCGTGACTTCCGTCGGATCGACGTCCGAGCGCTTCTTGGCCGCGTGGTAGACCGCGTCCAGCCGGACGTTCCAGGTCGGCGCGGTGTACTTGAGCCCAACGTTGAACTTCTGCGGATCGACCGAATTGAGCGGCCGGTCGTTGGTGCGATCGGTGCCCTTGGTCTGGCCGTAGGCAAAGGGCATCGAGATGCCGATGCCGTCCTCGCGCCAGTCGAACTCGCCCTTCAACTCGAATCCGCTGATGCGCGCGCGGCCGATGTTGACGGACTGGTAGATCAGCGGATCGATGCGCGGAATGCCACGGCCGCCTACCAGCTTGTCGTTCTCGATGAGGTTCTTGTAGTCGCCGGTGAAGGCAGCGGCTTCGAAGCGGAAGATGCCGATGCGGCCACGCAGGCCCAGTTCGAAGTTCTGGCTCTTCTCGGGCTTGAGATTCGGGTTCGGAATCGTCTTGTAACCCTGGATCACGTTCTCGAAGAAGTTGTTGACCTGGAAGGCGTTGGGCGCCTTGAAGCCGGAGGCGTAGTTGCCATACAGCGCCAGGTCCGGCGTCGCATGGAACAGCACGCCCAACTTGGGCGACACGGCCGATCCGTTGAGCGAGACGGCATTGGCGTTGAAACCGGCCTGGTCCGCATCGAGGTCGAAGCGGTCGAAACGCACGCCGGGCGTGACGCTCCAGCGGTCGTGGATGAATTCGTCCTGGATGTAGAGGGCGGCGCTGGTCTCGCGCGTGTCGGGGAAGCGCTTGAGCGGATAGGTCTCGCCGGCTGGCGGCGTCAAGCCGGTCTGCAGGTTTTCCACATCGGTGCGGATGAAGTCGGCGCCGTAGGTGATGCGCTGGCCCCAGCCATTGGCCATGGTGATCGCCTTGCTGGCTTGCAGGTTGAGTTGCCAGGTGGCCTCGTCGAAGGTCACGTCTCGGGATCGGTCTGCGGCGGACAGGCGGTCTTCGAAGATGTACTCGCGGGACTTGGCTTTCTGGTAACTCACGATCGCCTGCAGGTTGTCGGCCACTGCGGAGTCGATCCGCACGCGGCCATCCCAGGTGAGCCGGTCTCGCTGCATGTCGGTCTTGGCGTCGAGGCCGATCACCGAGGTCGAATTGAGCGGCGGCTTGGACAGGCCCGACAGCAGGTCGTACTTCGCCGTCTTGTCGACGTGCTCCAGCGTGAAGGTGTGGCGCTGGGCGGCGTTGGGCGTGAGGATCACCTTGGCCAGCAGGCCCTGGTTCTTGTCACGCTCCGGATTGGGGGCCGTGCGGTCCGTGTTGGCCGAATAGTTCTGGCCCATGTTCTCAAGTTCATGGGTGCGGCCGACGCTTGCGGAAAGCAACCATTGCACCGTCTCGCTCGGCTTGCCCGCCAGGGTCACGCCGGTGTTCCAGCCGTCGTCGTCGCCGCTGTACGCAATGCTCGCGCTTCCACCGAAGGCCTTGCCGTCGCGCAGATACGAGGCCGGTTCGCGCGTGATGAAGTTGACCAACCCGGCCAAGCCATCGGAGCCATAGAGCACCGAGACCGGCCCCTTGACGATCTCGATGCGCTCGATCAGGTTGACGTCGAAGTAGTCACGCCCGAAGGCATTGGCGCTGAACACATAGCTGCGCGGCGTCCGCACGCCGTCGGTCAGCAGCAGCACGCGGTTGCCGTCGAGGCCGCGGATGTTGAAGCCAGCATTGCCGTCGCGTCCGGTGTTACCCAGCGCAAGGCCGAAGCGGGCTGGTGCGCGCCTGACCGACACGTTGGGCACGTCACGCACGGCATCACGAATGTCATTGATCTGCTCCGACTCGATGGTCTTGCGGTCGATCACCTCGACGGTCGCGGGCAGGTCGTCCTTGCTTTGCTCGGAACGCGTGGCGCTGACCACGACCTCCTTGAGCACGGATGTGCGCGTGCTGTCTTGGGCCGAGGCGCCAGCGGCATGGCCACAGGCGATCAGCAAGGTCAGGGTGCGTAGGCGGAGTACGGGGAATGCGGGGAATACGGGGGCGCAGTGGGCGGGCACGAAGGGTCCAGGGAAAACAGTTGTCGTGGAACTGCTCGCTGGACCGCGCGCGAATGCGCACCGGGGGCCTGGCTGGCGGTGGGCCGGGCGATAAGTGCCCGGGTCCAAAATTATATGCGAATAGTTCGCATTTACAGGACTTCTTCCGGCGCAAGACTATTGACCGCCGCGGAATCCTCGGCCGGCGCAGAAGTGCGAATCAGGTGGTCGAACGCGCTGAGCGCCGCCTTTGCGCCCTCGCCCGCCGCGATGATGATCTGCTTGAACGGCACCGTCGTCACGTCGCCCGCCGCGAACACGCCCGGCACCGAAGTCTGGCCCTTGGCGTCCACGATGATCTCGCCGTGCTTCGACAACTCGACCGTGCCCTTGAGCCAGTCGGTGTTGGGCACCAGGCCGATCTGGATGAACACGCCTTCTAGCGGCACCGTCTTCAGTTCGCCCGTCGCGCGGTCCTTGAAGACCAAGCCGTTGACCTTCTGGTCGCCGGTGATCTCGGTGGTCTGCGCGTTGGTGTAGATGTCGACGTTCTTCAGGCTCTTGAGCTTGCGTTGCAGCACCGCGTCGGCGCGCAGTTGCGTGTCGAACTCGATCAGCGTGACGTGGCCCACGATGCCGGCCAGGTCGATCGCCGCTTCGACGCCCGAGTTGCCGCCGCCGATCACCGCAACGCGCTTGCCCTTGAACAACGGGCCGTCGCAATGCGGGCAGTAGGCCACGCCCTTGTTCTTGAACTCGTGCTCGCCAGGCACATTGATGTTGCGCCAGCGCGCGCCGGTCGAAATCACGATGGACTTGCTCTTGAGCGAGGCCCCGCTTTCGAGTTGAACCTCGATGAACTCCTTGCCCGGCACCAGGGCCCTGGCCCGCTGCAGGTTCATGATGTCCACGTCGTAGTCGCGCACATGCTCTTCCAGCGCGTGCGCGAACTTCGGCCCTTCGGTTTCCTTGATCGAGATGAAGTTCTCGATGCCCATGGTGTCCAGCACCTGGCCACCGAAGCGTTCCGAAGCGACGCCCGTGCGAATGCCCTTGCGCGCGGCGTACACCGCCGCAGCGGCACCGGCAGGGCCGCCGCCGACGATCAGCACATCAAACGGGTCCTTGCCGGCAATCTTCTTCGCCTCGCGCTCTACACCGCTCGTGTCGATCTTCGCGAGGATCTCTTCCAGGCTCATGCGGCCCTGGCCGAACTCGGTGCCGTTGAGGAACACGGTCGGCACGGCCATCACCTGGCGTTCCTTCACTTCCTGTTGGAAGGTGCCGCCTTCGATCATCGTGGCGCGGATGCGCGGGTTCTGCACCGCCATCAGGTTCAGCGCCTGCACGACATCCGGGCAGTTGTGGCAGGTCAGCGAGACGTAGATCTCGAACTCGAAGTCGCCATCGAGCGCGCGGATCTGGTCGAGCACGGCCTGCTCGACCTTGGGGGGATAGCCGCCGACCTGCAACAGCGCAAGGATCAGCGACGTGAATTCATGGCCCATCGGCAGGCCGGCAAAGCGCGGGCCGTGGTTCTCGCTCGGGCGATTGATCGAGAACGAAGGTTTGCGATGGTTGTCGTCTCGGCTTTCGGTCAACTTGACCAGCGGCGAGACTTCAGCGACGTCCTTCAGCAGCGACAGCACATCCGCCGAGGCCTTGCCGTCGTCGAGCGACGCGACGATTTCGATCGGCTGCGTGGCGCGTTCGAGATAGCTTTTGAGTTGGGCTTTGGTGGCTGCATCGAGCATGAAGACTCACTTTCAGAAATCAAAAGGGAACAAAAAAGCCCGGGGCCAAACGAGCGCCCGGGCTTTGCGCAAGGCGTGCTTAGATCTTGCCGACGAGGTCGAACGACGGCTTCAGCGTCTCGGCGCCTTCAGTCCACTTGGCCGGGCAGACTTCACCGGGGTGGGCGGCCACGTACTGCGCAGCCTTCACGCGGCGCAGCAGTTCGCCAGCGTCGCGGCCGATGCCGTTGTCGTGCACTTCGGCGGTCTTGATCTTGCCTTCCGGGTCGATCACGAAGGTGCCGCGATAAGCGAGGCCGGCGTCTTCGCCTTCTTCGATCATCACTTGGAAGGCGCGGGCCAGCTGGCCGCTCGGGTCACCGACCAGCGGGTACTGCACCTTGCGGATCGTGTCCGACGTGTCGTGCCAAGCCTTGTGGGTGAAGTGGGTGTCGGTCGACACGCCGTAGATCTCGACGCCGAGCTTCTTGAATTCAGCGTAGTTGTCCGCCAGGTCTCCCAGTTCGGTCGGGCAGACGAAGGTGAAGTCTGCGGGATAGAACACCACGACCGACCACTTGCCCTTGAAGTTTTCATTGCTCACCGGAACGAACTTGCCGTTGTGATACGCGGTGGCCTTGAAGGGAATGATTTCGGTGTTGATAAGAGACATGCCTGGTTCCTTGAACGAAGTGACAGTGAATGAAAGGGTGAGCCATGAGTATACCCAATTCATATTGTCACTTTGATAGACCATAACTATTAAAAGGCACTGTCACGGCTATGAGACAGGGTCATCCCCAATGCGAACGCGTATCGCCATCAAACGCATGCAGACTGCGAACAAGGGGTCTTAACTTGCGTCCTATGTGAACGAACTCGCACAATTGGCAGTTCACAATAAGGAAAACACCATGAAGGGCGACCCTCAAGTCATCGAACACCTCCAGGCGCAGCTCAAGAACGAGCTGACCGCCATCAACCAGTACTTCCTGCACTACCGCATGCTGAAGCACTGGGGCCTCGACAAGTTGGCCAAGAAGGAATACGAAGAATCCATCGGCGAAATGAAGCACGCCGACTGGCTCATGGACCGCATCTTCATGCTCGACGGCCTGCCCAACTTGCAGGATCTTGGCAAGTTGAACGTCGGCGAAGACGTGCCGGAAATCCTCGCTTGCGACCTCAGGAGCGAGACCGCAGCGCAAGCCACCATCAAGGCCGGCATCGCCCAGTGCGAGTCGGTGCGTGACTATGTGTCGCGCGACCTGCTGCAGAAGATCCTCGACGACACCGAGGAGCACATCGACTTCCTTGAAACCCAGATCGACCTGGTCGGGAAAGTCGGCCTGCAGAACTACCTGCAGAGCCAGATGGGTGAAGCGGCCTGAACGTGCCGCCAGGCTCGCGAGGACCATTCCACCAAAGGGCTTCGGCCCTTTTTTCATGCCCGGACTTTACTTGTGATTAGCATTCATTCTCATCAGCGACAGGGTCGCCGGCATCCCAGGCTGAACTGCCCCCCGCACCGCCCGATGAATGGCCGTGCCGACAACCGCCGCCGCGGGTATTGACTGAAGACCTTGCACGTGGCATTCGGGTCAGTTCGGCAGATTGGCTGATCGGTCCCTTGCTTTTCGGCCTCATCGGTTTCGCGCTCGATCATTCGGCCGGGCAAGCCAGGCTTCAGAGGCAAGCGGCACCGTCAAGGCACATGCTGCTCGCCCGTCTTGTCCGGCACCGGGGCAATCCTCCGACCCCGCTGGACGGATAGTTATTGCAAATGCGAGAGATTCGTATTTATAATCAAGTCTTCACCAACAGCCAGCCAACCGCTGCCTCTTCGCCATGATCGTCTGCGTCTGCCGCCGAGTGTCCGACCGAGAAATCGCGCGTCATGCGCGAGCCGGCATGACGTTCGACGAAGTGCAATTCGAACTTGGCGTTGCCACCCAGTGTGGCCAGTGCGAAGGATGTGCCCGCGACGTGTTCGCGCAGTGCAGTGCTTCGCATCCGGTTGCCGCAATTCATCGCGGTGACGAGGCGCACGTGATCCAGCTTGCCAACTCCATCAAGGGCAGCAAGTCATGGAACTCATCGCAACGCTCGTCGGCAGCCTGATTTTCGTGGCCGGTTCAGCCTGGTGGATTTTTAGCAAATAGCGGTTGTTGCTGCATCCGGGCGCTCCATGCGTCCACCCTTCGTTGAATAGATCGCTCGTGTCTGACCGCTTCAATGCTCCCGCCGGGCTATCCCGCAACACTGTCATCGCCAGCGGCGTGGTCTTGTTCCACGTCGCCGCCCTTTGGGCGCTCCAGACCGGGCTGATCCGCAAGGCAGCCGAGGTGGTGATCCCCATTGAAATCCTCAGCGAATTGATCGCGCCACCCAAGCCCGTAGAGCCGCCTCCGCCGCCGCCCCCACCGCCGCCTCCGGTGAAGCGCGAGGTCACAAAGACGCCCCCGCCGCCGCGTCCGCAGGCCATCCGGACACCCGCGCCGCCGACACCCAATGCGCCCACCGGCACGGTCGAGCCGCCACCGCCGCCTGCACCGGTCGCCGCCCCGGCGCCGCCAGAGCCAGAGCCAACTCCACCCGCGCCCCCTCCCGCGCCGCCTGCGCCCCCGCGCGTGATCGAACTCACCGAGGGACAAGTCCAGTACATCCGGGAGCCCAAGCCGATCCTCCCGCGCGTGAGCGAGCGCATGGGCGAGTTCGGCCGCGTGGTCATCGCCGTGTACTTCAACAACGCCGGCATTCCCAAGCGCGCCGAGATCCGGACCTCCAGCGGCTATGAGCGCTTGGACCAGGCCGCGCGCGACGCGGTCCTGAAATCGCAAATCACGCCGCTGACCCGCCCCGGCGTCAACGAAGAAACACTGCGCTACTTCCTGGCGCCCATCAATTTCACAAAACCCGAATAGATCTGGAGCAACGCATGGATTCCCAATTTGGCCTGATGAACCTGTGGGCACAAGGCGACATCGTCACCCGCGGCGTCGCGCTGCTGCTGATCGGCATGTCACTCGCGTCCTGGATCGTCATCCTGATCAAGGCGCTGGACATCATCCGCTACAAGCGCCTGGCCCGCGGCTCGTCCGACTTCTGGCACAGCGAGGACTTTGCCACTGCACTGAACAAGCTCGGCAAGGACGACGCCAACCCGTTCCGAGTCCTCGCGCTGGAAGGCCGCGAAGCCACCGCGCACCATCGCAACACCAAGGCGCATCTGCATGATTCGCTCGACGTGAGCGACTGGGTCACGCGCTGCCTGCGCAACGGCATCGACGAATTCACCGCGCGCCTGCAGAGCGGGCTGGCCATCCTGGCCTCGGTCGGTTCCACCGCGCCATTCATCGGCTTGTTCGGCACGGTCTGGGGCATCTACCACGCACTGATGAGCATCAGCAGCGCCGGCCAGGCCACCATCGACAAGGTTGCGGGCCCGATCGGCGAGGCGCTCATCATGACTGCGCTGGGGCTGGCCGTGGCCATTCCGGCGGTGCTGGGCTACAACGCGCTGGTGCGCGGAAACAAGTTCGTGCTGACCAAGCTCAACAGCTTCGCGCATGACCTGCACGCCTACTTCGTCACGGGCGCCCGCGTCCAGAGCAGCGAGCCGGCCAACGTGCTGCCGCTGAAGAAAGGCTGAGCACCATGGCCTTCGGAACCCAAGACGAGCCCGATGAGGTGATGAACGAGATCAACATGACGCCGCTCGTCGACGTCATGCTGGTCCTCCTGATCATCTTCATCATCACCGTGCCCGTGATGAAGCACGCCGTCGCCATCGACCTGCCGCGCGCCAGCAGCGAGCGCGAGCTGACCAAGCCCGAGAACATCGTCTTCAGCATCAGGGCCGACGGCAACTACTACTGGAACGACCAGTTGATCAGCGATGCCGACCTGGGACCGCGCCTTGCCGCCGAAGCCGGAAAGGAGCCGCAGCCCGAACTGCACATCCGCGGTGACAAGGAAGTGCGCTACGAGCGCGTGGCCAAGGCGATGTCCGCAGCGCGCGAGGCCGGCGTGCGCAAGATCGGCTTCATCACCGAACCCGAGGCGAAGTAATCAAGATCTTTTGACTGCATTTTCAATCATTCCGATTGACAAATGTATTGCGAATCATTATCATTAACTTATCGATTCAGCAAAGGCCCTCGCCATGCAAACCACCCTGACCTCCTTCTCCGTCCTGAGCCATCCTTCACTGGACCGCGCAGATGGCCGAGGTGTGGCAATTGGCGAAAAACCCGTGCCGCTGGTGGAAAGCGCGGCGCTGCTGCAAGGCAACAAGACGGTCGGGATCCTGCACAACGGGTCGCTCTACCGCCTTCAAGCCACCAAACTGGGCAAGCTGATCCTCACCAAGTAGGGCCGGCCTGTCGTCCTGGGCAAGTTTCATCGTGGGGCGACCGAGGAGAGAAGCTCTCCGAAGGTCGTTTTTTGCTAGCCAACGGCTTGCCGACTAGCCAAGCTTTTTTTTCACGATGCCGCCAAACAAAAACGCCGACCACGGGGTCGGCGTTTTGCTTTGCGGCGGCGAAAGGTCAGAGGCCGATCGCCGCGATCCCGACCTGGGCGACCTGTGCGTCTTCATTGGACTTGACGCCGCTCACGCCCACCGCGCCGATCACCTGCCCGTCCTTGACAATGGCCACGCCGCCTTCGAGCATGCCGTGCAAGGCAGGCACGGTCAGGAACGCGGTACGTCCACCATTGATGATGTCTTCATAACCCTTGCTGTCGCGCCGGCCCATGGCCGCGGTGTGTGCCTTGGCGGGCGCGATGTGCGCAGAGAGGGCGTTGGCGCCGTCGAGGCGTTGCAGCCACAGCAGATTGCCGCCGTCATCGGCGATGGCGATCGTCACCGCCCAGTTGTTCTTGAGCGCTTCCGCCTCAGCTGCGGCGGCGATGGCCTTGACGTCGGCAAGTTCGAGATAGGACTTGGTCTTCATGATCGATGTGGTTTGCGAAGTGAACCTACAAGCATAACGGCGACAGGCCGGCGCGGTTTTTGCTGCAGACCCCTTGTCGCGCTCTAAAATGCACCCAATTGCAGTCAGCAGTACCAAAGGAGTATTTCAAGATGAACGACCGCGTCACTTCCATCGACGTCGCCGCCGGCTACAGCCAGGCGCTGCCGCAGGCCGAGCGCCAGCGCGTCCTGCGCAACACCTATTGGCTGTTGACCCTCAGCCTCATCCCGACCGTGCTGGGCGCGTGGATCGGCGTGCAGACTGGCATCACCGCGAGCCTCAGTGGCGGCTTCGGCCTGATCGTCTTCCTCGCAGGCGCATTCGGCTTCATCTTTGCCATTGAAAAGACGAAAAACTCGGCCGCCGGCGTGCCGGTGTTGCTTGGCTTCACCTTCTTCATGGGCCTGATGCTCTCGCGCCTGATTGCGCAGGTACTGGGCTTCAAGAACGGCTCTGAACTCGTCATGACCGCATTCGGCGGCACGGCCGGCGTCTTCTTCGTGATGGCTTCGCTTGCAACAGTGATCAAGCGCGACCTGTCGGGCATGGGCAAGTTCCTCTTCGTCGGCGTGATGGTGTTGTTCGTCGGGTCGATCATCAACGTGTTCGTCGGCTCCACGGCCGGCATGCTGGCCATCTCGGTCGCAGCCATCGGCATCTTCTCTGCCTACATCCTGTATGACCTCAAGCAGATCATGGATGGCGGGGAAACCAACTACATCAGCGCGACGCTGTCGCTCTACCTCGACTTGTTCAATGTGTTCCAGAGCCTGCTGGCACTGCTGGGCATCTTTGGTGGCGAACGAGACTGAGTCGCAAGAGCGCAGACAACAAAGGGGCCGTTCGGCCCCTTTTGTCATTTGGGACGCGAACTATTCGAGATCGAACACGGCCATCGACTCAACGTGCGCCGTGTGCGGGAACATGTTGATCACGCCGGCGTGGCTGCAGCGGTAGCCGCCTTGATGCACCAGCAAGCCGGCGTCGCGTGCCAACGTGGCCGGGTTGCAACTCACGTAGACGATGCGCTTCGGTGGCGCCCAGTCGCCGCGGCGTTCAGGTTCCTGGTGCAACTCGGCCACCGCCTTGGCCAGCGCGAAGGCGCCTTCGCGCGGCGGGTCGACCAGCCAGCGATCCGCTCGGCCATCGGCGATCAGCATTTCGGGCGTCATCTCGAACAGGTTGCGCGAGACGAACCGGGTCGGGCTCAGCGGACGGCTGTCGGATGCGTTCGCCCGATTCCGCTTGAAGTTCTCGTTGGCGCGCGCCACCAGCGTATCGCTGCCCTCGATGCCCAGCACTTCGCCGGCCTGCGTGGCCAGCGGCAGCGTGAAGTTGCCCAGTCCGCAGAACCAGTCGATCACGCGTTCCTCGCGGCGCACGTCGAGCATGCGCAAGGCGCGCGTGACGAGCACACGGTTGATGTGCGGATTGACCTGCGTGAAGTCGGTGGGCTTGAACGGCATGCGGATGCCGAAATCCGGCAAGTCGTACGACAGCGGCGCACCGCCTTCGTCGAGCAACTTGACCGTTTCCGGGCCCTTGGCCTGCAGCCACCACTGGACGCCGGGGTGTGCGAGGGCAAAGGCGCGGAGCCGCGCAATGTCAGTGGCGGACAGCGGCTCGAGGTGCCTCAGCACCAGTGCAATCACGCCGAGCGTCGTGCCGCCGGGCGCATCCCCGCAGGCCAGTTCGATCTGCGGGCAGGTCTGGCGCGCTTCCATCGAATCGATGAGGCCGCGCAGCGGCACCAGCAGATCGCTGACTTGCGCCGGCAGCACCGGGCACTCGGTCATGTCGGCCACATAGCTGCTCTTGCGCTCGTGGAACCCGATCAGCACCACGCCCTTCTTGATCACGTGCCGCACCGACAGCCGCGCGCGGTAGCGATAGTGCCACGACGGACCTTCCAGCGGCCGCAACATGTTGTCAGGCTTGACCTTTCCGAGATGCCACAGCGCATCCTCCAGTGCGCGCTGCTTGACGGCCACCTGCGCGGCAGCATCGAGGTGCTGCATCTTGCAACCGCCGCATGCGCCCGGATGCAGGCCGAAATGCTTGCAGCCCGGCCGCACGCGCTGCGGCGACTCGCGCTGCAACGCGGTGAGCACGCCCTGCTCCCAGTTGTTCTTCTTTCGCAATACCTTGATCTGCACTTCCTCGAAAGGCAGTGCGCCTTCGATGAAAACCACCTTGCCATCGGACCTGTGCGCCACGCCTTGCGCGTCGAGGTCGAGCGATTCGACCTGCAGCCATTCGTCGGGGAGTGGCGGGACTTTCTTCTCTGCTGTTTCTGTTGTCATGCGCCCATTGTCTCAGCGCGGGATGCGCCGACGGCGCCTGCCGGTTCGGCACGGACGAGGCGCCAGGCGCATTGCACGGCCGCTGAGCATGGGTCACTTCAAAAAAGCGCGTCGCGGCCAATACCCGCGCGCATCAGGTGGCGGCGCATCTTGGCCAGTGCCTCGTTCTGGATCTGGCGCACCCGCTCGCGCGTGAGGCCAAGGCGCACGCTCAGTATTTCGAGCGTTTCGGGCTCGCGGTCGTGCAAGCCATAGCGGCCTTCCAGCACTTCGCGCTCGCGGCAACTGAGCGCCTCGATCCAGTTGTTGAGCAGCTGCTCGACTTCGTGCGAATGCGTCACGCCGGACGGATCGGTGGCATTGTCATCCGATGCCACCGTGTCGGCCACGCTCAAACCGTCCTCGCCGCCGTGCTCGCCGCCCGCGCCAAGCGAGCGCGGCGTCTCGGCCAATACCAGCAATGCGCTCACCTCCTGGATGTCGCGCCCCAACAGCGCGGCAATGTCCTCGACACGAACGCCGTCCGGTCGACGCGCCACGAACTCCGGATCGCCTTCGAGCGTTCGTCGCGCACGAAGCACCTGCTGCAATTCACGCACCACGTGCACCGGCAACCGGATCGCACGGCCTTGATTCATCACGGCCCGCTCGGTCGATTGACGTATCCACCAAGTCGCATAGGTCGAGAAGCGAAAGCCACGCTCCGGTTCGAACTTGTTGATGGCGTGCATCAATCCGAGATTGCCCTCTTCGATGAGATCGGCGAGCGGCACCCCTCGGCCGAGGTATCCCTTGGCAATGTTGACCACCAGCCGCAGGTTGTGCTCGATCATCGACTGGCGCGCCGAAAAGTCGCCGGCGCGCGCCGCCGATGCGGTCTGGAACTCTTCGGCGGAAGTGAAGAGTTGCGTGCGCCGAACGTCACGAAGGTAGCGAGTCAGCGAGTCGCCACCTTCAAGCCCCTGTAATGGTTCCCGACCCGGGAGGCGCTGCGGGTCTTCGTCGCTCTGGGACGCCATCTGTTCCCTCCGCGCCTGCGGTAATCGCAGGCGTTGTGTGAGATCAGCACATGGGGTATCCACCGCCCGCGCCCCTGTGTTGGGCGTCGGGCACGGTCGCTATCGAGGCGGCAGGTAGCGCGCCGGATCGACCGGCTTGCCTTGACGGCGAATCTCGAAATGCAACTTGACGCGGTCAGTCCCGCTGTTACCCATCTCGGCGATCTTCTGGCCCTTTTGCACCGTCTGGTCTTCCTTGACCAGCAGCGTCTGATTGTGCGCGTACGCCGTGAGGTAGGTACTGTTGTGTTTCAGAATGATCAGGTTGCCATAGGCGCGCAGGTTGGCACCCGCGTACACCACCTGACCATCAGCGGCCGCAAGCACTGGTTCGCCAGCCTTGCCGGCAATGTCCAGGCCCTTGTTCTTTACTTCATCGAAGCCCGCGACCAGGCTGCCCTGCGCCGGCCAGATCCAGCCGACGTCCTCGTCGCCAGAAGCCGCTGCCGCAGGCGCGACGGATGAGGTCGTGACCGGCGGCTTGACGGGTGTACTTGCCGCCGGCGTGCTTGCTGCAGCGGCTGCGGCCACGGCGGCTGCACTTGCGGCTCCGGTCGATGCGGCGGCCGGTGCCGTGACCACGGCCGGGGTGACCGGCGGGGTCGGGCCGACGGTCGCCGGCACGGTGGCCACGTTGCCAAGCGGCGGGATGACGCGCAGGACCTGACCCACTTCGATCTGGTCGGGGTTCTCCAGGTTGTTCCAGCGGGCAACGTCCTGCCAGCGCTGTCCGGTGTCGGCACCGATGCGGCGAATGGTGTCGCCCGGACGCACCGCGTAATAACCGGGCTTGCCATAGTTCTCGATGCCCGCCAGGGGGCGGCCCTGCTGGTCAACGGTCAATGGCGAGCCACCGGGGTTGGCGACGACAGGCGCGGAAGGCGCCGGTGTCCTCGTCATCACCCCGCGGTCCTCAACGGGTGCGGGACTGCGTGGCGTGGCACAACCCGCAATCACGAGCGTCAACCCCAGCGAAACGCCGGCGACCCAGCTCCGATTGCCAATACCCTGCATTAGTTCTTCCTTCAAGCAATTCCCGATTTTAGGGGGACAAAGTGGACCGCCTCAAGAACGCGGCGCTGCACGCCGGCGGCGGTTTTGTCAATCACGACCAGCGCTTGTCCGCCTGAGACGGCGTGTGTGGGCGCCACGATACGCCCACCGACAGCGATCTGCGAAATCCATTCTTCCGGCACTGACTCGCCACCGGCGGCCGCGATGATGCCGGCATACGGCGCACCCTTCGCATAGCCGATCATGCCGTCGCCCAGCAACAGGTGCACTGTCGCCAGACGAAACGGCCGCAGGTTCGAACGCGCCTTCTCGTGCAAGCCGCGCAGGCGCTCGATGCTGTAGACCTCGCTCGCCACATGGCTCAGCACCGCGGCCTGGTAGCCGCATCCGGTGCCGATCTCCATCACGCGTCCGAGTCGATCGTTCGGCTTGCCATTCAAGGCCGGCGCGCCGAGCAGCAACTCGACCATGCGGGCCACGACATTGGGCTTGGAAATGGTCTGGCCGAGGCCGATCGGCAAGCTCGTGTCTTCGTAGGCCTGGTTGACCAGCGCGCTGTCGACGAAACGATGGCGTTCCACGGCACCCATGGCGCGCAGGACGCGCGTGTCGGCAATGCCTTGCGCCGCAAGCTTCTGCACCATGCGGGCGCGTACCGCGTCGGACGCCATCGAAGGCGTGCTGCTGAGCACGGCAGGCCGCACCGGAACGGCGGAAGTGCGACCCTGCAAGACGGCGGACGTGGTCGGCTTGAGCCGGACCGGGAAACTCGGGCGCTGCGTGGCCATCAGCTGGTGAGGCGTGCGACCGCGTCGCGCCAGGCGCCGAGGTTGGCGTGATCGGTGAGGTCGATCTGCAATGGCGTCAGCGCGACATGGCCCAGCGACGCGGCATGGAAATCCGTGCCTTCTCCGCTGTCCTTGGCGCTGCCGGCACCGGCAATCCAGTACATGGTTTCGCCACGCGGGCTGTCTTGCGTGATGACCTTCTCCGCCGAATGGCGCCGCCCGAGCCGGCAGACCTTGGTGGCCTGCAATTCGGCAAACGGCAGGTTCGGCACGTTCACGTTGAGCAGGAAGGCCGGCCCTTCGAGCATGCGCTCGCGCTCGATCTGCAGCACCAGCCGCCGCGCGACTTCCGCCGCGGCTTCGATGTGCGCCCAACCCTTCTCCGTCTGCGAGAACGCAATCGCCGGGATGCCGAAGAGGTACGCCTCCATGGCCGCACCCACGGTCCCTGAATAGATCGTGTCGTCCCCCATGTTGGCGCCATTGTTGATGCCTGAGACGACCAGGTCCGGCCGGTAGCCCAGCAGGCCTTTCAGCGCAATGTGGACGCAGTCCGCGGGCGTGCCGGTCACATACCGGAAGCCGTTGTGCGCCGCATGCACATAGAGCGGTGCCGCCAGCGTCAATGCATTCGACTTGGCGCTGTTGTTGTGTTCCGGTGCGACGACCTCGACGTCGGCGATGTCCTTGAGTGCGTCGTGCAGTGCGACGATGCCTGGTGCCTGGTAACCGTCGTCGTTGGAGATGAGAATTTTCATGGCGTTGTGGCGGCATTCTAGGGTTGCACCCGGTCACGCCAGAGACATTGGGCCCGCGGCCGGCAACCGTATCATGGCCGCCCTCAAAGGAGACTCAACCCATGCCCCCACATTCATCACTTCGTGTGTTCATTGCCCCCCGCGGGGGCGCAGCCTCCCTCGTGACGGCCCGGCGGGAGGCCTGACATGCACGCATGGCTTTGCGAAAACCCGATTGGCGTCGATGCGCTGACCTGGAAGGAACTTCCGACACCGCAACCCGGCCCCGGCCAGGTGTTGATCGAGATCAAGGCCGCCAGCCTGAACTTTCCGGACCTGCTCATCGTCCAGAACAAGTACCAGATGAAGCCGCAGTTGCCCTTCGTGCCGGGCTCGGAATACGCTGGCGTCGTACAGGCAGTCGGTGAAGGTGTGACTCACCTCAAGGTGGGCCAGAACGTGGCCTGCCTGTCCGGCACCGGCGGCTTCGGCACGCATACGCTGGCGCCCGCGGCGCTCTGCATGCCTTTGCCCGATGGCTTCGGGCATGTGGATGCGGCCGCTTTCATCATGATCTATGCCACGTCGTGGCATGCATTGATGGACCGGGCCCAACTCAAAGCCGGCGAGACCGTGTTGATATTGGGCGCGGCCGGCGGTGTCGGCACGGCTGCAATCCAGATTGCCAAGGCCGCCGGCGCCCGCGTGATTGCGGCCGCGTCGACCGATGAGAAATGCGAACTCTCCAAGTCCATCGGTGCGGATATCACCATCAATTACACGACACATGCGTTGCCGAACGGTTTCCGCGATGCCATCAAAGCCGCGACCGATGGCAAAGGCCCCGACGTCATTTACGACCCGGTGGGCGGTGATTTTGCCGAGCCCGCTTTCCGCTCGATCGGGTGGCGCGGCCGCTATTTGGTGGTCGGATTCGCATCGGGCCCCATTCCCGCGCTGCCCTTCAATTTGATGCTGCTCAAGGGTGCATCGCTGGTGGGCGTGTTCTGGGGTGACTTTGCCAAAAGGGAGCCCAAGGCCAATGCGGCGATGATGGCCGAATTGGCCCAATGGTATGGCCAGGGCAAGATCAAGCCCGTGATCGACAGCACGATGCCCATGGCAGACCTGAAGGCCGCCTATGCCCACATGGGGTCACGCGGCGTCAAGGGCAAGCTGGTGATGGTCAACTGAGGCAGCGAACCCGCGTCGCCGTTCGATGGCGGCTCACCATTGAAAAAGCCCGCGATGCGGGCTTTTCTTTTGAGGCCAGTGCTGAGATCAGATTTCGAAATCGGAGAGCGACTTGCCGGCTGCCAGGGCCTCGGTCACCCAACGCGGCTTGCGGCCACGGCCACCCGACCAACCTTCGCCATTCGGACCACGGTATTTGACAGCGGCCTTTGCGGGTGCTGCACCAGCGCGTTTGCCAGCAGCACCACGCGCCACGAGTTTCAGATCAGCAGCGCTCAGGCCGTATTCCGCAATCTTCGCGCGCACGTCCTCGATGACGGCGGCACGCTCCTGGTTGCGAAGCTCCTCGGCTTGCTTGCGCAATTGCGCGATCTGCTCGTCGTGCTTCTTGATCTGGGAATTGATATCGGCAAGAGAGGACATTTGGCCTGCTTTCTCTATTTTGAAAAGAAAAAATTCTAATTCAAAAAAATAATGCTTCCAACCGGCAGACGCAAAAAAACGCGCCCGTCGGACAGACGGGCGCGTTTCAGGATGTTTTGGGGTGGCTGATGGGACTCGAACCCACGACGACCAGAATCACAATCTGGGACTCTACCAGCTGAGCTACAGCCACCAAAGAGCCTTCAATTATAGCGTCAAAATTTACTGTGTTGCCGCCGCAGGCTTCGGAACGCTGATTTCTGCCTTGTAACGTTGCTTCAGCAACTCATAGTAGGCGTTGCTCTCCGCGCTGGAAACGATCTGCGAGAACTGTCCGATCTCTTGCGCCGCCTGCTCCGGCTTGGGCGCCTCGCGCGGCACCACCTTGTTCACGCGGACCACCACATAGCCTTGCGCGCCGATGTCGACACCGGCCCAGGCCGGCAGCTTGGTCGTGTCGGCGCGCAACGCACCTTCCACGACCGGCGCTGGCAGCGACTGCGGTTCAAGCCGCGAGATCGTCACGGGCTCCGTCAGCTTCGCGCCTGCCGCATCGGCTTGCCACGCCTTGAGCTTGGCCTCGCCCTCGGCCTTGGCCAGTGCGCCGGCACGCTCGGCGATCAACGCCGTACGCACCTTGTCCTTGACCTCGGCAAACTCGAGCGTGCGCGCTGCCATGTACTTGGTCATGCGTCCGGATGCGAGCTGGCTGGGACCGACTTCGACGGCTTCGGTGTTGTGCTTGCGTTCGCGCGTATCCGCCGCGTACAGCGCATCGAGGAACTTGCGGTTGGCCAAGGGGCCCGTCAGGGTGGCCGGCGGCGTGCGCGCGACATCGGTGGCCGTCTGGATCTTGAGCTTGAACTTGTCCGCCACCGGTTGCAGGCTGTCCGGTTGCTGGAAGACCATGTCGGTGAACGACTCGGCCGCCTTGGCGAATTCCTGCGTCGCCATTTGCGCGCGGGCCTCGTCCTCCATGCGCGTCCGCACCTGCTCGAAGGAAGGCGTGGTCTCCGGTTTGATGTCGGTGACCTCGATGATGTGGTAGCCGAACTCGGTTTCCACCAGGCCGCTGATCTCGCCCTTCTTCAGCGAGAACATCGCGTCCTCGAAGGGCTTGACCATCGTGCCGTCACGCTTCACGAAGTCCAGGTCCCCGCCCTTTTCGGCGGAGCCGGGGTCCTGCGAATTCTTGCGTGCGATGTCGGCAAAGCTGGCGGGGGATTTCTTCACTTCGGCCAGCAACTGTTCGGCCTTTGCCTTGGCCTTCTCGCGGTCGGCGGCAGGTGCACTGGCCGGCGCGGTAATCAGGATGTGGCTGGCGCGGCGCTCTTCCTTGGTGCCGAAGCGCGCCTTGTTCTGCTCGTAGTAGGTCTTGAGGTCGGCTTCGCTGACGGCGATGTTCTTCTTGACCGAATCCAGGTCCAGCACGACGTATTCGACGTCGGCCTGCTCCGGTGCCTGGAACTGTGCCTTGTGGTCCTTGTACCAGGCATCCAGGTCCGCGTCGCTGACCGTGACCTTGCTGGCGAAATCGGTCGGATTGAAACGGGCCACCTGCACTTCGCGGCGGTCATAGAACGCATTGAGTGTTGCATCGGCTTGCGCCTTGGTGGCAAAGGCCGAAGCGGCAACGCCTCCCAGCACCTGTTGCGTGGCGAGGCCCGCGCGCACCGAGGCTTCGTATTGCTCGGGCGTCTGCTGCGTGGCGCGCTGGAACAAGGCGCGGTCGAACTTGCCATCCGCACCACGGAACATGGCCAGGCCCTGGTCCGCCGCGAACACGCGGGCCAGTTTGTCTTCCGAGACCGTCATGTGGGTATTGGCCGCTGCGGCTTGCAGCACCCGATCGCGCACCAGGCGCTCGAGGGTGGCGTACTTGGCCGCATCGGTGTCGAACATGGCCACATCGACATTCGGATTCTGCTGGCGGATGCGATCGACTTCCACGCGGTGCTGCTGCTCCCATTCGGGCCGCGTGATGTCGTGGCCGTCGACGCTCGCAACCTTCTCGCCACGGTTGGATTTGTCGTAGCGATCCCCGACGCCGAACCAGATGAACGACGGAATGATCAGCAAGAACAAGAACACCATGACGATCTTGTTGTGCTTGCGGAAGAAATCAAACATTGAGCACTCTCTCTATCGAACGCGGCCCGAACTCAGGCAACAAAAAAGGCGAACAACCTGTTCGCCTTTGCATCGGGTGGTGGGTGCTGAGGGGCTCGAACCCCCGACCTACGCCTTGTAAGGGCGCCGCTCTACCAGCTGAGCTAAGCACCCCACCGAAAACGATGTCTCAGTTCAGCGCATCTTTCAGCGCCTTGCCGGGACGGAACTTGGGGATCTTGGCGGCCTTGATTTTAATCGCAGCGCCGGTACGCGGGTTACGACCTGTGCGCGCGGCACGCTTGCCGACAGCGAAAGTACCAAATCCCACGAGGGACACGGAGTTGCCCTTTTTCAAGGTCGTGCGTATCGCGCCAATGGTGGATTCGAGTGCACGGGTAGCGGCTGCTTTGGAAATATCGGCATTCTTTGCGATGTGCTCAATCAGTTCGGTCTTGTTCACAAGGGCCTCTTGTCGGAAAAAAGTTGTCAGGTATCGCCGATGGCATGACCGACCCCGCAGTGGTGCCGCGCTGCGCGGTGCGAGAAGGAGGGAGACAGTTTCGGCGCGTCGGCAGCGCACTGCCGACAACGATTAAAGCCACTGGTCTCCGGAGTGTCAATAAGACATCACGCCGGGCGGACCTACGGCACCCGCAATTTTAGAGGCCTTTCGCGAACTGCTTTCAAAGCGCTTCGGCGATCGCCTTTCCAAGGTCGATAGTGCCTGCCGTTCCACCGATGTCCGGCGTGCGTGGCGCGCCACTTTGCGGGGCCAGCACGGCCTCGATTGCAGCCAGGATCGCATCGTGCGCGTCCTTGTGGCCGAGGAATTCGAGCATCATCGCGCCGCACCAGATCTGCCCGATCGGATTGGCGATGCCCTTGCCGGCGATGTCGGGGGCAGAGCCGTGCACGGGTTCGAACAGGGAGGGCGTGGTGCGTTGCGGGTTGAGGTTGGCGCTGGGCGCGATGCCGATGGTGCCGGTGCACGCGGGGCCGAGATCGGACAGGATGTCACCGAACAGATTGCTGGCGACCACGACGTCGAAGAAGTCGGGGCGCTGCACGAAATGCGCGGTGAGGATGTCGATGTGGAACTTGTCCAGTTCGACGCCGGGATAGTCCTTGGCCATGGCGGCAACGCGCTCGTCCCAGTACGGCATCGTGATGGAGATGCCGTTGGATTTGGTTGCACTTGTCAAATGCTTCTTGGGTCGCGACTGGGCGAGTTCGAATGCAAACTTGAGCACCCGATCGACGCCGATGCGCGACATGACCGTTTCCTGAATCACGATCTCCCGAGGCGTGCCTTCGTACATGCGCCCGCCGATGCTGGAGTACTCGCCCTCGGTGTTCTCGCGAACGATGTACATGTCAATCTCGCCGGGTTGACGCGGCGATCCGTCGCGACGGACCACGGGTGCCGTGATGCCGGGCATGAGGCGCGCGGGACGCAGGTTGATGTACTGGTCGAACTCGCGGCGGAAGAGCAGAAGCGAGCCCCACAGCGACACGTGGTCCGGGATCTTCTCGGGCCAGCCGACCGCGCCGAACAGGATGGCATCGTGTCCGCCGATCTGGTCCTTCCAGTTGTCGGGAAGCATCTTGCCGTGCTTCTCGCAGTAGTCCCAACTCGAGAAGTCGAAGTGATCGAACTTCAGGTCGATGCCGAACTTGCGCGCGGCCGCGTCGAGCACGCGGATGCCCTCGGGCATGGTTTCCTTGCCGATGCCGTCGCCGGCGATGACTGCGATGCGTTGGGTGCTCATTCTTGGTCTCCAGGAATCGTTATTGAAAGAATGCGAGGGCCGCGTCGGTAATGGCTTGCGGCGCCTCTTCGGGAAGGTAGTGGCCGCACGGCAACGCGTGGCCGGACACATTGAGCGCGCGCTCACGCCACAACGACAGCACGTCGAAGCAGCGGCCGACCGCACCGTGCTCGCCCCACAGCACCTGCAGGGGTTGGGTGAGCAATCGACCTGCGGCGATGTCGGCGCGGTCGTGTTCGAGGTCGATCGATGCGGAGGCGCGATAGTCCTCGCAGATGGCATGGGCCGTGCCTTCGATCGCGGCGCAACGCTCGTATTCGGCGAGCGCTTCGGGCGCGAACGGCGCGAGGCCGGCGTGACGACTGCCCATCACACTGCGTACATAACGTGCCGGCCCGGACTCGATCAACGCCTCGGGCAAGGGCGGCGGCTGGATCAGCAGGAACCAGTGCCAGTAGGCACGCGCGAAGGCCTCGCTGGTGTCGCGGTACATCGCCAGTGTGGGCGCGATGTCGAGAAGCAACATGCGATCGACCGCGTCCACATGGTCCACGGCGAGCCGATGCGCCACGCGCGCGCCGCGGTCATGTGCGAGCACGCTGAAGCGATCGAAGCCGTGGTGCTGCATCACGGCCAGCGCGTCGAGCGCCATCTCGCGCTTGCTGTAGGCAGCGTGGTCGGCGTCGGCGATGGGTCGGCTGGAGTCGCCATAGCCGCGCAAGTCCATCATGACGAGCGTGAAGCGCTGCGCGAGCAATGGGGCCAGGCGATGCCAGATCACGTGGGTCTGGGGATGGCCGTGCAACAGCAGAAGCGGTGCGCCTTGGCCGCCGATGCGGCCATGAAGGCGGACCGGGCCGCGTTGAACATCGAAGGGGGTGAATGTATTGAGCACAGGAAGATTGTGCGTTGCGCGCCAGCACGCATCAAGCAACAATCTGCGAACCGATACTTTCTCAAATGGCACGAATCGATCGCGACGATCTTGAACTGATGCAGGGCATTCGCACGCAAGGAAGTCTGGCCGGGGCGGCGCTTGCGCTGGGCGTGGTGCCTTCGGTCGTGACCAAGCGGCTGGGTGCGCTGGAGGCGCGACTGGGCCAGCGCATGTTCGAGCGCACGACGCGGCGACTGAGCCTGACGGCCGAGGGCGAGGCGCTTTGCTTGCGGGCCGATGGCCTGCTGGAGGGTTTCGCCGCGCTGGAAACGGAACTGTCGGAGCGGCAGAACGCGTTGAGCGGCTCCTTGCGGCTGGTGGCGACGTTTGGCTTCGGGCGGCTTTGGGTCGGCCCTGCGGTTGCGGCATTCCAGGCGAAGCATCCGGGGTTGCGGATCGATCTTCACCTGACCGAGCAACTGCCCGACCTGGGGGCCGAAGGGTATGACGGCGCTGTGTGGCTGTGGAGCGTGCAGAGCCGGCACGCGAGCGATTGGGTGGCGCGTCGCATCGCGCGCAACCAGCGCGTGCTGGCCGCGGCGCCTCGGTATCTGGACCGGCGCGGGTCGCCAGCCGACATGCAGGCGCTGGCGGAACACGAATGCCTGGTGACGCGTGAGAACGCCAATGCCCTGCAACGGCCGGTCGATCTCTGGACCTTGAAGCATTCGCGCGACGGCAGCACGGAGCGCGTTCGCGTGCGCGGCACACTCGCCAGCAACTCGGGCGAGATGGTGCGCGACTGGTGCCTGGAGGGGCGCGGGATCATGCTGCGCAGCCTCTGGGACATTGCGCCGCAACTGGCCTCGGGCGAACTGGTGCAGGTGCTCCCGCAGTATGCGATGCCCGACGCGGACATTCACTGGATCGCGCCGTGGCGCCCGAAGACGCCGCGCCGCGTGCGTCTGCTGATCGACTTCCTGGCAGAGGCGTTTCGTGCCGAGCCGTGGAGGGTCGAGCCGGCGGCCGGGGTGAAGGCCGCACGTCGCGGCGCTAAGCCGGCGCGCCGTCCCCGCGCACCACCAGGCTGACGCCAACGGCCGTCATCGCGATGCCGGCCAGGGTCGTCAGGGTGATGGGTTCATCGAACAGCAGCCAGGCCATGACCGCGGTGGTCGGCGGCACCAGGTACAGCAGGCTGGTCACCGCTGTCGCGGTGCCGCGCTGGATCAGCATGTAGAGCAGCGAGCTGCCTCCCAGCGACAGCGCCAGGACCGACCATGCTAGCGAACCCATCACCGCCGCATTCCAGACGATGGCATCGCTTTCAAGCAGTGCGAATGGCAAGGTCACGACAAGTGCCGCTGCAAGCTGCACCGCGCTGGCGCTGCGCACATCGCAAGGTTCGACGAAGCGCTTCTGGTAGAGCGTGCCGGCCGTGATCGACAGCAGCGCCAGAATGGCCAGGCTCATGCTGACGATGGTGACCTCGCCGCCCTGCCCCAGCTTGCGCGACACCACCAGCACCAGGCCCGCGAAGCCGAGCAGCAGTCCGGCCCATTGGCGCCTGGTGATGGCCCCGCCATTGAGCGACAGCCACACGGCCGTCAGCACGGGCTGGATGCCGACCAGCAAGGCGATGAGCCCTGAGCCCATGCCGGCCTTGACCGCGGCCCAAACGCCGCCCAGGTAGCCTGCCTGCATCAGGATGCCGGTGACCATGAGGTGAAGCCACTGTTCCCGCTTCTGCGGCCATGCGACCCGCGCGACGGCAATCCACAACCCGAAGCAGAGCACCGAGAAGGCGTAGCGAACCGCCAGGAACTTGAGCGGCGGCGCATAGGGCATGCCATAGCGCGCCACGATGAAGCCGGTGCTCCAGATCAGCACGAAGACCGCCGGCATCATGCGAAGCCAGGCGGTGTCGCGACCTCCGGCCGTCATTTGGCGCGGGCCCGGATTTCGGGCAGCGCCTTCTGCAGGTAATAGACCATCGACCAGACGGTGAGCACGGCGGAGATCCAGATCAGGACTTGTCCCCACCAGTTCGTGTTGATCACGCCGAACAGGACGCCGTGGTAGAGGAGGAACGGAATCGCCACCATCTGCACCACCGTCTTGACCTTGCCGACCATGTGCACGGCCACGCTCTTGCTCGCTCCGATCTGGGCCATCCATTCGCGCAGCGCCGAGATCGCGATCTCGCGGCCGATGATGATGAGTGCCACGAAGACGTCGGCGCGCTGCAGGTGCACCAGCACCAGCAAGGAGGCGCAGACCAGGAACTTGTCCGCCACCGGATCGAGGAAGGCGCCGAAGGAGGAGGTCTGGTTGAGCTTGCGGGCCAGGTAGCCGTCGAGCCAGTCGGTCGCGGCGAAGACGACGAACATCACCGTGGCCATGAGGTTGCGCATCGGCTCGGCAATGGGCAGGTAGAACACACCGACAATCAGGGGAATCGCGACGATGCGCGTCCAGGTCATGATGGTTGGCAGGGTCCAGAACATAGCGCTTGATTGTGACTTGGATTGGAGGCTGTTCACGCCACCAGCGAGGATCGCATTAGCGTGGCCTTGGGGCTGGACTAGTGAAGGGCCCTGTAGATGTCTTCCGCAAGGTCCAGGGCAATGCCTTCGACCGATGCGATGTCCTCGACGCTGGCTGCTGCAACGCCGCGGATTCCGCCGAAGCGTTGTAGCAAGCGGGCGCGCCGCTTGGGGCCGATGCCGGGAATGTCTTCCAACTGACTGCCGCCCACGCGGACCTTGGCGCGCCGGGCCCGCATGCCGGTGATGGCGAAGCGGTGCGCCTCGTCGCGGATCTGGGCGACCAGCATGAGGGCGGCGGAGTCGCGGCCGAGGTAGACCTTTTCGCGGCCATCGGCGAACACGAGTTCTTCCAGACCGACCTTGCGGCCCTCGCCCTTCTCGACACCGACGATCAACGACAGTGGCAGGCCCAGCTCGCTGAAGACTTCGCGCGCCATCGAGACCTGGCCCTTGCCGCCGTCGACCAGCACTAGGTCGGGCATGCGCGCAGCCTTGGTGCCGGCGGGTGCGTCAGCGCCGCCGCCGTCACCGGGCGTGGGGGCGTCGGTCTCGGCGGCCATGGTTTCGGCGAGGCGGCCGTAGCGGCGCGTCAGCACCTGGCGCATGGCGGCATAGTCGTCGCCGGGCGTGATGCCTTCGATGTTGAAGCGGCGGTATTCGCGGTTCTGCATCGCATGCTTCTCGAACACCACGCAAGAGGCCTGCGTGGCCTCGCCGGCCGTGTGCGAGATGTCGAAGCATTCGATGCGCAGGGCGTCGAGGTCGTCTGGCGCGAGTTCCAGCGCGTCCACCAACGAACGTGTGCGGGCCTGCTGCGAGCCCTCTTCCGCCAGCAGGCGGGCCAGCTGCAGGCCCGCATTGGTCTGCGCCATCTCCAGCCAATGGCGGCGCTGCTCGCGCGGCTGGAACACGGCCGTGACGCGCACGCCGGCCTGCTGCGACACCGCCTCGATGAGCGCGCGGCTCACCTGTTCGCTGAGCACCAGCGTGGCGGGCACGGGCACGTCGATGTAGTGCTGGGCGATGAAGGCCTCGAGCACCTGGACCTCGACAGAGTCGAGCACGGCGGGCGTGCTGCCTTCGTCCAGCTCGTCGGGGTGGACCAGCGACGCGTCTTCCACGTGCACCGGAAAGTAGGCACGGTCGCCGAGGTGCCGGCCGCCGCGCACCATCGCCAGGTTGACGCAGGCCTTGCCGCCCTGCACCTTGACGGCCAGGATGTCGACGTCCTTGTCCGATGCGATCTCGATCGACTGCTGGTGCAGCACGCGCGAGATGGCCGCCATCTGGTTGCGCAGTTCGGCCGCCTGTTCGAATTCGAGCTTCTCGGCATGCGCGGTCATGCGGGCTTCCAGTTGGCCGAGCACGGCTTGCGTGTCGCCCATCAAGAAGGATTCGGCATTGGCCACGTCCTGCGCATAGGCCTCGGGCGTGATGTAGCCCACGCAGGGGCCGGTGCAGCGCTTGATCTGGTAGAGCAGGCAGGGCCGGGTGCGGTTGGCATAGACGGTGTCCTCGCAGGTGCGCAGCTTGAACACCTTCTGCAGCAACTGGATCGACTCCTTCACCGCCCAGGCGCTCGGGTAGGGGCCGAAGTAGCGATGCTTGCGGTCGGTCGCGCCGCGGTAGTAGGCCAGGCGCGGGTAGGTGTGCGAGGCGATCTTCAGGTAGGGGTAGCTCTTGTCGTCCCGGAACAGGATGTTGTATTTGGGCTTGAGCGTCTTAATGAGGTTGTTCTCGAGCAGCAACGCCTCGGCCTCGGAGCGCACCACGGTCGTCTCCATGCGCGCGATCTTGCTGATCATGTGGCCGATGCGCGTGCCGCCGTGGCTCTTCTGGAAGTAGTTGGCCACGCGCTTCTTCAGGTTGCGCGCCTTGCCCACATAGAGCACCGCGCCGGCCGCATCGAAGTAGCGGTAGACGCCTGGCAATTGCGGCAAGGCCGCGACTTCGCTGAGGAGTTGATCGGAATGCACGTCTGACATGGCGGATATTGTGGCTTGGCCTGCAAACAGGATCAGGGTGCTCCCACCGCTCGGCACTGGCTTTTTCTCGCTGTCCCCGAGGGTCCTCGCACCGTGGGGGCGGCCCGGCGATGCTCGGGACCTACTGCGCATCGGTAGTGTCGGCCTTGTCTCACGGCATTTTCTGAAGCAGGATGTTCCGGCTGCCGCACGCCCCGTGCGGTACGCGGGAGGGCCACGGTGCAACGCGCCGCGGCGTCGTTAAAACAAAGATGGATTGCCTCATGAAAACCCAACATCGCTGGTGGCTTGCTACACCGGTCGCCTTGTCCTTCGTTCTCGCCGGCTGCGGCGGGGACTCCAACCACGGCTACTACTTCCCCATCACGCCGCAGCCGCCCGCGGCGGTGGACAGCAGTTGCGAGGCCACCAGCGCATCGGGCGCCGCGGTCACGGTCGGATCCGGCCTGGCCGGCGACCCCGCCCTGCCGGAACCTGCTTCCGGCTACATCACCGGGCGCAAGGTGGTCACGGCCAAGAGCTACATGGTGGTGGCCAACCATCCGCTGGCCACCCGTGCCGGATGCAATGTGCTCAAGGCCGGCGGCAGCGCGATGGACGCGGCCATCGCGGTGCAAGCGGTGCTGGGCCTGGTCGAGCCGCAATCGAGCAGCCTGGCCGGCGGCGCCTTCCTGTTGCACTACGACGCCAGGACGAAGAAGGTCCAGGCCTATGACGGCCGCGAGACCGCGCCCGCCGCCGCCACCGGCAACTACCTGCGCTACGTCGACGACACCTCGGACCAGACGGCGCCCTTGCCCAATGCCCGAGCCAGCGGCCGTTCGATCGGCACGCCGGGCGTGATGCGGATGCTCGCGCTCGCGCATGGCGACCACGGCAAGTTGCCCTGGAAGGACCTGTTCGGCGAAGGCACGGATCTCGCGACCAACGGCTTCAAGATCGGCGGGCGCATGGCCGCGGCCATCGCGCTCTCGGCACCCAACCTGAAGCGCGACGCCGAGGCTGCCGCCTACTTCCTCGACGCCGCCGGCAATCCCAAGCCCCTCGGCACCACATTGACCAACCCGGCCTATGCCGACGTGCTGAAAGCGCTGGCCAGCAAGGGCGCCGATGCGCTCTACACCGGCCCGATCGCGGCGGACATCGTGGCCAAGATCCAGGCGACCCAAGGCGCCGACGGCTCGGTCATCACGCCGGGCAAGACCACGCTGGCCGACCTGGCGAGCTACCAGCCCAAGCGGCGCGACCCGGTGTGCGCGACCTACCGCACGTACAACGTCTGCAGCATGTCGCCGCCGTCGTCGGGAGGCATCGGCGTGCTGTCCACGCTCGGCATCCTGGAGAATTTCCAGCTCGGCAACTATCCGCCGACCAACATCAACCTGGAGGGCGGCAAGCCCGCCGTGATGGGCGTGCACCTGGTGAGCGAGGCCGAGCGCCTGGCCTATGCCGACCGCGACAAGTACGTGGCCGACACCGACTTCGTGCCACTGCCCGGCGGCAGCCCCGACACGCTGCTGAACAAGAACTACCTCAGCTCGCGCGCCGCCCTGATCAGCCTCGACAAGAGCATGGGCACGGCCGCCGCCGGCGACTTCGGCGCGCCGCCGCTGGGCATCGACAAGACGGTGGAGCAAGGCACGACGCACATCTCCATCGTCGACAAGGAAGGCAACGTGGTGACGATGACGACGACGGTCGAGTCGACGCTCGGCTCGTATCACATGGCGCGCGGCATCATGCTGAACAACCAGTTGACCGACTTCAGCGCATCGCCGGTCGATGCCGACGGCGTACCGGTGGCCAACCGCGTGGCGCCGGGCAAGCGGCCACGCAGCACGATGGCACCGGTGCTGGTGTTCAAGGGCAGCGACACGGGCGACTTCCTGATGGCCACCGGATCGCCGGGCGGCGGCACGATCATCCAGTACGTCGTCAAGACCACGGTGGGCGCGCTGGACTGGGGGCTCGATGCGCAACAGGCGACGTCGATGGTGGACTTCGGTGCAGCCAACAGCCCGACTACCAACGTCGGCGGCGAGCATCCGGCCATCGACACGTCCAACGGCGGCAACAACGATCCGCTGATCACCGGGCTGCGGGCGCTCGGCCATACGGTGTCGACCGCCGCGCAGAGCAGCGGCATTTCGACCATCATTCGCAGGAAGGTGGACGGCGCTACGGTGCTGACGGGCGGCGCGGACCCACGGCGTGAGGGGATCGTGCTGGGGTCGATGCCCTGAGCCCTCTGCCCGGGGCCGCACAATCGCCATGATGCGCTGGGACATCTTCTGCAAAGTCATCGACAACCATGGCGACCTGGGGGTGTGCTGGCGGCTGGCCTGCCAGCTGGCGGCGCAGGGCGACGGCGTGCGGCTCTGGGTGGACGATGGCGCGGCGCTGGAGTGGATGGCGCCGGCGGGGCATGTCGGGGTGCAGGTGGTCGACTGGCGCGCGCCGGCGGCCGTGCTGGAGGCCGCGAAGGGGCCGGCGCCGGATGTGCTGATCGAGGCTTTCGGCTGCGATCCGGCGCCTGAGCTGATCGCGTGCTTCGCGGAGGCCGCCTCGGATGGCCGGCCGCCGCGGCCCTGGATCAACCTCGAGTACCTGTCGGCCGAGCCTTATGTGGAACGGCTGCACGGCTTGCCCTCCCCCGTGTTCCGGGGGCCGGGCGAAGGGCTGTCGAAGCGCTTTTACTATCCGGGCTTCACGACTGCCACGGGCGGCCTGCTGCGCGAGCCGGACCTGTCGGCGCGCCAGGAAGCCTTCGACCGCACCGCCTGGCTGGGCGCGCAGGGGATCGATTGGCAGGGCGAGCGGCTGGTTTCGCTGTTTTGCTATGAGCCGCCGGCGCTGGCGGACCTGCTGGCCCAGCTCGCGGCCGGGCCGGCACCGGCGCGGCTGCTGGTCACGCCCGGCCGTGCGGCGCGCGCCGTCCAGGCGATTGCCGGCACGGGCGTGGAACGGTCCGGCGCGCTGTCGATCTCCTGCCTCCCCCATCTTGCGCAGCCGGACTTCGACCACCTGCTGTGGGCCTGCGACCTCAATTTCGTCAGGGGCGAAGACTCCTTCGTGCGGGCCATCTGGGCCGGCGCACCGATGGTCTGGCAGATCTATCCCCAGGACGACGATGCGCACCACGTCAAGCTGGCGGCCTTCCTGGACTGGCTGGGCGCCCCAGCCTCGCTGCGCCACGGCCACCAAGTCTGGAACGGATTCGAGGCCGGCGCCCTGCCTTCGCTCGACCGCGCGACGCTGGCGGAATGGCGCATCAATGCGCAGTCCGCGCGCGACCGGCTGTTGCAACAGAACGATCTGGTGACACAGTTGCGCGGCCTGATTTCGCAAAAAAGCTAAAATTGCGGGCTTTGCGAAATTCGGGCCGGGCTTCCATCTGGTCCCGCACCCCTTTCGCTGAACCCGCCGCGGGAAACATGCAGCTTCAGGCCCTCCGTCTGCAGTCGCTCCGAGCGGCCCAACATCCAGAGACCCTGATATGAAAATCGCTCAAGAAATCCGCGCTGGCAACGTCATCATGCATGGCAAGGACCCGATGGTCGTCCTCAAGACCGAATACAGCCGCGGCGGCCGCAACTCCGCCACCGTGCGCATGAAGCTCAAGAGCCTGATCGCCAACTTCAACACCGAAGTCGTGTTCAAGGCCGACGACAAGATCGACCAGATCGTGCTCGACAAGAAGGAGTGCACCTACTCCTACTTCGCCGACCCGATGTACGTCTGCATGGACGCCGAATACAACCAGTACGAAGTCGAAGCCGAGAACATGGGCGACGCGCTGAACTACCTCGACGACGGCATGCCGGTCGAAGTGGTGTTCTACGACGGCAAGGCCATCTCGGTCGAACTGCCGACCAGCGTCGAACGCGAAATCACCTGGACCGAACCTGCCGTCAAGGGCGACACCTCGGGCAAGGTCATGAAGCCGGCCAAGATCTCGACCGGTTTCGAAGTGGGCGTGCCGCTGTTCGTGGCGCAAGGCGACCGCATCGAAATCGACACGCGCACGGGCGAGTACCGCAAGCGCGTCTGAGGCTTGCCCTCGCATACATGAAAGGCTCCGAAAGGAGCTTTTTTCGTTTCTACGGGGTCGTTGCGGTGGGTGGCGCTGGATCTACCCGAATTCGGGGTCGGGATCGGACATGCGTACGCAGAGGACGCGAAGGTTACGCGAAGGTCGCGAAAGGAATCCCAAGAACTTCCATTGGATCCGGATGACGGTTGCGTGCGCCCGAGGGCACCGTCATTGACGTCCGACGCGCCTGAGGTGCGAAGCCTCGGCGCGGTCAGTTGCTTCTTCCAGGGATCAGCCGATGTCGGCGACCGGCGAACCCGCTGGCAAGTACGCGCCCGGCGCCGCCTTCAGCGTGATACGGCCAGCGCGATGGGCGGTGACCTGCATTTCCATCTTCATGGCTTCCATCGTGGCAATGAGGTCGCCTTGGGCGACGGTGTCGCCATCGGCGACCTTCCAGGACTGGAGCGTGCCGGCGATGGGGGCGGCGACTGTGGCGGGGTCGGCATCGGCCGGCGCTTGCGTCGTTGCTGCCGGTGCGGCGCTGCCTGACGCGGATTGGAGGCCGCGCAGGAGTTCGGGTGGAAGCGCGAGTGCCATGCGGCGGCCGTCGATCTCGATGGCGGTACGGACCAGGGGCACTTCAGATGCGGGCGCCTCGGGGCGGACGGCGGCGGTCAGGGTGTTGGCGAAGTCGGTCTCGATCCAGCGGGTGTGGACGCGGAAGCTGTCGGTCGAGGTGAAGTCCTCCTGCGCCATCACGGCACGATGGAAGGGCAACACCGAGGCCACGCCCTCGATGCGGAACTCGGCGAGCGCGCGGCGCGCACGGGCGATGGCCTGGGCGCGGGTGGCGCCAGTGACGATGAGCTTGGCCATCAGCGAATCGAAGGTGCCGGGGACCGTGGAGCCGGACAGCACGCCGGTGTCCACGCGCACGCCAGGGCCCGAGGGCGGCTCGAACAGGCGGACCGGGCCGGGCGTTGGCAGGAAGCCACGGCCAACATCCTCGGCGTTGATGCGGAATTCGAAGGCATGGCCGCGCGGCACAGGCGTCTCGACAATCGACAGCGGTAGGCCGTCGGCCACGCGCAGTTGCTCGACCACCAGGTCGATGCCGGAAGTTTCCTCCGTGACCGGGTGCTCGACCTGCAGGCGGGTGTTGACTTCGAGGAAGGAGATCGTGCCAGAGGGGCTCAGCAGGAATTCCACCGTGCCGGCGCCGACATAGCCGGCCTTGGCGCAGATGTCACGCGCCGAGGTATGGATGCGCTCGCGCTGCGCATCGGTCAGGAAGGGCGCGGGCGCCTCCTCGACCAGCTTCTGGTTGCGCCGCTGCAGCGAGCAGTCGCGCGTGCCGAGCACGACCACCTGGCCGTGGGTGTCGGCAATAACCTGCGCCTCGATGTGGCGGGGGCGGTCGAGGAACTGCTCGACGTAGCACTCGCCGCGGCCGAAAGCCGTGACTGCCTCGCGCACCGCCGACTCGTACAGGTCCGCCACCTCGTCCATGCGCCAGGCCACCTTGAGGCCGCGTCCGCCGCCACCGAAGGCGGCCTTGATGGCGATCGGCAAGCCGTGCTGTTCAGCGAAGGCGAGCACTTCCGACGCGGTGTCCACCGGCCCGGGCGTGCCGGCGACCAGCGGCGCGCCCACTTCCATCGCGATCTTGCGCGCCTGCACCTTGTCGCCCAATGCGTCGATGGCGTCCGGCGGCGGGCCGATCCAGCGCAGGCCTGCGGCGAGGACGGCGCGCGCGAAGCCCGCGTTCTCCGACAAGAAGCCGTAGCCCGGATGCACCGCGTCGGCACCGCTGCGTTCGGCGATGGCCAGCAGCTTGTCGATGCGCAGGTAGGTGTCGGCGGGGCGCTGGCCGTCCAGGCCATAGGCCTCGTCGGCCATGCGGACGTGCAACGCGTCGAGGTCGGCGTCGGCATAGACGGCGACGGACTTCACGCCGTAGTCGGCGCAGGCGCGCGCGATGCGCACGGCGATTTCGCCGCGGTTGGCAATCAGGACTTTTTTCATGAGGCAGCGAATGGGTGGATGGGGTTGAAGCGCACGCTGGCGCCGATGGGGATCTGGCCCGCGCGGTCGAGGTGATACGTGGCGACGGCACCGATCACCGGGTAGCCGCCGGTCAGCGGGTGGTCGGCGAGGAACAGCACGGGCTGGCCGCTGGGGGGCACCTGCAGGGCGCCCAGGGATGTGCCTTCGCTCGGGAGTTCGGCCGTGTTGGCGCGTAACAGAGGCTGGTCGCCGGCCAGGCGCAGGCCAACGCGGTTGGATTGCGGCGTGACTCGCCACACTTGGCTGGCCAGCAGCGCCACCGCCTCGGGCGTGAACCAGTCGGTGCGGGGGCCCATCACCACGTCAAGCGTGACGATGTTTTCCATGGTCGGGAGGTCGGCGGGTGGCTGCTCCGGCGCGCCCACGATGGCGCCGCGCGCCACCGGACGCACCGGCAGCAGGTCGCCGGCCGCGATGGGTGCGGGGCCGACGCGGGCCAGCGTGTCGGTGGCGCAACTGCCGAGCACCGGCGCGATGGCGAAACCGCCACGCACCGCGAGGTACGAGCGCATGCCTGCGCGTGGCTGGCCGAGCAGGACGCTGTCGCCGTCGGACAGCGCGATCGCCTGGTAGCCCGCGGCGGACCAGCGCGTACCGCCGGCCGTGGTGATGTCGATGGGTGCGTCAGCACCGGTGAAGGCGACGACGGCCTCGCCGCGACAGACGAAATGGAAGCCACCGTCGACGATCTCGATGCACGCCGCATCACTGGCATTGCCGACCAGTCGGTTGGCCGCGCGCAATGCGCCCTGGTCGATCGCGCCGGATGCCGACACGCCCTGCCCGGCCTGGCCATGGCGGCCGGTGTCCTGGAACAGGGCCTGCAGGCCGGTGCTGCGAATTTCCAGCGCGGAGCCTCCGCTCGACTCGTCGGCGACGCGCGCCGCGACTTGCCGCGCCGCCGATGCCGGCAGCGGCATTGCAGGCCGCACCGCCCTGTCGACAAAGCGCACCTGGAAGCCCGGCTGCAGCAAGGCAGGGACTTCGCGCCCCAGGTCCCACATCGGCAGGTCCGTCACGCCAATGATCTGCCAGCCGCCGGGGCTGGCCTGCGGATAGACGCCGCTGAATGGCCCGGCCAGCCCGACGGCACCGGCCGGGATACGCGTGCGCGGCGTGGTGCGGCGTGGCGCGTTAAGAAGCGGATCGCCGCCGCTCATATACGCGAAGCCCGGCGCGAAGCCGGTGAAGGCGACCGTGTACTCGCTGGCGGTGTGGCGGCGGATCACTTCCTCGCGCGGGATGCCGAGCATGCCGGCCACTTCGTCGAGGTCTTCGCCGCTGTAGTCGACCGGGATCTCGATCAGTGTGGCGGCGCGCTCGACGCGTGCGCCGAGGCTTCGTGCGCCGATGCGCTCGACCAGCGCGGCATGCGACACCTTGGCAGGACGGTAGCGGACCAGCAGCGTGCGCGCGGCCGGCACCAGTTCCTCGATGCCGGCGATGGGTTCGGCCTGCAGCGAGGCCAGCAGTGCCAGGGTCTGCGGGAGGTCGTCGAGTTCGACCAGCAGGGCATCGAGATTGACGGGCAGGAAGCGCATCATCGACGCGCCCCATCGGGCACTGCGTCGACAAAGGACTTCACCGTCACGCCCGAGCGCTCGAACAGCGCGCGTACTTCCCGCGCCATCTCGATCGCGCCGGGGCTGTCGCCATGCACGCAGATCGAATCGGCCTCGATGCGCACCGTGCTGCCGTCGATGGCCTGGACCACGCCTTCGGTCGCCAGGCGCAGCATGCGCGCCGCCACCTCGCCCGCGTCGTGCAGAACGGCGCCCTTCTCGCGGCGCGAGACCAGGGTGCCCTGCGGCGTGTAAGCGCGGTCGGCAAAGGCCTCGGCCACGGTGCGCAGGCCGCTTTCCCTCGCCCACTGCAGCAGCGGCGAGCCGGCCAGCCCGACGAGGTACAGGCTGTCATCGATGGCGCGAATGGCCTCGATCACGTCCCGCGCCTGCCGCTCGTCATGCGCGATGGTGTTGTACAGCGCGCCGTGCGGCTTGACATAGCGCACCGTCGTGCCCGCGACCTTGGCCAAGCCCTTGAGCGCACCGATCTGGTAGATCACATCGGCCACCAGGTCGGCGCTGGCCACGTCCATGTTGCGTCGGCCAAAGCCGGCCAGGTCGGGGTAGGCCACATGCGCGCCCACCGTCACGCCCTGCCGGGCCGCGGCCCGCAAGGTGCGCAGGATGCCGGCGGCGTCGCCGGCATGAAAGCCGCAGGCCACATTGGCGCTGCTGACGATGCCGAGCATGGCGTCGTCGTCGCCCATGCGCCAGGCACCCAGGCTCTCGCCGAGATCGCTGTTGAGGTCCATGTCAGTCCTTGCCGTTGAGGGGTTGAAAGGCGTGAAGATTTCGCAGCGAGGGCGCCAAGGTCGGGTCTGCGACGGGGAACCGCACTCTCGTGCGATGACAACGAAGTTGCGGCAAAGGCTGGCAACTGCGCGTGGCGCTTGTCGCGCCGGAGCCAACACTGCAGCCCCGAAATCGGAGGTCGCAGCAGAAGGATCTACACCTTCCTCAATCGACCTTGATGTTGGCGTCGTCAATGACCTTCTTCCACTTGGCGGAGTCGGTCTTGATCAGGTCGGTGACCTTGGACGGTGCGCCGCCGACCACGTCGAGGTTCATCTCGTCGAGCTTGGCCTTGACGTCCTTCTCGGCCAGGATGCCGTCGATCTCTTGGTTCAGCTTGGTCACGATTTCCGGGGGCGTGCCGGCGGGCGCCATGAAGGCGTACCAGAAGGTCATGTCGAAGTCCTTGCCGCCGGACTCCGACACGGTCGGCAGGTCGGGGTAGGTGGAAAGGCGCTTGGTGGTGGTCACGGCCAGCGCGCGCAGGCGGCCGCCCTTGACCATGGGCATCGCCTCGGGTACCAAGGCCATCATCAGCTGCACCTGCCCGCCCATCACCTCGTTCAGCGCCGGAGCACCACCCTTGTAGGGGACATGGACTGGATCGAAGCCGTTCTGCTTCTTGTAGTACTCCATACCGAGGTGGCTGGGCGTGCCGGCGCCGGCCGATGCATAGCTGACCTCACCCGGCTTGCTCTTCAGGTAGGCGCCCAGTTCCTTCATGTTCTTGGCCGGCACCGACGGGTGCACGACGACCACGCTGGGCACGGTGGCCGCCAGCACGATGGGCGCGAGGTCCTTCTGCGGGTTGTATTGGATGCGCGAGCCGTAGAGGCCCGGATTGACCGCCAGGCCGCTGAGCGTGGACAGCAGCAGCGTGTAGCCGTCGGGCGCGGCCTTGGTGACGCTGGTGATGGCGATCTGCTCGCTGGCGCCCGGCTTGTTGTCGACCACCACGGCCTGCCCCAGGCGCTTGCCCAGTTTCTCCGCGACCACCCGGGCCAGGGTGTCGGTGGAACCACCGGCCGCATACGGCACGACGATCTTGATCGCCTTGGTCGGATAGTCGGCGGACCAAGCCGGCTGGGTGCCGGCGAGGAACATTGCGGTAACGGCGAGAACACGCAAGGAAGAAGAGGTCATCGAAGGCTCCAGTTTTGGCTTGTGGGGTGTGACAGCGAAAGGGTGGATGGCTCAACTATCGCAATTAATGATTGATTCAAACTGGACGTATTGTTGAACAATCTATGAAAATTGGAAGACTCGGCGGGCGCAAATTTCTAGGGAAATACCCGAGCGCTGTTGAACAATCATCCGTGTCGTCTGTTACAAACCTGTTCCGATGAATCCGCCAGACACCCCCTCCCCCGCTGCCCGGACGCTGGCCGAACGCATGGCCGAACAGGTGCGCCAGAAGATCACGCAGGGCGAGTTCCTGCCTGGCCAGCGCTTGTCGGAACAGACGCTGAGCGAGAGCCTGGGCATTTCGCGCAACACCTTGCGCGAGGTGTTCCGCATGCTGACAAAGGACGGCCTGGTCAAGCATGCGCCCAATCGCGGTGTCTTTGTAGCCATCCCCAGCATCGCGTCGATCATCGACATCTACCGGGTGCGCCGGCTGATCGAATGCCAGGCCTTGTCGCAGGCCTACCCGCGCCATCCGGCCCGCAAGAAGATGCGCGAGGCGGTGGAGACGCAATTGCAATGCCGGACCAGCGGCGACTGGGTCGGCGTGGGCACCGCCAACATGGCATTTCACATGGCCATCGTGGAGCTGGCCGACAGCGAACGGCTCACCCAGATGTTCGCGCCGGTGCTGGCCGAACTGCGGCTGGCCTTCGGCTTCCTGCGCGACGCCGAGTTCCTGCACGCGCCCTACGTCGAGATGAACGTGAAGATCGTCGAATTGGCCGTGGCCGGCAACTTTGTTGAGGCAGCGGCGGCGCTCAACGAATACTTGGTGCACTCGGAGCGCATCGTACTGGCGGTGTATGCCAGGCACATTTCCGAAGGCGGTTGGGGGAGTTGAGTGCCCGAGTCCGCTGATGCCGCGCCGGGCGTTTGCCGCTCAATCTCTGGATCAGTTTTCGTCGGCCAACTCGCGCATCACGTCCAGCAGCACGTTGGCGCCGTGCATCAGGTCCGCGGGCGCGGTGTGCTCGCGCGGGTTGTGGCTGATGCCCTGTTGGCTGGGCACGAAGACCATCGCCGTGGGGCAGATACGCGCCATCATCTGCGCGTCATGGCCGGCACCCGAGGTCATGCGCCGGCAGGACAGGCCGCGGCAGGCCGCCGATTGCTCGATCAGGCCCACGATCCGCGGGTCGAAGCGCACCGGTTCGAAGCGGGCCAGCGCGCGCGTTTCGATGCTCACCGATTCGCGCGCGGACAAGGCCTGAAGGAAGCCGGCCAGTTCGGCCTCGGCGCGCTGCAAGGTCGCCTCGTCCGTGTGGCGCAGGTCGACGGTCAAGGTGGCGCGCGATGCAATCACGTTGACCAGGTTCGGATGCAGTTGCATCGAGCCCACGGTCGCCACCTGGCTGCCGCCGAAGCGCTGCGCCAGTTCGCGCACGAACACCGCGATGGCCGCCGCCGCATAGCCCGCATCGCGGCGCAGGTGCATGGGCGTGGTGCCCGCATGATTCGATTGGCCGGCGACGGTGATCTCCTGCCACGAGATGCCTTGCAGGTCCTGCACCGCGCCGATGGTGATGCCTTCGGCTTCCAGCACCGGGCCCTGCTCGATGTGCAATTCGACGAAGGCATGCGGCCGGATCGCGCCGCAAGCCATGGCGCCCGCGTAGCCGATGCGCGCGAGTTCCGCACCGAGCACGCTGCCGTCCGTGCCGACGGTGGCCAGTGCCTGTTGCAGCGGATAGCCGCCCGCATGGACGAGCGAACCCATCATGTCGGGCATGAAGCGCACGCCCTCTTCGTTGGTGAATGCGGCAACGACGACGGGGCGATGCGTTCGGATGCCACCCGCATTCATCACGCGGACCGCCTCCAGCCCGGCCATCACGCCGTAGCAGCCGTCATAGCGGCCACCGGTTGCCACGGTGTCGATGTGCGAGCCCGTCATGACCGGTGCGGCGTCGGCTTGGGCCCCTGCGCGGATGCCGAAGATGTTGCCGATCTGGTCGATGTGCACGTCGAGGGCCAGTTCCTTCATCCAGCGCACGAGAAGGTCACGGCCATCGCGGTCGGCGTCGGTCAGCGCGATGCGGCAGACGCCGCCCTGCGGGGTTGCGCCCACTTCGGCGTGGGCGGCGATGCGATGCATCAGCGCGTGTTCGTCGATGTCCGTGCGCGCGGCAAAGGCGGTCTGTGCCGCCAGCACATCGGCGGGCGATCGGCCGGTGAGCTCCCGGTACACGCCGGGCGCCGTCGCGCCTTCGGTGTTGATGAGGAGGATGCGCGAATCGCCGTCGAGCCCGATCTGCTGGCGCAGCGACGGTGCATTGGCCAGCAGCTGCAACGCGGCCAAGCCCGCGGCGCCTGACTCGCCGCTCAGGACGGGCACGTCACCTTCCGCTCCTTCGGCCAGCAAGCGCATCGCACCCACGGCGGCGGCATCAGGGATCGTCATGAAGAAATCGACGGCCGGCTCCAGGAAGCGCCAGGCCAGGGGCGAGGTTTCGCCGCAGGCCAGCCCGGCCATCACCGAATCGACCGAGCCGGTCGCGAGCGCCGGTCGGCCCAAGCGGGCACTTTGGAAAAGGCAATCGGCCTGCTCGGGCTCGACCACGATGAAGGTGGGCCGGGCTGCGCCGAAGCGCTCGCAGAAGTAACTCACGATGCCGGCCGCGAGCCCGCCGACGCCGCCTTGCAGGAAGACGTGCGTCCAGGGGCATGCAGCTTGACCTTCGAGCAACTCGTCGACGATGCCCGCGTAACCCTGCATCACGTCGCGCGGGATGTCTTCATAGCCCTCGTAAGAGGTGTCGGAGACCACCTGCCAGCCGTTGGCCTTGGCGAGTCGAGCGGCCTCCTGTACCGAGGCGTCGTAGTTGCCGGCCACGCGCACGATGGTCGCGCCGAAGGCTGCGATGGCGTCCTCGCGTTCCTGGCTCACATTCGCATGCAGCACGATCACGCAGCGGCAGCCGAGGCTTTGCGCGGCGGCGGCCAGCGCGCGGCCATGGTTGCCGTCGGTGGCGCTGATGACGGTGAAGTCCTTCAACACGTCGGCATGCCGCCCGGCGAACAGGTCCGCAGGCTGGAACGCGTCGTGAGGCCAACGACGCAGCACCAGCCTCAGCAGCGCGATGGGCGCGCCCAGCACCTTGAAGCTGCCGAGCGGCGAACGCGCGGATTCGTCCTTGAGATCGAGCCTGCCGATCGACAGGCTTTGCGCCCGCCCCGGTAGCGTGCGCAACGGCGTCGCGCCGGGATTGAGGCCCGACCAGTGCGACAGCCAGCGACGGCTCTCACGGGCGGCGGCGATGTTCATGACCTGCGCGAGCGCAGGCTCGTAGGCGCCCCGACGGGCGCGCGTGTTGGCAATCAGCATGGTGTCCTTCAGCGCGGCAGGCGGATGCGCGCCAGTTCTGCGAAGTAGCGGGCGCCCACGGGCAGCACGTTGTCGTTGAAGTCGTAGCGCGCGTTGTGCAACGGCACGCCGCCCTGCCCCGCATCGCCGTTGCCGATGAAGACGAAGGCGCCCGGCACGTGGCGGAGGAAGGCGCCGAAGTCCTCGGAGATCATCATCGGCTGCACGTTGGCATCGACCTTGTCGGCGCCGACGATGGCGGTGGCGGCGGCCAACGCGGTGGGCACGCATTCGGGCCAGTTCACGGTGGGTGCGAACTCGTGCGTGTACTCGAAGCTGCATTCGGCACCGTGCGCCTGGCAGATGCCCATGCTGATCTCGCGCATGCGGCGCGCCAGCAACGCCTGCACCTCGGGCGCGTAGCTGCGGGTGTCGCCCTTGATGGTCACGTGCGTCGGGATGGCGTTGCGGATGCCGTCGGTGATGAACTCGGTGCAGGACACCACGGCCGACATGCCGGGGTCGACCGAGCGTGCCACCACCGTCTGCAGCGCCAGCACGATCTCCGCGCCGATCACCAGCGGGTCCACGCCCATGTGCGGCCGGGCCGCATGTCCGCCGCGTCCGGTGATGCGGATCACGAAGTTGTCCTCGCTGGCCATGATGCCGCCGGTGCGAGTCGCGAAATGGCCGGCCCGCATGCCGGGCATGTTGTGCGCGCCATGGATCTCGTCGACCGGAAAGCGCTGGAACAGGCCGTCGTCCATCATGGCCTTGGCGCCCCGGCCGTGTTCCTCGGCGGGCTGGAAGATGAAACGCACCGTGCCGTTGAAATCGCGCCGCTCCGCCAACAGCTGCGCCGCGCCCAGCACCATCGCCATGTGGCCGTCGTGGCCGCAGGCATGCATGCAGCCGGGTGACTGCGAGGCATGGTCGCGGCCGGCGGCGTCCTCGTTGATCGCGAGCGCATCCATGTCGGCGCGCAAGCCGATCGCGCCTTCTCCCTTGCCCACCTTGAGGTTGGCGACGACGCCTGTACCGCCGATGCCCCGGTGCACCTCCAGGCCCAAGGCGCCGAGCACGCTGGCAACGTAGTCGGAGGTCTTCTTCTCCTCGAAGCCGGTCTCGGGATGGCGGTGCAGGTGATGGCGCCAGCGCACCAATTGCTGGCTGAAGTCTTCGGTGATCATGGTGATGATCTTAGGAACGGGGGAGCGGGTGGATTTACCATTCGCGCCCCGCTTTTGCTTCATTTCGCCCGACTTCGCCCCTCGGATGAAACAGACACCGCATGAACCTCGACCGCCTCGACACGCAGATCCTCGACCAGCTGCAGCAGGACGCTTCGCTTCCCCTGCGCGCACTGGCCGACAAGCTCAACGCCTCCCCCGCGACCTGCCAGCGCCGCATTGCCCAGCTCAAGGCCTCCGGTGTGCTGCTCAAGCAGGTGGCGATCGTGGACCGGCTGAAGGTCGGGCGACCGCTCACGGTGTTCGTCTCTGTCGAGCTGGACAAGCAGAACGATGCCTTGCTGCGCAACTTCGAGAAGCGCATGAGCGGGGAGCCTGATGTGATGGCCTGCTACGAAGTGTCCGGCGAATTCGACTTCCTGCTGGTCGTCAATGCGGCCTCGATGGAGCGCTACCACGCCTTCACGCGCGAGGTGTTTTCGTCGAACAACAACGTGCGCAATTTCAAGAGCACCTTCGCCATGAACTGCTCCAAGTTCGAGACGCGCATTCCGCTGGCCGAACCACCCGCTTGACGCTGATAAATCAGGTTGGCCCGCATCCTGCAACGCGCACAATCAAGTCCACTTCCTCCAAGCTGAACCGCCATGAACAAGACCCACAACATCCATGACAAGCGACTGGCCGACGCATGGGCCACGCTGCAGACCCACGCCGACAGCGGCTTGCCGCTCGACCCCGATCCATCGCGCATCGCCTTCGCCGACCCCGAGTTCCTGTTGCGCCGGGAAACACGCGGCATCCGCATGCAACTGGAGTTGATGAAGCCCGACCTGGAGATGCGCAAGCACGGCATCGAGAACACGGTGGTGGTCTTCGGCAGCGCGCGCTTTCGCAGCGAGGAGGAATCGCGCGCACTGATCGCCCAGGCCGAGGCAGCCGGCGACGCACCGCTGGTCGAGCGCCTGCGCAAGCTCGCACGCGGCTCGCACTACTACGAGCAGGCCCGCGCCTTCGGCAAGCTCGTGGCCGAATACAGCAACGACAAGGAGCCGGAGGACAAGCTCTTCATCTGCACCGGCGGCGGCCCCGGCATCATGCAGGCGGCCAATCGCGGCTCCTACGAAGGCGGCGGCCTCAACGTCGGGCTGGCCATCGCGCTGCCCATGGAAGAAGCGGCCAATCCGTATGTCACGCCGGCGTTGAGTTTCAAGTTCCACTACTTCGCGATCCGCAAGATGCACTTCATGATGCGGGCCAAGGCGCTGGTGGCCTTCCCCGGTGGCTTCGGCACGATGGATGAACTCTTCGAGATCATCACGCTGGTGCAGACGCGCAAGTCGAAGCCGGTGCCGATCGTGCTGTTCGGCTCGGACTACTGGAAGCAGTTGGTGAACTTCGACTTCATGGTGGACGAAGGTGTGATCTCGCCGGGCGACGTCAACCTGTTCGAGTATGTCGATGCGCCCGCGGATGCGTGGGACTACATCAAGAAGTTCTACAAGCTGTGATCGGCGGGGGCTGGAACCTTCAGCCCCCACACCGCGCGCGTCCCCGCGGCCACGATGCCGCCCACCAACCAGAACACACCCGCGATGCCGATCAGCGAGCCGGCCGCGCCGAACAGCATCGGCATCGCGACGCTGGACGCATTGAGCGTCATCACCCGCAGGCCGAGCGCCTCGCCGTGCCGCGCATGCGGCGTGATCTGATGCAGCATGCTCATCACCATCGGCTGCACCGCACCGAGCGCGATGCCCAGCGCGACCGAGCAGGCGCCCATGCCGAGCGCCGTGGTCATCAGCGGATAGACCGCGAACACCAGCGCCGTGACGACGTTCGAGGCGGTGATGACGGTGCGCTCCTTGAGGTGCGATGCCACCATCGGCAGCACCACGCGGATGGCCGCCGCGGCGACCGCGAAGGCGCCGAGTACCGAGCCGATCACCGATGCGCTCAGGCCGCGGTCATGGCCCAACAGCGGCAGCACGAAGGTGTGCACGTCCCATGAGGCCGACTGCAGCCAGTTGACGAACAGCAGGCGTCGGAACATCGGCTGGCCCAGCAGATCCCAGGCGCGCGGCTTTGGCGTACCGGCGGGTGCGCGCGTGATCGGCAGTTCCGGTGTGCCTCGGGCCAACAGCCAGCAGATGACCGGCAGCACGGCCAGCAGTACGAAGGCCGTGCGATAGCCGACGAGGTCGCCAGGCACGCTGCCTGCATGGTCGATCAGCAGGCCGGTCGCGAAGGGCCCGACGAAGTTGGCGGCGGCCGGGGAGATGGCGAGCCAACTGAACACCTGCTTGAGCTGGGTCGGGTTGGCCGCGGCGCGGCCGACGTGGCGCTGCAAGGCGATCAGCGCGATGCCGGTAGCGCCGCCAGTCAGCAGCGCGGCCAGGCAGAGCACCGGCAGCACCGGGAACAAGGCGGCCAGCGCGGCGCCCGAGCTCGCCGCAACCACCGCGATCTGCAGCGGCAGCCTCAAGCCATGGCGATCGGCGAAGCGCCCTGCCGGCAGCGCCAGGAACACCTGCGTGAGTGCGAACAAGGCCAGCAAGACCCCCACCGTCGCCGCACTGTGCCCTTCCTTCAGTGCGAGCAGCGGCGACGCCAGCCGCGTGCCTGTCATGGCCGCGTGCAGGCAGACTTGCGCGACGATCAGGCGCAGCAGGTCCGGCGTCATCGCACCTGCCGATCGATTGGCCGCGCCCTCGCGGTGCTGCGCAAGAGATTCATGCCGAGGGCGGATCTTCCGGAAGGTCGATCAGGGGCAATCCCGCCACACAAGGCTTTCATGTTGGTGGCAGGTCTTCCGGAAGTCCGATCAAGGGCAACCCGGGCTCCGGCGCTTCAAGGCCTGCCTCCGGAATGGCCGCATCCAGCGTGGCCGCACTGAAGGTCTTGGTCGGCTTCACACCGAGCGCGCGCAGCATCTCGGCCTGCCGGATCGCATTGCCGTTGCCGCTTCTGAACTTCTTGAAGGCCTCGCCATACGCGGCCTGCGCCTGGTCGAGCGACTTGCCGACGCGCTCCAGGTCGCCGACAAAAGCCGCCAGCTTGTCGTAGAGCTCGGCGCCGCGCTTGGCGATGTCCTGCGCGTTGCGGCTCTGCTGCTCCTGCCGCCAGAGGTGCGCCACGGTGCGCACCACGAACAGCAGCGTGGACGGGCTGACCAGCAATACGTTGCGGGCCCACGCATCCATGAACAACTGGTCGTCGGCCGACACGGCCAGCATGAACGCGGGCTCGATCGGCACGAACATCAAGACGAAGTCGAGCGACTTCAGGCTGTAGAGCTGCTCGTAGCGCTTGCTCGACAGTCCGTCGATGTGCGTTCGGATGGACGCCAGGTGCCGGCGCTGCGCCGAATGCCGTTGCTCGTCGGACGCCGCGCTCACGCATTCCTCGTAAGCCAGCAGCGACACCTTGGCATCGACCACCAGCTTGCGGTCTTCCGGCAGGTGGATGATGACGTCGGGTTGCGCGCGCGAGCCGTCTTCACGCGTGTGGCTCTGCTGTACGTGGTACTCGACGCCACGGCGCAAGCCAGACGCTTCGAGCACGCGCTCCAGGATCAGTTCGCCCCAGTTGCCCTGCGTCTTGGACGAGCCCTTGAGCGCCTGCGTCAGGTTGCGGGCCTCGGCGCCGAGCAACTGGTTGAGTTCCATCAGCTGCGTCACCTGCTGCGCCAGGGCGGAGCGCTGCTTGCCCTCGGTGTCGTAGAAGTGCTCGACCCGGCCCTGGAAGTCGGCCAGCCGCATGCGCAGCGGATCGAGCAGCGCGCCCAGGCTGGTCTGGTTCTGCTCGACGAAGCGCTTGCTCTTTTCCTCGAGGATGTCGTTGGCCAGCGCCTTGAACTGGTTGGCCAGCGCCTCGCGCGCTTCATGCAGGTAGGCCAGCTTTTCCTCGGCCTGCGTGCGTTGCAGCGCCTGCACCTTCTCGGCCTCGTGCCGATCGGCTTCCATCTGCGTCTTCAGTTCCGCGACTTGCGTGCGCAGCGCACTGGCCTCGTTGCGAAGCACGTCATGCGCGCGGCGCTCCTGTGTCAGCGCCTGGTCGAGCACCGGCACGCGTTCCGCGCGCTCGGCCAGTTGCGCACGCTCGTCGCGCACGTTGTCCAACGCGTCGCGCCAATCATCGGACTGGGCGCGCAGGTCGGCGAATTCCGCATGCAGCGCGCCGAGTTCCTGCTCCGCCCCGCGCGCACGCTCCTGCGCCACCGCGATCTGCGGGCGCAGGCTGCCTTCGGCCTCGGCCGTGGCCATCTGCAGCGCTTGCGCACGGGCCTCGTCCACTTGCTCCCGCAAGGTCTCCGCGGCGCTGCGACGCGCCGACGCGCCACCGAAAAGCCAGCCCGCCAACAGTCCCACCAGCAGCGCCACAGCCGCCAGCGCGGCAGGCACCATCCATCCGTTCCAGTCCATCATTCAGCGAAGTTCTGTTCTGCCTGTTTGTTCAGCCTGGCTTGCACTATGTCCTGCCAGCGAGCGCCGCGGGGTTGAGCGGACTCACCGCCTTGCCCTGGGTGAGGAAACCGATGAGGTTGGCGGTCGCCAGGTCAGCCATGGCGCGGCGCGTGGGCACGGTGGCGCTGGCAATGTGCGGCGTGAGGACCACGTTCGGCACGGTCAGCAGGTCCGGGTGCACCTTGGGCTCGCCTTCGAACACATCCAGGCCGGCGGCGGCGATGCGCTTCTCGCGCAGGGCCACGGCCAGCGCCGCATCGTCGACGATGCCGCCGCGCGCGATGTTGATCAACGTGGCGGTCGGCTTCATCAGCGCCAGTTCAGCCGCGCCGATGGTGTGGTGCGATGCGGGGCTGTAGGGCACGACCAGGACGACGTGGTCAGCCGTCTTAAGCAGCTCTTCCTTGCTCGCATAGCTGGCCTTGCATTCGGCTTCCAGCGATGCATCGAGCCGCGAGCGGTTGTGATAGATCACCTTCATCCCGAAGCCATGCGCACCGCGCCTGGCAATACCCTGCCCGATGCGTCCCATGCCGATGATGCCGAGCGTGCTGCCATGGATGTCAGCGCCCGAGAACATGTCGTAGGCCCACTTGGTCCACTTCCCGGCGCGCAGGAAATGCTCGCTCTCGGAGACGCGGCGGGCCGTCGCCATCAGCAGCGCGAAGCCGAAGTCGGCGGTGGTCTCGGTGAGCACGTCGGGCGCGTTCGTGCCGAGCACGCCGCGCGCGGTCATCGCGTCGACATCGAGGTTGTTGTAGCCCACGGACATGTTGGAGACGATCTTCAAGTCCGGGCAGGCGTCGAGCACTTCGGCATCGATGCGCTCGGTGCCGGAACTGAACATGCCCACCTTGCCCTGCAGCCGCGCAATCAGTTCGGCCTTGCTCCAGAGCGCGTCGGCCTGGTTGGACTCGACCTCGAAGTGTTCTTCAAGCCGCGAGATGGTTTCCGGAAAGATGCCGCGTGCGATCAGTACCTTGGGTTTGCTCATGATGTTCAGCGAAAGAAGATGAGGGTGGTGAGGATGAACAGGGGCAACAGGATGCCACCGGACCAGGCCATGTAGCCGAAGAAGCCCGGCATGCCCATGCCGCGTTCGTCCGCGATGGCCTTGACCATCATGTTCGGCGCATTGCCGATGTAGGTGCAAGCGCCCATGAACACGGCGCCGGCGGAGATCGCCGCCAGCGTGTCGGCATGGGTGGTCATCAGCGTCTGGGCATTGCCGCCAGCGGTGTTGAAGAACACCAGGTAGGTCGGCGCGTTGTCGAGGAAGGCGCTCAGCACGCCGGTGGCCCAGAAGTACATGGCCGGGTCGGGCTGGCCGTCGGCACGGGTCACGGCGGAGACGACCGCGCCGAAGGGGCCTTGCTCGCCCGCGCGCAACATCGCGATCACCGGGATGATGGTCAGGAAGATGCCCGCGAAGAGCTTGGCCACTTCGGCCATCGGGGCCCAGGAAAAGCGGTTGTCGGCATGCACCTTGCGGGGGGTGATCGCGAGCGACAGCAACGTCACCCCCACCAGCCCCAGGTCGCGCACGAGACCCGGCAAGCCGACGTGGGTGCCGTGGATCTCGAAGCTCACCGGCGACTTCCACACCCCGCTCATCAGCACCAGCGCAACGATCGCGCCCAGCAGCCAGAAGTTGCGGGCACCGTCGAAGCCGATCCCGGGCGTGTCCGGCGTCGGGTCGGCGGGCAGCACGCCTTCCTTGCGGTAGTAGTGGCGATCCATCAGGTAGAACACTACGAGCAACAGGCCGACGACGAACAGCGTGTCCGGCAGGATGTTGCGCAGCGTCCAGAAGAACTCGACGCCTTGCAGGAAGCCGAGGAACAGTGGCGGATCACCCAGGGGCGTGAGCGAGCCGCCCACGTTCGACACGATGAAGATGAAGAACACCACCACATGCACCCGGTGCCTGCGGTTGTCGTTGGCCCGGATCAGCGGGCGGATCAGCAGCATCGATGCACCGGTGGTCCCCATCAGGCTGGCCAGCAGCGCGCCGATGCCGAGGATGCCGGTGTTCAAACCCGGTGCGCCATGCAGGTTGCCGCGGATGTGGATGCCACCGGCCACGGTGTACAGCGCCGTCAGCAGCACGACGAAGGGGATGTATTCGCCCACCAGTGCGTGCAACAGTTGCTCGCCTGCGAACGGCGCCCCGTAGGCCACGCCGAAGGGCACGAGGAACGCCAGCGCCCAGGCCGCCGCCACCTTGCCGTAGTGGTGGTGCCAGAAGCTTGGCGCCAGCAAGGGCATCAAGGCGAGCGAGAGCAGGATGCCGGCAAAGGGCACGCCCCACAGCGGGGACAGCGCGGAGGCATCGAACCCGGCCGCGCCGGCCAGCGTCGGGAACAGGAGGACGAAGAAAAACGTGGCGGCAGCGCGAGCCACGGTCTTCATGCGATCTCGAACACCTGCCGCAGATAGGCCAGGTACTTCTCGTCCTCGCACATGTTCTTGGACGGCGTGTCGGACAGCTTGGCCACGGGCTGGTCGTTGCAGCGGATCATCTTGATGACGATCTGCAGCGGCTCGTAGCCGAGGTCGTTGGTGAGGTTGGTGCCGATGCCGAAGGCCAATTGGCAACGCCCTCGGAACTGCTGGTGGAGCTCGATGGTGCGCGGGACGGTCAGGCCGTCGCTGAAGATCAGCGTCTTGGTGCGCGGGTCGACTCGGTTGGCCACGTAATGCGCCAGCATGCGCTCGCCCCACTGGAAGGGGTCGCCGCTGTCGTGGCGCGAGCCGTCGAAGAGCTTGCAGAAGAACAGGTCGAAGTCGCGCAGGAAGGCGCTCATGCCATATACGTCCGACAGCGCGATGCCCAGGTCGCCGCGGTACTCACGCCCCCACATCTCGAAGCCGAACACCTGGCTGTCGCGCAATCGCGGACCGAGCGCCTGGCAGGCCTGCAGGTATTCGTGCGCCATCGTGCCCAGCGGGATCAGGCCCAGCTTCATCGCATAGAGCACATTGCTGGTGCCGGCGAGCTGCGGGCTGCGATCGCCGAGGCGGGCCGGCACCGTCACCGCACCGAGCTTGCCGCTCAGCGTGCGCAGCACTTCCTCATGCCATTCCTTGGAGAAGCGGCGGCGCGTGCCGTAGTCGGCGATCTTGAGGTCGCTCAGGCCTTCGCCCTGCAGCTGCGCGATCTTGGTTTCGAGGCGGCGGCGGCCCTGCGCCAGGTCCGGCGAGGGCTGCGTGTTGCGGAAGTAGACCTCGTTGACGATGGCCAGCACCGGGATCTCGAACAGGATGGTGTGCAGCCACGGTCCCTTGATGAGGATGTCGAGCTGGCCGTCGGGCTGCGGAGTGATCTGGATGTACTTCTCGTTGAGACGGAACAGGCCGAGGAAATCGACGAAGTCGCTCTTGATGAAGCGCATCGTGCGCAGGTAAGCCAGCTCCGGTTCCTTGAACTCCAGCGAGCACAGGTGGCGCACTTCCTCGCGGATCTGGTTGGCGAACTGCGCGAGGTTGACGCCCGGGTTGCGGCACTTGAAGCGGTACTCCACGCGCGCCCCCGGGAAGCGATGCAGCACCACTTGCATCATCGTGAACTTGTAGAGGTCGGTGTCGAGGAGGCTGTTGATGATCATGGGTGCAGAACCGGGTTGTCTCTTGGGTGCCGAGGCCATTATCACGGCCTGTGCCGCTTTGCGTCGGCGCGTGCCTACGGGCCCTTCCCTGCAAGTCCTACCGTTGTGCGCAGGGGCCTCGGCCACATTGCCTCCACGTCGACAAACACGCCGACGACTCAACCGCAACGAAGGAGCAAGCCATGAACACGGACACCATCGAGGGCAATTGGAAGCAGCTCAAGGGCAAGGTCAAGGAACAGTGGGGCAAGCTGACCGATGACGACTTCGACGTCATCGCCGGCAAGCGCGACCAGCTGCTCGGCCGCATCCAGGAACGCCATGGCATCAGCCGCGATGAAGCCGAAAAGCAGGTCAGCGAATGGGAAACGCGGGATGGCCGCGAACCGAGCGCGCTCTGGTTCGAACGCGTCTGATCACCTGCACTCTTTTCAGTAACTACCCGGAGAAACCACCATGAAAAAACATCTGCTCATGATCGCAATCGCTTCGTCCTGCCTGCTCGGCGCACAGGCGTCCAATGCCATGACCAAGGACGAATACAAGGTCGCCAAGGAAAAGATCGAGGCCGACTACAAGGTCGACAAGGCCAAGTGCGACACGATGAAGGACAACGCCAAGGACGTGTGCGAGAAGGAAGCCAAGGGCAAGGAAAACGTTGCCAAGGCCGAACTGGAACAGGCCTACCAGCCCAGCCCCAGCCATCAACGCAAGGTGGCTGAAGAAAAGGTAGACGCCCAGTACGCGGTCGCCAAGGAAAAGTGCGACGACCAGAAGGGTGCGGAAAAGAGCGCTTGTGAGAAGCAGGCCAAGGCCGACGAGGCCAAGGGCAAGGCCGACATCAAGGCCATGAAGATGTAATTCAGCGCGTCAGCGACTGAACCACCGCGGCCAGTTCGGGCGAAAGCTCGACTGGCCGCTGGCTTTTGCGGTCGACGTAGACGTGGACGAAGTGGCCTTGCGCCGCAGCCGTTTCGGCGCCCTGCTCAAACAGGCCGATCTCGTAGCGCACGTTGGAGCGGCCCGACTGCGTCACCCGGATGCCGGCCTCGACCGGCTGAGGGAAGGCCAGCGGGGCGAAGTAGTTGCACTGCGTCTCGACCACGTAGCCGACCACCTCGCCCTGGCGGACGTCGAGGGCACCGCGCTCGATCAGCAGGGCGTTGATCGCGGTGTCGAACCAGCTGTAGTAGACGACGTTGTTGACGTGGCCGTACATGTCGTTGTCGGACCAGCGGGTGGGGATCGTGCGGAACGCGGCGTACTGGCTGCGGTGGTCGGGCGTGGGCTTTGTGGCTGGGCGATTCATGGCGCCGGATTGTGCCCGTTACGTCCATTTACGCCGAGTTTTAGAAGGCGCCCCCTAGATTGCTGCATAGCAACAAAAAAGTGTTGATTTGATTGTCCGCAGGCCTATACTTCAATCCATGCTGCGGCGCAACAAATGCGGATGTCGGCACAAAGCCTCTCTTCCTCTCATCTTTTTACTGGAGCTACCAAATGGCACTGACCGCTGACCAATTCCTCGCCGCTCAAAAGGCATCCGTCGAAACCCTGTTCGGCCTGACCTCCAAGGCCTTCGAAGGCGTCGAGAAGCTGATCGAACTCAACGTCACCACTGCCAAGACCGCCCTGTCTGAAGCCAGCAGCAACGCCCAGGCCCTGCTGAGCGTCAAGGACGCGCAAGAACTCCTGGCCCTGCAAGCCAGCCTGTTCCAGCCCCTGGCCGAAAAGGTCACCGCTTACAGCCGTCACGTGTACGACATCACCCAAGGCACGCAAGCCGAATTCACCAAGGCTTTCGAAGCCAAGGCCGCTGAAGCCCAATCGACCCTGGTGAACCTGGTCGACAGCGCTTCGAAGAACGCACCCGCCGGCTCGGAAACCGCCGTCGCGATCCTGAAGAGCGCCGTGGCTGCCGCCAACAACGCTTTCGAATCGGTCCAGAAGGCTGTCAAGCAAGCCAGCGACGTCGCCGAAGCCAACTTCACCGCCGTGTCGAACTCGGCCGTGAGCGCCGCCAAGAGCACCGCGCAAACCGCTACCCGCAAGCGCGCCTAAGTAATTCGAGGCTTCGGCCTCCCCTCTAGAACAAGTTGTCTCCTTGGGTCCTCCCGGATCCAATTCAGGGCTCTGTCGCAAGACAGGGCCCTTTTTTTGTCCGCGGCGGGTGCATCGAGGACTGCACGATCGGTAACTTTGCGGCGCGCGCGTCTTCGATAATCCGCGTCCTCACATCAGGAGACAACTCTCATGCAGATCGAAGGAAGGGTTTTCATCGTCACGGGCGGGGCGTCCGGCCTGGGCGAAGGTGCGGCGCGCATGCTGGCGGCCAGCGGCGGCAAGGTCGTTGTCGCCGACATGCAGGCCGACAAGGGCGCTGCGGTGGCACAGGAAATCGGCGGCGTCTTCGTCAAGTGCGACGTGAGCCAGGAAGCCGACGGCCAGGCCGCCGTCGCCGCGGCACTGCAACTCGGCAAGCTGGTGGGCCTGGTCAACTGCGCCGGCATCGCGCCGGCGGAGAAGACGGTCGGCCGCAACGGCGCGCATGCGCTGTCGGTGTTCAGCAAGACGGTCACGGTCAACCTCATCGGCAGCTTCAACATGATCCGGCTCGCGGCCGAGGCCATGAGCAAGAACGAGCCCGAATCCACCGGCGAGCGCGGCGTGCTGATCTCGACCGCGTCCGTGGCCGCCTATGACGGCCAGATGGGCCAGGCGGCTTACTCTGCGTCGAAAGGCGGCGTGGTCGGCATGACGCTGCCGATCGCCCGCGACCTGGCCCGCAACGGGATCCGCAACATGACGATTGCACCGGGCATCTTCGGTACGCCGATGCTGTTCGGGATGCCGCAGGAGGTGCAGGACGCACTGGCGGCCAGCGTGCCCTTCCCTTCGCGGCTGGGGACGCCGGCGGACTATGCGAAGCTGGCGAAGCACATCATCGAGAACGACATGTTGAACGGGGAAGTGATCCGGCTGGACGGGGCCATTCGGTTGCCGCCGAAATGATCGCGGCGCGCATGAAATTACGTAAAATACGGAAATCACGGAGAAAATCATGCGCACCGTTCCTTCCACCGAATTCGCCAAGAATTTTGGCCACTATCGCGAAGTCGTCCAAGGCGAACCCGTGGCCGTCACGAGCCATAACCGCGTCACTGGATACTTCATCTCGCGAAAGGAGTTCGAGGAGCTTGTGCGCCTGAAAGCCCGCGCTACGAAGGCATATGCCGTGGCGGATCTTCCTGAAGAAGCGGTCCGCGCCCTTGCAGACAGCCGCATGGATGCGCGGCATGACAAGCTGAACGATCTCCTGACAGACTGAGCGAATGGCCTTCCCGTCGCCCGAGGTGGGCCTTGTCGTGTCTTTCGCTTATCTGTGGCATCGCGAACAGCAACGCGGGAACACCGAAGGGGCGAAGAATCGCCCTTGCGTCATCGTGACCGCCATCGAATCAGTCGACGGAGAGATCGTTGTCACCGTGTCTCCCATCACACATGCTCAGCCAGAAAATCCGGCATCGGGAATCGAGATTCCAGCAAGGGTCAAGCGCCACCTCGGGCTGGATGGCGAGAAGTCCTGGGTGATCTTGACCGAAGTCAATCGCTTCACCTGGCCAGGCTATGACTTGCGCCCGATTTCGACCCGGGACTCGCGAGTGGACTACGGGTTCCTGCCGCCCGCCCTGTTCGACCAGATCAAGGCTGGAATCCTGGCCAGCATTCGTACCGGGACGCGAATCTCGACGTTGAGGGAGTGAGCTTGCTCTCGAGTCCGTCGGGCACCGACCGATGGACGCAGAATGGCCGCCTATTTGCAGACCCTCGGTAGCAGCGGGCTGCTGATGAAGGTCTACCTGATGCGAAGCAGGTCGATGAGATAGGCGACGCTCCCAGTGGTGCAGCACTCCATGACTCGGCGCAATTCGGAACAGGGTTCAAAAGCCTCATGGGCCTTGGCGACGCTGTCGAGCCAGACGCAGATGAAGCCGGACGGGGGATCTGGCTCTGCCCACAGCCGCTCCCGGCGAGCCGTGGAGACCGTCCAGTTCAATGCGAGCTTGTCGCCTGTGGTGGCCGCGACTCGGCGAAGCTCGCACCAGAGCACGTCCCGCGACTCAGCCTGCGCATGGAACGGGATGAGGACTTTCACCGCCTGCCCGACAGGCTCATCGCCCTCGGTCTCGACCACGCAAAGCGTCCAGCCCTTGAGGAAATTCGGCTCGTCCGCCGGGATGTATTTCTGACCCACCGCGGACGCCTGGGCCCGGCGCATGGCATCCGCGTCGGCAAAGGAGAGTTCCACGATACCGTCGACATCGAAGGCGGGCTCGCCATCGCTCGCCCACAGCACCTTGTCCACGCGGTTATGGGTGTAACGGGTGATGCCTTCCATGCCCAGGGCAAGCTGCGCATGAGGCCCCGCCCAATACGCCCGGAAATCGCAGGTCGCCGTCCCCTCCTTCCTGGCAAGAAGGGTCATCCGTTTCATCATTCGAGGCCTCCCGCTACTAGAGAATCTGGCGCTCAGCCACGACGAAGGCCGTGATCTCCGCCAGGAAGGTCCTCGCATGGGCCATCGTCTCCTTCCCTGCTGCCGAGCCGAACGCCTGCTCCAGCGTTGCGGCGTCCTCGAACCAGAGCTCGACGATGCCGTCGATCGGGAAGTCGTCGTAGCCGCAGGGCTGGCCTTTCACCCGCTCGCGCGCAATCACCACGTTCTGCCGATAGGCGCTCACGCCCGGCATCTTGCGCATCAGGTCACCGTGCACCTTCCATTCGCGGCGGAAATCCTCCTCGCCGAGATCAGGGCGCCGCTTGAGGATCGACATGCGCTTCAAGAGGCGAGCGCGGGCTTCCCGCTCGGGCAAGTCGATGACCACGCGTTGCTCGGCGGTCACGATGTGCACGCCGCCCAGGAAGTGGTTCTCGTCGGCGATGAGGTCTGCGGCAAGCGCACTGTCATTGAACGCGCGGTCCGCCTTGCCGACATCGTCGAACCACAACTGCGAAAAGCCGTCGAAGTCCCACGGTCCGCGCGCGAAATCGATGCCTCGTTGCAAGCGCTCCGTCACCGGGTTCTGCCAGTAGCCGCGCAAGCCGGGCGCGCGCCTGGCGAGTGCGCCGTGGTGGCCGCGCCAGTACGCGCTGAATCTCTCGCTCGACCAATCCGGCTTCTTGTGGATCAGGCCCATTCGTACGTTCATGTCGTTTGCTCCAGATTGGATTCGATGAGTTCGGTGGCAGCCTGTGCGCGGGCGCGCGCGAGCCCCGGGGCGCGCTTGGCGAGCCAGACGCCGTGCCGCTCGGGCCAGCGCTTGTAGGCGGGGTCGACGCCCAGCGTGAGTGCGGCGTGATGCGGCCAGTAGGGATCGAAGAGCGCTTCGCGACCCAAGGCGATCAGGTCGGCTTTTCCTTCGCGCAGCACCGCGTCGGCCTGGTGCGCGTCGACGATCATTCCGACGGCCTGCGTCCTGACCTGCGCCTCCTGGCGGATCCGTTCCGAGAACGGCACCTGGAAGCCGAGGCCGCGCGGCACCGGGAGTGCGCGGGTTTCTTCGGTGAGGCCCCCGGACGAGCAATCGATGACATCGACGCCGCAGCGCGCAAGTTCGCGCGACAGGACGATGGAATCTTCCAGGCTCCACCCGTCCACGCTACCGTCCACCGCCGATAGCCGGCAGAACAGCGGCTTGCCTTCGGGCCACGCCGCGCGAACCCTGCGCGCGATCTCCAGGGCCAGGCGCATGCGACCTTCGAGGCTGCCGCCCCACTCGTCATCACGATGGTTCGAGTTCGGCGACAGGAAGCTCGCCACCAGGTAACCATGGCCGAAATGCAGTTCCACCACGTCGAAGCCGGCCTGATCGGCACGCAAGGTCGCGTCGACGAAGGACTGCACCACGTCCGCGATGCCCGCGGCGTCCAGGGCCACGGGCGCGGACCATCCGGGGCCTGCAGGCAAGGCGCTCGGGCCGAGGCGTTGCCAGGGCTGCGGATCGGATGCAAGGCGTTGCTCTGAGAGCGCGGCGCCGCCTTCCCACAACGGCTGGCTTCCCGACTTGCGTCCCGCGTGGGCCAACTGGACCCCGATGGCGCCACCATTGGCATGGACGAAATCGACCACTGCCTTCAACGGTTCGACCTGGCTGTCTTCCCACAGCCCCAGGTCGGCCGTGCCGATGCGGCCGCGCGGATCGACGGCAGTGCTTTCGGTGAGGATCAGCCCGGCGCCGCCCAGCGCGAACTTGCCGAGGTGGACCATGTGCCACGGCGTCGCGCGCCCGTTCTCGGCGGCGTGCTGGCACATCGGCGAGATCACGATACGGTTGTTCAGCACCAACTCGCGAAGCTGGATGGGCTGGAAGAGAAGTGGTTCAGTGGGGGTCATGCAAAAGCCTGAGAGTTGAAGGGGCGAAGACCGCGGCGGTTGCGCATGCTTGGGCGATCAGGCATCGATCACGCCTTGGCGCAGCCGGCTGTTCCGCTGCCGGATCAAGGTCGCGAACGCAACGCCGAGCAGCAGGAGGCCGAGCGCTGACGATGCGAAGACCATGCTTGTCGACGCGGTGTCGACCACCCACGACGCGAGCAACACGCCAAGCGACTGCCCGAGGAACAGGACACAGGCAAAGAGCGAGACGGCCGTACCGCGCGCAGTCGGCGCCATCTGTGTCGCGTGGGTCTGCAGGGTGTTGTGCAAGGCGTAGAAGCCGAAGCCGGCCAGCATGCAGGCGGGAAGCGTCCACGGCCAGGATGGCGCGGTGGCGATCGCCGCGAAAGCAATGCCCAGGCTGACACCCCCGGTGGTTGCCAGGCCGGTTTCACCGAAGCGCCGCAAGAGCACGCGTGCGCACCGGCTGTAGACAAGGCCGCCGACGCCATAGAGCGCAACGACCGCCCCGGCCGCTGGCATCGACAGCTTGAACGAAGCATGCAGGTGGGACGGAATGAAGGCCAACGCGCTGAAGGCCAGCGCCCCTTCGATGCAGGTGACGAGCAACACCGTCCTCGCCCATGGCTGGGCGAGCACGTCGAGGAGCCGGCGAGGAACGCTTGCCATGTCTGGCCGCGCAGGCGATGCAAGGCCGCGCGCTCGCCGGGTCAGCATCGCGCCGCCGACCAGGAAGATCGTCGCGAGCAATGCAAACGCCGCCCGCCAGTTCCACACCTCGGCGACAAGGCCACCAAGCCATTGGCCGCAGATCATGCCGAACACCGTCGCGCCGAGCAGTCGGGCCAACACTTCCTGGCGCCCTTCGTAGGCCACGCTGTCGCCGATCCACGCCATCGTCAACGGGATGATTCCGGCGGCAGCGACGCCGGACAGGATGCGACCGGCCACCAGCCAGTCCAGCGAAGGTGCGAGCGCCGCCGCCATGCTTCCGATCGTGCAAGCCAGCGTCGCAAATGCGATCACGCGTACCTTGCCGTAACGATCTCCGAGAGGCCCATAGAACAACTGAAGGAGCCCATAGGCCAAGGCAAAGCCGGAGATCGTCCGCGCAACCTGGCCCGTCGTTGCCGAGAACTCCGCTGCCAGCGACGGCAGCATGGCGTCGCAAATGCGCATCGACGCCATGCTCGCAAACGCGCACGTGCCCAGCAGCCAGAGCGTTCGGGAATCGAGGGCGCGCGTGCTCATGCTTGCATCGCTCGGGGAGACGTCAACCTTCCAGCGTCTTCCACATCTCGACATCCCGCTCGGCGGTCCAGATGCGCGGGTCGGTGTACTGCGTCACTTCGTCGTAGCAGCGCGTGACGTCGAAGGGCATGCAGTGGTCGAAGATCACCCAGTGGCCGTACTTGGGCTTCAGGGCGGAGAAGGTGTCCCGGTAGACGGCGTTCAGGTCCTTGCCGCCGTCAACGCCCTTTCGGACAGTGGCGTACACGTCCGAGATGAATTCGCGTGTTTCGCTGAGGCCCTTGGACACCGCCTCGGGCGTAGTCAGCGCAGCGCCGCGGCCGGGCACCAGCGCCTTGGGCTTGAGCGCGGCGAGGTTCTCCAGCGTCTTCGGCCAATCCTTGAAGTAGGCGTCGCCAGCGTACGGTGTGGCGCCGAACTCGACCAGGTCGCCCGACAGCAATGCACCTTCGCCCGGAAGCCAGACGACCGTGTCGCCCTTCGTGTGGCCGCGGCCGAGCTGCAACAGTTGCACTTCGAGCTTGCCCAGCCACAGCGTCATCTTTCCGGTGAAGGTCATCGTCGGCCAAGTCATGCCGGGCGGCACGGTCTCGACGCCCGCGAACAGGCGCGGGAAACGGCCGATCTCGCTGGCCTTGTCCTGCTCGCCACGCTCGACGATGAGGTCATACGTGTCCTGGCTCGCGAGGATGTGTTGCGCAGCGTAGGCACTGGCACCGAGCACGCGCACCGCGTGGTAGTGCGTGAGCACGACGTATTGGATCGGCTTGTCGGTGACCTCGCGGATGCGGCGGATGACATCGGCGGCCATCGCCGGCGTGGCCTGGGTGTCGGCCACCAGCACGGCGTCGTCGCCGATGATGATGCCGGTGTTGGGGTCGCCTTCGGCCGTGTACGCCCAGGCGTGCTCAGAGATCTGGCTGAAGGTGACGTTCTTCTCTTCCAGGTCGGCCTGGCTTGCGAACTTCTTGGTATCGGACATGGGGTGTTCCTTGTGTGGGTGGTTCTGGTGGGGTCGACGACTTTGCAATCAAGCGCAGAACAAGGCGGAGCGCCGCAGACAGTGCTGTAGCACGGCAAGGCGATCCAACGCAGTTATGCGATTGATTGCAAGGTCGTATCAGTGCGAGCCGAGATAGGCGGCCTTGACCTTGGGATCGTTGAGCAGTGCGCGGCCCGTGCCTTCGAGGGTGATGTGTCCTGTCTCCAGCACGTAGGCCCGGTCCGCTACACCGAGCGCCTGTTTGGCCATCTGCTCGACCAGCAGGATGGTCAGGCCCGCCTCGCGCAACTGGCGAATCGCATTGAAGATGTCCTTGATGATCAAGGGCGCCAGGCCGAGCGACGGTTCGTCGAGCAGCAGCAGGCGCGGCTCGCTCATCAGGGCGCGCGAGATGGCCAGCATCTGCTGCTCGCCGCCGGACAAGGTCCCGGACAACTGGTCCTGGCGCTCGCGCAGCCGCGGGAATCGCTTGAACTCGCGCTCGATGGCGGCCGCGGTGGCGGCGGGGTCGGTCTTGCGCGAATAGGCGCCGAGCATCAGGTTCTCGCGCACCGTCTGGTCCGCGAAGACGCCGCGGCCTTCTGGCGACATCGCGATGCCAAGGCCCACACGATGATGCGACGCGACGTTCGTGATGTCCTTGCCGTCGAGCAGGATGCGTCCCTCCGTGACGGGCTCCAGGCCGCAAATACTCTTGAGCAAGGTGCTCTTGCCGGCGCCGTTGGCGCCGATGATGGTCACCACTTCGCCCTTGCGCACGTCGATGCTCACGCCCTTGACGGCCTGGATTGCGCCGTAGGCCACCTTGACTGATTCGATTTTCAGCATGATCGAGTCTCCGGTTCAGGCTGCGCAAAGCGCGTGTTGTTCTTCTTCAGGCTCGTCGACGCCCAGGTAGGCTTCGACGACACGGGGGTTGGCCTGCACCTCGGCCGGCTTGCCCTCGGCGATCTTGATGCCGTAGTCCAACACGATGACGTGGTCAGAGATCGACATGACCAGGTCCATGTGATGCTCGACCATCAGGATGCTCACACCGCACTTGCCGATGCGAAGCAACAGTTGCCCCAGCTCGGCCGTCTCCTGCGGATTGAGACCCGCGGCAGGTTCATCGAGCAGCAGGAGTTGCGGCTCGGTCGCCAGTGCCCGTGCCAGTTCGACGCGGCGTTGCAGGCCGTAGGGCAGGCTTCCCGCCGGATGGTGTGCCAGATGCAGCAACCCCACCAGGTCCAGCAACTGCAGCGCACGGGCCCGTGTCGCGGCCTCTTCCCTCTTCGCATTCGGCAGGTGAAACAGCGAAGCGAAGAAGCCGTTCGTCATCCGGCTGTGACGCCCCAGCATCACGTTGTCGAGCACCGACAGTTCCGCGAAGAGCCGCAGGTTCTGGAAGGTGCGTCCCATGCCCATGCAGCAGATCGAATGCACCGGCCGGCCGGAGACCTCCTGGCCGAGGAACTGGATCGAGCCCTCGGTCGGATCGATCAACCCGGTCAACATATTGATCATCGTGCTCTTGCCTGCGCCATTCGGTCCGATCAGCGCGTGGATGTGGCCGCGCTGCAGCCGGAACGACACGTTCTGGGCTGGCTTCACGCCGCCGAAGTTCTTGGTGACGCCCTGCACCACCAGCAATTCGCCCTGGCCTCCAGGGCCGATGCGCGTGGGAACGGCAGCCGCCTTCGAGGGCTCGGGCGCCTCGGCCGAACGGCGGAACCACTTCGAGAACAAGCCAGTCACGCCGCCCGGCATCACATAGAGCGCAAACAGCAGCAGGAAGCCATAGAGGAAGTGCTGCGCCGAGGGCCAGCGCGCCAGGGCCGCATCGACCGCCGTCAGCACGATGGTGCCCACCAGCGGCCCGTACTGGGAGCCGGCGCCGCCGAACAGCACCAGCAACAGGATGAAGATCGACAGGTGGAAGGTGATGAAGTCGGAGTTGATGTACTGGTTCTGCTGGGCCACCAGCGCCCCGGCAATGCCGCAGGTCACAGCCGCCACGACGAACGCAATGACCTTGGCCCGATAGACGCGAACGCCCACCGAGGATGAAGCGATCTCGTCGGCTTGCAGCGACAGCAGCGCGCGACCGAAGCGGCCCTCCAGCAGGTTGCGCAACAAGAGATGCGCCAAGGCGCACAGGCCGATGCCGAGCCAGACCCACTGCAACTGCGTCAAGGGTTGGCCATCCCAGGTCAAGGCCTTGATGCCATAGATCCCTTGTGCACCGCCGAACACATCGGTCCACTCGCCCACGAGCTTTTCCACGACGATGCCGAAGGCCAGCGTCACCATCGCAAGGTACGGCCCCTTCACCCGCAGCGATGGCAAGGCGATGAGCACCCCGCACACTGCGGAGATGCCCGCCGCAGCCACCAGGGCGAGCCATGGGTTCATTTCCGTACGCGTCGTCAGCAGCGCCACCGCATAGGCGCCCGCCGCGAAGAGCCCTGCCTGGCCCAGCGACTTCTGCCCCGCATAGCCCACCAGCACGTTCATGCCCGCAGCGCAGAGGTAGTAGACGCACATCATGAAGACGATGCGCAGGTAGTAGTCGTTGCCGAAGAGGGACGTGATGCCGACCAGCGCGGCGGCGGCGAGCAACACGCCCACCAGATGTTGACTGCGCTTCATACCTTCTCCACCAGCTTCTTGCCGAACAGTCCGGTCGGACGGAATGCGAGGACCAGGATCACCAGTCCGAAGACGGCCACCTCGCGCCACTGGGCCTGCCACAGGTTGACCAGGGACTCGAAGACACCGAGGACGAAGCCGCCGATGACGCAGCCCCGCGGATTGCTCAGGCCGCCGATCATGGCGCCGGAGAAACCCTTGAGCCCCACCGTCAGCCCCATGAAAAGCGAGGCCTGCGCGATCGGCGCCAGCAGGAAGCCGGAGAGCCCTGCGAGCGCTGAACTGATCACGAAGGCGCCGATCATCACCGCGTTGGTGTTGATGCCCATGAGGCTGGCGACGTTGCCGTTCGCCGCCACGGCGCGCATCGCCTTGCCCACCATCGTCTTGCTCATGACGTAGTCGAAGCCGATCATGATGACCACGGCAACCACCAGCGTCAGGAGTTCCTGCGGACGGACACCGACGCCGAGCAGCCGGATCACCTCGTCGCCCACCGGCCCAGGCACCACCACGGGCTTGGGCCCCCAGATGGCCAGGCCGATGCTCTGCAGGATGACACCGAAGCCGAGCGTGCTCATGACCCAGGCCATGCCGGGCCGCCCCGCAAAGGGCCGCACGCCGATGGCATAGAGCAGCCATCCGAGCAGGCCCATGACTCCGAGCGCCACAGCCAATGCCAGCAGTTGGGCGCCTGCGCCGGGCAGCGCCTGGCCGAAGGTGGTCGAGGTCACTGGAAGACCCAGGACCAGGAAGAGCGCGCTCATGCCGATGAATGCGCCTGCCGAGACGAACTCCCCATGCGAGAAGTTCAGTGTCTTGGTCGTCGTGAATGTGATGCTGAAACCCAGGGCCACCAGCGAGTAGGCACCGCCCACGGCCAAGCCACTGAGAATCGCCTGCAAGAGCGCCTCAACCATATTGCCTCCGAGATGTTGGCCAGGCCGCGGGATGCGGCCCGGCGTCGCGTGATTCGCGTGTGTGTCGCGGGTGTGCCGCGTTACTGCTTGAAGTCCGCGCCAGCCAGTGCGCTGACGATCGGGTCCGAGTACGGCATCAGCTTGCCGTCCTTCCAGCGAATCCACACGAGATCCTTGGCCGTCAGGGCTTCGTGGTTGGTCTTGCTGAAGGGCTTGTCATAGGTCTTGAGCAGGCCCTGCACCGGGGTCTTCAGGTCCTCCAGTGCGACACGAACGGCCGGGCCATCCACGCTGTTGGCCTGCTTGGCAGCAGCGGCGTAGAGCATGACCGAGTCATAGCCATGCAGCGCGAAGGAGAAGGAGCCCGGCGCCTTGAGCTTGGGGCCGACGCGGTCGAACAGCTTCTGCTGGGCGGGCGTGCGTGTCTCGCTGACCGTGCGCATGAAGATGGGCTTCTCCGCCAGGGTCTTGCCGGCCGCGTCATAGAAGGTGATGTTGTCCGCCGCCCACGAGGTCAGCACCAGCGGAAAGTAGTTGATCTTCTCCATGCTGCGAACCAACTGTGCAATCGGCGTGCCTTGTGCCCACACCACGACCGTGTCGACGCCCGCGGACTTCATCTTGCTCAACTGGGAAGTCATGTCCGTGTCGCCCACGCCAAAACGCTCGGTCGCGGCGATCTTGATGTCCTGCACCTTGGCAAGCTCCTCCATGTCTTTCAGCCCGCCCTGCCCGTAGCCCGTGGTCTCGGCCATCAATCCGACGACCTTCGACTTGTCCGAATTCTTCTTGACGTAAGCCATCAGCGCGGACACCTGCTCGCGATCCACCATCGAGACGCGGAACATGTAGTTGTCCGCGCCCGGGCTCATCGGCTTGGTGATGTCGGTGCCCGAGCCCACATTGCCGATCACAGGAATCTTCTTCTGGTTGGCGATGTGCTTCCAGGCCATCGCATTGCCGGAATTGGTCGGACCGAACACGGCGGCGACCTTTTCGTTGTCGACCAGTTCGCTCATGTTCTGGATCGACTTGGGCGGGGCCGACGTGTCGTCCCGCGTGACGAGCGCCAGCTTCTTGCCGAGGACGCCGCCCGCGGCATTGATGTCGGCGATCGCGGCCTCCATGCCGAGCACCGCTGCCTGGCCGCTTTGCGCGGAGGGCGAGGCCGACAGGTCGCCGTTGTAGCCCAGCTTGATGTCTTGGGCGCTTGCGGCCGATGCCGCCGCAACGAGGCTCGCGGCAAGGGCGGCTTGCTTCAGGAACTTGGGAATGCGCATGGCTGTCTCCGGTTTGGATGAACTCGACGAGTCCAGGGTTTTGAACAAGGAATGGGGTTGATCAGGAGGCGAGGAAGCCGCCATCGACGGGCAGCGTCACGCCCGTCACGTAGGTGGCCATGTGGGAGGCCAGGAACACCACGGGCCCGACCAGCTCTTCCGGCTGCCCGACGCGCGCCATCGGCGTGCGCAACATGAACTTGTCGAGGCGCTCCGGCGCTTCCCGTGTGTACGAGGTCATCGGCGTCTCGATGACACCGGGCGCGATCGCGTTGACCCGCACGCCGTCCTTGGCCAACTCGACGGCAAGGGCCTGCGTCATGAGCTTGACCGCGCCCTTTGATGGGGAATAGCCGACGACATTGGGAATCCCGGTGCTCGACGCGATGGATCCGACGTTGATGATCACGCCCTTGGTCTTCTTCAGCGCATCCAGCCAGGCGTGCGTCGGCAGGAAGGTGCCCATCACGTTCACGTTCAGCGTGCGTTCGAGGTTCGAGGCGACCTGCGGGCTGTTGAGCCCTTCGCGAATGATGATGCCGGCGTTGTTGACCAGGATGTCGATGTGCCCGACTTCGCTGCTCACGGTGGCCGCCAGTGCCTGGCAGGCATCTCGCGAGGTCACGTCCAGCTTGTAGGCGACGGCCTTCCCGCCAGACGCGTTGATCTCGCCGGCCACAACCTTGGCGTTGTCTTCGTTCAGGTCCGTCACGACGACCTGGGCGCCCGCCTTCGCAAGCCCCTTGGCGATGGCCTTGCCATTGCCCTGCCCCGCGCCGGTCACCAGCGCAATGCGCCCAGCCAGCACCTGCGGCGCCATGAGTTCAGTGATTTCCATTGGAGTCTTTTCCGGTAGATATGTCTTGAGGTCAGGCGTGCACACGCTGACGCGGAGCGGCGAATTGCACGACTTCGGCCGCAGGTCGCCGGGTTTGATTCACGAGCGCGTTACCCACGACGTAGCCGAAGGTCAGCGCCGGGCCGAGCGTGATGCCGGCCCCGGGGTAGTTGCCACCCATGATGCTGGCCGCGTCGTTGCCGACGGCATAGAGTCCCCGGACCGGTTGCCGGTCCTGCGTGAGCACCTGGCAGGACTCATCCGTCAGCAATCCCGCGAAAGTGCCGATCTCGCCGACGACGATCTTGATGGCGTAGTACGGACCCTGGCGGACGGGCGCCATGCACGGGTTCGGCGTCACCAGCGAGTCGCCCTGGAAGCGGTTGTACGCCGTGCTGCCCTTGCCGAACTTCGTGTCCACGCCCTGGGCCGCGTCACGGTTGAACGCTTCGACCTCCTCCTGCAGCGCCACATACGGCACGCCGATCGCCTGGGCCAACTCCTGAAGGCTGTTGCCCTTCTTGAGATAGCCGTTCTTCAGATGCTTGCCGATGGGCAACGGGAAAGGCGCCACGGCCCCGAGCCCGTACTCGCGCAGGTGCTTGTGATCGCAGATGAGCCAGCAAGTGACTTCCGGGAGACCCTTGCAAGCCTTCACGAGGTCTTGGATGAAGTCGTGATACGACAGCGCCTCGTTGGTGAAGCGGCGCCCCTTGGGTGTGACCGCGATCGCACCCGGCTTGGCCCGGTCGATGAAGTGCGGCATGACACCCTCGGAGCCGTCCTTGCGCTTCGTCACCGAGGTCGGGCACCAGGCGGCGGCGTTGGGGATCGTCGGGTCGACCCATCCGCCCACGGATTCCCCCAGGCGCAGGCCGTCCCCGGTGTTCAGCGCCGGCGAGGGCGTGAAGTGTTCGTGGCCGGTCGGCGCATGCGGGAACAACTGCTTGCGACGCGCCACGTCATAGGGGAAGCCACCGCACGCCAGCACCACGCCACGGCGCACGCGAATCTCGCGCGACTTGCCGTCTTGCACGACGTTCGCACCGACTATCGCATCCCCTTCCACGATCAGCGACTTCACCGGCGAGTTCAGCCACACCGGCACGTTGAGATCCACCGCCGCCTTGGCAAGCCGCCCCGCCAGCGCATTGCCGTTGGTCAGCGTCATCCCGCGGCCGTAGCGCACGACATCGAGCAGATGCCCGCCGAAGCGCTTCGCGACATACCAGAAGGACTCCAGCGACTTGAAGGCGCGCAGGAAGTGCCACAGCTCCTTGCCAGAGCCCAGCATCATCCCGAACACCGTCAGCTCCGGCACCGGTGGCGCCAGCAGTGCGATGCGCTCGCCGAGTTCCCGCCCATCGAACGGACGGGTCACCATGGACCGGCCGCCCGGCTGGCCGCCAGGCGCTTCGGCGTGGTAGTCCGGGAACACCGGCGGCATGTCGAACTGCACGCAGGTGTTCTCGGTGAAGAAGTCGAAGGCCTTCGGGCCGTTCTCGAGGAAGGCGTCGACGCGCGCTGCATCGAAATGCGTGGTGGCCTCGTGCTGCAGGTAGGCACGGGCCGCGCCCGGCGCTTCATTGACGCCCTGCTCTTTCGCCAGGCTGGTTCCGGGGATCCACAGCCAGCCACCCGAACGCGCGGTGGTGCCGCCGAACACCGACGCCTTGTCGACGACCAGCACCTTGAGCCCCTGCCAGGCCGCGGTGACCGCCGCCGACATGCCCGACGCGCCGGTGCCGATCACCAGTACGTCGTACTCCGATTCCTGCTTATTCATTGACCGTCACTCCAGAAAGTTGGGGCCATCCGTCGACCCGATGACGTTAGTATGGTGCTAACGCATCTTTCCTATGCTAATGGTTTACCCTGAACTAACGACATTGTTAGAATCTAATTGTTAGGAGACATGCATGGCCGAACTTGAAAACGAAGGCAACGAATCGGGTTCCGAGAAGGAACGCAGGGGCATCCAGTCCATCGAGGCTGGCGGCCAGTTGCTGCTGGCGCTGGGGGCGCAGGGCCGCCCCATGCCGCTGAGGGAACTCGCCAAGGCGGCCGACATGGCGCCGGGCAAGGCCCACCCCTATCTGGTGAGCTTCGCCAAACTGGGCCTGGTGACGCAGGAGGCTTCGACCGGCTACTACTGGCTCGGCCCGACCGCCATGCAGCTGGGCCTGGTCACGCTCCGGATGCTCAACCCCGTGCGCGAGGCCACGCCCTTCGCGGAACAGTTGGCGAGGGAAACCGGCCACAGCGTGGCGCTGTCGGTCTGGGGCAACCAGGGACCGACGATCGTCTACCTCTTCGACGCGATCTATCCGCTCCACACCAACATCCGGACGGGGACGGTGATGTCACTGGCGGGCACGGCCACCGGCCGGCTGTTCGCGGCCTATCTGCCCGCCAGGCTCATCGAGGAATCGCTGCTCGAGGACGAGCGGCGGCTCGGGCCGGACATCGCCACACCTGCCGATCGCGGGGAATTCCAGGGGATGCTGAACGAGGTGCGCCAGCATGGCGTGTCGCGCTCCATCAACAACCCGACGCCGGGCGTCAGCTCCTTTGCCGCACCGGTCTTCGATTACTCCGGAAACATCGTCCTGGGCGTGACGCTCATGGGCCGCTCACGATCCTTCGACACGGACTGGACCGGCTTGCAGGCCAAGGCCGCAAAGGCATGCGGCGTCGAGATTTCCAAGCGCCTCGGTCATCAGACGCTGCGCGCTGGCTGAGATTCTGGGCTGAGCAGTCCGCCCCCCACCCCCTACAAATGCCGCCCCGGCGGATGCCAAGGCCCCTTCGCCGCATGCCCGCCCACCTTCGCCCGATGCGCTCGCTCCAGCCGTTCGTACTCCGCAATCACTTGCGCCCCGAACAGCACCAGCGTCGCCGCGATCTCCAGGCTCAGCAGCACCACGATCGCCGTGGTCAGCGAGCCGTAGACCACGTTCACCTGCGACAGCGTCGAGAAGTACCAGACCAGCAGGCGCCGCGTCACTTCCCACAACAGCGCCGCCGTCACGCCGCCGAGCAAGGCATGTCGCCATGACAGCCGCCCGACCGGCATCACCAAGTAGAGCGAGGTCAGCATGAAGATCTCGCCGGCCAGCCCCAGCAGGTACAGCAGCAGCCCCGACACACCCGACAGCGACCAGCTGTGCCCCAGAAGTTCGACGCTTTCCTGCCCGATCAATTGCAGGGCGCCCGACACCACTGTCACCAGCAGCAGCCCGACGCACAGGCTCAGGATGTAGAGATACGGCATCACCAGCGACAGCAGCGCATGCCGCCGGTGCAGCGCCTTGCGGTGGTGGAAGATCACCGCCATCGCGCTCTCCAGTACGGTGAAGGCCAGCGAGCTGAAGAAGATCATCGTCACCAGCAACACCGGCCCGAGCACGTCGCGGTGGTCCATGAAGTTCGACAACTCGATGACGATTGCCTTGGACTGCCCCGGCAGCAGCCATTCCAGGTAGCGTCCGATCGTGCTCAGCAATTCGTGCTCGCCGACGAAGTGGGACATCGCCATCACGATCACGATCAGCAGCGGCACGATCGACAGCAAGGCATAGTAGGCCACCGCGCCCGCCAGCAGCAGCCCCTGGTTCGTCCGGAAGGCCTTGAGTGCGCCCCACGCGAAGCGCAGCGGGTGGCGCATGAAGGGCGGGGCGTTGGCGAACGGATTGCGCATCATCTTTGCTGCCAGTATGCAGTCGCGCCGGGCGAAGGCAAGACGCCATGCGTATCATCTGCCGCTCCCCGCCGACATGACCATCCCCGCTTCTTTCATCCAGGAACTGATCGCACGTGCCGACGTGGTGGAAATCGTCGGCCGCTACGTGCAATTGAAGAAGACCGGCGCCAATTTCTCCGGCCTGTGCCCGTTCCACAGCGAGAAGTCGCCCTCTTTCTCCGTCAGCCCGACCAAGCAGTTCTATCACTGCTTCGGTTGCGGCGTGCATGGCAACGCCATCGGCTTCCTGATGGAGCACGCCGGCATGGGCTTCGTCGAGGCGGTGCACGACCTGGCCGGCCAGTACGGCCTGCAGGTGCCCGAAGACGACGCCTCGCCCGAGGAACGCGCCCGCGCCGCCGGCCAACGCCAGAAGCAGGCCACGCTGACCGAAGTCCTCGAAAAGGCCGGTGACGCCTACCGCAAGCACCTGCGCGAATCGGACATCGCGGTCAACTACCTGAAGGGCCGCGGCGTCTCGGGCGAGGTGGCCAGGCAATACGGCATCGGCTATTCCCCGCCCGGCTGGCGCACCTTGGCCAGCGTTTTCCCCGAATACGACAACCCGCTGCTGGCCGAGTCCGGCCTGGTCATCACCGGCGAAGACGGCGAGGACAAGCGCTACGACCGCTTCCGCGACCGGGTGATGTTCCCGATCCGCAACGTCAAGGGCGAATGCATCGGCTTCGGCGGGCGGGTGCTGGGCGACGAGAAGCCCAAGTACCTCAATTCCCCTGAAACCCCGGTGTTCAGCAAGGGCCGGGAACTCTACGGCCTGTTCGAGGCGCGCAGCGCGCTGCGCGACAAGGGCTACGTGCTGGTCACCGAGGGCTACATGGACGTGGTGGCGCTGGCGCAGCTGGGTTTCCCGAACGCGGTGGCCACGCTGGGCACGGCCTGCACGCCGGAGCATGTGCAGAAGCTGTTCCGCTTCACCGAGTCGGTGGTGTTCAGTTTCGACGGCGATTCGGCGGGCCGGCGTGCGGCGCGCAAGGCGCTGGACGGCGCCCTGCCCTTTGCCACCGACGTGCGCAGCATCAAGTTCCTGTTCCTGCCGGCGGAGCACGACCCCGACAGCTTCATCCGCGAGCACGGCGCCGACGCGTTCTCCCGTTTCGTCGGCGAGGCGACGCCGCTCAGCCGCTTCATGCTCGACGCGGCCCGCGACGGCTGCGACCTGGGCACGGCCGAGGGTCGCGCCCGCATGACCAGCAATGTGCGCCCGCTCTGGACGGCCATGCCCGACGGCGCGCTGAAGCGGCAACTGCTGGAAGAGATCGCCGGCCTGGTGCAGCTGAGCTCGCAGGCGCTGACCGACCTGTGGAAACCCGCTGCGCCGGCCCGGCGTGGGTCGGCGCCCCCACCGTCATCGTCACCGACGGACGACTGGCCGCTCATGCCGGATGCCGACTGGGAGCCTTCCTGGACGCCCGATCACGGCCCGGGTGAAAGCGGCGACGGCGTCAGCGGCGCCAAGCGCCCGATCAAGAAAAAATGGGAAAAGGGCACTTGGGACAAGGACAGAGGCGGTCGCTGGGGCCGCGAAAAGTCCGCCGCCGATGCCGCGCCCCGTGGCCGCTCCCTGCCCATCGGCCGCTCGGACGTCGCGGCCCGCCTCGTGCTGTCGAACACGACGGCATGGGAGGCGATGAGCCAGGAAATGCACGGCATCCTCTGCGACCTGCCCGGCGCGCATGGCCAGCTCTTTGCGTGGCTGGACAGCCAGGTGCACGAGCACGGCGCCCAGCCGTGGGCGGCGCTGCGGGAAGGCATGCGCGGATTGCCCTTCGAGGCGTTGGTGGACAAGGTGATGACCGGCCCGGACGGCGCGCCCATCGATTCCGCGGCCGACAGTTCGGCGGCGGAAGCCGCGGCCGAACTGCGCAACGTGCTCGACTACATCCTCGACGCCCACCTCAAGGCGCAGGAAACCGAGGCCATTGCCGCCGCCGGCGCCGATCCGGGCGCCCTCGACCGCTACCGGGCGTTGCAGACACGCCGAAGAGAGCTTCAAGCAAGACTTTCTCCCGCACGTAACAGCTCTTGATTTCTGCTTGTCAAGCTATAATCTAAGGCTGTCTGTACGGCAAGAGCGACAGCAGCACCTCCGGGCCGACCCCACGCGCAATGCACTTCCCAACGGGAAAAGGGTCAATACACCGCAAGGACTGCACACCAAATGTTCGCCCGACATCTTGCCGTCTGGAGAGATTCCTCTCCGTTTCTGTATGCCCGCGCCGGGTAGGCGCAGCCAAACCCTGTTTGGCTCAGTGATTCCGCTTGTTCATTCTTGATCCACGAGGTTGTATGCCCAGTTCCAAGAAGCCTGCCGTGTCAGTCGCCAAACCTGTCGCGGCGAAGCCGTTGAAGACCGCCGCCGCGCCCAAGGCGTCCGTCGCCCCGACTGCCACGAAAGCCAAACCCTTGACCTCCACGAAATCGCCCGCCACCGCTGAACTCAAGAAACCCGCCGCAGCCGCCACGGCTGTTGCCGCCGCGCCCGCTGCCGCTGGGGCAGCCCCGGCCGCCCCGCGCAAGGTCGGCCGTCCGCCCAAGGCCGCCGCCGCCGCGGCCGGTGACGCCGCGACCGCCCCCGCCACCACCGGCGCCAAGCGCGGCCGCAAGCCCAAGGCCAAGGACGACGCGCCGTCGGCCGACATCGACATGTCGGACATCGAGGACGATCTCGCGGGTGAGCCGGTTGCGAGCTCGACCGAGGAAAAGGTCAAGCCGCTGCGCATGAAGATCAGCAAGGCGAAGGAACGCGCCTTGATGAAGGAGTTCGGCCTCGACGAGACCGTGCTCTCCGAAGAAGACATGGCCAAGCGCCGCCAGCGCCTGAAGACGCTGATCACGCTGGGCAAGACCCGCGGCTACCTGACCCAGGGCGAAATCTCCGACCACTTGCCCGACAAGCTGGTCGACGCCGAGACCATGGAAGTCGTGGTCACGATGCTGAACGACCTCGGCGTGGCGGTGTACGAACAGACGCCCGATGCCGAGACCCTGCTGCTGAACAACACCGCCCCCACCGCCACCACGGTGGAAGAAGCCGAAGAAGAAGCCGAAGCCGCCCTGTCCACCGTGGACAGCGAATTCGGCCGCACCACCGACCCGGTCCGCATGTACATGCGCGAAATGGGCACGGTCGAACTGCTGACGCGCGAAGGCGAAATCGAGATCGCCAAGCGCATCGAAGGCGGCCTGATGGCCATGATGGAAGCGATCTCGGCCTCCCCGGCCACGATCGCCGAGATCCTGCGCCTGGGCAACGAGATCCGCGAAGGCAAGGTCGTCATCTCGACCATCGTCGACGGCTTCTCCAACCCCAATGAGGCCGACGACTACGTGGCCGAAGAAGACTTCGACGAGTTCGACGCGGAAGACGACGACGACGGCAACGGCGGCTCCAAGGCGCTGACCAAGAAGCTGGAAGAACTCAAGCGCGACGCGCTGGAGCGCTTCGACCGCATGGCCGAGATGTTCGAGAAGGTCCACAAGATCTACGACAAGGAAGGCTACGGCACGCCGGCCTACGAGAAGGCGCAGCGCGCCCTGTCGGACGAGCTGATGACCATCCGCTTCACCGCACGCACGATCGAGAAGCTGTGCGACATGGTTCGCACGCAGGTCGACGACGTTCGCAAGAAGGAACGCGAGCTGCGCCGCATCATCGTGGACAAGTGCGGCTTTCCGCAGGAAGAGTTCATCCGCGATTTCAGCGGCCTCGACAAGAACGGCCACAAGGTCGCATCCAACCTGCTGAACCAGAAGTGGGTCGAGAAGCAGGCCGCCGCCGGCAAGCCCTGGAGCGCCGTGCTGGCCCGCAACATCCCGCCGGTGCAGGAACTGCAGCAGAAGCTCGCCGACATCCAGTCGCGCGTGGTGGTGCCGCTCACGCAGCTCAAGGACATCAACAAGCGCATGAACGAGGGCGAATCGTCCTCGCGCGATGCCAAGAAGGAAATGATCGAGGCCAACCTGCGCCTCGTGATCTCCATCGCCAAGAAGTACACCAACCGCGGCCTGCAATTCCTGGACCTGATCCAGGAAGGCAACATCGGCCTGATGAAGGCGGTGGACAAGTTCGAATACCGTCGCGGCTACAAGTTCTCGACGTACGCGACGTGGTGGATCCGCCAGGCCATCACCCGCTCGATCGCAGACCAGGCGCGCACCATCCGCATTCCGGTGCACATGATCGAGACGATCAACAAGATGAACCGCATCTCGCGCCAGCATTTGCAGGAATTCGGCTTTGAGCCGGACGCCGGCATCCTGGCCGCGAAGATGGAGATCCCGGAAGACAAGATCCGCAAGATCATGAAGATCGCCAAGGAGCCGATCTCCATGGAAACGCCGATCGGCGACGACGACGATTCGCACCTGGGCGACTTCATCGAGGACAGCAGCAACACGGCGCCGATCGAGGCCGCGATGCAGGCGGGTCTCCGCGACGTGGTCAAGGACATCCTCGACTCGCTCACCCCGCGCGAAGCCAAGGTGCTGCGCATGCGCTTCGGCATCGAGATGTCGACCGACCACACGCTGGAAGAAGTCGGCAAGCAGTTCGACGTGACGCGTGAGCGGATTCGCCAGATCGAGGCGAAGGCGCTGCGCAAGCTGAAGCACCCGTCGCGTTCGGACAAGCTGCGCTCGTTCATCGATACGTTGTAAATTCAACGGCCTTCAAAAGCGGACTTGACCGGCCGCGAAGGACGCGAAGATTCGCAAAGGTCGCGAAAGAACAGCCAAATTTTTCTGGCTTCTTTCGCGTCCTTCGCGGAACCTTCGCGACCTTTGCGTCCGGAAGTCCGCTTTATTGTTTTCACTCCCCCGAGCCCACCCATGAACCCCAACGCCGACACCCTCTGGAAAGCGCCGCGCTGGGCGCTGGCCGTGCTGCTGGCGGTGCTGGGCATGCTCGGGCCGTTCTCGATCGACACCTACATCCCGGCCTTCTCGGGCATCGCGACCACCATCGGCGCGACGCCGGCGGAGATGCAGCAGACGCTGTCGGGCTACCTGTTCGGCTTTGCCTTCATGAACCTGTTCCACGGCGCGCTGTCGGACAGCTTCGGCCGGCGGCCGGTGGTGCTGTGGGGGCTGGCGGTGTTCACGCTGGCGTCGCTGGGGTGTGCGCTGTCGCAGACCATCGGGCAGCTGGTGCTGTTCCGGACCTTGCAGGGGCTGTCGACGGGCGCGGGCATCGTGGTGTCGCGTGCGGTGATCCGCGACATGTTCCCGCCCGCGGAAGCGCAGAAGGTGATGGCGCAGGTCACGATCTACTTCGGCGTGGCGCCGGCCATCGCGCCGATCGTGGGTGGGTTCCTTTTCGTGCATTTGGGGTGGCACAGCATCTTCTGGTTCCTGGTCGGCGTGGGCGTGGTGCTGTTCGTGGCCAACTGGAAGCTGCTGCCCGAGACGCTGCATCCGGACCATCGGCAATCGTTCCATGTACGGCACCTGATGCGCGGCTACCGGGAGCTGTGCTCCGACCCGCGCTTCCTGCTGCTCGCGCTGGCGAGCGGCGTGCCCTTCAACGGCATGTTCCTCTACGTGCTGTCGGCGCCGGCCTTCCTGGGTGACCACCTGGCGCTGGCGCCCACGCAGTTCTTCTGGTTCTTCATCATGACCATCGGCGGGATCATGGCCGGCGCACGGGCCAGCGGGCAGATGGCGGGCCGGGTGGCGCCCAAGCGGCAGATCCGCGACGGCTTCCTGATCATGGTGGTGACCTCGCTCGTGAACGTGGTGGCCAACCTGCTGTTCACACCGAACGTTTGGTGGGCGCTGTGGCCGATCGCGATCTTCGCCTTCGGCTGGGCGCTGATGGTGCCGGGCGTGACGCTGCTGGTGCTGGACCTGCACCCGGAGCGCCGCGGCATGGCCTCGTCGCTGCAGGCGGTGATCGGCTCGACGGCCAACGGCGTCGTCGCGGGCGTGATCGCGCCGCTGGTGATGCATTCGACGGTGGCGCTGGCGGTGTCGTCGATGCTGATGTTGTGTGTGGGGCTCGTGGCCTGGTTGTGGCTGCATCGCCGCTGGCCCGAGATCGGCCGGATGATCGCGGTCTGAGCATGGCAGAGGGATCGATTCGCGCCATGTTGCGCACGTGGCTGCCGGCGCCAACGCGCATCGACGCGAAGGAGCGCCTGCGCGCCGTGGCCGGGGCACTGCTGGGGCTTCTGCTGACGGGCCTGGTGTGCCGCGAGTTCGCCGGCCTGGGCGCCGTCTGGCTGATTGCGCCGCTGGGCGCGAGCGCGGTGCTGGTGTTCGCGGTGCCGGCGAGTCCGTTGGCGCAACCGTGGTCGGTGGTCGGCGGGAACACGGTGTCCGCGCTGGTCGGCATCGCCTGCGTCCACTGGATTCCGGATGCCGCCTGGGCCGGCGCCTGCGCGACCGCGCTGGCCATCGGCGTGATGTTCTCGCTGCGCTGCCTGCATCCGCCGGGTGGCGCGATGGCCCTGCTGGTCGTGCTCACGCACACAACGGATTTCTCCTTCGCGCTGTTTCCAGCGATGGCCAATTCGCTGCTGCTGATGCTGGCGGGCGTGGCGTACAACACGCTGACGGGGCGACGCTATCCGCACGTCCAGGCCGCGCCCGCCACGCCGCCGCCGGATGCGCGCTTCAGTTCCGCCGACCTGGACGCGGTGCTGGCCCGCTACAACCAGGTGCTGGACATCAGCCGCGACGACCTCGAATCGCTGATCCAGCAGACCGAGGTCGAATCCTTCCGGCGCCGCATGGGCGAGTTGCGCTGTGCCGACATCATGTCGCGCGACCCGGTGTCGGTGCAGTTCGGCACCCCGCTGCAGGAGGCCTGGCAGATCATGCAGCAGCGGCACATCAAGGCACTGCCGGTGATGGACCGCACGCAGCGCGTGGTCGGCATCGTCACGCAGGCCGACTTCTTCCGGCACATCGACCTGCGGCTGCACCAGGGACTGGGCGCGCGGCTGCGCAGCTTCCTCCAGCCTTCGCCCAGCGTGACCTCGAGCAAGGCGGAGGTGGTCGGGCAGATCATGACGAAGCAGGTGCGCGTGGCGACCGACGACCGGCCGGCGCTGGACCTGGTGCCGCTGTTCTCGGATGCGGGCCATCACCACATACCGATCATCGACGGCGGGCAGCGGCTGGTGGGCATGATCACGCAGTCCGACTTCGTGCGTGCGCTCTATCGCGCCGTGCGCCCTGGGAACTGAATCGCACATGCACCCTCACCAACTGCTCGAACACTACGGCTACTACGCGGTCTTCTTCATCGGGATGTTCGAGGGGGAGACGATCCTGATGCTGGGCGCCTATGCGGTGCACCAGGGGTACCTGTCGATGCTGCCTTTGATCGCCGTGGGCGCGCTGGCGGCGTTCTGCCCGGACCAGTTCTATTTCCAGGTGGGGCGGCGCAAGGGCGCCGAACTGATGGCCAAGCGTCCGAAGCTCGCGGCGCACCTGGCGCGTGTGCAGGGCTTCATCGAGCGCCATCCGGTCGCGACGATCTTCCTCATGCGCTTTGCCTGGGGCTTCCGCGTGGTGATGCCAGCGGCACTGGGCATGAGCAAGATGCCGCTCGCGATGTATGTTGCGCTGGACGCCGTGGCGGCGGTGGTGTGGGCGTCGGTCATCGCACTGTTCGGCGTCAACATCGCGGGCGTGGTGCATTCCTTGATGAGCAAGGTGCAGCATCACGAGCATGTGATCGTCTTTGGCGCCCTTGCCATCGCATTGACGGTGGCGCTGCTGCGGCAGTGGCGGGTTCGGCGGTAGGGCCTCCGACCAAAGCGTGCCGGCGCCCCGACGTCTTTGAGCCGCATCGCCTCCTGGCGAAAGCGTCTTGCCCCAAGCCTCATCACTTCAGGGGATTCCGAGGGCAGCGTTCACCCTTATCGTCGGAATCTTGCGATGCGCACCGGAAAAGCCAAGGGAAGGCCCACCAACATCTGGAGGCAGTGATGGACTACGGATCAAGGATTCTTTCGAAGGGCGTCAAGGGCGCGGACGTGGAGGAACTGCAGATCCGCCTTGCGGGTTTTCGCGGAACGCTACCGGATGGAGAGTTCGGGCCAGGCACTGAACTGCAGGTCAGCAACTTTCAGCGCGACGTCATGGGCAGTAGCACTCCCACAGGCGTTGCTGACGGTGAAACGCTGCGGGCAATCGATTCGTTCGCGGATCAATTTTCCATTGACTTTGCCCAATTGAAATGCCGATGTGGCAAATGCGATGGCTTTGGGCAAGGCCGGTTCAAAGGAAAGTATCTCGGCAATCAAAAGGCCGAGGCCTTCCACCTCTACGAATATCCGGGCATCCATCGAATGCTTCTGTGGGCGGTGAGAGCCGCTGTCTTCTACCTGCCCGAACACCGTTTCAGCTTCAGCTCTGGCTACCGTTGCGGCGTCGACAACCAACAACATCATCGCAACACGACCAATCATTGCGGCAAGGCGGTCGATCTGGACGCCGCGCTCGAACCTGGGGAAGGAAAGCGCGAGGACGCCATCAAGTGCACCAAGATTCGGGGCAGGCTCGTCGAAGTATCGAATGCGCAGATCGGATGGGGCGCCGTGAATCGAAAGGCCCTTGAACCAGACAACGTCGCACCGACCTGGGTTCACTACGATGTGAGGGCCTATGAGGCGCGGTACCTCGAAGATCGCTTTTTTTGCAAGAGCCTGACTGCGCTCGATGCTCGCAAGCCCATCCTGATTTGAGTGCATGCCTGCTCGATCCGCTGCTGCCGCGCGGGGGGTGTAACGCCTCTTCCAAACGGGGCTGTGCAAGCCAAGTCTCAATTGGATGCTTCGAGCTTCACCTTCATCGCCTGCATCCCCGCATCGATCCTCCCCGCAATGGCCGGGGCCATCTCGTTCGGCAACAGGTCTGCGATCCAAACCACCCGGCACTTCCCGGCACCTTCGTCGAACACCTGGAACGACGCGTTGTGATGCAACAGCCTGCCGCCCGCGGCGGACCACACGAGGCGCCGCGCCATATCGTCGAGGTCGACGATCACCTCGCGCGCCTCGACGCCGTTGCCGAACTTGACGATGCGCGCGTCGGCGCCGTCCATGCGGCAATCGACGACGAAGCCGGGCACCAGGCGGGTGTGCAAGGCGCCCAGGTCGCGCACGGCGTCCCAGACTTGGGCCGCGTCCGCTGTGAGCTTCATTTCACGATGAATCGATGCCATGGGAGTCTCCTCTTCAAGCCCTGACGTTCCGCGCCAGCCACCATCGCAGCAGGACCAGGATCATCAACAGGCTCAGCGCCGCGCCCGCCAGCGACGCATGGATGCCGACCGCGCTGCCGCCCAAGCCGACCGTGATGCCCGCGAACGCGCGCAGGCCCAACGCCGACATGTTGAACAGCCCGATCACGCGGCCCCGCGACGCAGCCGGCGCATTCAACTGCACCAGTGTCTGCGCCATCGAGCTGAAGGACAACTCGAACACGCCCGCCGCGAACAACAGCAGCAGCGCCAGCGGATACGAGCCGGTCGCTGCAAATGCGGCCAGCGACAAGCACCAGCACATGCACAGCAGCAGCGCGGTCGAAGGCGCGGCGCGCACCAGGCCACCCCGGCTTTCCATCAGCAGGCCGGCCAGGAGTGCGCCCGCGGCGTCGGCCGCGAGCAGCATGCTGTAGGTGGTGCCCGGGTCGCCGTGGCCGAGGTCGCGCGCGAAGCCCGGCATCTGCGCCTGGTAGCTGTTGGCGACGAAGAAGGACGCCAGCCCGGCCAGCAGGATCATCGAGCCCAGTGATGGATCGGCGCGCACTTCACGGATCGTCTGGAGGATGTCGACCAGGCCACGCACCGCACGCGGCGGTGCAGCAGCACCCTTGCGGAAACGCGGCCCGTACGGCGCGCGCCACAGCCACAGAAATGCCGGCAGGAAGAACACAGTGTTGAGCAGCAAGCCGTAGCGTGGCCCGATGGTCAGCATGATGAGCCCGCCGACCGCCGGCCCGACCAGCACGCCCAGGTAGCGTGCGGTCGCGAGCAGGCGCACGCCGCTGGGCAGGTCGCGCGCCGGCACCACGTCGTGGAGCAACAGTTGCGTGGCACCCTGCCACAGCACCCCGGCGCAGCCATGGATGATGAGCAGCACCATCGCATGCCATATCTGCAGTGTGTCGGTGATGAAGAAGTACGCCCAGCCGGCGGAGGCCGTCATGAACAGCGCCATGCCGCACTGGATCAGCCGGCGTGGGTCGACCCGGTCGGCCAGCGCACCCACCGGCACCGAGAACAGCAGGAACGGCAGCCAGTGCGACACCACCGCGAAGCCGCCCAACGCGGGCGACTGGAACTTCTGGAACGCCATCCAGTAGCTGATCACGTGCTCGACGTTGTCGGCCATCATGGCCAGCAGGTAGGTGCCGACGAGCGCCCGGTAGCCGGGGTGCCGCAAGGCCGCGAAGGATGGCGCGGGCGCCTGCGTGGTGGTGGAAGACATTCAGTAGATGCCCAATGCGAGGCCGGCGGCCAATGCGGCGCCGAGTTCACGGCACTGTGCAAGGTCAGCGGGGCCGATCTGCTTCGGCCGCAGGATGGCCTCCGGCGTCTGCGCATGCGTGCAGACGATGAGTGTGGGCGCGACCTGCTTGAGCCGCCAGCCGGTGGCGATGCGCTCCAGCTGGCGCAGTGCGTTCTGGCCGTCGCTGCCAGCGCAGATCAACGCGAGATACGGCCGGCCATTGAGCCGATCGAGCGCGGCGTAGTAACAGCGATCGAAGAAATCCTTCATCAGGCCGGCCATCGATGCCAGGTTCTCCGGCGTGGCGAACAGATAGCCGTCGGCGCCGAGCACATCCTCCGGCCCTGCCTCCGAGGCACGCAGCAAACGAACGTGCACGCCGGCCTCCTCACGCGCGCCGTCGGCCGCCGCATGGGCCATCTGCTCGGAGCCGCCGGTCATGGAGTGGTAGACGATCAACAGCGTCTTCGAAGTCATGGCCGGCCAGCATAGTGGGAACCGGCGCGGCCCGCTTGCGCTGGCGTCGCTGCGATGATTCCGCCGCCTTCAAAGCACGAGCAGTTCGGGTTCTCCGCGTCGATGCGGCATCCGGCATTGGCGGGGCCTTGTCAATGTGACTTCATCGGGCACATCGCGCCGCAAATCGGGCCCCATGTACTGCGTTCGAATGACTATGGCGAATCCGGATCACAGCGTATAAGTACCACTTTTCCTCCCGAAGGAACCCGCGGTGAGCCTCGATCCAGTTCCTGACATCGCCCGTCGGCCGACCATCCTGGTGGTGGACGACACGCCTGACAACCTGATGCTGCTGAGCAGCCTGCTCAAGGACCAGTACACGGTGAAGGTGGCGAACAGCGGCGAGAAGGCGCTGAAGGTCGTGCGCGCGGGCGATCCGCTCGACCTGATCCTGCTCGACGTGATGATGCCGGGCCTGTCGGGCCACGAGGTCGCGCGTCAACTCAAGGCGGACCTCGGTACCCGCGACATCCCGATCATCTTCCTCACCGCGCTGTCGTCCGAGCAGGACGAGACGCTCGGCCTCGAAATCGGCGCCGCCGACTACATCACCAAGCCGATCCGCCCGCCGGTGCTGTTGGCACGCGTGGACACCCAACTCAAGATCAAGGCCGCCGCCGATTTCCTGCGCGACCAGAAGGACTACCTGGAGCAGGAGGTGGCCCGCCGCACGCGCGAGGTGGTGGCGATCCAGGACGTGACGATCCTGGCCATGGCCTCGCTGGCCGAGGCGCGCGACAACGAGACCGGCAAGCACATCCGCCGCACGCAGCATGGCGTGAAGGTGCTGGCCCAGCAGTTGCGCGAGCATCCGCGCTTCGGCCACTTCCTCGACGACGCGACGATCGCGCTGCTGTTCAAGTCGGCGCCGCTGCACGACATCGGCAAGGCCGGCATACCGGACCGCATCCTGCTCGCACCAGGCACGCTGAGCCCGGAGGATTTCGAGATCATGAAGACCCACACCACGCTGGGCCGCGATGCGATCGAGCAGGCCGAGCGCCAGCTGGGCACCGACGTGGCCTTCCTGCGCGTGGCCAAGGACATCGTCTACAGCCACCAGGAGAAGTGGGACGGCAGCGGCTACCCCGAGGGCCTGTCGGGCAACGACATCCCGATCGCGGCGCGCCTCATGGCCGTGGCCGACGCCTATGACGCGCACACCCGCCGCGGCATCTACCAGGACGGCATGCCGCATGAGGAGGCGGTGAAGCTGATCGACGAAGGCCGCGGTGTCGATTTCGATCCCGATGTCGTCGATGCCTTCCTCGCGCGCGCGGAGGACTTTCGCGAGATCGCCGTGCGCTTCGCGGATACCGACGAGGACATCGCAAGGAAGATGGAAGCGCTCGTCTTCATCGCCGAATCCGCCTGAAGGCTTGGATTCCCCGCCGGCCACCGAGCGCCCATGCGCAAGCTCCTCGAACTGCTCGAACGACTGCCGCTGCGCAGCAAGCTGGTCCTGGGCTTTGGGTCGGTGCTGCTGCTGACGCTGGCGCTCGGCGTGCAAAGCGTGCTCACGCAGGACCGCTTCCACCGCGACATCCAGTTGCTGCAGTCCAAGGAAGTGGTCGGCATGGCGCGCACCAAGGAGGCCCAGACCCAGCTCGTGTGGCTGCGGCTGACGCTGCGCAACGCCATGTGGGTGGAGAGCGCGGTGCAACGCGACGAGTTGCTCAGGCAGTTCGATGCCAGGCGCACCGACTTGCACACCGCCATCACGCAGATCCGTCCCACGCTGGTGCGTGGCGAGAACATGAAGCGGCTGGACGAGTTCGAGTCGTTGCTGGAGCAACTGGAAGTCGCCAGCGCCGAGGCCGGGGACCTGATCCGGCGCGGGTCGCGTGCACAGGCGCAGGCCCTGGTCGACAGCGATGGCATCAAGCAACTTGTCGCACGGGCCGACAACCTGCTCGCCCAGATCGCGGCCGTGAAGGAACACGGCGCCGACCAGGCGGCCAATGACATCCAGGCCTTCGCCGCGCGGAACACGACGTTCTCGCTGCTGCTCCTGCTCGGCGGCCTGGGGCTGACGCTGCTCTGGTCGTGGATCATCGCGCTGTCGATCCGCCGGCCCGGCTTGCGCGTGCGGCGGGCGGTCGATGCGCTGGCGCGCGGGCGGCTTCACCAGGTGGTGCCGCACACCGACATGAACAATGACGTGGGCGAACTGGCGCGCGCCGTGTCCAAGCTGCAATCCGAGCTTCGGCAACTCGACGAGCAGCGGTGGAACAAGCACCACCAGGCGCAGATGCAGGCCGAGCTGCAGCAGGCGGACACGCCGGCCGAACTCGCACGGCGCTTCCTGCGCGGCGTCGTCCCGCTCCTCGACGCGGCGCAGGGCGCGATCTATCGCGTCGACGCGGCGGCCCGGGTGCTGGAACTGGCCGGCGCCGAAGGCGCCGATCCACGCCGAACGCCCGTGGAGCGGCTCGCCTATGGCGAAGGGCTCGCCGGGCAGTGCGCGGAGCAAGGCCGCGAGATCGTGGTCGACGTCGCGCAGCCCATGCGGCACGCCGGCCCGGATTCGCCCGTCAGCGCACCCGGCTGGCATGCCGCGATGCCGATCTTCCAGGGCGAGCGCCTGCTGGGCGTGATCGAGCTGGCCACCGGTGCCGTGCCCGGCGACAAGGAGCTTGCGTTGCTGCACGACCTGTTGCCGCGCGTCTCCATGAGCATGGCGATCATCGAGCGCAACCAGGCCGTGCAGCAACTGCTCAACCAGACGCAGGAGCAGTCGGCGTCGATCCGGGCCCAGGCTGATCGGCTGGAGGACCAGGCCACCGCCCTCCATGCCCAGCAAGCCTCGCTGGACGCGACCCGTGCCTGGTACCAAGGCATCGTCGAGGCGGCACCCGACGGCATGCTCATCGTCGACGCCGACGGCCGCATCCTGCTGGCGAACCCGGAGCTGCACCGCCTGTTCGGCTATCCAAAGGGCGAGCTGATCGGGCAGCCCATGGAGATCCTGGTGCCGCCCACCAGCCGGCCCGGCCACCCCACCCTTCGTGCCGGCTTCATGTCCCAGGGCCTGACGCGCCAGATGGGCATTGCACAGATGGACCTGCAAGGTGAGCGCAAGGATGGCAGTCGCTTCTCGCTGGAGATCGGCCTGGCGCAACTGCCGGCCATCGACGCACGTGGCGTGTGCATCTGCGCGTCGGTGCGGGACATCACCGAGCGCCGCGCGATGCAGGAGGCCCTGCGCGACACCGAGGAGCGCTTCCGCCGCATCATCGAACAGGCCCCGGCGGGACTGCTGATCGCGGACGACGACACCGAGGAACTGCTGTTCCACAACCACAAGTTCGAGGAGGTGTTCGGCGAACCCTTCGAGCAGGTGGCACGCAGGGCCGACCGCGACCGCTACTGGGCCGACCCCGGAGAGCTCGCGCGCTATCTCGAACTCATCGCCTCCAACGACACCGTGCGCGACTTCGAGGTCACCTACCGGCGCCGCGACGGCAGCCTGCGCCATATCCTGCTGTCGTCGACCCGGGTGCGCGCGGCGGGGCGAACGATCCAGGGCAACTGGTACTTCGACATCACCGACCGCAAGTCAGCCCAGGCGCAGGCGCAGCGCGCCCTGGAGATCGCCGAGGAGGCGACGCGCGTGAAGAGCGACTTCCTGGCCAACATGAGCCACGAGATCCGCACGCCGATGAACGCCATCATCGGCATGAGCCACCTGGCGCTGCAGACGGCGCTGGACACGCGCCAGCGCAACTACATCGAGAAGGTGAACCGCGCCGCCGAAAGCCTGCTGGGCATCATCAACGACATCCTGGATTTCTCCAAGATCGAGGCCGGCAAGATGAGACTGGAAGAGACGCCGTTCCAGCTTGAGGAGGTGCTCGACGACTTTGCCAACATGGTGAGCCTGAAGGCCGAGGGCAAAGGCCTGGAGCTGCTGTTCAGCACACCGGCCGAGCTGCCGACGGCGCTGCTCGGCGACCGCTTGCGGCTCGGCCAGGTGCTCGTCAACCTGGGCAACAACGCGGTCAAGTTCACCGATGAAGGAGAGATCGTCGTCGGCGTGCAGGTGGAAGAACTGCATGACGACCAGGTGGTGCTTCACTTCCGGGTGCGCGACACCGGCATCGGCATGACGCCCGAGCAGATCTTGCGCATGTTCCAGCCCTTCAACCAGGCCGACAGCTCCATCACGCGCCGCTACGGCGGCACCGGGCTGGGGCTGACCATCTCCAAGACCATCGTCGAGATGATGGGCGGGCGGATCTGGGTCGAGAGCGTGGCGGGCAAGGGATCGACCTTTCACTTCACTGCGCAGTTCGGCTTGCAGGCGCTGTCGCCATCGCAACTGCGCAGGATGTTCAGGGCGGACGAATTGCAGGGCTACCGCGTGCTGGTGGTGGACGACAACGCGAGCGCGCGCGAGATCCTGTCGACGATGGCACGGGGCTTCGGGCTGGAGGTGGACGTGGCCAGCAGCGGGCAGGAAGCGCTCTCGCGGGTGGCCGCGTCGGAACAGGCGCCCCGAGCCTATGACCTGGTGCTGATGGACTGGAAGATGCCGGGCATGGACGGCATCGAGGCCACGGCGCGCATCCACGCGCGCGCGCCGGGGCAACCCGGGCAACCGCCCGCCGTGATCATGGTCACCGCTCTCGCCCAGCACGAGGCGCAAGAGGCGGCCGAGCTGCGCGCGGTGCGGCTGCCGCTGGTTCTGACCAAGCCGGTCACGTCTTCGACGCTGCTGGAGGCGATTGGCCAGGTGCTGGGCAAGGAGATGCGGACAGAGCGCCGTACCGCTTCCGACGCGCAGCCCGGCGCGAGCGCGATGGCGCAACTGGCCGGCGCGCGCGTGCTGCTGGTCGAGGACAACGACGTGAACCAGGAACTGGCGCGGGAACTGCTGGAGGGCGCTGGCATGCAGGTGGTGATTGCCGGCGATGGTGCGCAGGCGCTGGCGCTGCTGGACCGCGATGCCGCATTCGACGGCGTGTTGATGGACTGCCAGATGCCGGTGCTCGACGGCTACGCGACGACACGCCTGCTTCGCGAGCAGGCCTGCTTCAGTGCGCTGCCAATCATTGCGATGACGGCCAATGCGATGGTCGGTGATCGCGAAAAGGCGATGGCCAGCGGCATGAACGACCACATCGCCAAGCCGCTGAACGTAGCGGTGATGTTCGCGACGATGGCGAAGTGGATTCGGCCGGGGAAGGCTTCTCCGATGCCGCAAGTTGCGGACCGCGGCAAGACTGCGCCGCACGTTGCGGACGTGCTGCCCTTCCTGCCCGGCATCGACCAGGCGGCGGGACTGGCCACCTGCCAGGGCAAGGTCGAACTCTACCGACGCCTCCTGGCCAAGTTCCGTGACTCGCAGGCCGGCTTTGCCGAGGATTTTGCGCAGGCGCTGGAAGGCGAGGACGCCTCGGCGCCGGCCCGTGTGGCGCATACCTTGCGTGGCACCGCCGGCAACGTCGGCGCGCTCGCGCTGGCACAGGCCGCTGCGGCGCTCGAAAGCGCTTGCCAGCAAGGCCTGCGCGACGGTGCGCTGAGCGAGCCACTGGCTGCGGTGGTGGGCGAATTGACGCCGGTGATCGAGGGCCTGCGCCAACTCGAAGCATCGACGGCGCCAGCGGCGACGGAAGCACCGCACCTGCCGCTGCAAGCGCTGGCCCCGCTGGTGGCGCGGCTGAAGCAACGACTCGCCGACAGCGATCCAGCCGCGGTAGAACTTGCCGCAGAACTGGAGCGCACCCTGGCCGCTCATCCCGGTCACAAGGCTGCAGTGCGCCGGATCGCGGGCAAGGTCAATGACTTCGATTTCGACGAGGCGATGGGTTTGCTGGAAGACTGGGAGAGCAATGGGTCGTCGATGGAGGGGGTGGACCGACGTGACCCCCCGTAGATCCTTTGCCCGGCTACACCGTGCCAGTGTTGATGGCCCTGATCGGTGCCGCGCCGGTCCCTGAAGGATCAGGCCGATGCAGCCCGCACGCAATGGCGATCGGATGGGGGCAACTTTTCCGTCTCATATCAGTTTTCCACCACGCTAATCGCGTGACCCGCGACGCATGAAACCAGTGCGAGCAATGCCAGTTCGTGGGCACCCACGGAACCGGCTTTGCCGGGCCGTTGGGTGCGCCCCCTTGAGGGGGAGCGCCGCAGGCGCATTCGGGGGTGGGCTTTGATTTCAGTGTTCGCAGATGCCGCAAATGGCGTCAAGCCTCTTGAGTGCAGCGCCTAGCACCTTTGTGTGCCCGGCGCCCCACGGGTGCGGCCGGCCTCCACGCTCCTTCCAGTCGAACGACTTCGGCTGGAATGCCAGGACGTAACCCACTTCGCCTTTGGGGCCCTTCACAGCCAAGGCAAAGGGGTTGTCCGCGTTGTACTCGGCGTGCGTCATTGGCAAGCCAATCACGATGCCCGTCCTGGCGTTGAATGCGGCTGGAGAGATCACCAGCATGGGATGCTCGTTCTTCATCTCCTTGCCTGCATGCGGGCTGTGGGCGATCCAGATGATCTCGGCACGTTCGGGCACCCACAGTGCGGACTGTCTTGCCATCAACCGATCACCTCGGCGCCGACCGGCTCGAATGCCATCAGTTCGCCACCGTGACGCTTCGGGTCGAACGCGGCAAGCATGTCTTCCAACGTGGGCTCCGTCTCGGCCTCGATCACGATCCGACCCGGCTTTGCAATCACACGCACGGCAGTGCCTTCGGCGATGCCCGCAGCCTTCGCCATCGGCTTGGTCAGGCGCAGCGCGAGGCCGTTCCCCCACACGCTGATCTGGCTGACGGTAGTTGTCATGAAACTCTCCTTTCGGTTGATACCATTGTATCTACGAAGTGGTGCCGTGTCTACGACTGAACAACTAAGCGAGCGCTACGCACGCCACTCGACGCCGGATCGCGCAGTTTGAGTTGCAACTGACCCGCAGGCCCGCGACCGCCAACGCGGCGTTGCGCTCATCCGCAATGGCGACCAACGACCGACTATTTGTCCGCGCTCTCTCCGTGCAGTTGAATGACCAGCGACCGCAGCCAGATACTTGCAGGATCCTTGTTGTATCGCTCATGCCAGAACAGGTTGATCCCGATCTCGGGCAGCTTCGCGGGGTGGTGAACGTATGACAACCCGAAGGGTTTCACCAACGCCTGTGCGAGGCGCTCCGGCACGGTGGCTACCAGGTCGGAATCGTGCAGGATGTGCCCCACCGCGACGTAGTGCGGCACTGTCAGGACGACCTTGCGAGTGACCTCCTGGCGTCGGAGCAAATCATCTGCCTGACCATGGCCGGTACCCTCTGAAATCACCACGACGTGCTCAGCCGCAGAAAACTCGCTCAAGGAAACCTTGCAGTTGTCGAGCGGGTGGCCGAGCCTGAACATGCAAACGTATCGCTGCTTGAAAAGCCGGCGCTGGAAATACCCCGCCTTCAATTGCGGCAGCAACCCGATCGCCAGGTTGACGTGGCCTGCTTCCATCTCATCCTGCAGATTGACCGAGGTGTTGCGCACCGTGCTCAGCGAGACGCCTGGCGCCACGCGCGCAAGCTCCTTCATCAGCTTTGGCAGGAAGTAAACCTCGCCGATGTCCGTCATGCCCACGGTGAAGGCGCGCTTGGACGTTGCCGGGTCGAACGTCGCACGCTGGTTGATGGCCTCATGGATGACCTGGAGTGCGCGGGCTGTTGGCTCGGCAAGCTGCTCTGCGAAAGGCGTTGGCTCCATGCCCTTGGGCGTTCGCAGGAACAGGGGGTCGTCCGTGAGTTTGCGAAGGCGCGCCAGCGCGTTGCTCACCCCGGGTTGTGAAAGCCCGAGATGGGTCGCCGTTTTCGAGACGCTCCGGTCGATCAGCAACTGCTGGAACACAACCAGCAGGTTGAGGTCGATTTCATTGAGTTCCATGGCCTCTTCACATTCGCCAAATCAATTCTGTCTATTGACCATATTCTATTGAACGATAGTCTCGCAGCGAGGATCATTCGGTCACCCCACAACACCGGTCGTGAGACAGCGCGACACAGGAGACAAACATGGATGACGCAACAGCAGTCTTTCCGAAGCAAATCCACTGGGCAGACAAGGGTACGAGCCGCATACCCTTCATGGCCTACACCGAGGCCGACCAGCATCGACGCGAACTCGAGCGTCTGTTCTACAAGAGTCACTGGTGCTATGTGGGCCTGGAAGCCGAGATTCCGGAAGCCGGCGACTTCAAGCGAACGGTGGTCGGCGAACGCTCGGTGATCATGATCCGCGACGCCGAAGGCGGCATCAACGTCGTCGAGAACGTATGCGCCCATCGTGGCATGCAGTTCTGCCGTGAGCGCCATGGCAACAAGAAGGCCGAAGGGTTCACCTGCCCCTATCACCAGTGGAACTACACGCTCGGCGGCGACCTGCAAGGCGTGCCGTTCCGTCGCGGTGTCAAGCAGGACGGCAAGGTCAATGGCGGCATGCCGGCGGACTTCAAGCCCGCCGACCACGGCCTCAACAAGCTCAAGGTCGCAGTGCGCGGCGGCGTCGTTTTCGCGTCCTTCGACCCTGACGTCGAATCGCTGGAAGATTTCATGGGCCCGACGATCCTGGGCTATTTCGATCGCCTCTTCAACGGTCGCAAGCTGAAGATCCTCGGCTACAACCGCCAGCGCATCCCGGGCAACTGGAAGCTGATGCAGGAGAACATCAAGGATCCGTATCACCCGGGTCTGCTGCACACCTGGTTCGTGACCTTCGGCCTCTGGCGTGCGGACAACAAGTCGCAGTTGAAGATGGACGATCACCATCGCCACGCCGCGATGGTCTCGACACGCGGGACCAGCGGCAAGGCCGACCAGGTCACGCAGGTCTCGAGCTTCAAGGAGAGCATGCAGCTCAACGACGACCGCTTCCTGGACATCGTGCCCGAGCCCTGGTGGGGCGGCCCGACGGCGGTGATGATGACCCTGTTCCCGAGCGTGATCTTCCAGCAGCAGGTCAACAGCGTCTCGACCCGGCACATCCAGCCCAGCGGTCCCGGCGCCTTCGATTTCGTGTGGACGCATTTCGGCTTCGACGACGACAGCGAGGAGATGACGCAGCGTCGCCTGCGCCAGGCCAACCTCTTCGGCCCCGCGGGCTTCGTGTCGGCGGACGACGGCGAAGTGATCGAGCTCTCGCAAAAGGGATTCGAGCAAAAGCCCTTCCATCGCACGCTGGCCGAACTCGGCGGCCGCGAGGTTGGCGACACCGATCACATGGTGACCGAAACCCTGATACGCGGCATGTACGAATACTGGCGCAAGGTCATGGAGGCTTGAGACCATGAACTTCCAGGACCACTTCGAACTGAGCCAGCTTTACGCCAGCTATGCCAGCGCCCTCAGCGCAGGCGAGTGGGATGCATGGCCGGAGTTCTTCACCGAGGACTGCAGCTACCGCCTGCAACCCCGCGAGAATTTCGAGCGCGGCTTTCCGTTGGCCACGCTCTCGTTCGAGAGCAAGGGCATGCTCAAGGACCGCGTGTACGGCATTCGCGAAACCCTGTTCCACGACCCGTACTACCAGCGCCATGTGGTCGGTGCGCCGCTCGTCAGGAAAGCCCAGGCAGACCGCTTCGAATGCGAGGCCAACTACGCGGTGTTTCGCACCAAGCTCTCCGAGCTGTCGTCGGTGTTCAACGTCGGCCGCTACATCGATGTCGTCGTGCGTACCGAAGCGGGCCTCAGGTTCTCTTCGCGCCAGGTCATCTACGACAGCGAAATGATCCCCAACTCCATCATCTATCCGATCTGAGGCCTGCCATGACCACCGTACTGAACTGGACCGACGCCGCACCCGTCGACGACGTGCCCACCGACGATGTCATTGGCATGATCGTCGCAGGGAAGGATCTCGCGTTGTACAGCGTCGAGGGCGAGATCTTCGCCACCGACAACATCTGCACGCATGGGCATGCGCGCCTGTGCGAAGGCTTCCTCGAAGGCCATGAGATCGAATGCCCCCTGCACCAGGGCAAGTTCGATGTGCGCAACGGCAAGCCCACTTGCGCGCCCGTGACCGAAGCGATCCGGTCCTACCCGGTCAGGATCGAAGGCGGCCGAGTCTTCCTCGCGCTGGACTGATCCGCCCTCACCAGATGCCACGCCCCCGGCCATGCCCTGGGGGCCGCCGCCGCATGCCCGACAAGCTGCGTGCCTGAATGAATTCCCAAATATCAGGAGACAAAGAAATGCGACAGATAGACGTTCATGCGCTGGCCGACAAGGCGCGCTTCAATCGCTTCCACGGGCTCGTGCTGCTCTGGTGCGCGCTCATCATCGTTTTCGATGGCTACGACCTCGCGGTCGTGGGCATTGCACTGCCTTCGATCATGCACAGCATGAACGTGAGCCCGGCCAATGCAGGCCTGATGGTGAGCTCGGCGCTGTTCGGCATGATGTTCGGCAACATCATCCTGGGGACTGTCGCCGAACGGATCGGGCGGCGATGGGCCGTCTCGATCTGCGTCGTGATGTTCAGCATCTTCACCGCCGCCGCCGGACTGACGAACGATCCGGTGTGGTTCAGCATCTTCCGCTTCGTCGCCGGCGTCGGCATCGGTGGTGTGATGCCCAACGTCGTCGCGCAGATGACCGAATACTCGCCGCTGCGCATCCGCAGCATGATGGTCACGGTGATGTTCAGCGGCTACTCGATCGGCGGGATGCTCGCGGCGCTGATCGGCAAGGGAATGATCGAGAGCTACGGCTGGCCGTCGGTATTCCTCGTGGCGGGCCTGCCGGTCCTCCTGGTGCCTTTCATCTTCCGGTCGTTTCCCGAGTCGATGCCTTTCCTCATTCGAAACGGCCGACTCGATCAGTTGCGTGAGATTGCTTCGCGCCTGGAGCCGAGCTACAGGCCCCAGGCCAGCGACCGCTTCGAGCTGCCGCAGGAAGACAAGGCGGACAGTGCGCCCATCAAGCACCTGTTCCAGGATGGCCGCGGCTTCAGCACCGTCATGTTCTGGATGTCGTTCCTGATGTGCCTGTTCATGGTGTATGCACTCAGCTCATGGCTCACGAAGCTGATGGCGAGCGCAGGCTACAGCCTCGGGTCGGCGCTGACCTTTGTGCTGGTGCTGAACTTCGGCGCGGTGATCGGTGCGATCGGTGGCGGGTGGCTGGCTGACCGCTTCCACATCAAGCACGTCCTGGTCGGCATGTATCTGCTGGCAGCGGTCTCGATCACCTCGCTGGGCTATCCGCTCCCGACGGCTGTCCTGTTCCTGATGGTGGGCCTCGCCGGCGCGTCGACCATCGGTACGCAGATCGTGAACCTTGCGTACGTCGGGCAGTTCTATCCAATGGCCGTGCGAAGCACCGGCATCGGTTGGGCGCTTGGCGTCGGACGAATCGGGGCGTTGGCGGCACCGATCATGATCGGCACGCTCGTCGGCATGGCGCTGCCCTTGCAGCAGAACTTCGTGGCGATCTCCATCCCCGCGGTGTTGGCGGCCGTCGCGACGATGCTCATCCGCCACGACCGTTCGGCTTCCTCGCGCCACGAGGACGTCAGCGCAACCCTTCCTGACGCGGTGCCAGCCAAATGAACGCCGAGACCATCGTCATCGTCGGTGCCGGCCAGGCCGGTGGCTGGGCGGCGCAAACGCTGCGCAGCGAAGGCTTCAAGGGCCACATCGTGCTGATCGGCAACGAGCCCCATCGCCCCTACGAACGCCCACCCCTGTCCAAGGCCGTGCTGTCAGGGGACGCCCATGCAGACACCACAGCGCTTCACAAGCTCGATGCCTTCGACCTCCTCAACATCGACTGGCGACCGAACGTGAGCGCGACCGCCATCGACCGGACGGCAAAGCAGCTTCACCTGTCGCTGGGCTCCCCGGTTCGATATGACAAGCTGATCCTGTGCAACGGGGGGCGTGCGAGGCTGTTGAACATTCCGGGGGCAGACCTGCCCGGTGTCCATACGCTGCGCAGCATCGAGGACGCGGCGGCGCTCGGCAAGACATTGGAGGCTGGAAAGCGCCTGCTTGTCGTGGGCGGCGGCTGGATCGGACTGGAAGTGGCTGCCACCGCGAGAAAGAAGGGAATGGCTGTCACTGTCGTGGAGGCGATGGAACGCTTGTGCGAAAGGACCGTCCCGCCCGCAATGTCCGACTTCCTGCTCCGGTTGCATACCTCCGAAGGTGTCGACGTCGTGCTCGGCGCGGGAGTGAAACAGTTGGCGCGCAACGCGCAGGGCTCGCTGACTGCAACGCTCGGCGATGGTCGTGAAGTCGTTTGCGATTCGGTTCTCGTCGGTGTCGGCCTCGTCGCCAACGACGAACTCGCCCGCGAAGCAGGTCTTGAATGCGATGGCGGCGTGCTGGTCGATGCGCAGTGCCGCTCATCGGATCCGGACATCCTCGCTGCGGGCGACGTGGCTGCATGGCACTGCGAATGGGCAGGCCGTCGCATGCGGCTCGAGTCGTGGCAGAACGCGCAGGAGCAGGGCATTGCGGCCGCACGGTCTGCTCTCGGCACCGAGGTCAACCATCAGCCGCTGCCGTGGTTCTGGTCGGATCAATACGACGTGAACCTCCAGATCTTCGGCATGCCAGCGCTTTCACATCAGTTGGTGGTGCGCGGCGATCAGGCCTCGAAGAGCTTTGTCATGTTCTTCCTCGACGACGGCAAGGTGGTTGCGGCCTTGGGCCCCAACTCGGCCAAGGACCTGCGATTTGCGCGCCGCCTGATCGAGCGTCGCACCGCTGTTGATCCATTGCGTCTTGCAGACACGTCGGTCCCTCTTGCAAAGATCTGATTTCCAGAACCACCCACCCCCTTCTCAAGGAACACCATGACCACAAACAACTATCTCTGGGCTCCGCCTGCCGTCCAGTCGCTGCCAGTGCGCGGCAAGTCGGAGCGCCTGCCCATCCATCGCCTGTTCTTCGTCGGGCGCAACTATCACGCGCACGCGGTCGAGATGGGCAAGCCGGTCGACAAGAGCGTCGAGCGGCCGTTCTACTTCACGAAGGCGCCGCAGACGCTGGTCCAGTCGGGCGCGACCGTGGCCTATCCGCCGGAGACGAAGAACTATCATCACGAGATGGAGTTGGTGCTGGTCATCGGCGCACCTGGTTTCCGTGTGTCGCAAGAGGATGCGCACAAGCTGGTCTACGGCTACGCCTGCGGCCTCGACATGACACGGCGCGACCTGCAACTCGTGGCGCGCGACAAGGGTCGTCCGTGGGATCTGGGCAAGGACGTCGAGGAGTCCTCGGTGGTCTCCGAAGTCGTGCCGATGGAGGGTACGGTGCTCGAGAAGGGCGACCTTGTGATGACGGTGAATGGACAGCCCCGCCAGAAATCCGACCTCGACAAACTCATCTGGAACGTCCGCGAGATCATTGCGGATCTCTCACTCTTCTATCACCTGCAACCGGGCGACCTGATCTTCACCGGCACGCCGGAAGGCGTCGGTCCGCTGCAACCGGGCGACCGCATCGAAGGCCGTGTTGCCGGCGTGGGCGAGATCGCGCTCACCATCGGCCCGGCCGAGTAAAGCGCAGGAGCACACCATGTCGGTCGAAGCCTGCTCTTCAATACCAGGAACGAGCGGGCGCCTGGCACGTCAGCGATACGTGCCAGTACCGCGGACCCGAGGTGGGCTCCGCAGTCGGAATACTCACGCCCTCTCCGCGTAGCCGCGCAAGTCCACAGTGCGGGTGCCATCGTCAGCCAGCAAACGCAGGCGCGCCGGCGCGTCCTGCGCGTCGGTGATCAGCACGCCAGTCGCATGGCCCGGCAAGCCGGCGCAACCGCTGCTGTCCAGGTTGAGCGACAAGGTGCCGGGCAGGCTGCTGGCAACGAGCGAACCCGACAGTCGGCAAGCCGACAGGCTGCCCGCGGTGATGCGCCCATCGCTGCCGATGAGGAAATCGGCGGCGCTGCCGTCGGACAGCCGGACCACATAGCGGCCGGCCAGCGCCGTCGCATCGGGCGTCGCAAGCATGCGCGCTTCGGTGCGCAGGAAGCTCACCGTCAAGTCGCTCGTTGGTGCAGGTATCGCAGCCCACTTCTGCGTTGCATCGGCGCGGCGCAGCAGCAGGTTGACGCGCTCGACCGGATCGTCTTCCAACGCGAGCAACCGCTTGCCGTTGGCGGCGGCGTAGTAGCGGCCCATGGTGGGTTGGTTGGCGTCGCCACTGCTCACCGTCCAGGCGCCGCTGCCGGGATCGTCCACCGTGACCTTGGGCTGCGTGGCTTCAGGGGGCGTACCGACAGCCGGGAAGTACCAGGAGCGGCTGTCGCCGCCGCAAGCCGTCAGTGCGGCCACTGCAGCCAGTGCGGCAAAGCCCAGCGTGTATCGAATCGCTTGTTTCACGGTGCGGCCCTTCATTTGGCAAACACGTCACGCAGACGCAAGCGCAGCCACTCCTGGCCGGCCGGGCGGGCCTCGAAGCCGACCTGCATGGCCGAGACGGCGGTCTTGGTGAGATACACGACGGACTCGTCTTCCATCTGGTCGGCGGTGGGCGGCTGGCCGTTGCCGCCCAGCGACAGCGTGAGCCCGTAGGGCACGGTGTTCTTGAAGCCGACGTTGAAGGCATCGTAGGTGCCGATGCGCGAGAACGCGAAGGGTGTGTCGACCGCGACCGCCTTCGGGAAGTTCACGTTCAGCGCAATGCCGCGCGGCAGCAACGCCCCGCCGCCAGCCTTGGCCTGCAACCCCTTCAGCAATTGCACGGACAACCTGGCGATGACCGGCGACAGCGGGTTGGCCAGGGTGGTGTCGTCGACCGTGTTGGTGCCGGCGCTCAGCGCAATCGCCGGGATGCCGCGCGAACCGGCCCACTGCGCGTTGCTCACGGTCCCCGAGCTGTTGATGATGCTGCCCAGGTTGGGGCCTTCGTTCGGGCCCGACAGCAGCAGGTCGGGTGCCTTGCCCCAGCGCGCCTTGGCGACCACGTCCAGGCCGTAAAGCGTGGCCATGATCGGCGTGCCGTGCACGTAGTGGAAGTCGCCGGTATCGAGGCCCGGCCGGGTGGTGCGTCCGACCGCAGGCGCGCCGATGGGGGCCGCGCCACTGCGGCAACCGCTGGCGGCATTGATCTGCGCGGCATCGTTGTCCGGCACGATCTTGTCGGTGCTGTACATGATGGCGCCGGCGCCACGGCTGCTCTGGTTGGTGCAGGGCAGCGAGGCCACCACGTCGTGGCCCTCGGCCTTGAGCGCGTCGTAGAGCGCCTTGACGTTGCTGGTCAGGCCATCGTCATTCGAGATGAGGATGTTGAGCGCGAACGACGGGGTGGCCGCGCCCAACGCGCAGGCGAGGATTGCAAGCTGTCTCTTCATGTGTCTCCCTGATGGTTGTTGTTCGCAACCCGGGCCGGCGCAGGTGCCGGGGGTTGCGCGGGAGATTCTAGGAAGCGCGTCCGCGCAGCGGATGTCCCTTGCGTTACTTCGCCGGTGCTTGCCAACAAGCTCGCAGTACCCTGCTGGAGAACTTCTTCAAGCCAGCAATCGATCCACCAGCCCCTGGTCCTCGTCGTAGATCCAGCACTCGGCCAGACGGCCGTCGCGCACGGTGTAGCGCAGCAGTCGCTCGAGCACATGCGTGGCGCCGTCGCGCTCGAACTGCTCGACCGCGATGACGACGCCGAAGGTTTCGCCCACGAGCACGTCGCGGATCTCGACGAGCCGGCGTTGTGTTTTCTCGCGCACCTGCTTGAGCACGGCCAGGCAGGCGGCCTTGCCCCTGTGCACACCGGCGAGCGGACCGCGCCCGAAGTAATGGAACACGATGTCGTCGTGGTAGCAGTCCACGACGGCGCGCATGCCGTTGGCCGCCCAGGCGGCGGCATAGCGGCGCACCACTGCGCCGAGGGTGTTGTCTTCGGGAGAGACCATGATGCTGCTCCTTTCCAACGCCGCAGCCTTCGCTGCGATTCGAATCAATGTGCCTTCAGCGCGCCACGCCCAGCAAGCGCTCCAGCACTTCCGGTTGCGCGCGCAGGGCCGCGGCGCTGTCGGTGTGGACGACCGTACCGTGGTCCAGCACGACGGCCGCGTCGGAGATCGCCAGGATCGCCTGCGGGTGCTGCTCCACGATGATGGCCGCGAGGCCTTCGTCCTGGGTGATGCGGCGGATGGCGCGCAGCAGTTCTTCCACGATGATCGGCGCCAGTCCTTCCAGCGGTTCGTCCAGCAGCAGCAGCTTGGGGTTGACCACCAGCGCGCGGCCGACCGCCAGCATCTGCTGCTCGCCACCCGACAGTTGCGTGCCGAGGTTGCCCTTGCGTTCCGCGAGGCGCGGGAACATCTCGTAGACGCGCTGCGGGTTCCACTTGCCAGGCCGCTCCACCGCCGTCAGGTTCTCGTGCACCGTGAGCGACTTGAAGATGTTGCGCTCCTGCGGCACCCAGCCGATGCCGGCCGCGGCACGCTGGTGCGGCGCGAGCTTGTCCAGCGCCGCGCCACCGAGCGTGATGCGACCGCCGTGCTGGCGCGTGGCGCCGGCCAGCGTGTTGATGAAGGTGGTCTTGCCGGTGCCGTTGCGGCCGAGCAGCGCGAGGGTCTGGCCGACGCCGAGCGTGAGCGACACGTCGTGCAGCACGACGGCTTCGCCGTAGCCGGCGCTCAAGGTTTCGACTTTGAGCAGTTCAGACATGCGCGGCTCCGTGACCGAGGTATACCTCTTTCACCTTCGGGTCGTTGGCAATCTGCTCCGGATCGCCTTCGGTCAGCAGCGTGCCGTTCACCAGCACCGTCATGCGGTCGGCGAAGCTGAAGACCAGGTCCATGTCATGTTCGATGAGCAGCACCGAGACATCGGCGGGCAATGCGGCAACCGTCTGCAGCAGCTCCTCGCGTTCGCCCGCCGGCACGCCGGCCACGGGCTCGTCGAGCAGTAGCACGCGGGGCTCGCAGGCCAGCGCAATCGCGATCTCGAGCAGGCGGCGCTTGCCGTAGGCGAGCTGCTTGACCGGCTGTTCAGCCACTTCGGCCAGGCGGAAATGCGCCAGCAGTTCGCCAGCCCGCTCGACCACGCGCTTGTCCGAGCCCAGCGGCTTCCACCACTGCGCCGACAAACCCTGGTGCCGCGACACGACCAGCGCCAGCGTCTCCAGCGGCGTCATCGAATCGAACAACTGGTTGATCTGGAAGGTGCGCACCATGCCGCGCGTCACGCGCTTGTGGGGCGCAAGCTTCGTGATGTCTTCGCCGAGCAGTTCGATGCGGCCTTCGGTCGGCGTGAGCACGCCCGTCAGCAGGTTGATGAGCGTGGTCTTGCCGGCGCCATTCGGGCCGATGAGGGCATGGCGTGCGCCACGCTTGAGGTTCAGCGAGACGTTGTTGGTCGCGGTGATGCCGCCGAAGCGCATGACCAGGCCGCTGGCGGACAGCACCGTTTCAGCACTGCTCATGCGCGCCTCCCGAACCACGTCCACGGTTTCAACAGACGATCACGTCCCACCAGCACGAGCAACACAAGAATCAACCCGATCCAGAACATCCAGTACTGCGGCGTCACCGTCGAGAGCGTGTCCTGCAGGAGCTTGAACACGATCGCGCCGGCGATGCCGCCGTAGAGCCAGCCCACGCCGCCGATGACCAGCATCAGCATCACGTCGGCCGAGCGGTCGAAGGCCAGCACGTCCAGCGACGCGAAGCCCGTGGTCTGCGCCAGCAACGCACCCGCGGCGCCGGCGATGGCGGCGGCGATGGTGTAGATCGTCACGAGGCGCGAAGCCACCGGGATGCCGATCGCCATCGCGCGCAGGCGGTTGTCGCGGATCGCCTTCAGCGTCGCGCCGAAAGGCGATTGCACGATGCGGCGCATCACAAGGAACAGCACCAGCACGATCGTCAGGCTGTACCAGGCCGCCGTGCGACCGAACAGGTCGAACTCGAACATGCCGAGCACCGGCCCCATCACCACGCCCTGCAGGCCATCGGCGCCGCCGGTGAGCCAGTCGAGCTTGTTGGCGAGTTCGAGCAACAGCAAGGCCGTGCCCAGCGTGACCATGAGCCGCGTGAGGTCGGTGCCGCGCAGGATCGTCACGCTCGCCAGCGCGCCCAGCGCAGCGGACACGACGATCGCGAACAGCAGGCCCACCGTCGGATCGGGCATCACCAGCTTGGCGAACAGCGCCGCCGCATAGGCGCCGAAGCCGAAGAAGGCCGCATGCCCGAGCGACACGATGCCCGTGTAGCCGAGGATCAGGTCGAGCGACATCGCGAACAGCGCGACGATGGCGATCTCGTTGACCATCAGCGCATGCGACGGCATCAGCAGCGGCAGCGCGAAGGCCGCCACCCACACCACGAACTCCAGCGGCCGCCAGCGCGCCTTGCGCAGCAGCGCCGCCTGGAAATCGACAGCACCTTTCGGGTCGGCCATCAGCGGCCTCCCTTCCGGGTGAACAGGCCTTGTGGCCGCCACATGAGGATCGCGATCATCAACAGGTACACGGTGAACGCGCCCATCTTCGGAATGAAGTATTTGCCGGCCACGTCGGCAATGCCCAGCAGCAGTGCCGCAGCCAACGGCCCGGTGATCGACGAGGTGCCGCCGACCGACACCACGATCAGGAAATAGATCATGTACTTGAGCGGAAAGGTCGGGTCCAGCCCGAGGATCTCCGCGCCCAATGCACCGCCCAGGCCGGCGAGGCCGGAGCCCACGGCAAAGGTCGCAAGGAACACCACGTTGACGTTGATGCCCAGCCCCGCCGCCACGCGCGGGTCATCGACCGCCGCGCGCAGCCGGCTGCCGAAGCGCGTCTTCGACAGGATCAGTTGCAGCACCACCGTGAGCACCGCGCAGACCGCGATGATGAAGAGCCGGTAGTGGCCCATGCCGAGCATCAGCGCACCGTCGCCGATCTCTGTGCGGCCACGCAGCCACTCGGGCAACTGCACGATCTGCTGCGACGACCCCACGAAGTAGTCCACCGCGGCCACCGCCATGAAGGCCAGCCCGATGGAAAAAAGAACCTGGTCCAGGTGCGGCTTGCCGTACATCGGCCGATAGAGCGTGCGCTCCAGCACCGCGCCGAGCAGCGCGACCACGATGAAGGCCAGCGGCAGGCAGGCCAGGAACGGCAAGCCGGCCTTCTGCATCGCAAAGACCGTTAGATAACCGCCCGCCATCGCAAAGGCGCCATGCGCCAGGTTGATGAAGTTCATCAATCCCAGCGTCACGGCCAACCCGACGGCCAGCACGAACAACAACATGCCGTAGGCGATGCCGTCGAAAAGAATGGTGAGCATGCTTCGGATCCGAGGCTGAAGAAATGCGGAGTACCGGCCGCGAAGTGCGCGAAGGTTTCGCGTCCTTCGCGGCCGGTCAAGTCCGCATTCCGGCGGCCGTATTTACTTGGCCTTGCCCGGATCCTTCACAGCCTTCAGCACGTCGAATTCGACGTTGTAGAGCTGTCCGTCCTTCTTCTCGACCTTGCGCAGGTACACGTCCTGCACGATGTCGCGCGTCTGCGCGTCGATCAGCACTTCGCCGCGCGGGCTTTCGAAGATCTGGCCCTTCATCGCGGCCAGCAGCGCGTCGCCGCCGCCCTGGCCCTTGGTCTGCTTGAGCGCTTCGTAGATCACGCGCATGCCGTCATAGCCGCCGACGGCCATGAAGTTGGGGCGCATGCCCTTGTTGGCTTTCATGAAGGCCTCGACGAACTTCTTGTTCGCGGCCGACGGGTGTGCCGCCGAGTAGTGGTGCGTGGTCACCACGCCCAGCGCGCCGTCGCCCATGTCGTTGAGTTGATCGTCATCGGTCACGTCGCCGGTGCCGATCAGCTTGATGCCGGCCTTGTCCATGCCGCGTTCCAGGAACTGCTTCATCACCGCCGAGCCCGCGCCCGAGGGCACGAAGACGAACAGCGCATCGGGCTTGGCGTCACGCACCTTCTGCAGGAAGGGCGCGAAGTCCGGGTTGCGCAGGGGCACGCGAAGCTTCTCGATGACCTTGCCGCCATTCAAGGCAAAACGCTCGCTGAAGTACTTCTCGGCATCGTTGCCCGGCCCGTAGTCGCTGACCAGCGTGACGACCGACTTGATGCCGTTCTTCGGCGCCCAGTCGCCCATGGCCACCGACACCTGCGGCAGCGTGAAGCTGGTGCGCACGATGTACGGCGAGGCCTCGGTGATGCTCGACGTGGCCGCGGCCATCACGACTTGCGGCGTCTTCGATTGCGTGGCCAGCGGCGCGGCGGCCAGCGCGGCCGGCGTCACGCCGAAGCCGGCGATCACGTTCACCTTGTCGTTGACGATGAGTTCCTGGGCGAGGCGCTTGGTCACGTCAGGCGTGGCCGTGTCGTCCTTGACGATCAGCTGGATCTTCTTGCCCGCGACCGTGTCGCCGTTCTGCGCCATGTAGAGCTTGGCCGCCGCCTCGATCTGGCGACCCGTCGACGCTTGCTGTCCCGTCATCGGCAGGATCAGGCCGATCTTGAACACGTTGTCCTGGGCCTGCGCAGCCAGTGGAAGGGCAAGTGCGACGGCAGTCAGGCCGACGGCTTGGATCAGATGGCGACGATGCATGGCGGATGTCCTCCAGTTTTGGCGAAAAGTTGAGAGTGTGCGTTATTGTGAATAAGTGTTTCGGCACCGCGCCTGCGGCTATTCCCTAGACGCGTCCGGCGCAACCCGATTCTGTGCGATTCGCGAACCAGTTGCGCGATGATCGCGCAATCAGTCGTCATCCGGACGGTACGCCGAGTCGATCGAAATCGCGCCCACGACACGCGACACGCACGTGCAGATGCGCTCGTTGCTCGCCTTCTCGTGCTCGCTGAGGAACACGTCGCGGTGATCGATCTCGCCGTCCAGCGCCAGCACGTCGACCGCGCAGAGACCGCATTCACCGCGCTTGCAGTCGTGCAGCGTCTGCACGCCCACCGCGTGGAGCGCATCCATCATGCTGCTGTCCGCCGGCACGACGATGTCGATGCCCTGCCGCGGCACCTCGACGCGGAAGGGTTGCGGGGCGAAGCGACCGCTGCTGCCGAAGGTCTCGTAGCGCAGGTCGGCAATCGGGCGGCCCGATGCGGTCCATTGGCGACGCACGGCATCGAGCATCGGCACCGGGCCGCAAACGTACATCTGGCCGCCTGGGGGCAGTGATTCGATTTCCGCCGCGATGTCGATGTGCTTCCCGTGCGATCCAACGAATTCGGCGAATGAGTCACCCAGCAGTTCGCCCAGCACAGGGCGGTAGGCCAGTTCGACTTCCTCATGCGCGCCGTAGACCATGCGTAGCGGTGCTTGTGCGCCCTTGCGAGAACGCAGGTGCTGCGCCATGTGCAGCATCGGCGTGATGCCGATGCCACCGGCCACGAGCAGGTAGGCCGGTGCGTTCAGGTCCAGACCGAAATGGTTGCGCGGGCCGTTCACCTGCAGTCGGTCGCCCACCGCGAGCTGCCACATTGCGCGCGAGCCGCCCTGCCCTTCTTCCAGGCGCTTGACGGCGATGCGAAAGCATTCGCCATCTGGCGTGCCGACGAGCGAGTACGAGCGCTTGATGGGTCGGCCCTCGCGCAGCAGTTCGACTTCGATGTGGCTGCCCGGGGACCAGTCGGCGCTGATGTCGTGCGCGTCCTGCGGGCGGATGGTGAACTCGCGCACGGTGGGCGTGATGTCGCGCAACGCCTCGATGCGTGCGGCTCGCCAGTTGGAGGAACTCTTCATTGCTTCTTCTTCAGCTGCGGCGACGGATCAGTTGGACGCCCGGCAAAGGGTGGGTGTGCACGCCATGCAGCGCCTCGCGCAGGTTGCGTTGCGCGATGCGGCTGTGCTCGCGCATGAGCGCTTCCGCACGCGAGCCCTCGCGCGACTCGATCGCATCGAGCACCTGCCAGTGCTGGTCCTGCGCGATCAGCAGCATGTCGCGCGCGGCCGGCGAATTGGCCTGCACCACGACGAATCCGGAGGGCGATGCGAAGGGCAGGTTGCTGATGCGCTCCAGTTGCTGCGCGATCACCGGGCTCCCGGACAGCTCGGACAGCAGCGCGTGGAACTGCGCGTTGAAGCGGACGTAGCGCGAGAAGGCCGCGTCGTCGAGCGCGGGTTCGCGCAGAAGTTCGTCGATGCGCTGCAGGCAGGCGCGGGCCTCGCGCAGCACCACCGGCGCCGCGCCGCGCTCGGCCGCGAGCCGGGCCGACAGCCCTTCAAGCGTGCCGCGCAGTTCGATGGCGTCGGACACATCGCGTTCGGAGAAGGTTCGCACCGCGTAGCCGCCGTTGGGCAGGCTTTCGAGCAGCCCTTCCTGTTCGAGCCGCATCAGGGCCGAGCGCACCGGCGTGCGCGAGACGCCGAGTTGCTCGGAGATAGCGACCTCCGCGATGCGCGAGCCGCCGGGCAACTCGCCCGCCAGCACCATCTCGCGCAAGCGCAACTGGGCCTTGACGGCCTGGGAGGCGCCGGCTTCGCCGAGGTCCGTTGCGCTCACCGCGCCACCCCGGTCGAGGCCGCCGCCTGGATCGGAATCGTCGGCCGCTTGGGCTGCTCTCGCTCCACCATGCGATCGATCAGGCGCCGCGCCCACATCGCACCAGCGTCGATGTTGAGGTTGTAGAAGGCATAGTCGGGCCGCTCGTCGATGGCGCGCTGCTGCGCTTCGAGCACGTGTTCGTCCTCGCGGAAGATGTTCGCTACGCCTTCACGCAGCTCATGCGTCAGGCGCTGCTCACCGGTGCAATAGTTGCGAGCGAAGGCCCAGAAGTAGAGGCAGGTCTTGTCGGTCTCTGGCGTGATGGTGTTGAGCACATAGCCGTTGACGCCACGGCTGCGGTCGCCCTTCTCGCCCTGCCCCTTTGGCACGGCGCCGGTGCCGGCCTCCGCCACGCCGACGTCGATGTTGACGGTGCACGGCCCTTCGAAGCGGATGATCTGCCAGCGGTCCACCTTGCCGACGTAGTCGCGGGCGTGGCGGATTTGCCCGGCCCAGAACGGCGGCGCATCGATGTCTTCCATCCAGCGCGTGACGGTGGCGGAGCGGTCGCCGTGCGTGGCCACGAAGGGCGCTTCCGCCACGGCGCGATTGCCGATCGACGAGCCATGCACGAAGGCCTCATGCGTCAGGTCCATGAGGTTGTCGACGACCAGCCGGTAGTCGCAGGCCACGCGGATCATCTTGCCGTCCCCGGCCCATTCGGGGTCGTCGTTCCAGTGCATGTCGGGCACCAGCGCCGGGTCGGCCTTGGCCGGATCGCCGGGCCAGATCCAGACGAAGCGGTGCTTCTCGACCACCGGATAGGCGCGCACGCAGGCCGAAGGGTTGAGGGTTTCCTGGCTCGGCATGAAGGTGCAGCGGCCTTGGCTGTTGTAGGCGAGGCCGTGGTAGCCGCACACCACCTCGTCGCCTTCGAGCCGCCCCATCGACAGCGGCAGCAGGCGGTGCCAGCAGGCATCTTCCAGCGCCGCGACCTCCCCGCCCGACTGGCGGTAGAGCACGAGCTTCTGGTTGCAGACGGTGCGGGGCAGCAGCGCATGCTTGACTTCGACGTCATAGGCCGCCGCATACCAGGCGTTCAGGGGGAAGCTGGGCGAGGTGTTCATGGATTCGCAATGTATACATTCAAGCGCCAAATTCCCAGTCAAATCGCTCTAATCGAGGGTAAATACTGACTTCAATGTATTCATTGAAAGTCACTCGGAAGCCGCTACCATCCATCGCTCACGCTTCAGAACAGACGGAGAAATTCATGTCCCAACACGCCCATCTGCCCGCGCGCTTCGACCACGTCGGCAGTTTCCTGCGCCCCAAATACCTGCTCGAAGCGCGCGAGCAAAAGGCCAGCGGGCAAATCACGCCCGAGCAGCTTCGGCTGGTCGAGGACAAGGCGATCACCGAGATCGTCAAGTTCCAGGAAGACATCGGCCTGAAGAGCATCACCGACGGCGAGTTCCGCCGCACCTACTTCCACATCGATTTCCTGGAGCAACTGGGCGGTGTGAAGACCGACATCCCGGTGACCATCCGCAAGCCCGACGGCACCGAGGAACTGGCGCCGCCGGTGATGCGCGTGATCGACAAGGTGACGCACGCCAAGCAGATCCAGCTGGCCGACTTCCAGTACCTGAAGAGCCAGGTCGCCGCCGGCAACACACCCAAGGTGACGATCCCCTCGCCCACGATGCTGCACTTCCGCGGCGGCCGTGCCGGCATCAGCAAGACCGCATACCCGGAGCTGGACCCCGAGTTCTATGACGACGTGGCCAAGGCCTACGGCGACGAGTTGCGTTCGCTGGCCGCCGCCGGCTGCACCTACGTCCAGATGGACGACACCAACCTCGCCTACCTCTGCGACGAGAAGATGCGCGAAGCCGCCCGCCAGCGTGGCGACGACCCCAACGAGCTGCCGCACCGCTATGCCAAGTTCATCAACAAGGTGGTCGCGCAGAAGCCGCCGGGCATGCTGCTGGCCATGCACCTGTGCCGCGGCAACTTCAAGAGCACGCATGCCGCGGCCGGCAACTACGAGCCGGTGGCCGAAGCGCTACTGAAGGAAATGGACCTGGACGCATACTTCATGGAGTACGACGACGCGCGCTCGGGCGACTTCAAGCCGCTGCGCTACCTGCCCAAGGGCAAGACGGTGGTGCTCGGCCTGGTGACGACCAAGTTCGGCGAGATGGAAGACAAGGACGAACTCAAGCGCCGCATCGAGGACGCGAGCAAGTACGCCTCGCTGGACCAGCTGGCACTGTCGCCGCAGTGCGGGTTCTCCAGCACGGTGCACGGCAACAACATCGCCGTGGAAGCGCAGCGCAACAAGCTGCGCCTCGTGGTCGAGACCGCGCAAGAGGTCTGGGGCTCGACCTGAGCGCCTGATTCTGGTGAAGTCGGGGAATGACGATGCAGTTGTTCTCCGGCCCCCTCAGCATGTTCGGCGCCAAGGCGCAGATCGCCGCCCTTGAAAAGGGGCTGGCCTTCGACCTGGTCATGGTGCCCTTCGACACCGACGACCGCTACCTGCCGAGGCACCCCGAGGTCCTGCGCATCAATCCGAAGCAGCAGGTGCCGGTGCTGATCGACGGCGAGGTCGAGATCTTCGACTCGACGCAGATCTTCGAGTACCTCGAAGACCTGAAGCCTCAGCCCGCGCTGTGGCCCGCCAGCGCCGCCGCACGGGCCAATGCACGGCTCTTGGAGCATCTCTCCGACGAGGTCTTCTTCCCCCAGGTGGTCGAGCTGTTCGGCCTGCAGGACGCCATGCAGAGCCCGCCCGCGGTGGCCGCCTGCGCCGCATGCGCCCATCACTACGCGCTGATGGAACAACGTCTGGCGCAAGCCGACCACCTCGCCGGCGAGTACGGCTATGCCGACATTGCCTTCTACATGGCCCATGTCTTCGCCGACCGCAAGGGTGCGGGAATGACCGCAGACACCCCGCGCCTCGTGGCCTGGCGCGACCGGGTCGGCCAGCGCCCGGCCGTGCGCGCGGTGGTCGGCCCGATGATGAAATTCCTCCACGCGCACCAGCGCGGCGTGCCCGACTTCCTGCAAGCGCTGCTCCAGGGAGACTCTGGTCAAGGCCTCCGCGAGTCGCGGCGGACTTGATCAGAGTCCCTCAAGGCAGTGGCGGACTGCTGCCAGAGACGTCTCACGGCCACTTGCGCGCGTTGCCCTCATCGATCGCCAGCACCCTGCCGCCGACGTACCGATAGATCCATTTCAACGCGACGGCCTCTGCCATGCGCTCCGCTTCGTCCTCTGCGATGTACAGCTCCTCGGCCAGACGCATGACGCGGTGAAGGGCCATGCCGTAGGCGGTGCCCTTCGTGTCGAGCCCCAAGGCGGAAAGCAGATCCTTCGCGCGGGCCAGTTCTGCACGAATGACGTTGACGGGTCGAAGATTGGTTTCCATGTCGTACTCCTTTGGGACTGTCTGCCACTGAGTTGCAGCAACCGAGGATTGCGTTCTCTTTTTTGAGGGCCAAGACACCCGCGCACAGCCGCCGCGCCCACTTCCTCCTCCCTCTCCCCCTGGGAGAGGGCCGGGGTGAGGGCTGCCCCCTCCCCCAAACGCGAGGCGTTCGATCACCCCCAAGCCCGGTACGCGGTGCGGGCCGGACGACCCTTCTGCGCCGCCGAAGCGCGCAGCGTTTGGCGGATCAGGGCCACATGCTGTCTGAGCGAAGCGAGTTCATGTGGACCCCGCCAAACGCGAGCACTGCAGGGAAGTCGCGAAGCGACCGGCGCAGTAGGGTCGTCCGGCCCGCACCGCGTACCGGGCGCTCTCCCCAACGAACCCAACGCCCCGCGCCCCCTCCCCATATCCCCCAAACGACAGAGGCACAAGCACCTAGCGCACAGGCCACGCCTTACGCGACACTTCGCGGCATGCACAGCGCCTTGTTCCCCTGGTTGCCGAGCCCGTCCCAGCACTTCCTGGTGGTGTCGACCGCGCTGCTGATCTATGTGCTCACCACGCGCTTGCGCCGCGACCAGCGCGCGCCGACCACCGCCATCGCATGGGTCATGGGCATGCTGGTCGTCCCCTACCTCGCGCTACCGGCCTTCCTGCTGTTCGGCCAGCGCAAGCTCCGACCCGCGGGCTCTCCGCGACTGCCGCGTTCGGCCAGCACCGAACACTGGGCCGCCGACCTCGTCGAAAGCTTCGGCCTCGCGGCCCCCGGCCCGTCGGAAGTGCGCATGCATGCCGACGGCACGGCGGCGCGCGATGCGCTGTTCGAAGTCATCGCGGGCGCACGGCGGCAACTGGACGTCGGCACCTTCATCATCGGCAACGACGCCTTCGGTCGCGACGTGCTCGAACGCCTCACGCAGCGCGCGCGCGAAGGCGTGGCGGTGCGCGTGCTGCTCGATGGCTTTGGCGCACTGTCGCTGCCGCGCGGACACTTCAATGCGCTGCGCGCGGCCGGTGGCGAGGTCGCCGTGTTCCGCCCTTTCTTCAGCCTGCGGCGCACCGGCCCGCGCAACCTGCGCAACCACCGCAAGGCCACCATTGCCGACGACCAGTGGCTCTGGTCCGGCGGACGCAACCTGGCTGGCGAGTATTTCCTCGGCAACGAGGCACATCCTGTGGCCTGGCTCGACCTCAGCTTCGACCTGCGTGGCAGCACCGCCGCCGCCGCCGCACGGCAGTTCGACCATGACTGGGCCTCCGCGCTCAACCGCAAGGCGCGCGGGCCGGCGCCCACCGCTGGACCCGTCGACGGCCCGTTGACGCAATATTTGCCCAGCGGCCCCGACCAGACCGAAGACACGGCCTTGGCCCTGCTGGTCGGCGCCTGCTTCCGGGCCGAGCATCGCGTGCTGGCCATCACGCCCTACTTCGTGCCCGGCGACAGCCTGCGCGATGCACTGCGGCTGGCGGCCCGCCGCGGCGTGCAGGTGACGATCGCCATGCCCGCGCGCTCCAATCATCCGCTCGCGGACTTCGTGCGCGCCCGCGCCATGCGCGACCTCGCGCGTGCCGGCGTCACATTTCGCATGCTGCCGTTCATGGTGCATGCAAAGGCGGTGGTTGTAGATGACGACATGGCCATGTGCGGCTCGATCAATCTCGATCTGCGCAGCCTGCTGCTGAACCACGAGGCGAGTGTGCTGTTCTACGGGCACGCGCAAATCGACTGGCTGGCCCAATGGATCGAAACCACCGCGTCCGCCGGGGAGCTCTACCGCGCGCGCCGGCCCGGGCTCACGCGCGACTTGGCCGAGGGCTTGCTGCTGACTGTGGCGTTCCAGTTATGAGCTCTGTTCGCGGGCACCCGCGGAACCGGCGCTCTGAGAAACCCTTTTTGGATCATCGGTTCAGCTCAAGTGCTGGACAACAACCATAGAACCTTTGCCGGGCCGCTGGGTGCGCCCCTCGAGGGGCTGAGGGCCGCGCCTCCAGGCCAGCCTGCGCGGGCTTGGACGGGCCGCAAGACCAGCCGCCTCTGCCGGCAGCACTGGCGCCGCAGGCGCATTCGGGGGCGGGCTACAAAACGGCGAAGCTCGACGGCCGGTCCCGATTGCAGAAATCCAGGAACGCATCCAGCTCATTCGACTTGTCGAACACCGCATCGGCGCCCAGCTTGAGGCAGCGCTCGCGAATGTCGACGGTGGCGTAGTTGGTCAGCACCACCACCCGCTGTTGCGGGCGGCGCTGGCGGCAACTGGCCAGCACCCCCAGGCCGGACCCTTCCTTGAGGAACAGGTCGACGATCGCCAGTTGCCATTCGTCACCATGCGCGGCCAGCCATTCGGCGGCATCGGCCTCGGTTTCCGCGACACCGACGATGCTCGCGTTCACCATGTCCTCCAAGGCTGGAATGAGGTTGTCCCGGATGGTCGGGTTGTCTTCGACGAGGAAGGTGATGAGGGCCACTGTGCTGCAAGTTCTTGTTTGCTGGAGTGTAGTTTCAACCCACATGGCGGTTGCAAAAGCTCGCGTTGCCCAAGCCGGTGCCGATGGTCAGCACGCCCCAGCGTTCGACGTCCTGCATGAAAGGCAGCTCGCTCAGGCCCTGCACCACCGCATCGTTGTGCAGCATCACCGTGGTCGGGCGCCCGTCGATGACCGGGATCTTCTCCTGCACATGGCGCGGCAGATGAAAGGTCTCGCGCTCCCAATCGCCCGGCAGGTTCTGCGCGCCGCGCGCGATCGAGCCATCGCCGCGGATCAGGCCCGGGCAGCCGATGCCGATGAAAGGCGCCAGGCGCAGGCCCTTGCGCCGGGCCCGCCGCATGTTGCGCTCCAGCATCTCGACGATGCCGGCGAGCAGGTCCTTCTGCTTCGGGTCGTCGTCCGCATGGCGCCACTTGTCGAGCTTGATGACCTTCGCCTTCGACAGGTCGGCTGCCTTGCCCAGCCGCGGCTTGACGATGCCGCAACGCACATTGGTGCCGCCGATGTCGACGGCGAGGATGGCGTCGTAGTCCCTCAGCATCTCCGGCGGCGCCAGGTGCAGCCAGCCCAGGACGCCACCGTCATCGGGCTCATGGCGCAGGCGCGCGAGTTCGATCTTCCTGCCTTCGATGTGCAGCATCGCGGCCGCCTGCAGGATGGCCCGCTCGCCCACGTCGCTTTCGGGAAAGCCGCCGCCGATCACGATGCGCCGCACGCCCTTCCAGGTCTTCTGCCGCAGATGTCGCCGGATCACATGCGCCAGTTCCACCGCAAATTCCTCGATCGCGGCCTGCACGATGTCCGAGGCGGCGTCGTCGGTCTTGCTGTTCAACTTGCCGTCGATTTCCGCCTTGCTCAATTCAGCCGAGGGCTCATCGCCGAGCGGATCGTCGCCACGCCGCGAGACCCGCTTGCGCCACTTGTCGAGCAGTTCCCGGAACGCGGTCTGGCTGGCGTTGTCGCCAACGAAGCCATCGGCGTCGCGCAGCTCGAGGCTGTAGCTTTGCACCACCAGGGAAGGCAATTCGGTGGCGCCATGCGCTGGCACGGCAGCGGCGGGCGGTTGTGCTTCCGAAGCAGCGCGGCGTCTGGAATTTTTCATGGGTCTCGCACTGTGCACGCGGGGCGTACCGCAGCACCATCGGTGTGCCGCGCCGCACCGTGTAGGAAAGACGCCTGAAACGCGCTGAATCTATACACTGCCCCGATGCCGCACTGGATGTCGATCCGAACATGGCGCGCCGCCGCGCTGGCCTGGGGCCTGCTGTACCTTGCGCTGGCCGCACACGGGCAAGGCACGGACACGTTGCGCGTCGGCTCAAAGCGCTTCACCGAGTCGTACATCCTGGCCGAGGTCATCGCGCAGACCGCGGCGCCGCAACTGAAGCAACCGCCCGTGGTGCGGCAGGGCCTGGGCAACACGGCCATCGTCTACGAGGCGCTGCGCTCCGGCGGCATCGACCTGTATGCCGAATACACCGGCACCATCGCACTGGAGATCCTGCAGCACAGCGGCCCGATGACGCGCGACGAAATGAACACCGCGCTCGCTTCCAGGGGCCTGGGCGTCGCCGTGCCGCTGGGCTTCAACGATGGCTATGCGCTGGCCATGCGCGCCGCCGACGCCGACAAGCTCGGCATCCAATCCCTCAGCGACCTGGCGAGGCACCCGGAACTGAAGCTCGGCCTGTCCAATGAATTCATCGGCCGGGCCGACGGCTGGAAGGGCCTGTCGACGCGCTACGGCTTCACCCAGCAGCCCACGGGCCTGGACCATGGGCTGGCTTACGACGCCATCGCGGCCAGGCAGATCGACGTGATGGACATCTACACCACCGACGCCAAGATCGACCATCTCGGCCTGCGCGTGCTGCAGGACGACAAGCAGTACTTCCCCCGCTACGACGCGGTGCTTCTCTACAAGCGCGACCTGCCGCAGCGGCTGCCCCAGGCCTGGGCCGCATTGCAGAAGCTCGAAGGCCGCATCGACGAGCGCGCCATGATCGCCATGAATGCGCGGGCCGAGTTGCAGAGCGTGCCCTTCGACGTGATCGCCAGGGACTTCATCGCCGGCAGCGCGAAGGCCGGCGCGCAGGGTGCGCAGCGCGGCTGGATCGCCAAGCTGTTCGGCGACGACCTCGGGCGGCTGGCACGCCAGCATCTGCTGCTGGTGGCGGTGTCGGTCGGCTGCGCCATCCTGATCGCGGTGCCGCTGGGCGTGCTGGTGTTCCCGCATGCGCGCGTGCGCGCCGTGGTGCTGGGCGTTACCGGCCTGCTGCAGACGGTGCCCTCGCTGGCCCTGCTGGCCTTGCTGATCTCGTGGATGGGCGCCATCGGCACACTGCCGGCGCTGGTTGCGCTCACGCTCTATGCGCTGCTGCCGATCATGCGCAACACCGTCACCGGCCTGACCGAAGTGCCCGCCGGTTTGCGCCAGGCCGGCACCGCACTGGGCATGACGCATCCGCAGAGCATGCGTGTGGTGCTGCTGCCGCTGGCACTGCCGACCATCATCGCGGGCGTGCGCACCGCGACGACGATCGCCATCGGCACCGCGACGATTGCGGCCTTCATCGGCGCGGGCGGCTTCGGTGAGCGCATCGTGACGGGGCTCGCGCTGAACGACAGCGGCCTGCTGATCGCCGGCGCGCTGCCGGCGGCGGCGCTGGCGCTGCTGAGCGAGGTCGTATTCGAGGGCATCGAGTACTGGCTCGGGCGGCGAGAGGCCTGAACACCCGCGCGGCGCTGCCTGCCAGGCGGACCCTGTCAAGGCTTCATGCTGACGCCCGACTGCTCGATGCATGCATCGACGCAGGCCCCGCCGATGAATGGCGCAGCGCATCAACCAGCGACAAGCATCCACCGCGCCTTACCTCGTTTGCGTTACCGCGCATGGCGGATAGACGCACTCCAGGCGCGCGAACAAACTTTGCCGGCGATGCGATGGCGTTGTGCTTTTGCGCGTTGACTCGACCGTGCAGGAGGAGAGGCAATGGACAAGGATTGCCGGGCCACAGCGAGGCTGCTCCCGCTGGTGGTTTGCGCACTGTTCCTTGCCGGTTGCTCGAGGAACACGCCGGAACCCGGCACCGTGCTCGACGAGGCGCGGCTCGCGAACCGCGACGCCAGGTCCTTCCCGCATGCCGACGAGGACTATTTCAAGGAGGTGGACGGCGGCATCGCGCTCTCGCCAGAGGAGGTCAAGGGCCGCAACATGTGGTTGGTCTGGAGCGGCGGCAACGACCGCTTCTGGAACAAGATGACCGACGACACCTCCGGCGCCTTCGACCTGTTGAAGATCCTCGGTTCCCATCCCGCGCAGGGCTATTCGCGCGCCAACCGCTGGGAATACTTCGGCCTGGTGAACGAGCCCTGTTTCAACAAGGCCGCCGCCCCCGACCCGGCCCGGCGCGGCCTGTGGCTCGACGTGCGTGACAAGGGCTGCGCGCCCGACCCCTTCGAGAACGAGAGCAAGTACCCCGGCGTGGCCATCGGCGCTCGCGGCAAGCCGCTGGGCGACGGCACCACCTTGCCGATCGGCTCCTACTACGGCTACGCCACCGGCATCGCCGGCCTGCGGCTCTTTCCCAACCCGGACTTCGACGCCAAGGCCGCCAAGGCGTGGGACGCGGAGAAGTACTACACCGACCCCGACTACTACAACCGCGCGGACCTGGTGCGCCCCTACCGCGTCGGCATGTCCTGCGGCTTCTGCCACCTGGGGCCGAGCCCGGTGAAGCCACCGGTCGATCCCGACAATCCGAAGTGGGAGAACCTCAGTTCTTCCGTCGGCGCGCAGTACATGCGGGTGGATCGCCTCCTCGTCCACGACGCGAACAAGCCCGAAGGCCGCAGGAACTTCCTGTACCAGTTGGCGCACACCTTCCGGCCCGGCGCAATGGACACCTCGCTGGTCTCCACCGACGGCATCCACAACCCGCGCACGATGAACGCGGTGTATGACTTCCCCGCCCGCATGGACATGGCCAGGCGCCTCGGTCAGGAAAAGCTCGCCCACGGGGAGCGCGACAACAAGCAGTTCAATGACTTCCTCGACAACGGCCCGCTGACCGAGTTCTATTCGAAGGCCGACCAGACCGTGAAGACCCCCCTCCTGCTCAAGGACGGCGCGGACTCCGTGGGCCTGCTCGGCTCGCTGAACCGCATGTACCTGAACATCGGCGTGTTCAGCGAGGAGTGGTTGCTGCACTTCAACGAGGGGGTCGGCGGCAAGGTCATCACCCCGATCCGGATCGCCGACGCCCGGAAGAACTCCAGCTACTGGCAGGCGACCGAACTCGGCACGCCCCTCACGGCCCTGTTCCTGCTGAAAGCCGCCCGTCCCGACCATTTGCGGGATGCACCCGGCGGCAACCAGTACCTCGGCACCGATGCGGCCACGCTCGACAAGGGCAAGGTCGCCTTTGCCAACACCTGTGCGCGTTGCCACTCCAGCAAGGCGCCACCGCTGGAAGTGGACCTCCCGCCCGCCGAGTGCACCGGCCCCGGCTACCTCGACTGCTTCAAGAAGTACTGGGCCTGGACGCAGAGCGAGGACTACAAGGCCAAGATGCGCACCATCGTGCAGGCGCCGGACTTCCTCGAGAACAACTATCTCTCGACCGAGGCGCGCATCCCGGCCACGCTGCTGCGCACCAACATCTGCAGTCCGCTCGCAACGAATGCGCTGGACGGCAACATCTGGGACAACTTCTCGTCGAGCACCTACAAGTCGCTGCCCTCCATCGGCACCGTCACCGTCGCCGACCCTTTCACCGGCGACCCGCGGACCTACGTGATGCCGGCCGGCGGACGCGGCTACACCCGCGTGCCCTCGCTCATCGGCCTCTGGTCGACCGCGCCCTTCCTGCTCAACAACACGGTCGGCCCCTTCGACGGCAACCCCTCGGTGGCGGCACGCATGAAAGTCTTCGACGCGTCCATCGAGCAGATGCTGTGGCCCGAGAAGCGCGAGCGCGATCCGGTGCTCGGCAACAAGGTCGACGGCCTGATCGACCGCACCACCGAGCGCAGCAGTCTGTCGATCCCGGCTGCCTTCGTGCCCGAGTCCCTGCGGCCGCTGCAGTCCTGGCCGCACCGCTGGCTGCCGTGGCTGGTGCCTGGCGAGGGCGAAGTGAACCTCGGCCCCATTCCCAAGGGCACGCCGATCAACCTGCTGGCCAACCTGCGCCTGCGGGCCGAGCTCGCCGGTTCGACCCGCAAGGCCGAGCACGCCGCCAAGCTCCGCAAGCTCGCGGTCAAGGTCAGGGGTGAACTGCGCACGGCGCCGGCCAACGCCACCGACGAGCAGCTGCGCAGCCACTTCTCGGCCCTGCGCGGATCCCTGCTGGAACTCAGCAAATGCCCCGATTTCGTGGTCAACCGCGGCCACTATTTCGGCACGGCCGAATTCAACAACCAGGCCGGCCTGAGTGGGGATGAACGCTCCTTCGGCGAAGAGCCGGTCTTGAGTGACGACGACAAGCGGGCACTGATCGCGTTCCTCAAGACCTTCTGACACCGGCTGCCCACCGCACATGACCGACGATCAAGCCTCCGAATGGGACTACGTGATCGTCGGCACCGGTGCGGGCGGCGGCGTGCTGGCGGCGCGATTGGCCGAGTCGGGCATGCGGGTGTTCGTGCTCGAAGCCGGCGGTGACCCGCGCGCCGAAGCCGAGCGCCTGCCCGACGACTACGACGTGCCGGCCTTCCATGCCTTCGCCTGCGAGAACCCCGCGCTGGCCTGGAACTTCCATGTGAGGCACTACGAGGACGAGCAACGCCAGGCACGCGATCCCAAGTACCGCGCCGGCCGGGGCGTGCTGTATCCGCGCGCCGCGGCGCTGGGCGGCTGCACCGTGCACGGCGCGATGATCTACATGCCGCCGCACGATTCCGACTGGGACGAGATCGCGCGAATCACCGGCGATGTGTCCTGGCAGGCCTCGCGCATGCGGCGCTATGCCCAGCGCATCGAGAACTGCCGGCACCGCCCGGTGTGGCGCGCCATCCGCCACCTTGGTATCGACCCGACCGGCCACGGCTGGGGTGGCTGGCTGCGCACCGAGAAGGCGATGCCGCTGTCGGTGCTGCATGACGACGGCCTGATGCGCGCCCTGCGCGACACCAACGGCACCCTCACCCGCAACCTGCCGGCACCGCTCGCGAGCGCATGGCACTGGATGCGCGGCGGCTGGGGCGACCCGAATTCACGCCGCGCCTCCGGCGACAGCTTCGAAGGCCTCTGCTACACGCCGCTGGCGACCGCGCGCCATCGCCGCTACGGCGTGCGGGAGCGCCTGCGCGACGTGGCCCGGCGCCATCCCGACAACATCCATGTCGAGTTGCACGCGCTGGCCACGCGCGTGCTGTTCGACGCCCAGGGCGGCGCCATCGGCATCGAATACCGCAAGGGCGCGCGCCTCTACCGCGCCCACGCGGAGCCAAGCGATTCGCCGGGCGAAGTGCGGCAGGTGTTCGCGCGGCGCGAGGTCATCCTCTGCGGCGGCGCGTTCAACTCGCCGCAACTGCTGATGCTCTCGGGCATCGGCCCGACGGAAGATCTGCAGGCACACGGCATCGACACGCGCGTGGACCTGCAAGGCGTCGGCCGCAACCTGCAGGACCGTTACGAGGTCACGGTGACGCACGAGACCCGCCAGCCTTGGCAGGTGCTCGACGGCGCGCGCTGGACCAAGGACGATCCGCTGTGGCAGCGCTGGAAGTCATCGGGCGACGGCATGTACGGCTCCAACGGCGCGGCCATCGGCGTGGTGACCCGCAGCGACCGCGCGGGCAATGAGCCAGACATCTTCTGCATGGCCCTGCCGGCCCGCTTCGAGGGCTACTTTCCGCAGTTCTCCGACCTCATCCGCGACGAGCCGGACCGCCTCACCTGGGCCATCTTGAAGGCGCACACGCGCAATCGCGCCGGCCGCGTGCGGCTGCGCTCGGCCAACCCGCTCGACACGCCGACGGTGAACTTCCACTACTTCGACGAAGGCGACGAGGACGATGCCGACGACGACCTCAGCGCGGTGGTGCAGGCGATCCGCTCGGTGCGCGAGTTGACCGCGCCGCTGCATGCAAGCGGCTTCGTCACAAAGGAGTGCCTGCCCGGCGCCGACTGCGACAGCGACGGGGCACTCGCGCAATACGTGCGTGACACCGCATGGGGCCACCACGCCTCCTGCTCCTGCCCCATCGGCGAGCGCGAGCATGGCGGCGTACTCGACAGCACGCTGGCGGTGCATGGCGTGTCCCGGCTGCGCGTGGTGGACGCCTCGGCCTTTCCCAGGATCCCTGGCTTCTTCATCGCGGCAGCCGTCTACATGCTGGCCGAGAAAGCAGCCGACATGCTGCTGGCCACGGCAACGCAGGCACCTCTTTCGACATTCTGGCCGGCCAAGGCCATCGGCTGAAGCTGCGCGGCTGCCCGCAGGATTGCACGCCGCGTTGTGCCAGCGCCCGGCGTGCGCCAGAATTCCGGCTTGGCGTCCGAGGGAGGAACATGGGCATGCACCAGCAGGGATCGGGCCGCTTCGAGGTGGGCGGGAAAAGAGCATCCTATGTACTGTTCATCTGCGCGATGCTCCATGCGATGTGCAGCGCAGACTGGCAGATCCTGGCCGTGCTGATCGAGCCGATGCGGCGAGACATGGGCCTGAACGACACGCAGGTGGGCCTCGTCAGCTCGGTCTACTTCCTTGGCGTCATCCTGTTCGTGATACCGCTGTCCTACCTTGTCGACGTGTGGAGTCGCAAGAACATGCTGGGCCTGATGGCCATCTTCTGGAGTACCTGCACCATGCTCACCGGCGCGGCCAGCGGCTTTGTATTCCTGCTGGTGGCGCGCTTGGGCGTGGGCATCGGCGAGGCGGGATTCGGTCCCGGCAGCACGGCGCTCGTTTCCGCCTCCTATCCCGAGGATCGGCGCGCAAGAAAGCTTGGCATCCTGAACGCATTCATCACCGTGGGTGTTGTCCTGGGCCTGGCCATCGGCGGCTACGTCTCGACGCACTACGGCTGGCGCACGTCGTTCCAGGTGCTGGGCATCGCGGGCATCGGGCTCGGCATCCTCGCCTTCTTCATGCAGGACTACAGCCTCCAGAAAGAAGACGGCCGCTTCGTGCACGGCAGCCTGCTTGCGAACCTCCGTGAGTTGGCTGGAATCAGGACGCTGCGCTGGCTCTGCGTCGGGCTGGGGATGAACGCGGTGATGCAGGTTTCGGTAAGCACCTGGCTTCCCGCGCTGCTCATGCGTGCCTACGACATCCACGAAGACAAGGCAGGCTACCTGGTGGGCGCCTTCACCATCGTCGGCCTGGTCGGCCCGATCCTCGGCGGCATTGCCGCGGACCGGTGGCAGCGCCGGTGCGCGGGTGGTCGCATGCGGCTGGCGGCGGTTGCCGCGGGCATGGCAGCAGTGTTCCTCTGGTTGTCGTTGGCGGCGGGCCTCGATCTGCACAACCGGGCGCTGATGTATTTTTCCGTGGCCATGATGTCCTTGCACAGCATCTGCGTCGGCATGGCCTTTCCGGCCGCGGCGGCCACCGTGCAGGACATGGTCCCCGCACGGTCCAGGAGCCTGGCGTGGGGCGCCTCGATCGCCGCACTCTTCCTGCTGGGTGGCGCCTGGGGCCCGCTGCTCGTCGGGACGCTGTCCGACGAAATGGGCAGCGACTACCTGGGCATCGGCGCCGGACTGGCAGCGACCGGCATCTTCGGCCTGCTGGCCAGCGGCATCTGGTGGATCACTGCGCGGCACATGCGGGCCGACAGTGCCACCGTCCAGGCCGATGCCGCACCCGCCCTGCCCTGACAGCTTGACCTCATCTCGACGCGGTCAACCCATGGTCGAGGGAGGCGGCAGCGTGGCGACCGCGCAGGCCCCTGCAGCGTTCGACCGTTTGCACCGAACAAGCTCAGAACACGGCTGGCGAGTTGGCAAAAGCCGAGCGCGCACGTGGCGCCGCGGCCGCGGGAACGAACTTCCCATCGATCTGCAATGACTTCAACCCGGGGAAGGTGTCACGCAGGGCTTGCACATTCGCAACGCGCTTGTACGACCAGGGACTCGTCCCCCCGTCGCTGCGCTGCTGCTGGTGCAGCTCGACCATGAAGGGCTTCGCCATCGATGACGGCAGCTCGGCGTGCGCATCCGGCATGGCCACCCACAGGAGCAAAGCGGCGGCAAAGGCCTGCATCGTGCAGACAGGAAGATTGATCTGGGAAAACATCGCGAGGACTCCTGGGCGCGAGTGAAGCCTCGCAATGCAGGAATTGTGTTTTCCGCGCCCTCTTTCGGCGAGGAACAAAGGCACGGCCCGCCTCGCAGCAGACCGTGCCTTCGTTGGATCGGCGCTTTCCCGGCGCCGATGCGGAAGCGTCTTACGGAGACTCCGGTCAAGTCCGCCGCGAGGACGCGCGCCTCGGCGCGGGATGGGATGCAAGGCGCAAATCCTCGCCATGGCCAAAGCTGTGGCGAGGATTTGCAACGCCGCAGACCGCCCGCGCAGAGGGATGCGCGGTCCGCGGAAGGCTTGACCGGAGTCTCCTCAGGCCAGCGTGTAGGCCGTCTTCACCGTGGTGAAGAATTCCTGCGCGTACTTGCCCTGTTCACGCGGGCCGTAGCTCGAACCCTTGCGGCCACCGAAGGGCACGTGATAGTCCACGCCCGCCGTCGGCAGGTTGACCATCACCATGCCGGCCTGGCTGTGGCGCTTGAAGTGCGTGGCGTACTTCAGGCTCGTGGTGGCGATGCCGGCTGACAGGCCGAACTCCGTGTCGTTGGCCGTGGCCAGTGCTTCCTCGTAGTTCTTCACGCGGATGACACTCGCCACCGGGCCGAAGATCTCTTCCTTGTTGATGCGCATCGAGGCGATCGATTCGCTGAACAGCGCGGGCGACATGTAGTAGCCCTCGGTGCCCAGCTTCAGGCGTTCACCGCCCGCGGCCAGCGTGGCGCCCTCGCCCTTTCCGATGGCGATGTATTCCAAGTCCTGGTCCAGCTGCGACTGGCTCGACACCGGCCCGATGTCGGTGCCGGCGGCGAGCGCGTCGCCGACTTTGATCTTCGCCATGCGTTCCTGCATCGCGGCGATGAACTTGGGGTAGATGCCTTCGGTGACGATCAGGCGGCTGGATGCGGTGCAGCGCTGGCCGGTCGAATAGAAGGCGCTCTGCACGCTGAGTTCGACGGCCTGGTTCAAGTCGGCGTCGTCGAGGATGACTTGCGGGTTCTTGCCGCCCATCTCCAGTTGCACCTTCTTGTGGTTGGTCACGCACTGGATCGCGATGTTGCGGCCCACGCCGACCGAGCCGGTGAAGCTGATCGCATGGATGCCGGGGTGGTTCACCAGCGCATTGCCGATGACGCTGCCGCGGCCCATCACCAGGTTGAACACGCCGGCCGGAATGCCCGAGCGGCTGATGATCTCGGCCAGCGCCCAGGAGGAGCCCGGCACCAGGTCGGCCGGCTTCAGCACCACGCAATTGCCAAAGGCCAGGGCCGGCGCGATCTTCCATGCGGGAATCGCGATCGGGAAGTTCCACGGCGTGATCAGGCCGACGACGCCGACCGGCTCGCGCGTGATCTCCACGCCGATGTTCGGCCGCACCGAAGGCAGCGTCTCGCCCGACAAGCGCAGGCATTCACCCGCGAAGAACTTGAAGATCTGGCCGGCGCGCGTGGCCTCGCCGATGCCTTCGGCCTTGGTCTTGCCCTCTTCGCGCGAGAGCAGCGTGCCGAGTTCCTCGCGGCGCGCGAGGATCTCGGTGCCGATCTTGTCGAGTGCATCGCTGCGCGCCTGGATGCTGCCCGTGGCCCAGGCCGGGAAGGCGGCGGTGGCAGCGGCCACGGCGGCTTCGACGTGAGAGGCATCGCCCTGCGTGTACTCGGCGATGGTGTCGCCCAGGTTCGACGGGTTCAGGTTCGGGCTGTAGGCATTGCCTCGGGTCCACTGGCCGCCAATGAGGTTGTCGTGTTGTTGCATGTGTGCGTGTCCTTGTTGTGGAAAACGGGAAGGCCGAAGCGTATGCCGCGTCGGCCCTGGTGACCTGTGTCAGCCCATTCGCAAGTGCCTCGCGAACCTTGAGTCGCGAATCGGCTCCTGCAGGCCAGGTGTCATGACGATCGAAGAGCGTTCACGGTGCCGGTGGGCGCACAGCCTGCCGGGCCAGCAGCTTCCAATCGCTGCCCTGCTTCTGCCAGACGCCGAGGATCTTGATGCTGACCTTGCCCGGCTTGCCGGCGTCGAGGGTGTCGGCGGTGAGCGTGTGCCGCACGATCGCGACGTTGCCGACGATCTTGATGGTCTGGTCGGTGATCGCGATGCTGACGAAGTCCGAGGCCTTGCTCATCAGATCGGCGACGAAGGTGGTCTTGCTGTCGACCTTTCCGCCCGAATGGCCGTAGCTGAGGTCGTCGGCCAGCAGTGGGTTGAGCGCGTCGGGCGTCGGGTCGATCATGCCCACGCGCAGCTTCTCGGCTGCGGCCGCCACGGCCTGCGCATCGTTCGGCGAGGCACTCCCGCCGGACATGCCGGCGCAACCAGCGAGGGCCAGGGTGGCGGCGGCGATGAGGATCAGTTTCTTCAGCATCTCGAGTCTCCTTCGGTTGTTGTCAATTCTTCGCGGATCTCTTCGTATGGGACGCCACAGGGCCAGTGGTGCCGGGCCGCGGATGTTGCCCCGGGGCAAAGGTGGCCTGCACAGCGCAAGGCCAACCTGGGGGAGCAACATCCTGCGACGCCGGCATGGCCGGGTCCGCAGCGCCGGGCTGCCGCCGGACTGCTTACAGGCCTTGCGGACCGACCTTGTCGATCAGAACCTTCAGCATCTCCATCTCATCAGCCTTCAGGTCGGTCAGCGGCGTGCGCACCGGGCCTGCATCGTGGCCGACGATCTTGGCGCCGGCCTTGATGATGCTGACCGCGTAGCCCTGCGTGCGATTGCGCAGGTCGAGGTACGGCATGAAGAAGTCCTTCAGCAGGCGGTGCTGCGTGGCCATGTCGTCGTTGGCTACCGCGTGGTAGAAGTCCATCGCCGTCTTCGGGATGAAGTTGAAGACAGCCGACGAATACACCGGCGTGCCCATCGCCTTGTAGGCGGCGGCGTAGACCTCGGCGGTGGGCAGGCCACCCAGGTAGGCGAAGCGATCGCCCATGCGCTGGTAGATCGCGACCATCGTCTCGATGTCGCCGATGCCGTCCTTGAAGCCGACCAGGTTCGGGTTGCGTTCGGCCAGCTTCGCCAGCGTCTCGGGCTTGAAGCGCGTCGAGCCGCGGTTGTAGATGATCACGCCGAAGTTCACGCTCTTGCACACGGCTTCCACGTGCGCGGCCAGGCCTTCCTGGCCGGCTTCGGTGAGGTAGTGAGGCAGCAGCAGGATGCCGTGTGCGCCGGCCTTCTCGGCGGCTTGGGCGCATTCGATGGCAAAGCGCGTCGGGCCGCCGGCGCCGGCGATGATCGGCACCACACCCTTGCAGGTGTCCACGGCCGTCTTGATGATCCCGGGATATTCCGCGCCGGTCAGCGAGAAGAACTCGCCGGTGCCGCCCGCTGCGAACAATGCGCTCGCACCATAGGGCGCCAGCCATTCGAGGCGCTTTTCATAGCTTTGCTTGTTGAAGTCGCCGTTCGCGTCGAAGTCGGTCAACGGGAACGAGAGCAGGCCGGAGCCCATGATTGTCTTGAGTTCTTGCGGGTTCATTGTTGAGAGCGTTCAGTGGTGGTGTTGACAGGAAAAGGGTTGGAAGAAGTTGGCGAAAGATTCCGTAGCGAGGGCGCCGAGGTTGGGTCGCGGAGCGCAGCCGCACTCCCGTGCGGCGACAGCGCAGTTGCGGCAGAGGCTGACAATTGCGCGAAGCGCTTGTCATGCCGGAGCCAACACCGCAGGCCCGAGATCGTTGGCCGCAGCAGGAAGATTCGCGACTTCTCGCAGCAGGAAGATTCGCGGCTTCGGCTCAGTCCAGCTTGATGTCGGCTTCTTTCACGACCTTGGCCCAGCGCGCGCGTTCCTTGTTGAAGAACGCTTCTTCTTCGGCGGGAGCCATCGTCACGACCTCCGCGCCCTGCGCAGCCAGGCGCGAGCGGATGTCGGCGGAGCGGATGATCGTGATCAGTTCCTTGTTCAGGCGCTGGATGATCGCGTCCGGCGTGCCCTTGGCGACGCGAACGCCTTGCCAGGTGCCGGTCTCGTATCCGGGCACGCCCTGCTCGGCGATGGTGGGCACGTCGCCCAGCAGCGGCATGCGCGTGGCCTTCGACACGCCCAGCACCTTGAGCTTGCCGCCCTGCACTTGCGGCAGCGTAGCGAGCATGCCGTTCATGAGGATCTGGGTCTGGCCGGCGACGGTGTCCTGGATCGCCTGCACGCCGCCCTTGTAGGGCACGTAGGTCCACTTGGCGCCGACGGCCCGCTGCAGCGCAACACCCGCCAGGTGCGGCGCGCTGCCGGTCGCGGTCACGGCAAAGTTCATGTCGCTGCTCTTCGACAACGCGACCAGTTCCTTCAGGTTATTGGCCTTCACCGACGGATGCACGACCAGCAGGTGCGGCGAGTACGCCAGCATGGTCACGCCGCGCAAGTCAGTCGACGGGTCGAAGGACAGCTTGAAGACCGACGGGCTGATCGCCAGCGCGCCCACGTCGCACAGCAGGATCGTGTAGCCGTCGGGCGTGGACTTGGCGACGAAGTCGGCGCCGAGGTTGCCGTTCGCGCCGGCCTTGTTCTCGACGATCACTGGCTGGCCCAGCGCCACCGACAGCGGCTGGCTGATGGCGCGCGCAATGATGTCCGACGAGCCACCCGCCGGGTACGGCACGACGATCTTGATGGGCTTGGTGGGCTGCCAGGCCGGCGTCTGCGCCAGGGCCGCGAACGGTACTGCGGCCAGGAGGCCAGCGGCAAGAAGGGTGCGACGGGAAGTGTTCATGAATGTCTCCTTGAAAGTGAGTCCAAACGCCGGTGGATTTCAGCGTGATCCTACGTTGTCAGTCATCGTACAACTAAAAATACAACCCGTCTAGCGGGTTGCCCCAAAAATTATTCAGGCTTCTGCGGGAGGCACGGCCGGCGCGGCGGCCTTCTGCGCCTCTTCCTGCGCGACGCGCAGGCGCTCGCGGCTGTTGGTCAGGTGGATGCGCATGGCGGCCCGGGCCGACTCGGGGTCGCGCCGCGCGATGGCGGCGTAGATCTCTTCGTGCTCGCGATTGACCCGGCTCAGGTAGGCGCCGCCGCGGTCGATGTTGCGGATCGCGCTGATGCGGGTGCGCGGAATGATCGTGGTGCCCAGGTGGCTCATGATGTCCGCGAAGTACGGGTTGCCCGTGGCCTGCGCGATCTGCAGGTGGAAGCGGAAATCGGGCGACACCGTGTCGCCGGCCGTGGCCACGTTGCGCTGGAAGTCTTCCAGCGCCTGCCGCATGGCGACGAGCTGTTCTTCGGTGTGGCGGCTCGCGGCCAGGCCGGCGGACTCGGTTTCCAGGCTGATGCGCAGTTCGAGCACCGCCAGCACGTCGACCGAGGCGGCGATCTCGCCCGGGTCGAGCCGGAACACCCCACCCGCCCGCGGCTGCAGCACGAAGGTGCCCACGCCATGGTGCGTCTCGACCAGCCCCGCCGCCTGCAGCTTGGACAGTGCCTCCCGCACCACGGTGCGGCTCACGCTGTAGGCCTGCATGATTTCGGATTCGGTCGGCAGCTTGTCGCCGGGGCGCAGCACCTGGTTGCGGATCTTGTCGCCCAGGTCCTCGACCAGGCCATGCGCCAGCCCGCGCGCGCGCCGCCGCGGCTGCCCGACGAATTCGGTGGCGGCAACAGCAACTGGGGCCTCCTGCGGCGCTGTCGCAGGAGGCTCATTGACTAGGTAATTACCCGTAACACTGACGACCATGCAACGATCATAATCCGCCACTCGTTGTACGACAACAGTTAAGTTACATCCCTATGCCGAATTCTCCGACCCCGAACAAGCTCCACCGAATCCTCCTGACCGGCGCTGCCGGCGGACTCGGCAAGGTGCTGCGCGAGCGCCTGCAACCGTACGCGGACGTGCTGCGCCTCTCGGACATCGCCGGCATGGCACCCGCCGCCGGCCCGCACGAGGAAGTGGTGCCCTGCGACCTCTCGGACAAACAGGCGGTCGACGCGCTGCTGGCCGGTTGCGACGCCATCGTCCACCTGGGCGGCGTGTCGGTCGAACGGCCGTTCGAGGAAATCCTCGAAGCCAACATCCGCGGCATCTTCAACGTCTACGAAGCCGCCCGTCGCCACGGCGTCAAGCGCGTGGTGTTCGCCAGTTCCAACCACGTCATCGGCTTTTACAAGCAGGACGAGCACATCGACGCCCATGCCAAGCGTCGGCCCGACGGCTACTACGGCCTGTCGAAATCCTTCGGCGAAGACATGGCGCAGTTCTACTTCGACCGCTACGGCATCGAGACGGTCAGCATCCGCATCGGCTCGTCCTTTCCCGAGCCGCTCAACCGCCGGATGATGAGTTCCTGGCTCAGCTACCGCGACCTGACGACGCTGATCGAGAAGTGCCTCTTTACCCCAGACGTGAAGCACACCGTCGTCTACGGCATGTCCGACAACAAGGTCGTGTGGTGGGACAACGGCGCCGCTGCGCACTTGGGCTTTGTGCCGCAGGACAGCTCGGAACCGTTCCGCGACAAGGTCGAGGCGCAACCGCCGGTCGCGCCGACCGACCCGAACGCCATCTACCAGGGCGGCGCGTTCACGGCGCAAGGCCCGTTCGGCGATTGAGCAGGCAGTCGATGCAAGCAGAACTCGTCCTCGACGCCCGCAACGGCACCGGTGAAAGCCCGGTGTGGCGCGCCGGCGAACAGGCGCTCTATTGGGTCGATATTCCGGCGAGGCAACTTCACCGCATCGACGAGGCTGGCACGCACACGACGTGGACCGGCGACGAAATGCTGGCCTGCATCGCCCCTCGCAAGGGCCATCCGGGCCAGTGGATCGCCGGCATGGAAAGCGGCATCTTCGCCATCGCCACGCGCGACGACGGCACGCTGGCCGCCTCGTCGATCGCCGGCGTGGCGCACGCGCAGCACGGCATGCGTTTCAACGACGGCCGCTGCGACCGCCATGGCCGCTTCTGGGCCGGCACCATGCTGATGGACATGGCCGCGGCGCGCGATGTCGGCCGCGTCTACCGCTACCAGCGCGACGTCAACGCCGAAGTTGCGCTGCGCCTGCAGCTCGACCACCTGATCGTGCCCAACGGCATGGCCTTCAGCCCCGACGGCAAGACCATGTACCTGTCGGACTCGCACCCCAACGTGCAGGCCATCTGGGCCTTCGACTACGACACCGCCAGCGGCACGCCGCACAACCAGCGCCTGTTCGTCGACATGAAGCCCCTGCCCGGCCGCCCCGATGGCGCCGCCGTCGACGTCGACGGCTGCTACTGGATCTGCGGCAACGATGCCGGCCTGGTGCACCGCTTCACGCCCGAGGGCAAGTTGGACCGCTCCCTCGCCGTGCCCGCCAAGAAGCCCGCGATGTGCGCCTTTGGCGGCGCGCAGCTCGACACCCTCTACGTCACCTCGATCCGCCCCGGCGGCGACCTGAGCGACCAACCCCTGGCCGGCGGCCTCTTCGCACTGCGCCCCGGCGTGCGAGGCCTGCCCGAGCCCGAATGCGTTTTTTGACCCTGATAGTTTTTGATACCACCAACCCGAGGACGACAACATGAAATTGAAGCAATCCCTGATCGCCCTGGCTGTCGGCGTATTCGCCGCACTGGCCGGCGTTTCCGCGCAAGCCACGGAGTTCCGCTCGGCCGACATCCATCCCGATGACTACCCGACCGTCACCGCGGTGAAGTTCATGAGCGAGCGGCTCAAGGCGCTGTCCGGTGGCAAGCACACCATCAAGGTCTTCAACAACAGCGCGCTGGGCCAGGAGAAGGACACCATCGAGCAGACCAAGATCGGCGCCCTGCAGATGGTGCGCGTGAACATCGCGCCGATGAACAACATCTGCCCCGAGACGCAAGTCCCGACGATGCCCTTCCTGTTCCGCTCGGTCGACCACCTGCACAAGGTGCTGGACGGCCCGATCGGCGAGGAAATCCTGAAGTCCTGCGAGAAGCAAGGCTTCGTCGGCCTGGCCTACTACGACAGCGGCGCACGCTCGATGTTCACGGCCAAGAAGCCGGTCAAGAGCTTTGCCGACATGAAGGGCCTGAAGGTCCGCGTGCAGCAGTCCGACCTGTGGGTGTCGATGATCGAAGCCATGGGCGCCAACGCCACGCCGATGCCGATGGGTGAGGTCTACACCGGCCTGAAGACCGGCCTGATCGACGCCGCCGAGAACAACTACCCCACCTATGAAAGCGCACGCGCCTTCGAAGTGGCCAAGTACTACTCGAAGACCGAACACTCGATGGCCCCCGAGATGCTGCTGTTCTCCAAGCGCGCATGGGACAAGCTCTCGCCGGAGGAGCAAGGCTGGCTGCGCCAGGCCGCCAAGGAATCGGTGCCCTACATGCGCAAGCAGTGGGAAGAACGTGAAGTCAAGTCGCTCGCCACCGTCAAGGCCGGCGGCGCCGAGATCATCGAGATCGACAAGGCCCCGTTCCAGGCGGCGATGAAGCCGGTGTACGACAAGTTCATCGTCGACGCCAAGCTCAAGGACCTCGTCAAGCGCGTCCAGGACACGAAGTAACCTGACCCTGCGCCTTCCCGCCCTGGCCTGAGGATTGCGGCTCCTGTCCCACAAGCGTGGGACAGGACCATCCGAAGCGCCGCAGCCCCTGGCTGCGGGCCCGGCGGCCGGGACGGAGACACGCAAGCGCCTCAACGACGCGATGCCCCACCCTACCCTCTCCCAGCGCGGGAGGGAAAAGAGAAAAAACCATGTACACCAAACTCTGCCGCACGCTCGCGCGTGCCTGCATGTGGCTCGGCATCTTCGGTCTCGTCGCAGTGATCTGCGCCGTGAGCTGGCAGGTCTTCGGCCGCTACGTCCTCAACAACACGCCCACCTGGGCCGAAAGCCTGGCCCTGCTGCTGGTGCTCTACGTCACGATGTTCGGCGTGGCCGTCGGCGTGCGTGACGCGGGCCACATCGGCCTCGAATCCTTCCTGGTCCTCGCGCCCGACTGGCTGCGCCTGAAGATGGAATACCTCATCCATGCGCTGATCCTGCTGTTCGGCGTCGCGATGGCCATGGGCTGCGGCGAACTGGCGATCTCCGTCTGGGACTACCGCCTGCCCACGCTGTGGATCTCGGAGGGCTGGAAATACGTGCCCGCCACGATCGCCGGCGTCCTCATCGTGATGTTCTCGATCGAACACATCATCGCCCTGGCCAAAGGCCAAGAAGTCGAACCTGCCTGGGGCTGAAGCCATGACCATTCCTCTGTTGATCCTGTGCGTGTCCTTCACGCTGTTCCTGCTGCTCGGCGTGCCGGTGGCCTTTTCGATCGGGCTGTCTGCGCTGGCCACGCTGCTGTATGAAGGCCTGCCGCTCGCGGTGGGCTTCCAGCAGATGACCTCCGGCATGGGCATCTTCTCGTTCCTGGCGATTCCCTTCTTCATCTTTGCCGGCGAGCTGATGCTGTATGGCGGCATCGCGGACCGCATCGTCAACTTCGCGCGTGCGCTGGTCGGCCATGTGCGCGGCGGCCTGGGCATGTCGAACGTGGTGGCCTGCACGTTGTTCGGCGGCGTCTCGGGCTCGCCCGTGGCGGACGTCTCGGCCATGGGCGCCGTGATGATCCCGATGATGAAGAAAGAGGGCTACCACGCCGACTACGCCGTCAACGTGACGACCCATGCGGCCCTCGTCGGCGCGCTGATGCCGACCAGCCACAACCTCATCATCTATTCGCTCGCAGCGGGCGGCAAGGTGTCGATCGCAGCGCTGATCCTGGCCTGCCTGCTGCCGGCAGCGGTGCTGACCATCAGCAACCTGGCAGCCGCCTACCTGGTCGCGGTGAAGCGCGGCTATCCGGCCGGGAGCTTCCCGGGCTGGAGCATCGTGGCGCGTTCGTTCGCGGCAGCATTGCCGGGCCTGTTCATCGTCGTACTGATCCTCGGCGGCATCCTGTCGGGCGTGTTCACTGCGACGGAATCGGCTGCGGTGGCAGTGCTGTATGCGCTCGCGCTCACGATCCTGGTCTATCGCACGCTGAAGTGGGAACACTTCATCAAGGCCGCCGCCAAGGCGGTGCGCACCACGGGCGTGATCCTGCTGCTGATCGGCATCTCGAGCACCTTCGGCTACCTCATCAGCCTGTACGGCGTGGCCGAACTCACGGGCCAGATGCTGTCGCAGATCACGACGACGCCGTGGAAGATCTTCCTGCTGATCAACATCATCCTGTTCGTCCTGGGCACCTTCCTGGACATGGCAGCGACCATCCTGCTGTGCACGCCGATCTTCCTGCCGATCGCGCAGCAGTACGGCATGACCTCGGTGCAGTTCGGCGTGGTGATGCTGATCAACTGCGCGCTGGGCCTGAACACGCCCCCCGTGGGCACCACGCAGTTCGTGGGTTGCGCGATCGGCGGCGTGTCGGTGGGCACGGTGATGAAGACGATCTGGCCGTTCTACGGCGCGCTGATCTTCGCGCTGGGCGTGGTGACTTTCGTGCCGGCGTTCTCGACCTGGCTGCCGAGCCTGTACATGGTGGTGAAGTAAGCGACAGGCAACTGCTGATGGACACGCAGTGCGTCACCATGCACGATGCCGAAAGCGTGCGCCGCTGGAAGCTGCGCAACGCATTGGTGATGTCTCCATCCGCACCGCCCACCTGCTGACCCCCTATGCGCACTGAACCAACGCCCCAATCACTTCCAGAACCTCGGCAGAACCGGCTTCGCAGGGTCACTGGTGTTGCACCTGGCAGGGGGTGGACTGAACGAAATGCCATGTGGGGGCGCGCAACAATCCCTTTGAGCACGCTGGTTCTGCCTCCCGGCGGGGGCAGGAGACGTGCCCGAAGCCTGGGACCGAGTGAAAGTTTTTCAAAGGAATCGACATGGAAGACCTGAAAGGCAAGACCGCCCTCATCACCGGCGCCAGCACCGGCATCGGCGCGGCGGTGGCCATCGCCTACGCGGCACGCGGCATGCGCGTGGCGGTGCACTACAACAGCTCGGCCGATGCGGCCGAGAAGGTGGTCGCCACCATCAAGGCCGCCGGCGGCGAAGCCTTCACTCTGCGCGCCGACGTCCGCGACACCGCCGCCATCAAGGCCGCCACGCAGGAAGCCGACGACAAGCTCGGCGGCATCGACGTGCTGATCAACAACGCGGGCAGCCTGGTCAAGCGCGTGCCGATCGCCGAACTCGACGACGCACTGTTCGACGAGGTCATGCACATCAATGCCCGCTCGGTGCTAGCCTTCTGCCGCGAGGTGGTGCCGCTCATGCGCGCACGCAAGAAGGGCGGCAGCATCATCAACGTGTCGTCGGTGGCCGCACGCACCGGCGGCGGACCGGGCGCCTACCTCTATGCCGGCGCCAAGGGTTTCGTCAGCACCGCCACGCACGGCCTGGCGAGGGAACTCGCGCCCGACAACATCCGCGTCAACGCCGTCGCGCCGGGCGTGATCCAGACGCCGTTCCACGACCGCTTCTCGACCGCGGCGATGCTCGAATCCTTCAAGGCCGCCATCCCGCTGGGCCGCATCGGCGAGCCGGAGGAATGCGTCGGCGCTTTCTTGTACCTGGCCTCGGAAAGCTTGTCCGGGTACGTCACCGGGCAGATCTTGGAAGTCAACGGCGGCCAGTACATGCCCTAGACATGGCCCACCCCCGCAGCGCCTGCGGCGCCTCGGGCGGCCGCCAGAGGCGGCTGCTCTTGCGGGCCGTCCAAGCCTGCGCTGGCAGGCTTGGAGCCGCGGCCCTCAGCCCCTCAAGGGGGCGCACCCAGCGGCCCGGCGAAGCCGGTTCCGCGGGTGCCCCCGAAAGACTTCGCAATGCTCGCCAGGTTCGTCGAGCGCGGATAGCGCGCACCAAACGGACATACCATCGTCCGCCAACAGAGGCCACCCTTTCCCGGAGACAAATCCCATGCAACGCCGCACCCTGGTCCAGTCCGCCATCGCCACGCTCGCCGCGGGCGCCCTCCCCGCCTTCGCGCAAGGCGCATGGCCCACCGGCAAGACCATCACCTACATCGTGCCCTTCCCGGCCGGCGGCACCACCGACGTGCTGGCCCGCCTGATCGCGCAACAGCTCGGCACCGCGCTGGGCACCTCGGTCATCATCGACAACAAGGGCGGCGCGGGTGGCAGCGTCGGCTCCGAGATCGCGGCGCGCGCGGCGCCCGATGGCTACACGATGCTGGGCGGCACCATCAGCTCGCATGCGATCAACGTGAGCCTGTATCCCAAGCTCGGCTACGACCCGCAAAAATCCTTCGCGCCGGTCACGCTCATCGGCACCAACCCGGTGGTGCTGGTGGTGAACCAGGCCAGTCCCTACAAGACGCTGAAGGACGTGATCGACGCTAGCAAGGCCAAGGCGTCTTCCGGCGGGCTCTCGTCGGCCTCCGCCGGCACCGGCACCTCGCAACACCTGGCCATGGAACTGCTGGCCTACAAGTCGGGCGTCAAGTTCACGCACATCCCGTACAAGGGCAGCGGCCCGGCCATCCAGGACGTGATCGGCGGCCAGGTCGACATGATGTTCGACACCACCGTCGTGGCCGGCCCGCACATCCAGAGCGGCAAGCTGCGCGCCATCGCCGTCACCTCGGCCAAGCGACTCGCCTCCATGCCCGACGTGCCGACCGTGGCCGAGTCCGGCATCAACGGCCTCAAGGATTTCGAGGTGGTGTCGTGGCAGGCCATCTTCGTGCCGACCGGAACGCCCGCGCCGATCGTCGACCGCCTGCACACCGAGATTCGCAAGATCCTGGCCAAGACCGACATGCAGGAGAAGCTCACCAGCTTCGGCATGGCCCCGGCCGACATGACGACCGCGCAGATCTCCACCTTCCAGAAGGCCGAGGTCGACAAGTGGGCCGCGGTCATCAAGGCCGCGAACATCAAGCCTGAGTAGCCGAGTCCCCGCCGCCGGCACGACCCGGAGGCCAGGGCCGCAGAAGCCCTCGGCACGCGGTGCGGCTCCCTCCGAAGAACGAGAAAACGCGCGTTACGAAGGAAGGGTTCATCGCGCGCCTTTACTTAGAATGCGCCCCTCCCTTCGCATTCAAGGCAACCCACCGTGTCCGACCGCACCGCCGTCCTGCCCCAGTACCTGATCCCCAAGCAGGCGCTGACGAATTTCGCGGGCTGGGTCGCGAGCAAGGAGCGCGGCAAGGTCACGACCTGGATCATCAAACGCTTCGTCGCCAAGTACGGCGTGAACATGAGCGAGGCGCTCGACAGCGACATCCGCGCCTACAAGACCTTCAACGCCTTTTTCACGCGCGCGCTCAAGCCAGGCGCGCGACCGCTCGCCAAGGCCGACCTGGTCTGCCCGGTGGACGGCGCCATCAGCCAGTTCGGGCGCATCGAGGGCGACCAGATCTTCCAGGCCAAGAGCCATCACTACAGTTGCGCCGCGCTGCTCGCCAGCGACGCCGCATTGGCCGGGCAGTTCACCAACGGCAGCTTCGCGACCATCTACCTGAGTCCCAAGGACTACCACCGCATCCACATGCCCTGCACCGGCCGCCTGCTGCGCATGACCTATGTGCCGGGCGACCTGTTCTCGGTCAACCCGACCACGGCGCGCGGCGTACCCGGCTTGTTCGCGCGCAACGAGCGCGTGGTCTGCCTGTTCGAGTCCGAGCTTGGTCCTTTCGCGCTGGTGCTGGTCGGCGCCACCATCGTCGGCAGCATGCAGACGGCCTGGCACGGCGTAGTCAACCCGCCGCGTCACGGCACGGTGCGCGAATGGCGGTATGAAGACAAGCAGATCGTGCTCCAGCAAGGCGAGGAAATGGGTCGCTTCCTGCTGGGCTCGACGGTCGTCATGCTGTTCCCCGCCCCGCAGCTGGCGTTCAACCCGGTGTGGGTTCCGACACGCCCGGTCCGGCTTGGCGAAGTCATGGCCAATCGCCCGGCACTGTCCGACGCACGCTGATGCATCGGCGCCACAGCCCGCATGCAGCGGGCTTTGCCAGCTATAAAACTTGTAGCAGCCAATTTCCTTCCGGGATATAGTCCCCGACCGGCCCGGGCAGCGGAAACGCGTGGTCCAGCGCCAGCAGACCGCCTTCCCCCAAGGAGACAAATGCCGATGAGCATGAAGGAAAACGCAGCCGTCAGCCAGTTGCTGGCACTGCTCGAGGCCCGATACGCGCTGCGCGTGCTCTGGGCCTTGCGCGACGGCCATGCGCAAACCTTCCGCCTGCTGCAGGACAGCGTCGGCGGCATCACCCCCAACACGCTCAATACCCGGATCAAGGAACTGCGCGAGGCCGGCATCGTGCACCACGGCAGCGACGGGTACAGCCTCACCCTCAGCGGGCAGGATCTCCTCAAGCGCCTGTCGGACCTGCAGGCCTTTGCCGGCAAATGGCAGGGCGGGCCGGCCAGGAAGGCCGCCGCCGCTGCGGCCACCAGCACACCCCTCCTCAAATAGCCACAAGCGCGGCCAGACCCGCGCATGGGGTCCAGGTTGCAAGCAACGTGACGCGCCTGCGGGGCCGTTAAACTGCGCGGCTCGCATTTTCCCGACCGACCAGGAGACCTCCATGCCCACCACCCCTTCCGGCCTTCAATTCGAAGACACCAAGACCGGCGACGGCGCCGAAGCCAAGGCTGGCCACCACGTGCACGTGCACTACACCGGCTGGCTCTACAACGACGGCGTGCAAGGCGCCAAGTTCGACTCCAGCCGTGACCGCAACGACCCCTTCGCCTTCTCGCTGGGCGCCGGCCAGGTCATCAAGGGCTGGGACGAAGGCGTGGCCGGCATGAAGATCGGCGGCCAGCGCACGCTGATCATCCCGGCATCGCTGGGCTACGGTGCCCGCGGCGCCGGTGGCGTGATCCCGCCGAACGCCACGCTGAAGTTCGACGTCGAACTGCTCGACGCTCACTGAGCCCAGGTCGCCCCGGGCTGCGCGGCTCCCCGAGCCGCGCCTCCTCCCGCCCGAGGCAGCACCGGCGGCATCGCTCGCCCCAGGCTCCGCGCCACTTCGTATCGCTCACCAACGGCAACGTGCTCGCGCGAGAGCCGCTTTGCAGCGGCAACACGAGCCTGCCAAGCCGGTTGCGCGGTGTTTCTGGAGCGCCAGCCCGCCAACCAAATAGCGGCCTCAGGACGCATTTTTTCGCTTGAAACCGCCCAAAGCGGCCCCACTTCGGGCGGAATCCACTGTTTTTAGACCATGTCCGCAGAAACAACCCCCATCGACCCCTATCAGCTCACGGGCGAACCCAGTCCCGAAGAGATTGAAGCCGCCCAGGCCGCGACCGCTGCCGAGGCGCAAGACGCCCTGACCGTCGCGCAAGCCGAACTGGCCACGCTGCAAGCCGAAAACGCGACGCTGAAGGACCAGGTGCTGCGGGCCCAGGCCGACGTGCAGAACGCGCGCCGCCGTGCCGACGAAGAGATCACCAAGGCGCGCAAGTTCGCGGTCGAGGCTTTCGCCGAAAGCCTGCTGCCCGTGACCGACAGCCTCGAAGCCGGCCTGTCCCATGCGGACGCCACCCCGGAGCAGATGCGCGAAGGCGCCGAAGCCACGCTGCGCCAGCTCAAGAGCGCGCTGGAGCGCAACAAGGTCATCGAGATCGCACCGGCTGCCGGCAGCAAGTTCGATCCGCACCAGCACCAGGCCATCTCGGTCGTGCCGGCGCCGGAGCAGGAAGCCAACACCGTGGTCACGGTGCTGCAGAAGGGCTACACGATCGCCGAGCGCGTGCTGCGCCCCGCGCTCGTCACCGTCAGCCAGGCGGGCTGACCCGTATCCATACACACGAATCCACAGGAAACCCCCGCTTTCTCCCTTGAATCCCGCGCGGTTATCCACACGTTCTACACAACCTCACTTTTTAAGATTTCAGGAGCTATCACCATGGGCAGAATCATCGGCATCGACCTCGGCACCACCAATTCGTGCGTGTCGATCATGGAAGGCAACACCACGCGTGTGATCGAGAACTCGGAAGGTGCGCGCACCACGCCGTCGATCGTCGCCTACCAGGAAGACGGCGAAGTGCTGGTCGGCGCCTCGGCCAAGCGCCAGGCCGTGACGAACCCGAAGAACACGCTGTATGCCGTCAAGCGCCTGATCGGCCGCAAGTTCGACGAGAAGGAAGTGCAGAAGGACATCGACCTGATGCCCTACGCCATCATCAAGGCCGACAACGGCGACGCCTGGGTCGAAGCCCGCAACAAGAAGCTGGCGCCCCAGCAGGTCAGCGCCGAGATCCTGCGCAAGATGAAGAAGACCGCCGAAGACTACCTCGGCGAAACCGTGACCGAAGCCGTGATCACGGTGCCGGCCTACTTCAACGACAGCCAGCGCCAGGCCACCAAGGACGCCGGCCGCATCGCCGGCCTGGACGTCAAGCGCATCATCAACGAGCCCACCGCCGCGGCGCTGGCCTTCGGCCTGGACAAGCAGGACAAGCGCGACCGCAAGATCGCCGTGTATGACTTGGGCGGCGGCACCTTCGACGTGTCGATCATCGAGATCGCCGACGTCGACGGCGAGAAGCAGTTCGAAGTGCTGTCGACCAACGGCGACACCTTCCTCGGGGGCGAGGACTTCGACCAGCGCGTCATCGACTACATCATCGGCGAGTTCAAGAAGGAACAAGGCGTCGACCTGAGCAAGGACGTGCTCGCGCTGCAACGCCTGAAGGAAGCCGCGGAAAAGGCCAAGATCGAGCTGTCGAACAGCCCGGCCACGGACGTCAACCTGCCCTACATCACGGCCGACGCCTCCGGTCCGAAGCACCTGAACATCAAGCTGACGCGCGCCAAGTTCGAATCGCTGGTCGAAGAACTCATCGAGCGCACCATCGCCCCCTGCCGCACCGCCATCAAGGATGCCGGCGTGAGCGTGAACGACATCAGCGACGTGATCCTGGTCGGCGGCATGACCCGCATGCCCAAGGTGCAGGAAAAGGTGAAGGAATTCTTCGGCAAGGAACCGCGCAAGGACGTGAACCCTGACGAAGCCGTGGCCGTCGGCGCCGCCATTCAAGGCCAGGTGCTGTCGGGCGACCGCAAGGACGTGCTGCTGCTGGACGTGACCCCGCTGTCGCTCGGCATCGAGACGATGGGCGGCGTGATGACCAAGATGATCACGAAGAACACCACGATCCCGACCAAGTTCGCGCAGACCTTCTCGACCGCGGAAGACAACCAGCCGGCCGTGACGATCAAGGTGTTCCAGGGCGAACGCGAGATCGCCACCGGCAACAAGCTGCTCGGCGAGTTCAACCTCGAAGGCATCCCGCCAGCATCGCGCGGCACGCCGCAGATCGAGGTGAGCTTCGACATCGACGCCAACGGCATCCTGCACGTCGGCGCCAAGGACAAGGGCACCGGCAAGGAAAACAAGATCACCATCAAGGCGAACACGGGCCTGTCGGAAGACGAGATCCAGAAGATGGTGAAGGACGCCGAACTGAACGCCGCGGAAGACAAGAAGAAGGTCGAAGTGGTGCAGGCCCGCAACCAGGGCGAAGCCATGGTGCACAGCGTGAAGAAGTCGCTGGGCGAGCACGGCGACAAGCTGGAAGCCGGCGAGAAGGAAAAGATCGAAGCCGCGATCAAGGACGTGGAAGAAGCCCTCAAGGGTGACGACAAGGCCGCGATCGAGGAAAAGACCGCCACGCTGATGACCGCGAGCCAGAAGCTCGGCGAAAAGATGTACGCGGACGCGCAAGCCGCTGCTGGCGGTGCCGCCGGCGGCCCGGGCGCTGGTACAGAACAGCACGCCGCGAACAGCGCGCCCGCCGACGACAACGTCGTGGACGCTGAAGTCAAGGAAGTCAAGAAGGGCTGATTCCGCAGCCCCGAATCAAGGCTGGAACACCCTCCAAGGTGGTCCAGCCTTTTCCGCTTGTAGAGCAGCCCGCACGGACAGAACATGGCCACCAAACGCGACTATTACGAAACCCTCGGCGTCCCGAAGAACGCGAGCGAGGAAGAAATCAAGAAGGCTTATCGCAAGCTCGCGATGAAGCACCACCCTGACCGCAATCACGGCGACAGCAAGGACGCCGAGATCAAGTTCAAGGAGGTGAAGGAAGCCTATGAAATGCTGTCGGACAGCCAGAAGCGCGCGGCCTACGACCAGTACGGCCATGCCGGCGTCGACCCCAACATGCGCGGCGGCCCGGGCGCGGAAGGCTTCGGCGGCTTTGCCGAGGCCTTTGGCGACATCTTCGGCGACGTGTTCGGCGGCGGTGCGGGTCGCGGACGTGCCGGCGGCGGGCGCCAGGTGTTCCGCGGCAGCGACCTGAGCTACGCGATGGAGATCACGCTCGAGGAAGCGGCCGAGGGCAAGGACTCGCAGATCCGCATCCCGAGCTGGGACGAATGCGGCACCTGCCACGGCAGCGGCGCCAAGCCCGGCACCAAGCCCATCACCTGCACCACCTGCCACGGGCAAGGCGCGGTGCAGATGCGCCAGGGCTTCTTCAGCGTGCAGCAGACCTGCCCGCAATGCCACGGCAGCGGCAAGATCATCCCCGAGCCCTGCGTGACCTGCCACGGCGCCGGCAAGCTGAAGAACAACAAGACGCTGGAAGTGAAGATCCCCGCCGGCATCGACGACGGCATGCGCATCCGCAGCACCGGCAACGGCGAGCCGGGCACCAACGGCGGGCCGCCGGGCGACCTCTACATCGAGATCCGCCTGAAGAAGCACGACATGTTCGAGCGCGAAGGCGACGACCTGCACTGCGTGGTGCCGGTGAGCATGACGACGGCGGCGCTGGGTGGCGAGATCAACGTGCCGACGCTGAAGGGCGCGGCGGCGATCGACATTCCGGAAGGCACGCAGAGCGGCAAACAATTCCGCCTGCGCGGCAAGGGCATCAAGGGCGTGCGCGCATCCTATCCGGGCGACCTGTATTGCCATGTGCGCGTCGAGACGCCGGTGAAGCTGACCGAACACCAACGCAAGCTCGTGAAGGAACTGGACGAGTCACTCAAGAAGGGCGGGAACAAGCACAGCCCGACGGACAAGGGCTGGTTCGATCGTGCGAAGGAATTCTTCAGTTGAGCGATTGCGCGGCGTGCTATGCGCTGCCGCGCACGAAGGTCCCGAGCCCTTGGCGGTCGTAGTACTCCAAGGTCACCCGGTCGCCCGCAAAGGTGGCTTTCGAAATCGTGCCGGGCACGGCGTTCTCGTTGAACAGCGTGAAGGTGAAGACGTCGCCGTCCCAATGCGTCAGCGGCAGCCGCAGCGGCGTCGGGCCGAGCACCAGCACCAGGCCGCCTCCCTCCTGGACCACCTGCGCCGGCCCGTGGTAAGCGTTGCCATAGGTGCCGGCATAGGCTGACAGGCCTTTCGCCGGCGCAGGCTGGATCGGTCGGGCGACGCCCACCAACGAGCCTTCCGGGTCGGCAAATGGCGCGAACGCGTTGGTGAAGATGTCTGCCCAGGGCCGCTGGATCGAGCCGAACTGCACCAGGTCGAAGAACTGCGCCACCAGCGTCTCGGGGATGCCGATGGGCGTGGCATTGGTCAACGCGACCATTCCGACGCCGATGGCCGGGACCACCGTGAAGGCCGTCCCCGTCCCGAGCGCAAATGCGCCCGAGTGGCTGAACGAGGCATGGCCCGCCGCCGTCGTGCCGACGTTGAAGCCGAAACCGTAGTGCCCCGCCGGACGCTCGGCGCTGGCAGCCGAACTCTCTATCTGTGGAGAAAGCGCGGCCGCCAGTGCCGCGCTGTCGACGATCGTCTTGCCGGCATAGACCCCCAGCCCCACCATCATCGACAGCCATCGTGCGACGTCGTTCACTGACGAGGTCACGCTCGCGGCGGGCGCCTGCGCGTCCGGCATGCGCACCGGGCCGGGCACATAGACGCCATTGGCCTTGACGTGGCCCACGACGCGGTTCGTTCGCGTCTGGAAGTCGGCGAAGCGCGAACTGGTCCGGGTCATGCCCAGCGGCGCGTAGATCGTTCGCTCGCACAAGGTCGCCCAGTCCGTACCGGCGGCGGCCGCCACTGCAACGGCTCCGGCGGTGAGCCCGAAGTTGGTGTAGTGGTAAGTCTTGCGGAACGGGTCGAGCGGCAGGTAGCGCAGGCGCTCGAGCACCTGCCGCTGTTCATAGCCCATGTCCTCCAACCGATCGCCGGCAAATTCGGGCAGGCCGGAGCGGTGCGAGTAGAGGTCGCCGATGGTGAGCTGCGTGCTCACGGCCGGGTCCTTCAGCTCGAACCACGGCAGGTGGCGCCGAACAGGCGTGTCCCACCCGATGCCGCCCAACCCGACCTGGTGCGCCACGGTGGAGGCGCCCAGCGACTTGGACATCGACGCGAGCTGGAACACCGTGTCGGCGTCCACCGGTGCCTGCGTGCCAGCTTGCCGGGTTCCGAAGCCCTTGGCATAGATCGTCCGTTCCCCGCGCACCACCGCAACGGCCATGCCGGGCAGGCCCGACTTCTGCATCAAGGCGGTGGCCATGCCGTCGACCTGGTCGACGGCAGCCTGGAGCCTGGCTTCATCGGCGTAGGCGGCCGCAATGAATTCCTGACGGCGCCCACCGCTTCCGCCGCCGCCACATCCCACGAGCCCGAAGGCCGCACAGGCGCCAAGGAACTCGCGGCGTTGCCGCAGTCGGGTTTTCATGTCGGCCTTTCGGGCCACGTGTCACGGGCGGGTTCGCCGGGATCACGGGTCGTGAAGGTTTTTTACCCGAGGGAACGGCCCGGCGCAATTCGGCCAACATGCATACTTCGCAGCGGGTGGGCGTTGTGCTGCGGGCTTCCTGGTTATCCATGCGTCCAGCAAAAAACGGGGTCCTGAACCTTCTGCAAGGCGAGGACGTGCGGACGTTCTTCCAGAACGACAAGGACGGGCTCTGTCGCAGCGACGTGTGCGGTCGCGCACGATGAACGACAACGGCAGTCGCAGACGTATCGCCCGCGTGCGCGGCAGGCCGCGGCGGAGCATCATGCACATCTCCTGAGCGCGCTCGCCGGCAGAGCGCGTTTCCCGCCCTTCCGCCAACGAAATCCCATGAACCTTCGCACTCTGCACAAGACCTCGGCGATCATCGTCGGTGCCTTCGCATGCCTGCATCTCGCAAATCACCTCGTCTCGCTGGCGGGCGTGCAAGAGCACATCGCATTCATGGAGCGCGCGCGAGGCATCTACCGGCAGCCCGCGGTGGAAGCGATCCTGCTCTTTTGCGTCGCGTTCCAGATCGGCAGCGGGTTCTGGCTCTTGCTTCGCGGCTGGATGAACCGGCGGGGCGCGGTCGCGTGGTTGCAGGCGCTGTCGGGCGCCGTCCTGGCGGGCTTCCTGCTTATCCATGTGGGTGCGGTGCTGTATGCGCGCGGCGTGCTGGACCTGGACACGACTTTCTATTTTTCCGCGGCGGGTTTCCACATTCCGCTGTATCCGTTCTTCTTCGTGCCCTACTACTTCTTCGCCGTGCTGGCGCTGTTCACGCACATCGCTTGCGCGGTCTTCTGGCACATGCAAAGCGCGTCCTTGCGTGCCCGGCAGCTGGCCCTCGTCTTGCCGATGCTGGTTGGCACGGTCGTCTCGTCGTTGCTCGTGCTCTCCCTCGCCGGCAAGATCCAACCCGTCGAGGTTCCCGCAAAGTACAAGGCAAGCTACCCCGCCCTCTTCACGTCCTCACCATGAACGACAAGGCACTCCTCATCATCGACGTGCAACAGGGCCTGTGCGAAGGCGCGCATGACGCTTACGAATCGAAGCTCGTCATCGGCCGAATCAACACGGTGTCCGCGAAGGCCCGTGCGGCGGGCATTCCGGTGGTCTTGATCCAGCATGAAGACGACGGCCTGCTGAAACACGAAACCCGTGAATGGCAACTCGCGCACGGGCTCCGAGCGGAACCCACCGACCTGCGCATTCGGAAAACGACGCCCGACGCTTTCCTGCGCACCGGGCTGGAGGCCGCGATGAAGGAGCGCAACATCAGGGAACTGGTCATCTGCGGCATGCACACCGAGTTCTGTGTCGACACGACCACGCGCCGCGCGCTGGCGCTGGGCTATCAGGTCATCCTGATCGAGGACGCGCACACGACCGAGGGCAATGCCTTCGTGACAGCCCGGCAAGTCATCCAGCACCACAACGCGACGCTCACCAACATCTCGAGCTTCGGCCCCAGGGTGCGAACGTTCACCAGCGAAGCGATTCGCTTCGATGCCTGATTCTGCTTCGCGATCAGAGCGCAGGAATCACACACTGTGTGCTAGCCCATGAGCTTCAGATGCTGATGGACTGCAACCGCGTGACGTCGTCCGTTGACGTGCCAATAAGAGGTGTGTGGCATCACAAGGACTGTCGGACCATCGGGCTCGTGGTAGACCTCCTTGCCAGCCGCATAGACCTGGGTCATCGTCTTGAGGTTCGCCCAATGCTCGGCGAGCGCAGGAAACAGGAGTTTGCCAGTCGTCTCCAAGGCTGGGGTTCCCATCAGGATCACTCCGCGGGGTTTGACACTCGCGATGAAGCGTTGATGCCAGGTAGCGCACTGTTCGATGTATCTCGAATAACTGCGCCAGATCCCGTGGTTGCCGACCGTACTGTCCGTGCGCCACATGCATAACACCGCGTTTGTGAGAAAACAGTCCTTCAGCGAGACATTCGCTTCGCCCAGAACTTTGGCCAGATTGGCGATGGTCGGGTTGTTGGCAGGCTCACCACCCGTGCGGCCCAGCTGTTGCTGATACCCAAGCGGTCCGAAGTCAGTTCCGAAGATCAGAACCTTCCTGGTTGGCTTGGAATGGCCGTGAAAAAAGCCGCCCGCGCCTGGGAAGAATCCAGGCAAGGACAGGAACGGCGCGAATTCCGTTGTGAAGTGTTCGTTCGGTTCGCACTGCGGCAAGGGGTCAGTTGCCAAATAGTCCTGCATGGCATGTTCCTTCCGAGACATCAGAGAGCAGATCGAACCCTTCGGGAGACCAGATTCGATCAACTGCAAGCCAAGGTCAAGACAGGATCACTATCCGCCTACCCGGCCTCCCTCGTCCGGGTGATCCCAGGGAGGCGTTTCCCGCGCATGCTCGGCCACGCCCCATGGAGGTTTCATGTCCCTGCTTCCCCCCACGCGCGAGCTCCTGAGCTACCTGGAGAGGAATCCATCCGTCCGTGCGCGGATCGCCGCGCCGCCGGACGCGACAGTGCTCTATGCCGGCGAGTTCATACGACCGATGTGGAAAGACCTCGAGGCACTCAATAGGACGAATCCGGCTTTTGCCTCGAAGCAGATGCTGCCGGATGTGCTGGCACGCATCGTGTGCACCGGCCAGCCGCATCCGAACCTGCTGGCATGGGCCAAGGCGCTCGACGCACTGACGCCGTGCAAGGAAAACGGATTCATCGCGTGGCGCGCGTTGTCCGGCATCTTCGCGGCCAACGCGGTGGGAAGCGTGTCCTTCGCCATCGGCTCGAAAGTGACAAAGGACGAAAAGGTCTTCGCGGCGACGGAATTGCCGGTACTGCTGCGGAACACGAAAGTGAACCCGCTGACCCGCGACATCCTGGCCTACTACCAGCGCTGCGTGCAGACGGGTGGGCGCGCGATCAACTTCGGGTTCACCTCCGGCTGATCGCCGAGGCAGGCCCGCCGGCCCCCGCCCACCCGCACTCGCTGCCCTCAGTGCCCCGACGCAGACGAAGCCCCCAGCCCCGTCTCCGACCTGACCTGTTGCGCCGGAAACGCCTCGCGCTCCTGCTGGGCCTGCTTGCTGCGATCCAGCACCGAGAACAGCCAGATGCCCACGAACCCGATGGTCATCGAGAACAGTGCCGGCGACGCATACGGGAACAGCGCCGAGCCCTTCGGATACCCCAGCGTCGCTTCCCACACCGAAGGCGAGACCACCGTCAGCGCCACCGACGAGATCAGCCCCAGGAACCCGCCGATCACCGCACCCCGCGTCGTGCAGTCCTTCCACAGCACTGACATGAACAGCACCGGGAAGTTGGCCGACGCGGCCACCGCAAAGGCCAGCGACACCATGAAGGCGATGTTCTGCTTCTCGAACGCAATGCCCAGCAGCACGGCCACGACACCCAGGCAGATCGTGGTGATGCGCGACACCCGCAGTTCGGACGCGCTGTCAGCCTTGCCCTTCTTCACCAGCGTGGCGTAGATGTCGTGTGACACCGCCGAGGCGCCCGACAGCGTCAGGCCCGCCACCACCGCGAGGATGGTCGCAAAGGCCACGGCAGAGATGAAGCCGTAGAACACGTTGCCGCCCACGGACTTGGCCACCAGCACCGCCGCCATGTTGGCCGCGCCGCCGCCGCCCTTGATGGTGCCTGTGGCTGTGTCCGCGAACTCGGGGTTGGTCAGCACCAGCGTGATCGCGCCGAAGCCGATGATGAAGATAAGCAGGTAGAAGTAGCCGATCCAGGTGGTCGCCCAGAACACCGACTTGCGGGCCTGCTTGGCATCGGGCACGGTGAAGAAGCGCATCAGGATGTGCGGCAGCCCGGCCGTGCCGAACATCAGCGCCATGCCGAAGGAGATGGCCGAGATCGGGTCTTTCACGAAGCCGCCCGGCCCCATGATGCTGAGCCCGATCGCCGCCGCCTCCTCCGGGCTCTTGCCGCCATTGGCCGCGATCTGCGTGCGCACTTCCACCGACCTGGCGAACAACGCCTCGGGGCTGAAGCCGAATTGCGCCAGCACCATGATGGCCATGAAGGTCACGCCGGCCAGCAGCATGACCGCCTTGATGATCTGCACCCAGGTGGTCGCGGTCATGCCGCCGAAGAGCACATACACCATCATCAGCACGCCGACAATCACGACGGCCACGATGTAGTCGAGCCCGAACAGCAGCTTGATGAGTTGCCCCGCGCCGACCATCTGCGCGATCAGGTAGAAGGCCACCACCACCAGCGTGCCGGAGGCCGCAAAAGCGCGAATCGGCCCGGGCTGGAAGCGGTAGCCCGCCACGTCGGCGAAGGTGAACTTGCCGAGGTTGCGCAGGCGCTCCGCCATCAGGAAGGTGATGACCGGCCAGCCGACCAGGAAGCCGATCGAGTAGATCAGCCCGTCATAACCGGTCGCCATCACCGCCGCCGAGATGCCGAGGAAGGACGCCGCCGACATGTAGTCGCCCGCGATCGCCAACCCGTTCTGGAAGCCCGTGATACCGCCGCCGGCCGTGTAGAAGTCGGAGGCCGACTTGGTCCTGCCTGCCGCCCACTTGGTGATGTAGAGCGTGAGCAGCACGAAGGCCGAGAACATGCCGATGGCGATCCAGTTGGTCGGTTGCTTGTCCGCTTGGCCGACATCGCCGCCCGCGGCCATGGCCGCGCCGACGCCGAGCAGCAGCACCGCCGCGGTCGCGAATGACTTGACGAAATGGCGGCTCATGGCTTGGATTCCTCGATGATTTCCGAGGTCAGGCGGTCGAACTCGCCGTTGGCGCGACGGATGTAGATCGCCGTGATGACGATGGTGAAGACGATCACGCCGAGGCCGATCGGGATGCCGATGCTGGTAACCCCCGCACCCAGCGGCTGTGCCAGGAAGGGCTTGTTGAAGGCGATGAGCGCGATGTAGCCGTAGTAGACGATCATCATCAGCGCTGCCAGCAGCCAGCCGAAGGCGTTTCGTTTTCGTCGCAGCTCGAGGTACTTGGGATTCGACTGGATCTTCTGGACAGCGGGATCGAGCATGCGTTGTTCCTCAGGTGGATGTGGACGACGGCGCGATTCTGGGTCGACGCTTCCACTCCAAGGAGTAGACGCAAAGATTCGTCACATTGCTGCTACTTCTCGCGCGAAATCACGCGCTGCGCGGCGGCCTGTTCGCCTGAACTGCATGCGGGCTATCAAGCCCAAGTCACGGCTGCGGCGAACATGTACCCCGCGCCGTACACAGTCTTGATGATCACCGGGTCATGCGGATCGACCTCGATCTTGCGGCGCAGGCGCGAGATGCGCACATCGATGCTGCGGTCGGTGGGCAGCAGGTCGCGCGCTCCCATCAGCTGCTCGCGCGTGAGGATCTGATGCGGGCGTTCGACGAAACAGCGCAGCACCTGCGTCTCCGCCGTGCCCAGCAGGTGCTCGCTCCCATCGGGCGCACGCAGGATGTTGGCCGCGCAATCGATGCGCCAGCCCAGGAAGCTGGCATAGCGGCGCTGCTGCGCGCCGGGCGCCCCGTTTGCTGCCATGCGTCGCCGCAGGATGCTGCGCACGCGCGCCACCAGCTCGCGCGACTCGAAGGGCTTGGTCATGTAGTCGTCGCCGCCCAGCTCCAGGCCCATCACGCGGTCGGCCGTGTGGCCACGCCCGGTGAGGATCAGCACGCCCGCGCTGGTCTGCGCGGTGATTCGGCGCACCAGGTCGATGCCGTCCATGTCGGGCAGGCCGAGGTCGACGATGCAGAGGTCGGGCTTTTCCGCCTGCAGGCGGCGCAGCATGCTGGTGCCGGTATGGAAGCCTTCGGCGTTGAAGCCGAATTCGACCAAGGCATTGAGCACGAGCTTTGTCACGGCCGGATCGTCCTCGACCACGAAGATCAGGGATCGCGGTGCGCTCTCGTCGCGCCGTGGATGGGCTGCGTTGGTGCTCATAAGGAATCGCTCATGCGCGGCATGCCTCGATGGCGTCGGCCAGTTGCGCGGGGGTGAAAGGTTTGACGAGCCATGGCACGCCGGCCACGGCGCGATCGCCGGCGGCGTTGCCGCTCATCAGCACCACGGCGTGCGCCAGGTGCAGCTGGCGCGCGGTGGCAGCGACTTCGCGTCCGTCGACGCCGCCCGGCATGGCCACGTCGGACAACAGCAGCGCGATGTCGGAGGTCTGTTGCAACAGGGCCAGTGCCTCGACACCGCTGTCGGCCTCCAGCACGGCATAGCCCATGTCGAGCAGCGTGCGCCGCACCACGCGGCGGACCTGCGCGTCGTCGTCTACCAGCAACGCCAAACCGCGGCGGCCTGGTGCCTCGGGCGCGGCAGCCGGCACTTGGCGATCGGCGCCGGTGCGCTCGCTCGCCGGCAGCCAGAGCGAGATGGTGGTGCCGCCGCCAGGCTGGCTGCGCACATCGATCGCGCCGCCCGACTGCTTGATGAAGCCGTAGACCATGGCCATGCCAAGGCCAGTGCCGCTGCCCGGCTGCTTGGTGGTGAAGAAGGGCTCGAACATGTGGGCCATGGTGCGGGCGTCCATGCCGCAGCCGTTGTCCTGCACGTCGATGCGGACGCAGTCGCCTGACGTGGTCTGCAGTGCGGCGGCCGCATCGGCATCCAGGTGCGCCGGCCGCGCGCGCAGCGTGACCTTGCCGCCGGAAGGCATGGCATCGCGTGCGTTCAGCACCATGTTGAGGATGGCCTGTTCGAGCTGGGCCGCGTCGATCCAGATGCCCAGTGGTTGTGCCTCCACGTCCACGCCCAGGTGGATGCGCTCGGGCAGCGAGTGCCGGACCAGCCCCTCGACCGAACGCAGCAGCGCCGCCGCGTCCACCGCCCCCGCCTGCAGCGGCTGTCGGCGCGCAAAGCGCATCAGCCCCTTCACCAGGTCGGCACCGCGCCGCGAGGCATCCAGCGCGGGCTGGATGTATTCGGGCACGTTGGGATCGTCCGGGTGCGCGTCCTTCAGCGCCGCGAGGTTGCCGATCACGACGGTGAGGATGTTGTTGAAATCGTGCGCGAGCCCGCCGGTCAGGTGGCCGAGCGACTCCAACTTCTGGGTGCGCGCCAGCAACTCCTGCGCGCGCTTCTGCTCGGTGATGTCGAAGGTCAGCTCGAAGCAGCCGGCCACGGTGCCGTCGCTCGCGAACTCAGGGACCAGCGAGGTGCGCACGGCCCGGCGCTCGCCGGTGTGGATGACCAACTCGTACTCGAAGGTGACGGATTCGCCCGCCACCGCGCGCAGGACATTCGGCTTGACCAGCGCGTAGACCTCGTCGCCGAGGAAGGCCCGGGCGCTGACGGTTTCCGGTCGCGTGGTGTCGATGCGGAACCACTCGTGGTAACCGCGGTTGAGATAGCCATACCCCCGGCGCTTGTCGAAGTACGCGACCAAGGCCGGGATGGAGTCCATCACCAGCCGCATGCGCTGCTCGCTGCTGACCAGCTCGGCGGTGCGGGCGACCACGCGGCTTTCCAGTTCGGCGTTCTGCTGGCGGATCGTGCGCTCCGCGTTGCGCTGCGCCGTGACGTCGGAGTACAGCGTGACGAAGCCGTGGCCGGGCAGCGGCTCGCCGTGGATGTGGAGCACGCAGCCGTCGGGCCGGGTGCGCTCCAGGTCATGCGCCTTGAAGGTGCGGGCGGCGGCCACGCGCTCGGCCACCAGCGCGTCGGGGTCGCCGGGGCCGTATTCGCCGCGCCGGGCGTTGTAGAGGATGAAGGTCTCGAAGGGCGTGCCGATGCTCGCCATGCCCGGGGGGAAGTCCAGCAGCCGCTCGTAGGCGCGGTTCCACGCGACCAGCCGCAGGTTGGCGTCGAAGATCGACAGCCCCTGGTCGAGCCGGTCCAGCCCGGCCTGCAGGGTCTGGTAGCGGGCCAGCGGGGCCGCGTCCTCAACAGCGGCGGCGGCGAATTCGTTGTCTCTCAAGTTGTCTCCCAGCCGTGCGTCGGTGACGCGGTCGCCAAGCTTCGATTTATAGCGGAGGTTGGGCAACGCTGAACAAGTCCTCGTGCGTCGCGCATTTGCGCGCCATCACGGGGACTTGTTCAGCGTTGCCCTGCAAACATTCGTCATATTTCGACCCGACTGCTGCAATGTTGATGGCGGATGCTCCAGTTCCATTGTTGAACGCTTCAAGGAACACATCATGGACCTCGCAACGCCCCCCGTCACATCGCCCTCGGCTTACTCGCCCTCGAAGGAAACCGTGCGCAACGCGCACATCTCCGGCCGCGCCGCCTACGACCGCCTGGTCGCCGAGGCCGAAGCTGACCACGAGGCCTACTGGGCGCGGCTGGCGCGCGAGTTCATCACCTGGAAGACACCGTTCACGAAGGTGCTGGACGAGCGCAACGCGCCCTTCTTCAAGTGGTTCGAGGACGGCACGCTCAACGCCTCCTACAACTGCCTGGACCGCAACATCGAACGCGGCCTCGGGCAGAAGACGGCGCTGATCTTCGAGGCCGACGACGGCGCGGTGACACACGTGACCTACGAGGAACTGCTGGAACGCGTGTGCCGCACCGCCAACGCGCTGCGCTCGCTCGGCGTGCAGAAGGGCGACCGCGTGGTCATCTACATGTCGATGTCGGTCGACGGCGTGGTGGCGATGCAGGCCTGCGCGCGCATCGGCGCAATCCATTCGGTGGTGTTTGGCGGCTTCTCCTCGCAGGCGCTGCGCGACCGCATCGCCGACACCGGCGCGGTGGTGGTGCTCACGGCCGACCAGCAAGTGCGCGGCGGCAAGCACCTGCCGCTCAAGGCCGTGGTCGACGATGCGCTGGCGCTCGGCGGCTGCGAGAGCGTGCGAAACGTGCTGGTCACGCGGCGCACCGGTGGCGCGGTGCCCTTCACGGCGCCACGTGACCTGTGGATGGCGGACCTGCTGGCCGTGCAGCCGACGACCTGCGAGCCCGAATGGGTCAGCGCGGAGCATCCGCTGTTCCTGCTCTACACCTCGGGATCGACCGGCAAGCCCAAGGGCGTGCAGCATTCGACCGGCGGGTACCTGTTGCATGCGGCGCTCACCTGCAAATGGACCTTCGACCTCAAGCCCGAGGACGTGTTCTGGTGCACCGCCGACATCGGCTGGGTCACGGGCCACACCTACATCGCCTACGGCCCGCTGGCGCTCGGCGCGACCGAGGTGGTGTTTGAAGGCGTGCCGACGTACCCCGACGCCGGCCGCTTCTGGAAGATGATCCAGGACCACCTGGTCACCGTGTTCTACACCGCGCCCACGGCCATCCGCTCGCTCATCAAGGCCGCGGAAAGTACGCCGACCGCGCATCCGCGCAACTACGACCTGTCCAGCCTGCGCATCCTTGGCTCGGTCGGCGAGCCCATCAACCCGGCCGCCTGGGAGTGGTACCACCAGCACATCGGCGGCGGCCGTTGCCCCATCGTCGACACCTTCTGGCAGACCGAGACCGGCGGCCACATGATCACGCCGCTGCCCGGTGCGCACGACCTGGTGCCCGGCTCCTGCAGCCTGCCCTTCCCCGGCATCGCCGCCGACGTGGTCGACGAAGCCGGCAACCCGGTCCCCTGGGGCCAGGGCGGCATCCTGGTCGTGAAGAAACCCTGGCCCGCGATGATCCGCAACGTCTGGGGCGACCCGGAGCGCTACAAGTCCAGCTACTACCCGCAGGACTTTCAGGGCCGCTACTACCTGGCGGGCGACGGCGCGATCCGCGATGCGGTGACGGGCAACTTCACCATCACCGGCCGCATCGACGACGTGCTGAACGTCAGCGGCCACCGCATGGGCACGATGGAGATCGAATCGGCGCTGGTGTCGTGCACCCGGCTCGTGGCCGAAGCGGCCGTGGTGGGCCGGCCTGATGACACCACCGGCGAGGCGATCTGCGCCTTCGTCGTGCTCAAGGGCACGCTGCCAGCCGGACCCGACGCCGCCGCCATCGCGGGCGAACTGCGCAGCTGGATCGCCAGGGAGATCGGCCCCATCGCCAAGCCGAAGGACATCCGCTTCGCGGAGAACCTGCCGAAGACGCGCAGCGGCAAGATCATGCGACGGCTGCTGCGCTCTGTGGCCAAGGGGGAGACATCGACGCAGGACACGTCGACGTTGGAGAATCCGGCGATCCTGGAACAGTTGGGGCAGGCGTACTGAGCATCAGGGCCGGGCTGCGCCCGGCCCGCTGCGATCTCATGCAGGTGCAGTCGCAACCACCGACGGCCGGATCGACGCGGCACGGTACCAACCGGCAAGCTGCGGATGCGTGCGGCGCCATTCCCATTCTGGAAACCTGAAGTCCAGATACCCGAGAACACAAACCGCGCCAATCTGCGCCATCTCGAATTCGTCCGGCCACGACTGCGCTTCCGTTTCGAGGACCGACAGCGCACCGCCGATCTTCAGCCTCTGCCCCTCGATCCATTCGTTCCATCGCAGGCCGACGGGCCTGAGCGCCAGTTCGTACCGGCACAGGATCGCGGCATCGAGAGCGCCATCGCACAGTGCCTGTTGCCCCAGCGTCTCGAAGCGGGCCGGCCCGGAGGATGGGAAGGCTCTCGCGCGTTCATGCAGGGTATCGAGGTATTCGCAGATCACACCCGAGTCGTAGAGGCGCGCACCGTCGTCCGTGACCAGGACAGGTATCTTGATCAAGGGGTTCTCGCGCGCCAATGCACTGTTGGCATCGACGGGCGAAACCGCCGTCACGACCTCCTGGATGCGGTCGGACAGCCCCTTCTCACGCGCGAAGATGCGCGCCTTGCGAGCGAAGGGCGACCCTTCGTTCATGAAGAGCTTCATCGGGTGGCCATCCCTGCAGTCGTGCCCACCGGAACAGCATCTGCAACATGCTCGTTGAGGAAGTTGAACTCGAGCTTTGTTCCCACGGGGTCGTAAAGAAAGACCTGGTAGCCCGCCGCCTCGATGTTCTGCTCCTGGAAGTCGATCGCCAGCTTCTTCAGGTGCTTGCGAAATTCGACGGCACCCGAGGCACGCCAGGCGATGTGGTCAAAGCTGGCGCTGTGCCCGTCCCTCACGAACGAGCCTTGTGGATACCGGGCCTGCACGTGGACGATCGGGTCCGCACCGTCGTAAAGCCAGATGCCCGGGAAACTGAAGTTGGGACGGAAGCCCGACTTCAAGCCGAGCACGTCGGCGTAGAACCGCTCGATCGCTGGCAGGTCCTCCGGAGAGCACCGGACGTTGATGTGGAGAAAGCCTTCGAATTTCATGGTGTGCTCCTCGTGCGCTGATGCCTAGGCTGTCCAGAGCGCCCTGAGTTGGCGGATGTCGGCCACCTTCTCGAGGTTGTTGATCTGGAGGATCAGCTCTTCGGCCTTGCCCTCGCCCAGGACCGGCGCCATCAGGTTGCGCGCCTTCGCGTTCACCTGCTCGGTACTCAGCGGCCGCTCCTTGGTTCCCGGCGCGAATCGCGTGTGATGCGCGACCCGGCGCCCATCTGTCAGGTCCACCTCGACGATGGCGCCGCGCGGTGCGGCCGGATCCATCAGATCGGGATCGCCTGTCAGGGTCAGCTTCTGGCGGATCGCAAGAACGGCCGGATCTTTCATGAGCGACATGTCGTGGCTGTCCTCGAAGGACATCTGACCCCTGAGCAGCGCAAGTGAGACGAGATGCTGGCAGCTGACATCTGCCATGGCGCTGTTGCCGACGATGCCGATCGCGTCTGTCGGAAGCTTGACGCGGATGGCCTGGACGTTGTCGGCCTGCAGTCCATGTTCCCGGCGCAGAAACAGCAAAGCGTCGAGCGCCGACTGATTCGGATAGCCGACAGAGAAGGTCTTGATGGACGATTCAGCGACGAAGAACCTGCTCCCAAGCGCCTCGACCATCGCCTCCGGGTTGGGCTGCGTCGACAAGGCGATGAACAGGTTGTGCGTGCCGTCAAGAACGTCGTGAACACCGGTCATCCCCGACTCGACCATGGTCACCGCCATCACGCCGTTGCGCGCACCCATGCCGGCAAAGTCGAACGCCTTCTCGACGTGGTCCTCGTCCTTGACCCAGCTCCAGAGGCCGGACACCTGCTGCGCTGCGTAGGAAATCGCGTAGCGCATGCGCTGGGCGTCCAGGCGCGCCAGAGGCGCCGCCGCGCCAAGTGCGCAGAAGGTGGAACTCGTGCCCTCGGCACTCCTGTGCGTGGCTCGTACGTGGTTGGGGCCAAGGGCCATGAGAAGCCGGCATCCAAGGTCATAGCCGAGCGCAACGGAGCGGATGACCGCTTCTCCCGAAGCGCCGTTCTTTTCGGCCATGGCGAGTGCGGCCGGCACGCTGGAGGATCCGGGATGGGCCTTGGTGACAGGCTCGAAATCGTCCGTCTCATCCGCATGAGCGCACATCGCATTGGCCAACGCGGCGTCGGCGGCCGTGGTCATGATCGACGACGCCAGCACGCTGGCCTGCGGCGCACCGCCCAACCCGCGCACATAGTCGATCGCCATCGTTCCCGGGTTCATTCTGGCGCCGGAGACGATCGCAGCGATGGTGTCCAGGATCCGATGCTTGGACGCCAGTGCGACTTCCTCCGGCAGCGCAGTGGTTGCCGCAGCCGCCATGTAGTTCGCCAGACGGCCCGTGACATCCAAAGTGACTTCCGCGTGTTGGTTCTTCATTGAGTGACCTCGTTGAGGGTTGGGAGCCGTTGCTCCAGGTAAGGCCTGTCCCAGGCGCTGTAGTTTTGGGCGTCGACGATCGGCGCCGGGAGTTCGACCTCCGCCGGCACCGCCTCGCCACGAAGATGGCGAATCGCGCACTCAGTGGCCAGATGGCAAAGCAGCATCGCGTTGAAATCGGCGGTGGCGAGCATGCGCCCATCGCGTATCGCAGCGATGGCTTCCGGAATCGCATTGACACCAACGATTGCCGAGCGGCGGCCGACCTCGTCCAGTGCGGCAAGCGCGCCGATCGCCATGTCGTCGTTGGCGGCCAGGACCCCGTCGACGCACGGTTGCTGTTGAAGCACCTTGGCAAACGCTTCCCGGCCAGGCCCGCGCAAGTTGGCACCGCTGCACCGCGCGACGATCTCGATCTCCGGACGCAGCGCAGCGGCGTCCAGATACCCTTGCAATCGCCGTACGTTCGTCGCCGTCGACGCGGGGCCTTCGATGATGGCGATCTTGCCCCGGCCCCCGAGGTGGTCGAACAGGCGGTTGGCAACGTCGGTGGCCAGCTGGTAGTCCATCGCACCGACGTGGCTCACGGCGCGACCGGGATTCAGGCGCCCGATGAAACTGAAAACAGGGATGCCGGCCTCCTTGATCGAATCGAGCGCCTGCTCTAGCCTCGTCAGGTGTACCGCGGTGAAGACAAAGGCATCGGGCCGGGTCTCAAGGGCTTGCGCCACCAGCGCAATCTGCTGGTCCGGATCGTCGGCGATCTCCGGGACGTAGTGTTCGATCCGGGCGCCCAAGCGGGCCGCGGCTCGCTCGGCACCGATACGGGCGGCCTCGTAGGCCGGATTGCTGCGGTTCTTGGTGAAAACCGCAATCCTTGGCGTGTCTGGATTGACCATTCTTGTTGCCTCAGTCGACCACGATGTTTGCGGCCTTGATGACCTTGGTCCATCTTTCGGTCTCAATGGCGTTGCGTTTCAGCGCGTCTTCCACGCTGCCACCCAGCGGCGTCACTCCGATGGAATCCCATCGCGCCTTGAGTTCAGGCGCACGGATGGCCGTGTTGAGGTCGGCATTGAGCTTGCGAACGATCTCCGGCGGAACGTTGCGCGAGACCGAGATCGTGTACCAGGGCACCGACGCATAGCCAGGAACGCCCGATTCGGCGATCGTCGGAACGTCCGGCAGGCTCGGCTGGCGCTGCGGGCTGGTCACGCCCAAGGCGCGCAGCTTCCCGGACTTGATGTACGGCAAGACACTCGACAGGTTGTCGAACATGACGGGTATCTGGCCGCCTATCAAATCGGTGAGCGCCGGCCCGCTTCCTTTGTAGGGAACGTGGCTCAACTTGACGTTCGCCATGTACTCGAAGAGAGCGGCTGCCATGTGGACCGCCGAGCCGCTGCCAGCAGAGCCGTACGCAATGGTCCCCGGTTGCGCTTTTGCGAGCGCAATGAGTTCGGCGGTAGTCCGCGCCTGGAATGCCGGGTTGACCGCCAGCACGCCCGCGCTCTCAGCGATCAGGATGACAGGCTGAAGGTCCTTGGATGGGCTGTAAGTGAGATGCGGATAGAGCGACGTCACGCCGTTATGCGCGATCGTGCCGACCAGCAAGGTGTAGCCGTCGGCAGGCGCCTTGGCCACCTCTGCGCCAGCGACATGACCGCCAGCCCCCGTCTTGTTTTCCACGATGACCGGTTGGCTGTAGATCTGGCCCAAGCGTTGCGCGACCAGCCGGCCCAACACGTCCGAGATTCCTCCGGGCGCCGCGGATACGAGCACACGAATCGGCTTGCTGGGAAACGCGGGCGCCTGCGCAAAGGCGTGAGGGACAGCACCGCAGCAAGCTGCTGCCAGCGCCATCAAAGCATGTCGACGAATGGTCATGATTATCCTTTTTGGAATCGGGTTCGGCGGTCGTTGCGCCGGATCGCGTGGATGCATGCAATGACGCATCCGCACGGCACTGCATGCGACTCAATCCGCGTACTCTGCTGCCGCCTTGATGATCGGCGTCCAGCGCGCCAACTCGGCCTCCTGCAACTTCGCAAGCGGTGCAGGCTGACCGTCCTCCGGTGGAGCGGTCTCGACACCCAGGTCGGCATAGCGCTTGTGCACTTCGGCGTCGCGCAGTGCGACGGCGATGGCGCCAGACAACTTGTCGATCACCTCCTTCGGCGTGCCCTTGGGCGCATAGACGCCGTGCCACACGCCGATGTCGACCGCAGGCAGGCCACCCTCCACGGTGCTCGGCACGTTGGGAAGTTGCGAAAGGCGTTTCTTGGAGGTGACAGCCATGGCCTTCACGCTGCCGCTCTGGATGAAGGGCAATGCAACCGAAGTCTGTTCGCACATGAAGTCGAACTGCCCGCCCATGATGTCGTTCATCGCCGGCGCCGCGCCCTTGTAGGCGATCGACGTGACGCGCTGCTTGATTGCAGACTGGAACAGCAGGCCGCACAGATGCGAGGCCGAGCCGATGCCCGAGTGGCCCATGTTGACCTTGGCAGGGTCCTTCTTGATGTACGCCATCAGCTCGGTCAGGTTGCTGGCGGGCAAGTCCTTGCGGGCAATGATCACGGATGGCGCGGTGGCGACCAGGCCGATGGGCGTCAGGTCGTCGGGCTTGTAGGAGAGGGAACGGTAGAGCGACGGTGTCGTCGCCGCGCCGATGTTCTGAAGCAGGATCCAGTAGCCGTCATTGGGTGAGCGTGCGACCTTGGCCGTGCCCACCGTGCCGCCGGCGCCGCTGGTGTTGTCGATCACCACAGGCTGCTTGAGCGTCTTGCCCATGGATGTGGCAAGCGCTCTTGCGATGTTGTCGCTGGGCCCGCCCGCCGGATAGGGCACGACCATGGTGATGGGCCTGACTGGGAAGTCCGCTGCAAGCAGCGGCGTGGACAAGACGGCACTCACGGCTGCGCCTGCCACGATGGCAATGGTTCTCGGCTTCATGTTCGACTCCGGTGTTTCTTGAGGATCTGACGACTGGGCGGGGCGGAAGTGCGCGTTACAAGGGCACTTCTTCGTCATCCACCGGCGTGGTAATGACCAGGAAGACCAGCGGTACCAGACCCGTGTTGGTGAAGCTGTGGCGCACGCCCGGCGGCATGAAGGCGTAGTCATGGCGGCGCATCACGCGGCGCTCGTCGCCCAACGTCAGCAGGCCCTCTCCTTCCAGCACGTGGTAGACCTGCTCCTGCACCTTGTGCACGTGCTCGGCCACGTAGGCCATCGGCTGGTAGCAGGAAATCCGGAAGTCGATGTGGCGCGACCCGCAGGTCTTGGGTTGCACCAGCGCCTTGGAAAGCGCGCCACCGAAGTGGCCGGGGTATTCCTGCCACGGAATCTCTGCGATGTTGCTGGTGAAGTGAGGGGTCATCGGGTGTCTCCTGCGTTGTCGGTAACGGATCATCGGAGGAGTACGTTCGGAAATAAAGCGAATAAAATAGAAGCTCTCTTTTCTTTTTTTTCAAAGACATGACGCTCAAGCAATTGGAGGCGTTCTACTGGGCGGCCAACTGCGCGAGCTTCGTCCAGGCGGCGGAGCGTGTGCACCTGTCGGTATCGTCCTTGTCCAAGCGGATCTCTGAACTGGAGCTGGACCTGGGCAAGCCCCTGTTCAATCGCGATGGCCACAAGGCCATCCTCACCGATGCGGGGCAGTTGCTGCTGCCACGCGCGAAGGCATTGCTGGCGCAGGCGGAAGAAGCGCGAAGTGCAGTGATCAAGGACGTCAGCCTGCGCGGCGTCTGTCGTTTTGGCGTGGGCGAGATCTCTGCGTTGACTTGGCTTCCCAAGGTGATTCGCGTTGCGCGGGAGCGCTACCCGGAGCTGAAGCTGGAACCTTCCGTCGATGCGGGCAGTTCACTCGGTTCGCTGGAACAAAAGGTGTTTGAAGGGGTGCTCGATTTCGCGGTCATTGCGGGCCGCCCCACGCGCTCGGCCATCCTTTCCGAACACATTGGCGAGGCGCATTTCAAGTGGGTTGCGTCCAGGTCGCTGACAGGCAAGGCGGTCACGGTGACAGCCGAGATGCTCGCTGACATACCGGTCATTTCCTCTCCCCCGGGGACCGGCAGTACGCGTGTCTTGAACGACTGGCTGGACGCCACCAACATGACGATTGGCCAGCGCCTGAGTTGCAACAGTTGGGCGGGCGTCGCAGGCTTGTTGGCTGAAGGCCTGGGCATCGGGATACTCCCCGCGAGCTGGGCCATTCCCATGACACGCTCCGGCGACCTGCGCCTGTTGAAGATCGAGCATCCGATGCAGCCCCTGCGCTACGCGTTTCATTGGCGCAAGGACGATCACCGTCCGCTGATCGGGAGCATGCTCCAGGCCGTCAAGGACTGCATCGACTTCGAGGAGCCGGTTCGCTGGCTGCGGCAGTTGGCTGTGCCACTGTCCGAAACGGCAAGGCCACGCTCGTCCTGATCGCCCGTCGCGACGCCGCGCATCCCGGGGGCGGCGGGCATCATTGCGGCCAACGAACTCAGCGTGGACTTGGCCTTACCGTAGCGCGCTGCCGCCTCGCTGCGGCGCGCGAGCCGGGTTGCTATAAACGCAACTGGCTCACGCTTTCAATCGAGGCAATTCGTGGCACTGCAATGGTCGCATTCGATCGACGACATCGACTGGGATGAACTCTCGGCGCTCTACCGCGCCGCACCGCTCGGCGACAAACGGCCCGAGTGGCTGAAGGGCGTCTTCACGCACAGCATGTTCCGCTGCTTCGTGCGCGACGACGGCCGGCTGGTCGGCGCGGGTCGGGCGCTCGCGGATGGCGCGGACTGCTCGTACATCTGCGACGTCGCGTTGCTGCCGAGCCACCAGGGCCTGGGCCTCGGGCGGGAGATCATGTCGACGCTGGTAGAGCTTTCAAGAGGTCATCGGAAGATCATCCTGTACGCGGTGCCGGGCAAGGAACCGTTCTACCGATCGCTTGGCTTCCGGCGCATGACGACGGCGATGGCGATCTTCGAGGACCAAGGGCAGGCGTCGCGGCGCGGCTACCTGGAAGATGACAACTGACTTGCATGCTCTCGTTGGCCCGCGCGTCCGCTTGCGGCCCTTGCAGGCATCGGATGCCGATGCGCTGGTCCGCGCCGCATCAGATGGCGAACTGTGGAACCTTCTCTTCACCGTGGTGCCTTCCGCGGCAACAGTCGACGCCTGGATCGCCACCGCACTCGCGGGCCGCGATGCCGGCACCGTGCTGCCCTTCGCCATCGAGATCATCGCGACCGGCGAGGTCATCGGCTCGACCCGCTTCTGGAAGGTGGACCGCGTGAACCGCAAGCTGGAGATCGGCAGCACCTGGCTGTCGGCAACATGGCAAAAGAGCTTCGTCAACACCGAGGCCAAGTTCCTCATGCTGCGCTACGCCTTCGAGGAACTGCACTGCGTGCGCGTGCAACTGACGACCGACGAGACCAACCAGGCATCGCGCGCCGCAATCCTGCGCCTGGGCGCGAAGCAGGAAGGCATCGTGCGCAACGAGCGGATCATGCCCAATGGACGCAAGCGCAACTCGGTGCGCTTCAGCATCATCGACGACGAATGGCCGGCTGTCCGGCGCAACCTGGAAGAGCGATTGCAAGCGCGCGCCACCTGAACCATGCACATCCAAATCGACGACCTTCGCGGCCCGAAGATCCACGCCCTGCTGGACGAACACCTGCGCAACATGCGCGCCCTCTCGCCACCGGAAAGCGTGCACGCGCTGGATCTCGATGCGCTGCGCCAGCCCGACATCACCTTCTGGACCGCCTGGTCGGACGGCGAACTGGTGGGCTGCGGCGCGCTCAAGGAACTGAGCCCGACGCACGGCGAGGTCAAGTCCATGCGCACGCCTGAAGGCCGCCGACGCAAGGGCGCCGGCCGCGCAATCCTCGCGCACATCATCGAAGAAGCCCGCCGACGCGGCTATGTCCGCCTGAGCCTGGAGACCGGCCCCATCGCGACCTTCCAGCCCGCGCACAAGCTCTACGCCAGCTTCGGCTTTGCCTACTGCCCGCCCTTCGGCGACTATGTCGAAGACCCGCACAGCGCCTACATGACCCGACTGCTCACAACCACCCAGGAGACTTGATGCTCGACCTCGCCACGCTACAGAAATTCCTGGACCCGGTGTTCCCCGGCCTCATGGGCGTCAAGCTCGTGGAGGTCGCGCCCGAGCGCGTGCTCGCGACGATGGAAGTCCGGCCGGACCTCTGCACCTCCGGCGGCATCCTGCACGGCGGCGCCTACATGGCCTTCGCAGACACGCTGGGCGCCGTCGGCACGGTGTTGAACCTTGCGCCCGGCAAGAAGACGACGACCACCGATTCAAGCACCAAGTTCATCGCCGGGGCGCGTGTCGGAACAGTGGTCACCGGCGAGAGCCTGGCGCTGCACCGAGGGCGCACGACGATGGTGTGGCAGACCACGATCAAGAATGCCGATGGCAAGCTGTGCGCGGTGATCACGCAGACGCAGTTGGTGCTTGACGGCGCGGGCTGACACAGACCTCCGAGTGCACCGTTGGCTCATCGAGATTCCCGTGTTGTGGCAAGCTACCAATAGTCCAGTGCACTCGCGTCGGAGAACCCAATGAGCCCCCACCTCGAAGCCCTTGAAGCGGCAGCCCTGAAACTCGCGCCCGCGGACAGATCGCACCTGCTGGAGCGACTGATCGCCAGCCTTGACGCCGACCCCGAAGTCGAAGCCGATCGTCGTGAAGCGTCCTTGGCGTCGGGCGCTGCGTCCGAGGTTGCTGCAGACGAAGCGATGACGCGACTTCGGGCAAGACTTGCCAAGTGACCCAGGCCTTCCTTGTACGTCCTCCGCGTCGAAGGCCCGGTCACGGGAGCGCACGAAGCTAGGTCACGGGTCTGAGCAGGCCCGCAACGCCCAAGGAGACCCACGATGCCCATCGAACTCGACCACACCATCGTCCCCACACACCACAAGCTCGCATCGGCGAAGCAACTCGCCGACCTGCTCGGCGTGCCGTGGTCGGAAACATCCCTCGGCCCGTTCTCCCCGGTCTTCGTCAACGACGGCCTGACGCTGGACTTCATCGACACCGATGAAGACTTCCCCATCTACCACTTCTGCTTCCGCGTGAGCGAGGCGCAGTTCGACGCGATCCTCGGCCGCATCCAGGCCGCGGGCATCCCGTACCGCAACACCGTGACCGGCCCGATGAACAACCAGATCAACACCGAGTACGGCGGCCGGATGATCTATTGGAACGTGCCCGATGGCCACCAGTGGGAGATGCTGACGGCCAGCTATGCACGCCCAGCACCCAACTATTTCCTGCACACGCGCCTGATCGACGCGCCGCGCGAGGTGGTGTTCAGCGCGATCAGCCATCCCGAGCATCTCGCGCGCTGGTGGGGCCCGCGAGGCTTCTCCAGCACCTTCCGCGGCTTCGACTTTCGCAAGGGCGGCGCGTGGCGCTTCACGCTGCATGGCCCGGACGGCACCGACTATCCGAACGAGAACACCTTCGCCGACATCGTGCCGCAGCAGCGCGTCGTGATCGAGCACGTCGCCTCCCCGCATCACTTCCTGCTGACGATCGAACTGGCCGACCAGGGCCAGCGCACGCTGGTCACCTGGCGACAAGTCTTCGACACGCCGGAAGAACGCGATCGCATCGCCCACGTCGTGCCGGAGGCGAACGAGCAGAATCTGGATCGTCTCGCCGCCGTGGTGCATGACATCCAGACCACTCCACAGGGAAAGCCATGACCAGGCTGATTGCACTCCTCATCGCCCTCCTCGCCGCATCGACGGCCAGCCACGCACTGACATGCGACGAACTCAAGGCCGAGATCGACCAGAAGATCAAGGCGGGCGGCATTGCCAGCTTCACCTTGACCATTGCCGATGCCGCATCGACCGAGCCCGGCCGCGTGGTCGGCACCTGCGGCAACGGCAAGAGCAAGATCCTCTACGTGCCGGCCGCCGGTTCGGCCGGCACCGGCCTGTCAACGCCATCGGCCGTCAAGCGGCCAGCGGTCCTCACCGAATGCAAGGCGGGCTTCACCGGCCCGGATTGCTCGACGCGCGTCCAGTAGACGCCCAACGCACCCGGAGCACGCCCATGTGCAGGAACATCCGCACCCTCTTCAACTTCGAGCCGCCGGCCACTGAACAGGAGATCCGCGACGCCTCGTTGCAGTTCGTCCGCAAGCTCAGCGGCTTCACCGTGCCTTCCAAGAGCAACACAGAGGCCTTCGAGCGCGCGGTGGAGGAAGTGGCCGCCACGGCGCGGACGCTGATCGCGTCGCTGGTGACCACGGCCGAACCGCGTGACAGGGAAGTCGAGGCGCAGCGAGCCAAGGCGCGGTCAGCCGCGAGGTTTGGCAACAGCCCACGCGCCTGACGGTACGAAGTACTTGCGACGCCAGAGAAGACATGACAGCCAAGTACTACAACCCGGACAAGTCACCGGTTGCGAGCGAATGGCTCGCGCTCAGTGAAAGCGAGCGCATTCGTCTGGTACAGAGGTATCACACGTCCGCGCGCATCAATATGCCGAATGCGAAAGCCCACGCTGCATTTCACGCCATCGTGGAAAATCAGATCGCCATGGGGTTCGGACCCAGTTGCCACGCAGTTGAGCGCCTGCAAGTTGAGGGCTTGTCACGTCATGAAGCAATACACGCCATCGGGTCCATCGTGGCTCGCCATGCCTACGAACTCTTGAATGCAAAGCACGCTGATTCCGATGCGGCTCAGCGTCACTTGCATGAAGCCATTGATGCGCTTACTGCCCGGACTTGGCGTGCTTCAGGCAATGGAGGAGGCGACGATGGCTAGAACCGGCGGTTCGAGTCGACAACTCCCGGCAAGCCTCGGTCACACCTTCAAAGTTCGCGGGCTCCGCACCTTGGCCTATGCCTTCGCATCCGCTGGCTGCGGCCCCTCGTAGCCTTCGATGATCACGAGGTCGATGGTCGACACTGACGTGCGCAGCTTCATGGCCGCCTGGTATTCGGGTGACTTCCAGCAGTCGAGCGCAGCCTGGTGCGAAGGGAACTCGATCACCACGTTGCGCGAGCGGCTGATGCCTTCGGGGTTCTCGAACGCACCCGCCCGCACCAGGAAGTGCGCGCCGTACTTGCGGAATGGCTCGGCATTGGCCGCGATGTAGGCCTTGTACTGCTCCGGGTCGGAAACGTCGACGCGCGCGATCCAGTAACCCTTGGGCATGGATGCTCCGATCAGTGAGGTGTGTTGGGGGGATCCGCACGATACGTTCAGCGCCCGGGCGTGGCAAGTCCGGACACGGGCAATGCCGGCGATTCGCGCCGCGAGAGCAGGTCTTCGGTCAGCTCGGTGCGCAATGCGCTGCAGGCCTTGCGCAAAGTTTCGTAGTGGGCCTTGCCGACCGGGCCCGTGCGGCCCTCGGCGAGCACCGCGTGGATGCGCTCCTGCGCCGTGCCGTAGACCTTCCGCGCCGACTCCGACAGGTAGATGCCGCCCGTCTGGAAATACCAGTCGCGCAAGTCTCCGGAGAGCTTGCGCAGGTCGCTGTATTGCAGTTCGTCATTGCGCGGCCACTGCGGCAGCTTGCCGGTCAGGGACCACAGGAGGATGTAGGCGGCCCTGCGTTGCGTGCGCAGTTCGGTGTCGACCGTACTGGCCAGGGTCAACGCCACGCGGTGGTTTTCCTCCGCGAGCTTCAGCGTGTGCTCGAAGCGCCGCAGCGCCGCGTCGGCGCTCTTCTCGGCGACCAGCTTGGCAAACAGCGTGAGCCCTGCGGCGACGCCCGCAACGCCGCCCAAGGCAAGGAAGAGTTCGTTCCACGACATGGCTGCTCCTTCCGAAGCGGTTTCCCGCTGCGTCGAATGCTACGAGCGTCGCAGCGCATGCGGAAGGGCGATTTCTCCACTCTCGAAAGGGCGTACTGATCACCTCCACCACAGGACCTGAAGGCGTGAAGATGTCGCAGCGAGGGCGCCAGCCAGGAGGCCCGTTATGCGTAGCCCAGCCGTACTTGAGTGCGGTGAGCAGCGCAGGCCCGAGATCGGTGGCCGCAGTAGAAAGATTGATACCTTCAGCGATAGGCCGGGTTGTTCGGCGCCCGGTCGTAGCGATTGGGCACGCCGTCGCCGTCGCGATCCCGGTAACCGCGGTCGCGGGCATGGGGTGGCGGCTGTTCGGCGCGCGAGTAGCCCGCGTCGTAGGGCACCGCGACACAACCCGACAAGGCGGTGACGGCCGCGGCGGCGAGCAAGAGAACTGTTTTCTTCATGGTGTTTCCTTTTCTTTCACAGCCTTCACAATGGCCGGCGGGCCCGCGGCCGACAGCGCCGCGAATGCCCCTTTTCGAGTAGGCCCAGACCCATGCGCCCTGTCCCCCGCCGCCGCGCGTTGCCATGCCTTGCGATCGCCCTCCTGTGGGCGGCGGCGCTGCCCCGCGCGCAAGCGGTGCCGGCCTTCGATGAGGTGCGGCGCAACTTCCATCCCTCCGACGTGCGCGTGCTCGATCGCGACGGCGAACTGCTTCAACGCGTACGCACCGACGCCACCGTGCGGCGCGGGCAATGGATCGCGCTGCCCGACGTGTCGCCGGCCTTGCGAAACGCCATGCTGCTGTCGGAGGACAAGCGCTTCTACGAACACAGCGGCGTGGACTGGCGCGCGGTGTCGGCGGCGGCGTGGGGCAACCTCTGGAACACGCGCACGCGCGGCGCCTCGACCATCACCATGCAACTCGCCGGCCTGCTCGACGAGGACTTGCGCCAGGGCGCCGGTGGTCGCAGCCTGTCGCAGAAGGTCGGGCAGACCGTCGATGCGCAGCGGCTGGAACGCACATGGCGCAAGGACCAGATCCTCGAGGCCTACCTCAACACGGTGCCATTTCGCGGCGAGGTGGTCGGCATCGACGCCTTGTCGCGCACGCTGTTCGGCAAGGCGCCGAGCGGGCTCGACACGCGTGAGGCCGCGCTCGCTGCTGCGCTGGTTCGTGCGCCCAACGCCAAGCCGGCGCAGGTGGCGCAGCGGGCCTGCGAGGTGTTGCGAACGATGGAAACGACGCAAGTCGATGTGGCTTTGCCAGCGCGACTGGATACGCCTCGGAGGACGGGCCCGGCGCAGCCCGGCCCTGGGGGCTGGGGAATCAGCAAGGCCGATTGCGATGCGATGGATATGTTCGCCAGCGCAGCCTTGCAGCGACGCGTGTTCGACCCGAGCGAAGGCATTGCGCCGCACCTCGGGCGTCGCGTGGCGCGCAACGCGGACGGCGCGGAGAGCATCCGCACGACCTTGCGCGCGCCGCTGCAACGCTTTGCGCTCGGCACCTTGCGACGCCACCTGCGCGAGCTGCGCGGGCGCGAGGTGGAAGACGGCGCGCTGGTCGTGCTCGACAACGCCTCCGGCGAAGTACTGGCATGGGTCGGCTCGTCGGGGCCGCTGAGCCAGGCCGCCGAAGTCGATGGCGTGCTGGCGCAGCGTCAACCCGGTTCCACGCTGAAGCCCCTGCTCTATGCCGAGGCGATTGCCGAACGAAGGCTCACCGCCGCATCGCTGCTGGACGATTCCTCCGCGCAGATCAGCACAGCCAGTGGGCTCTACATCCCGCAGAACTACGACCGGCAGTTCAAGGGCTACGTTTCTGTGCGCACCGCGCTGGCCTCCTCGCTCAACGTGCCCGCCGTGCGCACGCTGGTGATGGTCTCGCCCGAGGCCTTCGCGCGGCAGTTGCGGGCCGCGGGCGTCTCGCTGCGGGAGAGCGGCGACTACTACGGCTACAGCCTGGCGCTGGGCAGCGCGGAGGTGTCCTTGCTGTCGTTGACCAACGGGTATCGGACGCTGGCGAATGGCGGGCGCTACGGTCCGACTCGGGACGTAACGCACGCACAGCAAGGCAGCGGAAGCGCAGGCGGCAATGGCAGTACCCGGCAGGCCATCGACGCGGGCGCTGCCTTTATCGTTGGCGACATCCTCAGCGACCCCAACGCACGTGCGCGCACCTTCGGGCTCGACAGCGTGCTGGGCACGCGCTTCTGGACAGCGGTCAAGACCGGCACGAGCAAGGACATGAGAGACAACTGGGCCATTGGCTGGTCGCAGCGCTACACCGTCGGCGTGTGGGTCGGCAACGCCAGCGGCGCGCCGATGCGGGACGTGAGCGGTACCAGCGGCGGGGCGCCAGTGTGGGCCGAGGTGATGGGCTTCCTGCACCGGCACGAAGCCAGTCGCGCGCCGTCGCCGCCGCCGGGCCTTATTCAGGCAAAGGTCACGTTCGGTGCGGGCATCGACGGCGGCCCGCTCGAGGCAGCGCGCAACGAGTGGTTCCTGGCGGGCACCGAGCAGGCGCTGTTCGCCATCGAGCCTCTTGCCAGCGGCATGGCATCCGCGCGCATCACCGCGCCCGCCGACGGCACCATCCTCGCGCTTGATCCGGACATCCCGCCCGAGCGCCAACGCGTGCGCTTCGAAGCCACCGGCCGCGCAGTGCGCTGGCGCATGGACGGCAAGCCCTTCTCGCGCGAGAACAGCGTCCAGTGGCTGCCCTGGCCCGGCCGCCACGTCGTCCAGTTGACCGATGCGCAAGGCACGGTGCTGGACGAGATTCGGCTGGAGGTTCGCGGCGCCGGTGTCAAGGGCGGAAACGCCAGCAATACGCCAAGACAGTAGCCCCACCCCGGCGAAGGTGGCGCCGTTGGCGGATCATCCGAGCCCCGCATCGGATGTTCCCTGAACCATCCTGCCGGGAAATCGACGCACATCGGGACACCAGGAATTGCAGCGCGGCGCCACACCCACCTCATGAACAAGAACACCCACCGCCCGCTGGTCATCGCCGCGGTCATGGCTTCGATGGCCATGGTCGCGATCGAGGCCACCGTCGTCTCCACCGTGATGCCCCGCATCGCTTCCGACCTCGGCGGCCTGAGCCTCTACAGCTGGGTGTTCGCGTCCTTCCTGCTCGCACAGACTGCGATGACCGTGGTGTTCGGCAAGCTGTCCGACCTGTACGGGCGCAAGCCGGTGATGTTGGCCGGCATTGCGATCTTCCTGGCAGGCTCGCTGCTCGCCGGCTTCGCCTGGTCGATGCCGGCCATGATCGCCTTCCGCCTGCTCCAGGGCATCGGCGCCGGCGCCGTCCAGCCGATGGCGCTGACGATCGTCGGCGACCTGTACTCGGCGCGTGAACGCGGCAAGGTGCAGGGCTACCTGGCCAGCGTGTGGGCCGCGTCGTCGGTGCTGGGACCGCTGGTGGGCGGGCTGATCGTGGCCAACATCGACTGGGGCTGGATCTTCTGGATGAACGTGCCCGTCGGCATCGCGGCCGCGGCCGGTTTCTGGTTCTTCCTGCACGAGGCGCCCACGGTCCGGCGTGCATCGATCGACATCGTCGGCGCGATCCTGTTCACGGTCGGCATCGCGGCGCTGATGATCGGCCTGACCGAGTTCGGGCTGGGGCACGCGAGCGCGGGCTGGGCCTGGGCCGCCCTGTTCGCTGTCGTGGCGCTGCTGTTCATCGCGCAGGAGCGGCGCGCGGCCGACCCGATGGTGTCGCTGCGGCTGTGGGGCACGCGCATCATGGCCACGCTCAACGGGTCTGCCCTGCTCGGCGGCATGGCGCTGATGGGCGCGACCAGCTTCGTGCCGATGTACGTGCAGGTGGTGCTGGGCCAGACGCCGGTGGTCGCTGGGCTGATGCTGACGATGGTGACGCTGGGCTGGCCGATCGGCGCGACGCTGGCTTCACGCATGTTCCTGCGCGTCGGGCTCTGGCGCTTGATGCTGGTGGGCGGCATGCTGTTGCCGCTGGGCACGGCGATGTTTGCGCTGCTGGGCCCGGGCCATCCGCCAATGGTGGCTGGCGTGGGTTCGTTCGTGCTGGGCCTGGGCATGGGGCTGTTGAGCCTCTCTTCGTTGATCATCATCCAGGAGTCCGTCGACCCGGCGCAGCGCGGCATCGCGACGGCATCGAACGTGTTCTCGCGCAACCTCGGCAGCGCTTTGGGTGCGGCGTTCTTCGGCGCGGTGTTCAACTTCGGGCTGGCACGGCTGCATGGCGGGCAGGCGATTCCGGAGGAACAGCTTCGGCATCTGCTTCGTGATTCGACGGTGCAGGCGGCTGCCGATGCGGGGACGCGCTTGGCACTCGGCGGCGCACTGCATCTCACCTTCATCGCCTTGCTGCTGACCAGCGTTGGCACCATCGTGCTGTCGCTGATGCTGCCCAAGGGCGGCGTGATCGGAAGCATGCGGGAAGTGCCGAAGGCATCCTGACCGGCGGCATCGGTGGATCTGCGGGCGTGAACTTGCCCTGCTGCTTTGAAGCGGCCTTTCCTTTACTTCGCGGGGAGCGCCCGGCAGACCATGCCCTCCGGTCGCCTTCACTGTGGCGGTCGCTGCGCGACTCCCCTCCGGTGCTCGCATTTCGCGGGGTCCACATGAACTCGCTTCGCTCAAACAGCATGTGGCCCTGATCCGCGAAACGCTGCGCTCCTCGGCGCCACAGAGGCGGCAACCGGAGGGCATGGTCTACCGGGCTTGGGGATGATCGGATGTTGGAGCGTCTCGAAGGCCGAAAGCTCCTTGCAATGGCTTTGGGTCTGAGTGGCCGTTGCAGCCCGCAGCAGCCGCAGCCGTCCTGCCACCTGTCGCCTGTCGCCTGTCGTGGAGCCGTGGAGCCGTAGTGCCGTGGAGCCGTGGTGCCGTGGTGCCGTGGTGCCGTGATGCCGTGATGCCGCGCGTGGCGGTGCCGCCCCGCAACGTCACCGCCCGTTGATCGACCCCGGAGCCCGGTATGCGGTGCGCGTCGGATGCCGCCTCTGTGCCGCTGAAGCGCGCAGCGTTTGGCGGATCAGGGCCACATGCTGTTTGAGCGAAGCGAGTTCATGTGGACCCCGCCAAACGCGAGCACTGCAAGGGAGTCGCGAAGCGACCGGCACAGTGAAGGCAGCCGGCGCGCACCGCATGCCGGGCGGACTCCGCAGCACGCCGAACGAACTGAAACGACACCCGCGGACTCAAGCCCCGCTGCCGTAATCGACCGGATCCTTGTACGCGGGATCATCGTGCAGCGCCCAGTACCCGTCATGGAGCCGCGTCGTCACCAGCCCAGGAAACGGCGGCAGCGCTTGCCCGTCGATCTTGCCGATGGGCAGCACACCGCCGCCACTCGACGTGAGGAACACCTCGTCCGCACCACGCAAGGCATCCACCGACAACGGCCCCACGCGCAACGGAATCCCCAGCGTCCCGCACAGCTCCAGCACCGTACGGCGCGAGATCCCTTCGAGCACACCCCAGTCCGCCGTGAACACCTGCCCATCCTTCACCGCGAACACATTGAAGCCCGGTCCCTCGGTCACGTTGCCCTCCGCATCGACCACGCAACTGGTGTCGTGCCCGCGGTCGTAGGCGTCGAACATCGATTGCACCAGGTCGATCCAGTGGTAGTTCTTGACCGTTGGATCGACCGAGGCCGGCGAGATGCGCTGGCGCTCGCTGATGTGCAGGTCGATCCCGGCAAGTTGCTTTTCGCGCGAGGCGATCCACACATAGGGCAACGCGTAGGCATAGAAACGGTTCTGCGCCAGGCGCGGATCGCGCGCGCCGCGCGGTGGCACGCCGCGCGTGCAAACCATCGCGACATAGCCGTCCTGCAGGCCGCCCGCACGCACGCAGCCGTGCAGGATCTCGCGCAACTCGGCGCGCGAATACGGGATCGCCAGGTGCATCTTCTGCAGGCTGTTGAAGAAGCGGTCCATGTGCGCGTCGAGCCGGAAGAAGCTGCCCTTCCACGTCGTGGCCACGTCATAGGTCACGTCGGAGCGGGTGAAGCCCCAGTCGAACAAGGAGACCTTGGCCTCGGACAGCGGCGCATACGCGCCATCGATGAAGACGCAGCCACCGTCGAACTGGCCGACGGGCGGGGTAGCGGGAATGGGCACGGTGGATCTCCTTGAAAGCGTTGGAACGACGGTGACGAAAAATAATTGTACGTCGTTCAATTAAAATTGAACACCGATCAACGCAACTACAATCCGCCGATGCCAAGTCCGCGCAAAACTGCCGCGTCCAGGAAGACGCCGGTCCCCGCAAAACCGCGTCCCGGCCGTCCGCGCAAGCAGGATGCGGCGGCCGGCGGGAGCCCGGCGCTGGGCCGCGAGCGCATCCTGCAGGCCGCCCTCGCGCTCATCGATCGCAAGGGCCTCGCGGCCTTCAGCATCCGCGAACTCGCGACCGACCTCGGCGTGTTCCCGGCGGCGATCTACTGGCACGTTCCGAGCCGCGATGCACTGGTCTCCGGCGCCATCGCGATCGCCCTTGCCGACGTTGCGGACGGCCTGTCCGATGGCACCTGGCAAGCCCGCCTGCGCGCGGTATTGCAGCGCTTTCGCGAGGCCTTGCGGCAGCATCCCAACCTGGCGCCAGCGGTGGCCAGCGAACTGGCCTTCAACGCGGCCTTCGATGCGCCCCTGCTGCAGCACGTGGTCGCCGCCCTCGAGGACGCACGCTTCGAAGGCGACACGCTGGTCGACGCCTTCAACGTCGTCATCGCCGCGATGTGCGGCTTTGCCACGCTGGAACTGTCGAGCGCGCCCACGGACGACACGGCCCATTGGGAAGCGGCCTGCCGCGCGCAGATCGACGCGGTGGACCGTGCGCAACATCCCCACCTCGGCCGCAATCTCGACGCGCTGCGCAACCGCGCTTTCCTGCTGCGTTGGTCGAGCGGCAAGACGCAACCGCTCGACAGCGGCTTCGAGGCCTGGGTCGACGTGGTGCTGCGCGGCCTGGAGTCGCGCAGCCGGGCCTTGCGCGCCGCGCGGCGTGCATGAAGAAACGTTGTGACGCGGCGACGGGGCCGGCATGATCGTTGCGGCAGAAGGCCACCATGTTCTCCCTGAATCTTTCCTCCACGCTGCGCCGCCTCTGGGCACTCAACAGCCTGGCCTACAGCGTTCGCGTGGCAATCGCGCTGGCGGTGCTGGTGGCGGGCTGCTGGTCGCTGGACCAGATGCCGCTGCTCGTGCCCTTGTTCCTCGGCGTGGTGGCCAGTGCGCTGGCCGAGACCGACGACAACTGGCGCGGCCGAGCCCGCGCGCTGCTGCGGACGCTGGTGTGTTTCGCGGTGGTGGCATTCGCGGTGCAGGCCGCGTTTGCGCATCGCCTCGTGTTCGTCCTGGGCCTGATGGGGGTCACCTTCACGCTCACGATGCTGGGCGCCATCAGCCGGCGCTACCAGGCCATGGGATTTGCCACGCTGATCCTGGCGCTGTACACCGCCATCGGCATGGACCAGCGCGGCGACGTGGGCCAGGCCTTCTGGCTGGAGCCTGCGTTGCTGCTGGCCGGCGCGAGCTGGTATGGGTTGCTGTCGGTGATCTGGTGCGCGCTGTTTGTACACCAGCCCGTGCAGCAGTACCTGGCACTGGTGATGCGCGAGCTCGAAGCCTACCTGCGGCTCAAGTCCACCCTGTTCGAGCCGGTGCGCGACGACCAGGGCGAGGTGCGCCGGCTGCGACTTGCGCAGCAAAGCGGCCGCGTCGTCATGGCGCTCAACCAGGCCAAGGAAGGCATCTTCAATCGCATCGACGCCGAACGCGCCAGCCACCGCATGGAAGAGTACCTGGGCCTCTACTTCATCGCGCAGGACATCCATGAGCGGGCCAGCTCCTCGCACACGCCCTACGACGCGCTGATCGACGCCTTCTTCCACAGCGACGTGCTGTTCCGATGCCAGCGCCTGCTGCGCGTGCAAGGACGCGCCTGCGGCGAGCTGGGGCGTGCGATCCTGCTGCGCGTGCCCTTCGCCAAGGGAAGCGAGAGCATCGCGGCACTCCTCGACCTGCGCAGTGCCATCGCACATCTGAAGGCGCATCAGGAAGCACATCAGGCCGAACTGCTCGCCTCGCTGCTGGCCCTGGCCGACAACCTGTCCACGCTCGACGCGCAACTCGCCGGCGCGAGCCATCCGGCCCTGCAACTCGGCGCCAACGACGGCGCGCTCTATGACCGCACGCCGCGCTCCTGGAGCGATGCCTGGGGCCGCGTGCGCGAACAGTTCCGGCTCTCGTCGCCGCTGCTGCGGCATGCGTTGCGGCTCAGCCTCGCACTGGCCGCCGGCTATGGCGTGATGCGCGCGATCCACGCCCACCAGGGCTACTGGATCCTGCTGACCACCATCTTCGTGTGCCAGCCCAGCTTCAACGCGACGCGGCAGCGCATGCTGCAGCGCGTGGCGGGCACCATCGCCGGCCTTGCCATCGGCTGGGCGCTGTTCGACCTGTTCCCGAGCCTGTTGCTGCAGGCCATGTTCACCGTGGTGGCCGGGGTGCTTTTCTTCAGCACCCGCACCACGCGCTACACCATCGCCACGGCGTCGATGACCCTTGTGGTGCTGATGTGCTTCAACCAGACCGGCAACGGCCAGGTGCTGATCGTGCCGCGCATGGTGGACACGCTGATCGGCAGCGCGCTCGCGGGTGTGGCCGTGTTCCTGGTGCTGCCGGATTGGCAAGGCCGCCGGCTCGACGCATTGGCTGGCCGCTCGCTGGCGGCGCTGGCCAACTACCTGCGCGCGCTGGCCCGGCAGTTCCGCGACGGGCGCGTCGACGACCTGGCCTACCGCCTCGCACGGCGCAATGCGCACAACGCCGATGCCGCGCTGTCCACGGCCTTGAACAACCTCATGACCGAGCCCGGGAGACGCGCGGAGGAAGGCGAACGCGGCCTGCGCTTCCTGGTGCATTCGCACACTGTGCTCAACTACCTCTCGGGCCTGGGCGCGCACCGCGAGGCACTGGCTGCGGGCGAGCGGTCGAGCGCGCTGCTGGCGGATGCCGAACAGGTCGCGAACTTCCTGCAGGCGCTGGGCGGCAGCCTGGTGCAGGGCGCGTCGCCCACTTCCAGCAACGTCGCCCCAGCGCTGGCGGCGAAAGCCACGAACACCAGTACCGCCGACGCGCCGCAAAGCCTGGTGGCCGAGCAACTGCGCCTGATCCACGGCCAGCTCGCGCCGCTGCAGCAGGCGGCGCAGTCGCTGCTTGCGCGCTGATACGGCTTCTTCTTCAAGCGCACCCCAGCGTTGGGTCGCCCTGTCGTGCTACAGCACTGCCTGGGCGCGCCGGCTTTCGCTGCGCTTTGATTGCAAAGTCGCCTGAACCCGCATAAGACCAAGGTTGCACATGACTTGCCTCCTGTGCCGATAATGGCCCGCCGCATCGTTACACCAGCCAGGAACCGCGAAGTGCCCGACCTCTCCAAGATCACCTGCATCGAAGACCTGCGAGTGATCGCCAAACGCCGCGTGCCGCGCATGTTCTACGACTACGCCGACTCGGGCGCCTGGACCGAGGGCACCTACCGCGCCAACGAAAGCGACTTCCAGAAGATCAAGTTGCGCCAGCGCGTGGCGGTCAACATGGAAGGCCGCTCGACCCGCACCACCATGCTCGGCCAGGAAGTGGCCATGCCCGTGGCCATCGCGCCCACCGGCATGACCGGCATGCAGCATGCCGATGGCGAGATCCTCGGCGCCAAGGCCGCCAAGGCCTTCGGCATTCCGTTCACGCTGTCGACCATGAGCATCTGCTCGCTGGAAGACATCGCGGCGGCCACCAATGGCCATCCGTTCTGGTTCCAGCTCTACGTGATGAAGGACCGCGACTTCATCGAGCGGTTGATCGACCGCGCCAAGGCGGCCAACTGCTCGGCCCTGCAGATCACCCTGGACCTGCAGGTGCTCGGCCAGCGCCACAAGGACATCAAGAACGGCCTCACCGCGCCGCCCAAGCCGACCATCGCCAACCTCATCAACCTGGCGACCAAGCCGCGCTGGTGCATGGGCATGCTGGGCACCCAGCGCCGCACCTTCGGCAACATCGTCGGGCATGCGAAGAACGTGGGCGACGTGTCCTCGCTGTCGTCATGGACGGCCGAGCAATTCGACCCGGCCCTGAGCTGGGCGGACGTCGAATGGATCAAGAAGCGCTGGGGCGGCAAGATCATCCTCAAGGGCATCATGGACGTGGAAGACGCGCGCCTGGCCGTCGCGAGCGGTGCCGATGCGCTGATCGTGTCGAACCACGGCGGGCGCCAACTCGACGGCGCGCAATCCTCCATCGAGGCTCTGCCGGCCATCGCGGACGCCGTGGGCCGCGAGATCGAGGTCTGGATGGATGGCGGCATCCGCAGCGGCCAGGACGTGCTGAAGGCCCGCGCCCTCGGCGCAAGGGGCACGCTGATCGGCCGCACCTTCCTCTATGCGCTCGGTGCCTTCGGCGAGGCAGGCGTGACGCGCGCGCTGCAGATCCTGCACAAGGAACTTGACATCACGATGGCCTTCTGCGGCCGGACGCAGATCGACCAGGTGGATTCGAGCATCCTGGTGCCCGGGACGTTCTAAGCTCGCAAACGCCCGCTGTCACGCTACAGTGGGCAGCGATGCACGAAGCGCCGGCCTGCCACGATTTCGTTCACGGGCCACTGCCATCAAGCGCTCGACAAGGCAGCGCGCCGCAGGCCGTGCCGTCCCACGCAAGGGAATCCGACGCAGTGATGCGCTCCAAGGCGAAGTGGTATCAGACGCGCACAGTCATCATGTGGCCCAGCCCGCCGGCCATGAGCTGGTCGGGGCGATCCGGGAAGTACATCGCATTGAGTTCGTTCGGACCCAGGTCACTCACGTGGGCGAAGTCCAGCGCCTCCAGGGATTCGGCAAACCGGGCCGGGTCGAAGTAGGACTTCCACGGTTCGCCCATCCACGCGAGTTGCACCGTCAGCATGCTCATGAGGATCTGGCGCACGAGGCCCAGGCTCTCCGCCGGCGCCAGGTAGTCGAACACCACCCCGCTGCCCGCCGGCAAGGACCTGAAGAAGCGCATCATGTCCATGACCACTTCGTGCGCCAGGTACATCGAGACGCCGAGCCACGAGAAGAAGGCTGGCTTGTCGCGCTCGAAGCCCGCGGCGCCCAGTTCCGTCGCGAGGTCCTGGTGTTCGAAGTCGCAGCTCACATAGCGCAACGCGGCCGGTGCCTCGATGCCGGCCTCCGCAAGGCGCTCGCGCTTCCAGGCCTGCGTGTTCGGATGGTCGACCTCGAACACGCGCAGTTGCGCCGCCTTGTACGGGTTGCGATAGGCGAAGGTGTCGAGTCCGGCACCGAGCACGACGAACTGGTCGACACCCCGCTCGACCGCCGCCTGGAGTTCAGTCTCCGCAAACCGTGCGCGGGCCACCACGAAGGCCCGCAGCGCGCGCGCCGCCTCGTTGTCGAAGAAGCGCCCGCCGAGCGCAATGCGGTCGGCATCCTCGCGGCCGATGATCGGCACCGCGATCGGGTCGTCCATGACCACGGGCCGATCGAGCAGTTGATGGGCTGCACGGCTGGCGGCAACGCCGCGTGCGGTGAGACTGGGTCCGGTTCGTTTCATGGATTCCGTTCTTGTTGGGGCGCGCACTGGAACGCTGGATGCAATGGATGCAATCCGTGCCAGGGCCAAGCGCAAACCAGAGCGCTACCCGCAGGTATCGACAATTTGCAACGCCGCCATGGCAAGGAAGGCGCGATTTCATGCGCAGTTGTTCGTAGGACAGCAAGCACACTGGACAAAGGCCGCACGCAGTATCCATGCCGCCGACACGGTTCCTCGCGGCGATTCGGGGAGGGAGCGGCGAGGGCCAGCGCGAATTGCCAGGGTCAGCGCTCGGCCATCCACAGCCGAGGGTACTCCCGCACGAAACCTTCGTTCGTCACGTGCAGCAGGTCGGCGTAGTCGAAACGCGGCGCCTGGTACCAGTAGCTGTTGTTGTCGCGGCGCTCATAGCGTTGCGCCAGCAAGGTCAAACCACCGTCTTCCACGTCCAGCCAGGCCGCCGGCGCGTCGGCAGCCTCGCCGGGCTGGAGGTTGAGGCGCCGCAACTGGATCAAGTTGGTGGCCGGGGTGAAGCCCAGGTCCAGGTCGACGCAATGCGCCAGGTCGTGCGCCGGCACGTCGTTGAGCTTCCACTCGCCATGCGCGCCCCGCGCCACCGAGAAGTCGATCGCGCTGCCGCCCATCCAGCCCCGCACGGTGCCCCATTGGGTGTGCCAATTCTTGTCGCAGCGCACCCGGTAGTGCAGTTGCGCGATGCGCCCGTCGGACTGGCGGAACAGGGACGTTCCGTCGAGTTGCCACGCGTCGCCCTGGCGATCGAGCCGGCAGGCATCATGGCCTGGAAGGTCGAGTCGGTGCCAGAGCGTGGAGGCAACGGGTTGCATGCGTTGATGATGACCGCAGCCACCGCGCAGCGCAAGACACCCGGCGCACAATTCATCCCCCATGTCGAAATCGCAAATTCCCGCTGCCGTTGCGCTCGCTGCGGCGCTTCTCGCCGGCGGCGGCGCCCTCCACGCGGCCGTGTTGATGGACGGCGACATCATCTTCCACACCTCGCGCTCGGCCCAGAGCCTGGCGGTGCAACGCGCCACCGGCTCTCGCTACAGCCACATGGGCATGGTGCTGTACCGCGACGGCAAGCCCTTCGTGTTCGAAGCGGTCGACACGGTGCGTTACACCCCGCTGGCGCAATGGACCGCACGCGGCAACGGCGGGCACTACGTGGTCAAGCGCCTGGGCGACGCCGACGCGGTGCTGACACCGGCCGCGCTGGCACGCCTGCGCGCGGGAACGAGTGCCTTCGCGGGCCGCCGGTACGACCTCACTTTCGAATGGTCGGATCAGCGTATTTATTGTTCGGAGTTGGTCTGGAAGCTCTACCAGCGCGCCACCGGCGTGCGCATTGGGGAGCTGGCGAAGATCCGCGACTTCAAGCTCGACGATCCGACGGTGCGCGCCAAGATGAGCGAGCGCTACGGCGACCGGGTACCGCTGGACGAGCCCGTGATTTCCCCGGTGGCGATGTTCGAATCGCCCTTGCTCGTCACTGTCGAGAAGCGCTGATCCGGAACACCAGGCATCGCGCGAAAATGCCCGCAGTGCCCCCGCCCGATACATCAACGCCGCCCATCCGCCGCATCGCCCATCTCGACATGGACGCGTTCTTCGCGTCGGTCGAATTGTTGCGCTATCCGCAATTGAAGGGCCTGCCGATGGTGATTGGCGGCGGCCGGCGAAAGGTGGACGAGATCCTGTCGCGCGACCATGCCGAACTGCCCTTGCACGAGGTGCCGGTCGCAGCCTTTCCGCTGCTGAAGGACTACGTCGGTCGCGGCGTCATCACCACGGCCACCTATGCCGCGCGGCAATTCGGCGTGGGCTCCGCAATGGGCATGATGAAGGCGGCCAAGCTGTGTCCGCAGGCCGTCGTGCTGCCGGTGGACTTCGACGAGGTGCGCCGCCTGTCACGCCTGTTCAAGAACACCATCCGCGAGATCGCGCCCGTGGTGGAAGACCGCGGCGTGGACGAGGTCTACATCGACTTCACCGACGTGCCTGGCGGCCAGCGCGAAGGCGGCCGCGTGCTGGCGCGGCTGATCCAGAAATCGATCCTGCAGGCCACCGGTCTCACCTGCTCCATCGGCGTGGCGCCCAACAAGCTCATCGCCAAGCTGGCCAGCGAATTCAACAAGCCCAACGGCATCTCGATCGTCTACGAGAGCGACCTCGAATCGAAGATCTGGCCGCTGGCCGCGCGCAAAGTCAACGGCATCGGCCCGAAGGCGGACGAGAAGCTCAAGGCGCTCGGCATCCGCACCGTCGGGGAGATCGCCGCGAGGGAGCGCGACTGGCTGATCGCCCACTTCGGCAAGGCCTCCGGCGCTTGGATGCACGAGATCTCCTGGGGCCGCGACAACCGACCCGTGGTGACCGAGAGCGAGCCCGTGTCGATGAGCCGCGAGACCACTTTCGAGCGCGACCTGCATGCCGTGCGCGACCGGGCCGAACTCGGCGCGATCTTCACGCACCTCTGCGAGAAAGTCGGCGAGGACCTGCAGCGCAAGGGTTACGTCGGAAAGACCATCGGCATCAAGCTGCGCTACGACGATTTCAAGACCGCCACGCGGGACCACACCATGAGCCGCTTCACCGCCGACGGCCAGACGATCCGCCAGGTTGCCGGCCAATGCCTCAAGCGCGTGCCGCTGGAGCGCCCGCTGCGCCTGCTGGGCGTGCGCGTTGGCACGTTGCTGCGCGCCGATGAAGCGCTTGCAGCCGGCGCCGCGGCGGCGTCCGGCACGAAGGTGCGCGCCGACAGCGATGCGACGGCCACCACGGCTTCGCTGTTCTGAACCTATGTGGCGCGTGCTCCTCTGGTTCGCGCTGATGCTGCTGGCACTGGTGCTTGCAGCGCTGGTGTACGTCGCAGTGGCGAGCGCCCTGATGTTCTGGCCGGCCAACCCGACACCGCCCGCGGAAGAGCGCAGCATCGACGCCTGGGTGCTGAGCAATGGCGTACACACCGACCTCGTGTTTCCGGTGCGCGGCCATGGCACGGACTGGTCAGGGCTCTTTCCGCCCGCCGATTTCCGCGCCGTGCCGCCCGACGCCGACTACATCGCCATCGGCTGGGGCGACCGCGACTTCTACCTGTACACGCCGACCTGGGGCGACCTGACGGTGAGGCGCGCGCTCGGCGCCATCGCGGGCCTCCACAAGTCGGTGCTGCACGTCACCTACCTGCGCCGCGCCGAATTCGCGAAGCGGGCCCATCGCCTGCCGCTCTCGCAGCGCCAGTACGCCATTCTGGGCGACTACGTGCGCGCGGCCTTGCCGCAAGGCCGCGCCACGCTGGTCGCTGGCGTGCGCTACGGGGCCACCGACGCCTTCTACGAGGCCGAAGGCCGATACAGCATGATCGAGACCTGCAACAACTGGACCGGCCGTGGCCTGCGCCTGGCCGGCGTCACGATGAGCCGATGGACGCCGTTCGACTTCAACGTGGTGCGGCACCTGCAACCCGCTCAGCCCTGAGTCTCGGCCAGCGGGACCGGGCAGCGCGGTCACTCGCTTCGCGGGGCCCGACAAGCGCTTGAGCAGCGGTCGCTCGACCCAGAGGTGAAAAGCCACCGAGGTGGCGATGCAGGCGACCGAGATGCCCACGAACGCAACGAGCATGCCGATCGGTCCGGTCCATCCGAGACCCGTGACCAGCTTGCAGAGCACCGCAATCAGCGGGAAATGAAGCAGGAACATCGCATAGGACGCGTCCCCGATCACAGCGAGCAACTTGTTCCCGAACAGTTGCGGCTTGAGGCGCTCCACGCCGACCAGCGCAACGATCAGGACGGTTGCTGCCAGCCCGAAGCCGATGTTGACCAGCGCTTCCGGCAAGGTCTTCAAGACTTCGGACGCCGCCCCGATGGCGAAGAAGACCACACCCGCCCACACAGCCACGGCCACGGGGTTGCGCACCCACCACCGATCATTCCCGACCATCAGTGCCGCCGTCGCGCCAAATGCGAAGAGGAGCATCAGTTCGTGGCCGAAGAAACTCGCCAGGAAGCCAGGGTCAACCGCGTACAGGCTCCACGCCATGTTCAGCACGAACAACAAGGCCGCCCCTGCGAAAAGCATACGGTGCAGGATGGCCAACCCCACGGCCGCATAGAAAACCATCTCATACTGCAGCGACCAGGCCACGACGAGGACGGGTGCTCCCGTGCCACCGACCAGGGCCGGATCCTGCGGCAACAACAGCACCGCCTTCAACAGCACCATCAGGTCGCTCGGCATGGCATCGCGCAGGGACGGCACGGCCAGGGCCACCAGGTAGACGCTGAAGAAGATCAGCAGGTAGATCGGGAAGATGCGCACCGCTCGCTTGCGCAGGAAACGCAGCAGCCGGTGCGGCTCGCCGAAATCCTGGCGGTGAACGAACGTGATGATGAAACCGCTGAGGACGAAGAAGAACGCCACGCGCGCCGGCCCGCCCAGGGAGAACAGCTGCCGCAAGTACTCCGCGTCGTGACCGAAGTACTTGGGCAGGGCCAGGGTGCCCGCAAGATGACAGCACACCAGCAGGATGGCGGCGACAGCCCTGCAGGTCCTCAACGAATGGAACAGACCTACCGAGGGACGCCGCGGGTTCTTCGAGGGCGCGATGGCGGCTTGGCTCGCCCCCGGGCGCGCGTCCCGCGCGCCTGCGCTGCCCGGCAACTGACACTGTCCCGCGATGCCGATCATTGGCCCCTCAGGATGTTGACTGAATCGGAACGACTCCGGCGAATTGGCCATGTCTGCTGCTGCGTGCACGCCGCCCGCCTCACCAGCACCAAGGCCAAAAGGAGACCAGGCGCGCGTGCGGCGGCGGTGACACTGGCAATGACATGAAATCGCTCCCTAGATTTTTATACGGAAACGCCACGACTGAGTAACAATTATTTATTACTGCCTCCGGCGGACGTTGATCCGATGCTTATTGAAAGTATCTTCGAACATGTGAAATCCAACACACCCGCAGACCTCGGAACGACGATGGTATGGGTCCTTGGTACTACGGGCAATACGAACGGCTTATTGCAAAAATTCAAAAAAATTGTTCGTTAGTTTTTATGCGTTACCGCCGGATCGGGGAGAGAGATTGCGGACTTCATCTGTCTGACGCGTCCTACACGGGTGGGTGATGTCCAGCGGAATATCTGCGGCATGCCCGCAACGCGCGACGACTCCAGGCTTCGAACAGAGGATGGTCCGGGCCTGATCTACGTCAGGCCTGACATGCCGGGCTTCTCGCGCGTGAAGGCCGGCACTCGATTCCGGTACAGGGATACGCATGGCGCATGGCTGCAAGATGCAGCGCAAATTGCGCGCATCCACCAACTGGCCATCCCGCCGGCGTACCAGCGCGTGTGGATTTGCCCGCTCGCCAACGGCCACCTGCAGGCGACCGGCCTGGACGCGCGGGGCCGCACGCAATACCGCTATCACGCCGGCTGGCGCGCAATGAAGGACCAGGCCAAGTTCGACCGGCTCGAAGCCTTCGGCCAAGCGTTGCCACGCATCCGTGCCCGCGTCGCGCGTGACCTGCGCGTTGGCCGCGGCGCGCCGCTGGAACGCTCGCTGGTGCTGGCCACGCTGGTGCGATTGCTGGACACCACCTTCCTGCGCGTCGGCAATGACGAGTACGCCCGCAGCAACGGCTCCTTCGGCCTGACGACCCTGCGCAACCGGCATGCGGACGTGCGTGGCGGCGCCTTGACGCTGCGCTTTCGGGGCAAGGGTGGCGTCATGCACGAGGCCCGCGTCGACGATCCGCGCCTGGCCGGGGTGGTGCGACGCTGCCAGCAACTGCCGGGGCAGGAGCTTTTCCAGTACGAAGACGAGGACGGCACGCCGCGCAGCATCTCGTCCACCGACGTGAACGAGTACCTGCGCGAAGCCGCACCCGATGGCCATTTCACCGCCAAGGATTTCCGCACCTGGCATGGCACCGTGCAGGCGCTGGAACTCACGCGGCTGGCCTGCAGCGCGCCATCCTCCGGCACACCCGGCGACACACGCCAGGGCGCCAAGGAGATTCTTGCGGCGGTGGCCGCGCGGCTGGGCAACACGCCGGCGGTCTGCAGGAAGTCCTACGTGCATCCCGCAGTACTGGCGCTCGGCGGCAGCCTCGCGGCCGATGCGGGGGCGATGAACGAGATATGGAAGAAGATCACGGGCCCCGCATCCGGCGCGCGCCGGCTGCTTGCCGCGGAGACCCGGTTGCTGGCGTTCCTGCGCCTGCAACGGCGCCGGGAGTCACGCGAACGACGCAATGCGCGTCAGGCCGCGCCGAACTCCAGCACCAAGGTCGAATCGTCCCGCGTCACGGCATAGCCGAGGTCGTCCGCAAGGCTCTGCAAGGCGATGGCATCGATGGCCAGTGCGCGTGGCGCGCGGTGCGCATCGGCGCTGGCGCGCGGCGCGCTGTCCGGGTCGTGCGTGACTGCGGTCAGGCGCAACGCACGCTCACCCTCCGGCGCGATGCGGACCGCGCCGAGGCCCTGGATGCTGTCATGCAGATGGCCCATCCCACCGAGCAGCAGGTAGCGCAAGGCCGCCGATTGCGGCCAATGCGTCTCGCCCTCCACGGGCTCCAGCGCGGGGTCGATTTCAAGCGAGATACCCTGCATCTCATAGGCTGCACGCATCAGCGACGCGCACTGCGCCACCAGGGCCGAGCGCGTGATGCCCTCGTCGGTGGTGGCCAGTTCCCAGTCGCGCAGCGATCGAACGCCCGCAACGAGCGCACCGACCTGGCTTTCGACCAGTTCCAGGCGCTGGGCGCAGGTCGAGGCATCGATCGGGTCGGCCGCAACGTTGCGCTTGAGCATCAGGAGCCCCATGCGGATCACCGACACCGGGGCCACCATGTCGTGGCGCAATGCGGGCAGCGCACGCGTCAGCAACTCGTGCCGCACGCCCGCCGCAATCCAGCTCCTGGCGCTGGGCGAAGCCTTCATGCAGAAGCGCGCACGCGCGGCGCCGCAAGGATGCGGTCGAGCGCGTCGAAATCAATCGGCTTCTGCAAGTAGTGGTCGAACAAGTCGCGTGCCTTGGCCCCGGTGGCGTCCTGCTCGGAATAGCCGGATATCGCGACCAGCAGCGGCTGTTCGCCGCCATTTCTGCGCAGGAAGCGGGCGACCTCGCTGCCGGGAAGATCGGGCAGCGAGAGGTCGATGAGCGCCGCGTCGAATTGTTCGGCGGCCGATGCGTCGAGCGCCTGCCGCGCGTTGTAGCAGCAGCGGGCGGTGTGGTCCTGCAACGAGAGCAACTCCTGCAGCAGGTCGGCCGCAGACTCGTTGTCGTCAACGATCAAGACGTTCAAGGGCGGCCCTCCAAGCGAAATTTATCGAAGCGGTAAGTATGGTCCCAGCGGCGCCGCGCGGCTGTAGGAGCGTGCCTACTGTCGCGCCGTGCGGATGTTGGCCGGCAGGGCCTGTGGCCAGCTGGTGCGAAAGGGGTTGATGTCCAGGCCGCCGCGCCGGGTGTAGCGCGCATGCACCGCCAGCTTGCTCGGTTTGCAGCGCTGCCAGATGTCATTGAAGATGCGCTCGGCGCAAGGCTCGTGGAATTCGTTGTGATTGCGAAAACTGACGATGTACGCCAGCAGCCCGGCCTGGTCGATGGGGGCGCCGCTGTAGCGAATTTGTACGCTGCCCCAGTCGGGCTGGCCGGTGACGAGGCAGTTGCTCTTGAGCAGGCGGCTTGTCAGTGTTTCGTTGACATGCACTTCGTCCTGGTCGGCACTCAGCAGTTCGGGCGCGGGCTGGTAGTGCGTGCATTCGATCTCGAGCCGGTCGAGGTTGAGGCCGTCGAGTTCATGCACCGGCTCCTGGTCGAAGGCATCGGGCAGCACCAGCCGCACGCCAATGGTTCCTGTGCGCTCGCTGCCTCGCCATGTGGCTTCGGACAGGTCGGCGCGCAGGCGGTCGCGCACCGCGTCAGGGCTCGCGAACACGGTGCTGTTGAAGCTGTTGAGGTAGAGCTTGAAGGACTTGCTCTCGATGATGTTGGCCGTCTCGCAGGGGATCGTGAAATGCACGATGGCCAGTTGCGGCTTGCCGCGCGGATTGAGCCAGCTCAGCTCGAAGCCGGTCCAGAGGTCGGCGCCGAAGAAGGGCAACGCGCCGTCCCTGATGCCCATGGCTTCGCGCTGTGTCGCGCGTGCGATGGGGAACAGCAGGCTGGCGTCGTACTGATCGATGTAGGCGGAGTTTTTGCCGAGTTGCGATTGCTGCGGCGTGTTCAGCAAGGTCATCCTCCAACCTCCGCGCTTCGCGCTGCGGTGCGAGCGCCTGCGGGCGTCCAGGCGCAGGGCGTCCCGGCGTCGCTCATGCCGCCTTCCCCGGCTCCCGCAGGAACGGAATGATGTGCCGCATCAGGATGTCCGACAGCTGCGGCGACAGGTCGTGCCCCATCCCCGGCACGGAGACGAAGCGCGCTCCCGGGATGCGCCGGGCGGTGTCGTGGCCGCACTCGATCGGCACCAGCTTGTCGGCGTCACCGTGCACGACCAGGGTCGGGCTCTTGATCTTGGCGAGCACGGTGGGCCGCTGGCTGTCAGCGCCGATGGCGAGCATCTGGCGCACCAGGCCGTCCGGGCGATAGGCGCGCCGGATGCCGGTGCGCACACGCGTGGCCAATGCAGTCGGGTCATTGGGGTAGGCCGGGCTGCCGATCAGGTTCACGAACTTGACGCTGAAGTCGACCAGCGCGTCCTCGTCGCGACTGGTGGGCCGGTTGAACAGGCCGCGCGCCACCTCGGGGCGCGGCCCGGGCAGTCCGCGCGCGCCGCTGGAACTCATGATGCTGGTGAGACTCAGCACACGCTGCGGCGCGGTGGCCGCGACGCGCTGCGCGATCATGCCGCCCATCGACGCACCGATGATGTGGGCCTGCTGCACGCCCAACGCATCGAGCACGCCGAGCGCATCGTCGGCCATGTCCTGCAGCGTATAGGCCGACTGCACGCGCAGGCCGATGCGCTGGCGGATGCTCTGCCACACGACGCTGCGCTGGCCCGCATGCTCGAAGCCCTGGCTCAGTCCGATGTCGCGGTTGTCATGGCGAATCACCCGGAAGCCCGCATCGACCAGCGGCCGCACGAAATAGTCGGGCCAGCCGATGAGCTGCATGCCCAGGCCCATGATGAGCAGCACCACCGGCCGCTCGTTCTGGCTGCCGTCGGCGCCGCTGTCGTCGACCTCGATCTGCAGGCCGTTCGCTTTCACTTTCATTTGAACTCTCTTTCACGCAACCATTTGGTGGCCACCCATTTCTCTCCTGCAAGGACAGGGGCGCCGCCGTGCAGCGTCTTGGTGGCCGGGTGGGGACGGTCGTAGCTGAAGAAGACGCCGGTGCCGCGCACCGGACCGACTTCCAGCCCGACATCGGGGAAGGTGGTGGCGCCGCCCTGCTCCGGCGACTGCAGGTACATCACCAGCGTGGCGACGCGCTGGCCGCCGCGCTTGAGGATGGTGGGCGTGCCGGGCTCGACGGGGTCGAAGTAGTCGTAGTGCGGGCGGTATTGGGCCCCCGGCGCATAGCGCAGGATCTGCAGGCCTTCGCCGAATTCGATGGGCCAGTGCAGCAATGCGGCCAGGCGCGATTCCAGCGACTTGACGATCTCGTTCTCGCCACGCTCGAAGAACATGCCGTCGCTGGTGCGGTCGACGTTGAGCACCTCGCCGCCGGTCTTGGTCTCGACGGTGAGCGAGCGCGCCAGGCGCACACGTGCGGCGGCGATCAGGCCTTCGCATTCCTCGTCCGTGAGCAGGTTGCCGAACACGACCACGCGCGGGTTCTGCATGGTCTGCAGCACCTTGATCATGCGGCCGTCGGCCTCGATTTCGAGCGGCGAATTGGTGAGGTCCGGACCGGGCATCGCACGCGGGGGCTCCGGCGCCGCGGCCGCGCCAATCGGCGCCAGAGGTCCGAGTTCAGACAGCGCCGCATCGGCCACGTCGTCGTGCCAGCCGGCCTCGCGCATCGAGATGCGCAGGGCCGGGATCGAATGGCCAGCCGCCAGTTGCGCCACCATCCATTGGCGCAACTCCGGGCTGATGGTTTGCCCATTGCTCATTGCGTTTTCCTCCGAAAGACCAGGCGATCGGGCTTCGATGCGCTGGCGTCAAACGAGTAACCTTCGAGATCGAACTTCTCGAGGGCCTTCGGCGTCGCGGCCTTGTGCAGGATCGCCCAGCGCGCCATGAGGCCGCGCGCACGCTTGGCGAAGAAACTGATGACCTTGTAACGGTCTCCCTTCCACTCCTCGAACACGCATTCGACGATGCGCGCCTTCAGCGCCTTGCGATCGACCGCACGAAAGTATTCGTTGGACGCCAGGTTGATGACCACCGGCGTGCGATCCGCAGCGGCGCGCTCGTTGAGGTACTCCGAGATGCGCGTGCCCCAGAAGTCGTAGAGATTGTGCCCGTGTCGGTTGGCCAACGGCGTGCCCATTTCCAGGCGGTACGGCTGCAGCCGGTCGAGCGGGCGGAGCACGCCGTAGAGGCCGCTGAGGATGACGACGTGCTCCTGCGCCCATTCGAGTTGCTTCGGCTTGAGGGTCTTGGCATCGAGGCCGCCGTAGACGTCGCCGTCGAAGGCCAGCGCGGCCTGTTTCGCGTTCTTCGCGGTGGACTTGCTGGACCAGGCGGCATAGCGCGCGAAATTGAGCGCGGACAGGTTGTCCGACAGGTGCATCAGCTCGGCGATCTGCTGCGGGGACTTCTTGCGCATCAGCGCGATCAGTTCGTCGGAGGGGCCCTTCGCGCCCTCGAACACCGGTTGCGTGGCGGGAAGGCTGGCGGGAACCGGGGTTTCGTAATCGAGCGACTTGGCGGGGGACAGCAGGAAGAGCATCGATCGATTATCGGGCGCTGGCCTGGGCGTACTTTCGGGGCAAAAAAATACCCGCCCGTCGCGCGGCCGTGGGGCGTGCGATGGGCGGGTCAGGGCCGGGTGGTCCGGTCTTTACTTCAGCAGTCTTGCTTCTTGTTGTGGGTTCCGATCAGCCCAGCGCGGCCAGGAGGTCGGCATCGACCGTGCGGGTGGCCTGGTGGCTGGCGCTCGCCAGTTGCGCGGAGAAGAGCGAGGCGGCCGTCTTGTTGTCCTTAGCGGCCTTGTCCTTGCCGGTTGCCTTCTGCTCCGTGCTCTTGCCGATCTGGCGCATCTCGCCGGCGTTGCTGTCGATCTCGATCACGTGCGTGCGGGTGTCGCCGTTCTTGCGCGTGACGGTGATCTGCAGGGTCTGCAGGTCCGCGCCGACCGGGCGCTCGATCGCGATGTGGCCGTGGCCATCCACGCGGATCCAGCTCGGCAACGCCTTGCCGTCGGCCAGCGTGGCGCTGATCTTCGTGATGGTCGACTGGGCGGGTGCCGCCTGGTCGCTCACGTCGATCCAGGTTTGCTGGCCGCGTGAGTACAGCGCCAGGTGCACGTCCGAATCGACGCGCAGCGAAGTCATCGAGCGCGTTTCCACGTCAACGCCAGCCATCGCCTCGACTTGCGCGTGCAGCGCGTTGTCGCTGGCGACGTGGCCGACGACCTGGCTGCCCTGCTCCGCACCCAGCACGCGATGCGCGCTGTCCAGCGAGCTGCCATGCAGCGACGCCACGCCATTGACTGCTTGCAGCACCGCGCCGCGTGCGCTCAGGTCCTGCGTGCCACCCAGGCCCTGCAACCCATTGATGGCGTCGAGCACCGCGCCCTCGGCATGCACGAGGGGCGTGCCAGTGCGCGGGCCGACTGCGTCCACGACCGGGCGCCGTTCGCTTTCGTGGCGACCGAACAGATCGTCAGAGGGTTCGAACACGAAGGGATAGTCGTCGTGGTATGTGTCGTTGGCCTGGCGTATGTCGAGCGTCAGGGCCGCAGTGACCAAGCCACCCTTGCCGTCGCTCACGGTGTAGCTGATCACCAGGGTGCCCGAATAGTGGCGGTCCGGTGTGAAGCTGTAGCTGCCGTCGGCGTTGATGTTCAAGGAGCCGACACCGGGGATCTCGACCGGCTTGCCAGCATCGATCGGGCCTTCCACGCCGGAAACCGTGAAGCTCTTGATGGTCAGCGAGTCGCCGTCCAGGTCACCGTCGTTGGTCAGCAGGCCGCCTTCCGGACCGACAACGATCGGGCGATCGTTCGTGCCCGGCACCGTTTCGCCGATCACCGCCGGCGCGTCGTTCACCGCGGCCACATCGATGCGGACGGTACCAGTGCCCGTGCCGCCTGACGAATCGGCCACCACGTATGCGATGCGGACCGGGCCGTTGTAGTCGGGTGCCGGCATGAAGCTGATCGTGCCGTCTGCCGCGATGTGGACCATGCCATGGGGCACGGCGATGTCCTGCACGCCGCCGGTGAGCGCCGTGCCATTGATCGAGCTGATGCGCAGGGCATCGCCGTCCAGGTCGTTGTCGTTGCCGAGCAGGTCGAGCACGACGGGCTTGTCTTCATCGGTCGTGGCTGCGTCGTCGTTGGCAACCGGTTCGTCATTGACCGCTTTGACCGTCAAGGCCAGCTCGCCAGTCACTTCGCCGCCGTGGCCATCAGCCACCGTGTAGTGGGCCATGGGCACCGGGCCGTTGTAGTCCGGCGCCGGGGTGAAGGTATAGCCGCCATCAGCGTTGATGACGAGTACGCCCACGCCGGGGATGTCGGCCGGCCGGCCGGCCAGGATCGGACCCTTGACGCCATCGACCGTGAAGTCCTTGATGGCCAGCGTGTCGCCGTCGGGATCGACGACGTTGCTCAGCAGGCCCTCGGCGGGCTGCACCACCAGGGGCGTGTCTTCGGTGACGATGTCGGTCCCGTTGCCGGATTCACCGGGCTTGCCCTGGTCGGGGGTGCCTGGCTTGCCCGCACCCGGGTTGCCCGGCTGGGCCGGGCCCTTGATGACAGGCGCGTCATTGACCGAGGCCACCGAGACGTTCACCGTGCCCGTGCCCTTGGCACCGGACGTGTCTTCGACCACATAGGCGAAGCTCACCGGGCCGTTGTAGTCGCGATTGGGCGTGAAGGTCATCGTGCCGTCGGCAGCAATGCTGACCTTGCCGTTCGGCACGTCGATGGTCTGCGCGCCACCCGTCACGGCGGTGCCGTTGATCGAGGTGATCTTCAGCGCGTCGCCGTCGGCATCGCGGTCGTTGGCCAGCAGGTCCAGCACGACAGGCTTGTCTTCGTCGGTCGTGACCGTGTCGTCACCGGTCACCGGGGCATCGTTGACCGACTTGACCGACAAGGTCAGCTCACCCAGGGTGTCGCCACTCTTGACCGGGGCGTCGTTCACCGGGGTCACGGTGATGCTGACGCTGCCCGTGTCGCGGGCACCTGACGGGTCGGTGACTTCGTAGTCGAAGCTCACCGGGCCCTTGTAGTCCTGGTTCGGCGCGAAGGTGATCGTGCCGTCGGCAGCCACATTGACCTTGCCGTTCGGCACATCGATGACTTGAGCTGTGCCCGAGGTCAGATCCGTGCCATTGATCGACGCCACGCGCAGCGTGTCGCCGTCCACATCCTTGTCGTTGCCGACGAGGTCCAGCACCAGTGCGGTGTCTTCCTTCGTGGAGAACGTGTCGTCCACAGCAACGGGCGCATCGTTGACCGGCGTCACGACGATCGTGAGCTTGCCAGTGGCGGTGCCACCGTTGCCATCATCGACCGTGTAGGTGATGCCGGGCACAGGGCCGTGGTAGTCCACGACCGGGTCGAAGCTGTAGCCGCCGTCGCCGTCGACGGTGACCGGATAGACCCCGTCGTCGTGTGCCACGGGATCGGTGTTGACGAGTCGCAACTCGCGGCTCGAAAAGCCGTCCGCGCCGGTGACGATACCCACGGACGAGTTCGGCAGCGCCGTTCCCGCGCCAGTGTTCACGTCGAACTTGTAGACCTGTCCGGTGCTGTTCGCAAAGCCGTAGATGTTGCCGGTGACGTCGGAGAACATGCCGCCGAAGGCCACGGTCGGACCGACGCCGGTGGCGCCGATGACTCGGGTCGCGCCCGTGGTCCGGTCGATGCTCAGCAGGCCGCCGCCGGAGGCCGCGGGCAGCACGCCGTAGAACTTGTCGTCCTTGGCGTTGTAGGCGATGTCGGCGATGTTGGCGCCGGCCGTCGGCACGGTGAAGTCGACCGAATGGTCCCACTTCATCGTCTGCACGTTGATGGCTTGCAGGGTGCGATAGCTGCTGCTGTAGACATAGAGCAGGCCGTCCGGGCCGAAGTCGCCCGAAGTGAAGCCGCCGGCCGCGAAGGATGCGGGCGCGCCGGTGCCGTCGACCGTGCCGAGGATGACCATCGAGCCGTCGCCGCCGATGCGCACGACGTTGCTGCCGCTGATGCCGTAGGAAAAGCCATCGGCCGTGTTGAAGCCCATCGCGTTGACGTTGATGCCGGCCGACCATTCGGAGCGTTGCAGTTCAGCGTCGCCGAAGGCGATGGTCACCAGCTGGCTGGAACGGTTGGCCGCGTAGGTGTTGCCGTCGCTGCCGACCACCGGCGCGGTGTTGGCGATGACGACGTAGGCATTGCCCTGGTCGTCGAAGCGCTGTTGCGCAACCACGTTGACGGTGGTGAAGCGGGCGGCCGAAGTGCTGGCGCCATCGCTCACCGTGAAGCCCACGGTGCGGTTGCCGGTGACCACGCTCGCGGTGGTCGCGTCGTTGAGGTAGCCGACCGTGCGCAGCAGGCTGTTGAGTTCGGCCGCACTGATGTTGCCGCCACCGCTGCGCGAGACGGTGATGGCGGAGCCGTTGTACTGGATGTCGAACTGCGTGCCGCCGACCGTCACTTTCATCGGGTCGTGCGCCACGCCGTCCATGCGCACGAACTGCATGGCGTTGCCGCTGCCGAAAGTGATGCTTTCCTTCGCGCCGTTGGCGAAGCCGCCGAGCGAGAGCGTGAGCGACTGGATGTCGTTGTCGGCATCGGAGACGAGCGCATCCACGTCGGCCAGGTGCGTCGGCTCCGAGCCGCCCGGACCGGAGGTGATGCGGTAGTTGCCGCCCGTGCCGCCCGAGGAGCCGTTGGCGTCCAGCGTCAGCGTGGGCGCGGCCATCAGGTGGTTCCAGTCGCGCGCCTCGATGGCGCGGGCTTCGACGGCGCCGGTGTGGCTTTCCAGCGTCCAGTTGCCGCCCAGGCCCGCGGCGCCGGTGGCATCGGTCGATGCGGCGACGTCGGCGCCGGTGATGCTGGCGAGCAGTTCGCTCGCGTGCTGGCCTTCCGTGCCTTCAGCAAAGTCGCAGCCGTAGATGAGGATGTCGCCGTCGGCGGAGAGGCTGCGGCCGATGGCAGCCAGTTCGTCGCGGTACTCGCCCTGCATGCTCTCCAGGGTGAGCGTGGCGCTGCCCAGGTGCAGCTGGCCCTCGCCGCCGTGGCTCACGAGGTGGATGGCGCCGATGTCGCTGCGACCGGCGAGCGTGTCGGCGATGAGCTGAACGCCGTCCTGGCCGGGCTCGATGAAGTGGATCTCGGCGTTCGGTCCCAGGTCCTTGACCAGGGTGTCGACGTCGGCGAGGGAGTGATCGATGAAATAGACGTTGGCCGCGTGGGCAGCGGTGTCGGCGGAATCGGCGGGATGGGCATCGCCGGAATCGACGGGCGCCAGGTGCGTGTTGGCATGGGCCAGCGCCTGCATGAGTTCGGCATTGGAAGCATCGGGTTGCGCATCGACCGGGGCATGGCCCTGGTCGGCCATCGCCTCGACGGTGGCGGCTGCGGCCGCATCCAGCAAAACGCGCGATTCGAGTGCCTGCAACCGGATCTTCGGGACGGGCTTGCGGGCCGGCGTGGTGGAAGAGGATTGGCGGTTCGAATAGCGCTTGAACATGGGGACTCCGTTCGTTGAGGGCAATTGAATCTGCTGGAAATGAATTGCGACGCAGATTTCGTCGAATTCAATTTCTTCCGTTCGATTCAATTCAAAACAACCCGATTTCCTTCTGGAAATCCCCAATCAGCCGCTGCTCTCTTACTACGCTTGAAACTCCACAGTCGCATTCGGGAGGTGCCTCGACGGCGGCTCCTGAAAGCCGCTTCGAATTCGCAAATCACTTTGCGCCAACACCCTTAAGGGTTAACCCTGAATATACCGAAACACCCGCCCAGTGGCTGCGGGTTCAGTCCCCTTGCCTCCCCGGAAATTTCCGACATCCGGCGTGTTTGCGGCTACACCTCCTGCAAAACACTTCAAAAATTTCCCAAGCGGAAAAATGAAAACGGCCACCGGAAGCGGTGGCCGTTGATGTCGAGCGGGAAAGGCGGGGGCCGGGCGTTACGCCGCGCCCTCACGCACCAGCACGTGCGTCACGCGCTTGAACACGCGCCAGGCCATGCTCTGGAAGTCGCCGCGCACATGCATCTCGCCGCGCAGCTCGGTGCGCGGTCCGGAACCATCGGCATTGCTCACCGAGGCAGCAATCTCGAACATCGCATGCTCCGAGCGCGCTTTCTTGCCTTCAGCGCGCGCGTCGATCGGGCCGCCGAAGGTGGAAGCCAGCAGCCAGTTGTCCAGCGTGTCCGAGGCCGCGGCGCCGATGCGCTTGACCTGGATGTCACGCGTGGCGGCAACATGGTGCTCGTCGACGAAGGTGCCCTTGTCGCCGTCCTGAATGCGTTCCAGGTCTTCCGAGTCGATGTAGCCGCGCGCTTCCAGCGTGCCGGGCTTGCCGACCAGCACGAGCATGGTCGTCGCGTTGATCCACCGGCCCGAATGCAACTCGGGTGCGATTTCCATGACGACGCCGTCCATCGGCGCCTGCACGACCAGGCGTGCCTTCTCGCGTTGCAGCCCTTCGATGCGGTCGCGCTCCAGGCGCAGTTCACGCGCCAGCACCAGGCTGTCGGAGAGGTCGCGCGAGTCCGCGGCGCGGCGGCCCATGCGTTCTTCCAGCAGCGCGGCGCGGTCGAAGGCGGCTTGCAACTGTTGCTCGATCTCGGGCGCCGAGAGTTTCATCATCACCTGTCCGGCCTTCACCGGGTCGCCGGTCTTCACCAGGATCTGCTCGATGCGCGCCGGGCGCGGTGCGAACGAAGGCGCCTGCTCGGCGGCCGTCAGCACGGCGGGAATGCGCACCATGTACGGGAAGGGCACGAGGAAGGCGAACACCAGGCCCAGTGTGACCACCGCGGTGACACGCACGCGCGCACCCGTTTCCGCGCGGCGCTTGAGCCACACCTGCACTTCACGCCAGATCGGCATCACGATGAACCAGCCCATTTCCACAGCGAACATGAAGATGCCGAGCACCTTGAAGAAGAAGTGATAGACTAGGAATGCGATCCCCATGAACAGGAAGAAGCGGTAGACCCAGGTCGCATACGCAAAGCCGATCAGCAGCAGGCGTTGGCGGCCTTCCGCGGGCTCGGGTTGCTCGTCGCCGTAGCCGAACAGTTGCTCGCGCAGGAACCAGCGGCCCATCGCGAACGCACGCTCCTGCAGGTTGGGCTCGCCGATCAGGTCGCTGAACAGGTAGTAGCCGTCGAAGCGCATCAGCGGGTTGCAGTTGACCGCGATGCTCATGATCCAGCTGGTCGTCGCCAGCGCGAAGGCCGCATGGCGCAGCGCGCCTTCGGGCAGGAAGATCCAGAGGTAGGTGGCGATCACCGCGATGATCAGTTCCACTGCCATGCCGGCCGCATCGATCAGCACGCGCTGCCGACGGTTCGGCAGGCGCCACGCGTCGGTGGTGTCGGTGTAGAGGATCGGCGTCATCACGACGAAGGCCACACCCATGGTCGTGACGCGTGAGCCCATGCGCACCGTCGCGTAGCCATGGCCGAGTTCATGCAGCGTCTTGACCAGCGCCAGGCTGATGCCGAAGGTCGCCACGCCGGCCACCGAGAACATGTCGGGGAAAGTGTGCAGGAAGGTGTCCCACTGGCGCGAGACGAGGTAGAGGCTGATGAGCCCCATGCCGGCCAGCACGTACCAGAACATCGGCTGGAAGCACACGCGCACCAGATGCTGGGTCTTGCGCAGGAAAGCGTCGGGCCGAGCCAGAGGCACCTTGAAGAACAGGTAGCTGTGCAGCAGCTTGTTGCCGAAGGAGCGCTTGGCGCCCTCGGCCTGGCGGCGCACGCGCGCAAAGGTCTGCTGGGCGGCGGGGCGCACCAGCTCATGGCGTTGCAGGAATTCCAGCAGTGCGGCGATCGACTCGTCGGAGACTTCGCGACCGGTGTTGGCGACCACCTGCGCGCGCATCGCGCCGACGGTGCTCGCGTCCCAGCAGGACAGCAGGTCGACCGCATCGCGTTCGATCTCGAAGAAGCGCTGGGCCATCGGGTCGTGGATCTTCCACTGTCCTTCATGGCCGGCCTTGGCGCCACCGGCGCCGCCTTCGATCAGGCGCAGGTCTTGCCGCAACGGCGGCAGCACCTGGTCGTCGAGCTTGGGCTTCTGTGCCGCGGCGGCTTGCAGGCCGGGTGGCATGCCGGCTTGCATACCGTGAAGTGCGTTTGCGTGTTCCATGGCATCAGACTCCGGTCCATTGGCGCAGTGCCGTCAGCGGGCGACGCATCAGGTAATAGAACAGCGAGACGGGCTCGCCATAGACGCGGGCCGTGCCGCGCAGGCCAAGGCGTTCGGCCGGTGCCTGGAGGTCCGTGCCGCGGGCCGTGACCGTGAAGCTGGCCACGCCGGCCGCATCGGCCTCGGCCTTGTAGGCTGCGCGGACCACGGTCGCCTTGATCGGCGACAGGGGCGCAGCGTCGAGGAAGACCTTGGCTTCGGCGCCGTCGCGCAGGTTGACCGCATCGGCCACCGGCATCTTGATCTGGAACTCGACTTCCTTCGGGTTGGCGACGCGCATGATCGCTTCGCCCACCGCCACCGGGCGGCCGACCCAGTCGCGCGGATCGCCATAGAGGGCGACGCCGGCTTCCCTGGCCTTGATGATCGACTTGTCGAACTGCGCACGGGCGAATTCGAGTTCGGCGCTGGCCACGGATTCTTCGCTCTGAGCCACCGCGAGTTCGCGCTTGGCGCTCTGGTCGTCCACCGCGGCTTGCTGGAAGCGCAGCATCTTGGCGCGCGCGACTTCCAGCTTTTGCGTCGCGACATCGAATTCGCTGCGCAGCGTGGTGTCCACGAGCTGGACCAGCGGTGTGCCTTCCTTCACCTGGGCGCCGGGGGCGACCAGGATCCGCTCGACCACGCCGGCCACCGGTGCAGCCACGACGAACGGATCCTGCGGCGTGACTTCGACCGGGGCCAGCGTCGTCAGCGGCACCGGCACGAAGGCCAACAGCAGCGCGGCCACGGCCGAACCGATGGCGGCCTTGCGGTAATGCTGGCGCCAGTTGCGCACGGGCTTGGCGCGGCCGGCGATGGCGCTGGCGCCATGTGCGTAGGCCTGGGCCAGGCGCTCGGCCAGCTTCTGGTGCGACTCGTCCCATTCGGTGTCGCGGGCCAGCAGCCAGCCGGTCCGGATGGCTTGCTCGCCATCGACCAGGGGCACCCACAGCATGTGGCGCAGGGCCGCTTCTTCGGTGCAGGGGTCCGCAGGGTCGGCATACGAAGGCAGGCTGAAGATGTGCGACATGCGCGCGACTTCACCCTGGCGCCACAGGGTGGCGGTGAGGTTCTCGTACCAGCGCAGCATTGGCGCGTCGCGGTTGACCTTGGCCAGGCCGGAGACGGCGGCGACGGCCCATGCCGTGGCGTCCGATTCGGTGCGCGGCTGCGCCTTGAACTTCGCCATGTACTTCGACTGGGCGACCTTCGCGAGCGACTCGCGCGATTCGAGCACCAGCGCCTGGCCGAAGGGCAGCAGCGCCACGGCTTCGTTGGCCAGGTGTTGCCACAGCGCTTCACGCGTGGCGATGCGGCGCAGTTCGCCTTCGATGCGGATCAGGTGGGCGATGCTGGGGCTCATCGCGGCATTGGCTTGCGCCGGCGCGATGGTGCCTGCAACAGCCCTGGGTGCTTCTGCGGTCGGGCTCGCGGCGGGGCTCGTGGGAGCCTTCATGGCCGCGCTCTTCTGCGCAGCCGGTTGCGATTCGGCACTGCGGTTCTCACGGACCACGAGGCGGGGCCGCAGCAAGGGTTTGGCGGGCGTGGCGGCCACGGCCGGCTCGATCTTCTGTGTATTCGTCATGACGTCTTCAGCGGGCGCGAACCGCTGCCGTGGATTGCGCGACGGCGGTGGCCTTCGTGCTGTTGGACATGGCAGCCGCAGGGGCCGCAGCGGGGGCCGGAGCGGCTGCGACCGGCACGGCGGACGCCACAGGTGCGACAGCGACAGCCGGCGCGGCGGCAATGGGCGCCGCACCCGTGGCGGCTGCGCCGCCGAGCGTCGCGCGACCGCTCATCCCGGGCAGGACTTGCGCAGGCTCCTTCGGCACCGCGGCAATCACCTTGACCGTCTGGCTCACCGCATCCACGCCACCCGAGATGCGTTGCACCCTGGCCTGCACGACATCACCCGTTTCATCGACCTTGAAGGCGAAGTCGGAGCCGGACTTGAGCCAGGACAACCACTTCGACGGCACCACCATGTGAAGCTCGACCGGGCCGTCGCTCACGACGCGCATCAGCTTGTCGTTGGCTTGCGGTGCTTCATGCACGCGGGCCATCGTTTCCACGACACGGCCAGCGAAAGGCGCGACCACCTTGCAGCCCGACATGCGGGCCTCGATGACTTGCGACTGCGCTTCGCGTTCCTTCTGCTTGAGGCCGGCGATCTCGGCTTCGGCGCGGCCCGTGGCCTCCATGCCGAGCAGGGCGTTCTGCACTTCGGCATTGCGCGCTTCGGCCTTCTGGCCGGCACGTGCCGCATTGAGTTCGGCACCGAGGCGGGCGCAGTCGAAGGCGACCAGCGTGGCGCCCTTCGGAAAGCGATCGCCTTCCTTGAAAGGCATGCTCGTGATGCGTAAATGTCCGAGCGTCCCCGTTCTTGCGAATGGATCCTTGATGAAGGAAGGTCGACGTCTTCACATTGAGGATGTTGACGATGGAACTGGACAAGGATGGCGGTGCACGGGCAAGGAAGCATCGCGTGGACTGGCGCACTGGCAAGACGATGGTGGAGCGCGGCGACGCGTTCTGGCAGGAGCACGAGAGGCTGCGCCTTGAGTCGGGGATGAGCGTGCCGCAGTATTGCGAGGCGCATGAGCTTGCGCTGTCGACATACCGCCATCGCGTCAGCGGTCGACGACGCGGAGGTAATGCTGTCGCGACAGGGACGACGGCGACAACTGCCACAACCAAGCAGCCGATCTCCTTCGTTGCCCTGCGCGCACCAGCGGCACCCAAGGCGGCGGCGTCAGTCGCGCAAGAGGCCGAGTCGCTGGAGATCTCGTTGGGTGGAATGACCTTGCGCCTGAACGGCAAGGCCGCCGATCGAGTGCTCGAGCGCGTGATGGCGAGGCTGGCGTGATCCTGTCCTCAGCGATCCGCGCCTACGTCTGCAGCGAGGCGGTGGATATGAGGAAGTCGATCGACGGCCTGTCGCAGATGGTTGCCTCGGCGATGGGCATGAACCCGTTGTCGGGCCAGGTCTTCGTCTTCATCGGGCGACGCCGCGACCGCGCGAAATTGCTCGTGTGGGATCGCCACGGATTTTGGGTCCTCTACAAGCGTCTCGAGGCGGGCCGCTTCACGGACCCCTCGCATCTGGCAACCTCGGGCATCGCGATGAGCGAGTTGATCGCGTGGCTCGAAGGCATCGACCTAAGCCGAACAAGACGACTGAGAAGCGTTGAGGCCAGTGCCGTGATCTGACGGCGTGGGAGCGTTGCCGCGAGGCAATCGGCACTTCACCGAATGCCCGCAAGAGCGCGGGCTGCGATCATTGGCCCATGCTTCTGGCCACCCCCATCGACCGCGCTGCACTGCCCGATGCGGTGGAGCCGCTGAAGGATCTGGTGGTGGAGTTCGCGCAGGCGCTCGTTGCCGTGCGTGCCCAAGCCGATGCGCAGATGGCCTCGCTGGCAGCCCAACTGGCCGAGTTCAAGCGCCGCCTGTTCGGCCCGCGCGCGGAAGTGCTGCAGGCCTTGCAGCCCGAGCTCTGGCAGGACACGGTCGAAGTCCCTGTGCCACCCGAGGAGCATCGTGATGTCGCCGGCCACAAGAGACGCCGCAACGGCCGTCCGGCCATCGATGCCGATGTTCCTCGACAGCGCGTCGAACACGACCTGAGCGATCAGGAGAAGACCCAGTTCCGACGCGTGGAGTGCATCGGCGAGGAACTCAGCGAGATGCTGGAGTACACGCCGGCCAGGCTCGTGGTGATCCAGCATGCGCGCATGAAGTACCGCTGCGAGGACGAGCGCGGCATGAGCACCGTTCGCACGGCGTCGGCCCAGGCCTCGCCGCTGCCCAGGAGCAACGCCGGCGCTGGCCTGCTCGCGCAGGTGATGGTCTCCAAGTACCAGGACCATTGCCCCCTGGCCCGCCAGGAGCGCATCTTCGCGCGGCACGGTGCGCGCATCGCTCGCCAGACGCTGTGCGACTGGGCGCTGTCGGGGGCTGAACTGCTGCAGCGCCTGATGGCGCCGCTGCACCGTCATGTGCTGGCCAGTCCGGTGATCTTCACCGACGACACGACGCTCGCGTTGAAGGCCCCGCGCGATGGTCCGCCACGCGGGCGGACCATCACCGCCAGGCTGTGGGTCTATCTCTCGGGCGGCTGGCTGCCAAACGAGGAGGGTCGATGGCAGAAGATCGCGCCGGCAGCCCTGTACGACTTCACGACCGACCGCTCGGGCACTCATCCAAGGCGCATTCTCGGCGCCTGGCGCGGGCTGCTGCAAGCCGATGACTTCTCGGGCTACGCCGAGAGCTTCCGCTCGGGCGTCACGCACGCAGCCTGCCTGGTGCATGCGAGGCGGCGCTTTGCGAAGATCGTCAAGGACGCACCGCGCGGGACGTCCCCGGGCTTGGCACACGAGGCCATGCGCTTCTTCGGCGAGGTGTACCGCATCGAGGAAGAGATACGCGACGACGATCCCGATGAGCGATGCAGGCAGCGGCAAGCCAGAACGCTTCCGCTGCTCCAGGACATGCGGCGCTGGCTGGACCATCACGCGCCGACGCTGCTGCCGAAGTCGCCTCTGGGCCAGGCCTTCGGCTACACGATGAGCAACTGGGCAGCGTTGACGACATTCCTGGAGCACGGGATGCTGGAAGCGGACAACAACACCAGCGAGCGCGCCATGCGACCGGTCTCG